>NZ_JAAZTS010000039.1 GCF_019239235.1 Caecibacteroides pullorum | reverse complement strand
TGTTCGACAAGACTAATTTCAATGATGTCAAAGATCTAAATGATCCCCTGATTCCGGGGCTTTTTGATTAATTGTTTAACTCGTCCCATTTTAACGGGACACTAATGTACCAACGTTTTTAATTGGCAATGTCGGCCATTAGCGGTATGTCCTCTTCATGGATACCATGTCTGATAAGGATATCGCGGTCTTTATTGAACAAATCCAGAAAGTCACTTTTACTTCCATACATTGCGATTGCTTTTCCGTAGCGTTCGGCTGCAACGTCAGGTTTGTGTTGTACCCATGCTACGTGTCCTGCATTGAGCCAGTCTGTAGCAAGGACTTGTTTTTCTTGTAGTAGCTTCTGATAATATTTATCGGCTTGCTCATATTTTTCAGTCATGAAAGAACACCAAGCGATCCCTCTCCAGGCTTTTATGGAATGGCTGTCCAGAAAATCCATCTTAAAAAAATATTGCAACGCTTCCTTGTATTCTTCCAATTCGGCATGGCAACTTCCAATAAAGAATAGTATGTTGGCGTTTTCGGGCTGTATGCCTTCCGCTTTCTGATAGTAATCTAAGGCCATGCTGAAATTGTGTATTTGTCGGTAACAGGTGGCTAAGTGACGTATGGTCCACAGATGGTCAGGCTTCAGGATATCCGCCTTCCGATAGGCTTCGATGGCTTCTGCATATTTCTTTTCTTTCTGCAGGCAATAACCAATTTTCTGAAAGAGGTCTGCATGGGCTTTGTTCTTAGCCTCTAGTCGTCTGTAGAGCACAAGGGCTTCAGAATAGTGTTCCTTACGGAAGTGGAAGTCAGCTATAGCAGTCAATAATTCTGGCTTATCCAGAATGCCTTTGAGGATAGGCAAGTCATAGAAAGCGAAATCATCCTTAAAGGGGTCTTCGAATTCACGTCGGCGTGGGTTTAGCTTGAAGAAACGGTATAGGTCGTGTATATATTGGTTGCTAATGACTTCAGGGCGTTCGGCATACTGTTTCATCATTTTGGCCTGCTCGTTGTCCATTATCTCATTCAATTCTTGAGGGGTAAGCTGGTGTAACATGAGGTTGCGTTGGGATGGAGGTAATTGGGCCATGGTGAAGCAGAGTGAGTATTTGTCGCTATTGCAAAAGAAACCTGATTGTAGGATAACATTCAAGACTGCATTCTCACCTGTATCTGACGGACCGAACAGGGTCGACACGCTGGAATGTAGCGGATCGAATGGATAGAACCAATTGGATAACTGGCCGAAGAAGGGTCCTGATTTCAATTGTGCAAATGTACTCATATAGATGTCTGCACCTTCCATCTGCATTTCGTTCATTTCACGAATCTTATCTCCTAACCCTGATTTCTCGAAAGTATTTTCCCAATCGGGATTACGATCGTTTTCGTCTGCCGTTTCTTCCAACCCAAGTTTCATTCCTTTGATCATGCTGACATTCTTTATCATTTCAGGAATGATTTCTTCACGCATTTTTTTGTCTATTTTTTCTGTTTCCTGACTTTGCAGTAATTGGAGGCTGATACGGTTTAGCTCTTTTCCTAGCCATCCGTTTTCATCAGATAGGTTGATGCGTGATTTCAGTTCTGGATAGAGCAGACATTGGTCAGGGTACGTATTCAGAGTCAGGAGTAGGCCGGTCAATGCCCGTTGGCTCACAATTGTTTCTTTGTGTTGGCAGGCTTCGAGTAGCCACAGGCACTTGCGAATGTCAAAACAAGCTTGAAGGCTCATGGTTACGGCGCTTACAACCAGACAAAGATCAATGGAACGTAATAAACTAGAAGAAAGGAATGCTTGTGCTTGAGTGTCCTCTTCGGCCGTCCATTCACTATTACCCCAAATGGATTGGAATAACTTTTGGTTTGTTTCTTCATGGCGTTTCTGCAGGTGGTTGAAGCTTTGGTTGTTGTCGGTAATTAGCTTACATACGGCCACGTCGTCCTGAAATGTTTCCAGTGCATGCAGGTATCCGTCCAGACGAACAGCTGTATGGCGATTCTTGTAGTGTAATGTCTGGTAATAGCCATAGGCAGAAGATGTTTCGTCGAGCAATATTAGTCGTGCTTGGTTAGCAATAGCCCATGTCTCCGCTAGGAGTTTTATATATAGTTTGCCTCGTTCAGGATCGTCTACGCCTTGCTTCATATATTGCAGCATGTAGTTATAAGAAGTCTGTGCTTGTTCCAATCGATTATGTAATGTCCAGTCGGGACAGGTTGCCAACATGGAGGTCAGTTGGGTTTGTGCTTCTTTCAGGCGTTTGCCTTTTAGTAGAGCAATGATACTGTTATGTTGTTCGTTGATGGTTTGTTCGTCCATAATAGAATAATGTGGTGTCCAATCGGGAGCAAAGATAGTGTAATTATATCGGATTTCCATTGTTTTTGCCTACCTTTGCACCCGTAAAAATGTTTAGGTGAAATAGATATGGCAGGATTGAATACTCCCACAGCGTTGGGTACAGAAAACATTGGAAAATTATTGATGCAGTATGCCGTTCCTGCAATCATTGCGATGACGGCTTCTTCTTTGTATAATATGGTCGACAGTATCTTTATCGGCCATGGTGTAGGGCCATTGGCCATTTCGGGCCTGGCGTTGACTTTCCCGTTGATGAACCTTGCGGCGGCTTTCGGTTCGTTGGTTGGTGTGGGGGCTTCCACGCTGGTGTCGGTCAAGTTGGGCCAAAAGGATTATGATACGGCTCAACGCGTATTGGGTAATGTTTTAGTACTGAATATTTTACTAGGTGTTGCTTTTACGTTAGTGGTGATGCCATTTCTTGATCCCATTCTTTATTTTTTCGGTGGTAGTGATGATACAGTGCCTTATGCACGTGACTATATGGAAATTATTCTTATCGGCAATGCTGTTACGCACTTGTACCTTGGATTGAATTCTGTGCTGCGTTCCTCTGGGCATCCGCAGAAAGCAATGTATGCCACAGTAGCTACGGTTGTTATCAATACTATTCTCGACCCTTTGTTTATTTATGGCTTCGGGTGGGGTATCCGTGGTGCAGCCATTGCTACGATATTGGCCCAGATTATAGCGTTGCTTTGGCAGTTCAAGTTGTTTAGTAATCGTAATGAATTGCTTCATTTTCATCGTGGCATATTCCGTTTGAAGCGCAAGATTGTGGTCGATTCGTTGGCTATCGGCATGTCACCGTTTCTGATGAATATGGCTGCCTGTTTTATTGTCATTCTGATTAACCAGGGATTGAAACGTCATGGCGGCGATTTGGCTATCGGTGCATTTGGTATTGTCAATCGTCTGGTATATATTGTCGTAATGATTGTGATGGGATTGAATCAGGGTATGCAGCCTATAGCCGGCTATAATTATGGAGCGCAACTCTATCAGCGCGTGACCAAGGTGTTGAAACTGACCATTGTATATGCTACGGTCGTAACAACTTTTGGCTTTGTTGTAGGTATGGCTGTACCGCGACTGGTTGTGAGTATCTTTACTTCGGACGCCGAACTGATAGATTTGTCGGCTCGTGGACTGCGCATTATCGTTATGTTTTTCCCTATAATAGGTTTTCAGATGGTAACAGCCAATTTCTTTCAGAGTATAGGTATGGCTGGAAAGGCTATTTTCTTGTCGCTGTCTCGTCAGTTGTTGATTCTGCTTCCATGTCTGCTGATCCTACCACATTTCTTTGGCGCGTTAGGTGTATGGATCAGTATGCCTGTGTCCGATTTGTTGGCTAGTATTATTGCTGCAGTCATGTTGTTGTTGCAGTTTCGTAAATTTCACAAAGCGGCGGCTCGTCAGTCTTTATCTGTGTGAAACATTTTTTGCTATGTGTTCGTTCGTTTGCGTGAGATTTTTTATATTTGCCTGCAGCAAACGTGTTAATAATAAAGGTTTATGGAATATTTTGTAGTGAATATTGGCCGTCAGTTGGGAAGCGGCGGGCGCGAGATAGGCGAACGTCTGGCTCATCGGTTGAATATATCTTTTTATGATAAAGAGCTGATTCAGTTGGCATCGGAAGAAAGTGGATTGTGCCGTGAGTTTTTTGAAAAAGCGGATGAACGCCCTTCTCAAGGCATTATGGGCGGATTGTTTGGTATGCGTTTCCCGTTTATAGGTGATGGAACTATTCCGACCAACAATTGTTTGAGTAATGATTCATTGTTTAAAGTACAAAGTGATGTTATTCGTCGGTTAGCTCATGAGAAGTCGTGCCTTTTTGTGGGACGTTGTGCTGACTATATTTTGCGTGATCATCCTCGTTGTGCCAATATATTTATATCTTCAACGCCAGAAGATAGGATGGAACGTTTGTGCCGTATTCACGGCATATCCAAGGAAGAGGCTGAGGAAATGATGGAAAAGGCGGATAAAAAGCGTTCGGAATATTACAATTATTATAGTTATAAAACGTGGGGAGCTGCTGCTACCTATCATCTGTGTATCGATTCGTCTGTTTTGGGTATTGCCGGTACGGTAGATTACATAGAGGAGTTTGTGCGCAAGAAACTGAATTTGGATATTACTGTCCGTTGATGGATATTCGTTATACGGTTTGAAAATATAAATCAGGCGCAGATTGTACAGCCTTTTGAAGTGTGCAATTTGCGCCTGATATTTTTATATTCCTCAAGGAAGATACTAAAGCATGGCCAACAGAATCATTTGACCGGCAATGATACGCAGGAACATGGACAGCGGGTATACGGTAGAATAACCAACCGAAGGTGCATCGTTGCCCGATACTACTTGATTGGCATAGGCCAGTGCAGGGGGATCTGTATTACTACCGGCGATAAGACCCATCAGAGTGAAGTAGTTGACTTTGAAATAAAGACGCGCTATGGCACCGATAATGAGTAGTGGAATAACTGTGATGAGGAAACCGTAACCGACATACAATAAACCGTCTCCATGCACCACTGTTTGTACAAAATGCTCACCTGCCTCTATTCCTACACTTGCCAGGAAGAGTACAATACCTATTTCGCGTAACATCAGATTGGCACTCATTGTGGTATAGGTTACTAGTTTTAACTTGTGTCCAAAACGCCCAATGAGGATGGCTACTACCAGCGGTCCACCAGCTAAACCTAGTTTTACGGGAGTAGGCATGCCTGGGAAAGCGATAGGTAGACTACCCAATACGATACCCATGAAAATACCGACAAAGATTGTGACGATGTTCGGAGTATCCAGACGCTTTAACTGGTTGCCCAATACACCAGCTACCCGTTCTACAGCATCCTGCTGGCCTACGACCATAACGCGGTCACCTACCTGAAGAATTAGGTTCGGATCAGCGAACAAGTCCATACCAGAACGATTTACGCGGGTTACATTGACACCATACATGCTACGGAAGTGCATACTTCCTAATTTCTTTCCGTTTATTTCTGATTTGGTGACCAAAATTCGTCTGGAGACCATCGGCATGTCTTGTTTTTCCCAGTCTACTTGAATTTCTTTACCGATGAAAGCAGTGATGGCTTCAGCATCTTCTTCAGAACAAACAATGAACAGTTGGTCTCCAGTATAAAATACCGTTTCATGATTGGGGATACTGACATGGCCTTCGTGGCGGATACGCGAGCAGACAAACGGACGTCCCAGGAAATCTTTTACCTGTAACAGCGTCTTTCCGTTGATGGATTCATTGCGTACCTCCAAATGCATGTTGTGGGGCTTGTGCTTCGTATCATTGTCTTGTACTTTAATTTGCTCATCTTCTTTGGAAAGTGAAATACGGAAGATGTAACGGATAGCAATAATGGAGCCGATGATACCTACGACGCCGAGCGGATATGCGCAGGCATAACCCAAAGCTATAGGTTCACCTGTGTAGTTCAGCTGGTTCAGGGCTTCTTGGGCAGCACCGAGACCTGGTGTATTGGTTACAGCACCATATAATATACCAATCATCATTGGTAGGTCCACACGGCCGTTGGCTATAAAATAAATAGCCAATGTAACAGCAATATTCAGCAAAACGATGCCGACAGCAAGCAGATTTAATGTCATACCGCCTTTTTTGAAAGACGAGAAGAACGACGGCCCCACTTGTAAACCAATGCAGAATACAAATAGAATAAGACCGAATTCACGTAGGAAATGCAGAATGTGAATTTCTCCTGTAAATCCCAGATGTCCCATCAGAATACCCGCGAAGAGTACGAATGTAACTCCTAATGATACTCCAAAGAACTTGATTTTACCCAGCAGTACACCTAGTGAAATGACAAAGGCATAAAGGCACACAATATGTGCTACGGAAGCTGGGTCCCATAACAAGCTTTCTAACCAATTCATAATATTCTTAACACATCTTTATTTGTAGTTGAAAAACAATTCTGCAAAATTAGCTAATTCAACAATTGTAGCCAAAGTTTTTTCTTAATTTTTCGATTTTGCAATGTCGACTTGACACTTGTTTAGTGGTAGGTATGAAATTTCACTAAAAAGGATTGTCTTTAATTTGATTTGAGTATATTTGCATGTCTATTGACGACAAAATGATGAATAGTATTTATCTATTTTAAATTTATAAACTATGGCAGACAGTAAAGAAAAACTCTTCTCTGACTTTTCTCCTGTTACCACTGAGCAGTGGATGGAAAAAGTAACAGCAGACCTTAAGGGGGCTGATTTTGAGAAGAAACTCGTTTGGAAGACAAACGAAGGATTTAAAGTGAAACCTTTCTACCGTAAGGAAGACCTTGAAGGACTTAAGACAACGGATGCACTTCCTGGTGAATTCCCTTATTTGAGAGGTAACAAGAAAGACAACAATGAGTGGCTGGTACGTCAGGAAATCAGAGTAGACGATGTGAAGGAAGCTAATGCCAAGGCCTTGGATATCCTGAACAAAGGAATTGATTCTTTGTCGTTCCATGTAAAGGCCAAGGAACTGAATGCCGCTTATCTGGAAATGTTGCTCGAAGGTATTTGTGCAGAATGTGTCGAGTTGAACTTTTCCACTTGCCAAGGGCATGTTGTTGATTTGGCCAATTTGTTGGTAGAATATTTCCAGAAGAAGGGATATGACCTGAACAAGTTGCATGGTTCTATTAACTTCGACTATTTGAACAAGATGTTGGTTAAGGGCAAGGAAAAAGGTAGCTTGGTAGATACGGCCAAGGCACTGATTGCCGCTACGGCTGCTTTGCCCGAATATCGCGTCATCAATGTGAATGCGCTTACTCTGAACAATGCAGGTGCTTATATTTATCAGGAACTGGGATACGCATTGGCATGGGGTAATGAATATATGAATCAACTGACCGAAGCTGGCATTCCTGCTGCAACGGTTGCCAAAAAAATCAAGTTCAATTTTGGTATCAGCTCCAATTATTTCTTGGAAATTGCCAAGTTCCGCGCTGGACGTATGTTGTGGGCCGATATCGTGAATTCGTATCTGGCCGAAGGCGACTGTAAGTGTGCTGCCCAGATGAAGATACATGCTGAAACATCTTCTTTCAACCTGACAGTTTTTGATTCGTATGTGAACCTGCTCCGTACGCAGACTGAAGCAATGAGTGCCGCTCTTGCAGGTGTTGATTCTATGACGGTGGTTCCTTTCGACAAGGCATACGAGACTCCGAATGATTTCTCTGAACGTTTGGCACGTAACCAGCAGCTGTTGCTGAAAGAAGAATCTCATTTCGACAAAGTGATTGATCCAGCTGCCGGTTCCTATTATATTGAAAACTTGACAGTGTCCATTGCCAAGCAGGCTTGGGATTTGTTCCTGGCTGTTGAGGATGAAGGTGGTTTCTATGCAGCAGTGAAGGCCGGCAAGGTACAGGAAGCTGTGAATGCCAGCAACAAGGCTCGTCACGAAGCTGTGGCCAAGCGTAAGGAGATTCTGTTGGGTACCAACCAGTATCCTAACTTCACCGAGCTGGCTGGCGAAAAGCGTCCGTTGGAAGCTGTTTGCTGCTGTGGTGGCGGGCACCATGATACTTGCGAAAAGGATGTTCCTTCTTTGAATTTCGACCGTGCCGCCAGCGAATTCGAGGCTCTGCGTCTGCAGACTGAAACTTCCGGCAAGCGTCCGAAAGCATTCATGTTGACGATTGGTAACTTGGCTATGCGTCAGGCACGTGCACAGTTCTCTTGTAACTTCCTGGCTTGCGCCGGATACGAAGTGGTGGACAACCTGGGCTTCTCTACTGTAGAAGAGGGCGTTGAAGCTGCCGTAGCTGCGAAGGCCGACATTGTAGTACTCTGTTCGAGCGATGACGAATATGCCGAGTATGCAGTTCCCGCATTCAAGGCTTTGAATGGCCGTGCTATGTTCATCGTTGCCGGAGCTCCTGCCTGCATGGACGAACTGAAGGCTGCCGGTATCGAGAATTTCATCCATGTTCGTGTCAACGTGCTGGAAACACTGAAAGAATACAACGCTAAACTTTTGAAGTAAGATGAGAAAAGATTTTAAAAACTTAGATATATATGCCAATTTCAAGCCCGTCAATGGTGCTGAATGGCAGAAGGCTAACGGCATTGAGGCTGATTGGAAGACGCCGGAACACATCAATGTGAAGCCTGTTTATACCAAAGAAGACCTTGAAGGAATGGAGCATCTGGACTTTGCTGCCGGTATTCCTCCTTACCTGCGTGGTCCGTACTCAGTAATGTACACCCTGCGTCCTTGGACAATCCGTCAGTATGCGGGTTTCTCTACGGCCGAAGAATCGAATGCGTTCTATCGCCGTAATCTAGCTTCCGGTCAGAAAGGTTTGTCTGTAGCGTTTGACTTGGCTACGCACCGCGGTTACGACCCCGACAACGAACGTGTAGTGGGTGACGTTGGTAAGGCCGGTGTATCCATCTGCTCGCTGGAGAACATGAAGGTACTGTTCGACGGCATTCCTTTGAACAAGATGTCCGTATCCATGACGATGAACGGTGCCGTGCTGCCTGTCATGGCGTTTTATATCAATGCCGGTCTGGAGCAGGGAGCCAAGCTTGAAGAAATGGCCGGTACCATCCAGAACGATATTTTAAAGGAATTCATGGTGCGCAACACCTATATCTACCCGCCTGCATTCTCCATGAAGATCATTTCCGACATCTTTGAATATACTTCGCAGAAGATGCCGAAGTTCAACTCCATCTCCATCTCCGGTTACCACATGCAGGAAGCTGGTGCTACTGCAGATATCGAGTTGGCTTATACCCTGGCCGATGGTTTGGAATACCTCCGTGCCGGTGTGGGTGCCGGACTGGACATCGATGCCTTTGCACCACGTCTGTCTTTCTTCTGGGCTATCGGTACCAACCACTTTATGGAAATTGCCAAGATGCGTGCTGCACGTATGTTGTGGGCCAAGATTGTAAAGCAGTTCAACCCGAAGAATCCGAAGTCACTGGCTTTGCGTACACACTCTCAGACTTCAGGTTGGTCATTGACCGAGCAGGATCCGTTCAACAACGTAGGCCGTACCTGTATCGAGGCTATGGCAGCCGCACTGGGTCATACACAGTCTCTGCACACCAACGCCCTCGACGAGGCCATTGCCCTGCCGACCGACTTCTCTGCACGTATCGCGCGTAATACGCAGATCTATATTCAGGAAGAGACCAATATCTGTAAGAACGTTGACCCGTGGGGTGGTTCCTACTATGTAGAGTCGCTGACCAACGAGATTGCCCACAAGGCATGGGAGCACATCCAGGAAATTGAGAAGCTGGGCGGTATGGCCAAGGCTATCGAAACCGGTATCCCCAAGATGCGTATCGAAGAGGCTGCCGCACGTACGCAGGCCCGTATCGACAGCGGTGCGCAGACCATTGTCGGTGTGAACAAGTACCGCCTCGAGAAGGAAGCTCCGATTGATATCCTTGAGATTGACAATACGGCCGTTCGTCAGGAACAGCTGGAGAACCTGAAGCGTCTGAAGGAAGGACGTAATCAGGCAGAAGTGGACAAGGCACTGGATGCCATCACCGAATGTGTGAAGACAGGCAAGGGCAACTTGCTGGAACTGGCTGTTGAGGCTGCCCGTGTTCGTGCCACTTTGGGAGAAATCTCGTATGCTTGCGAGAAGGTTGTAGGACGTTATAAAGCAGTAATCAGAACTATTTCAGGCGTGTATTCATCAGAAAGTAAGAGCGATGCAGACTTCGCCAAGGCATGTGAACTCTGCGAGAAGTTTGCCAAGAAGGAAGGCCGTCAGCCCCGTATCATGATTGCCAAGATGGGTCAGGACGGTCACGACCGTGGTGCGAAGGTAGTAGCAACCGGTTATGCCGACTGCGGTTTCGACGTAGATATGGGACCGTTGTTCCAGACTCCAGCCGAGGCTGCTCGTGAGGCTGTCGAGAACGACGTACATGTAGTAGGTGTGTCTTCACTGGCTGCTGGTCACAAGACTTTGATTCCACAAATCATTGCCGAACTGAAGAAGTTGGGCCGTGAGGATATTGTCGTGATTGCCGGTGGTGTAATCCCCGCACAAGACTATGACTTCCTGTACAAGGCTGGTGTAGCCGCTATCTTTGGCCCCGGTACTTCGGTTGCCAAGGCTGCTTGCCAGATTTTGGAGATCTTGATGGATGAAGAATAATTTATTGATTTAATTGTTAAAGAAGGGCGGAATGTGTTTACATTTCCGCCTTTCTTCTTATTAAAACGAACAAAGGTTGGGTTCGGCGGAGCTTTTTTTATGCGGTTAAGAGAGCATGAAGGGAGGATAAGTCTGTAGGGTTGCAGTGATCATATGTTAATTTTATTATAGATAGCGGGATTTATTCTCCAGTTAGGAAAATCTTTTTCCCCAGTCAAGTAAAAATATTCCCTCAGTTGGAGGCTGAGAATTTTCCAGTTCTTCGTTTTTTCATTCTTTATTAAATCTGTATCTTTGCCCGATAAAAAACAACTGAAGAAGTAATGATCGTTTGCATAGCCGAGAAACCCTCTGTGGCACGCGACATAGCCGATGTGCTGGGAGCGAAGGAGAAGAAAGACGGATATATCGAAGGAAACGGATACCAGGTGACCTGGACGTTCGGCCATCTCTGTACGCTGAAGGAGCCGCATGAATATACGCCGAGCTGGAAGACGTGGAGCTTGGGCAGCCTGCCCATGATACCGCCCCGCTTCGGTATCAAACTCATCAGTAATCCTACCTACGAACGCCAGTTCCACGTCATCGAGGGGCTGATGCAGAAGGCCGACATGATCATCAACTGTGGCGATGCCGGCCAGGAGGGAGAGCTCATCCAGCGGTGGGTGATGCAGAAAGCTGGAGCCAAATGCCCAGTGAAGCGTCTGTGGATATCTTCACTGACCGAAGAAGCCATCCGCGAAGGATTCTCCAACCTGCGGGATGCTGCCGACTTCCAACCTCTGTACGAAGCGGGCTTGAGCCGTGCCATCGGCGACTGGCTGCTGGGCATGAATGCCACGCGCCTGTATACCATGAAATACGGGCAGAACCGCCAGGTGCTTTCCATCGGGCGGGTGCAGACGCCTACACTGGCCCTTATCGTGAACCGTCAGTTGGAGATTCAGAACTTTGTGCCCAAGCAATACTGGGTGCTCAATACCGTTTACCGCGATACTACTTTCTCGGCCCTCATCCGCAAGAGCGACGAAGAGCTGGCACTGGAAGCAGAGAAGCAGAAGGAAGCCCTGGCCGCCGGCAAGAAGCCCAAGAAGGAGGAAGAGAACCGCGGTATAGATCCCATAACAGATCGTGCGAGAGGCGAGGAACTGCTGGCACGCATCAAGGATGTGCCGTTTACCGTTACCTCTGTGACGAAGAAGGAAGGCCGGGAAGCGCCGCTCCGTCTTTTCGACCTGACCTCCCTGCAGGTGGAGTGCAACAAGAAGTTTGCCTACTCGGCCGACGACACGCTGAAGACTATCCAGTCGCTCTACGAGAAGAAGGTCACTACTTATCCTCGTGTAGATACGACCTTCTTGAGTGATGACATCTATCCCAAATGCCCTTCCATCCTGAAGGGGTTGCGGGGCTATGAGACCTGGACCGCGCCGCTGGAGGGAACCACCTTGACGAAGTCGAAGAAAGTGTTCGACAATTCGAAGGTCACGGACCACCATGCCATTATCCCTACCGGCCAGCCGCCGGTTAACCTCACCGATGTAGAACGACGGGTGTTCGACCTCATTGCCCGCCGCTTCATCGCCGTGTTCTATCCCGACTGCCGTTTCTCGACCACGACTGTTCTGGGTGAGGTGGACGGAGTGGAGTTCAAGACATCCGGCCGGCAGATACTCGATCCGGGTTGGAGGATGGTGTTCACGGCCAATGCTTCTGCGCAGGAGGGAGGTAATGACGAGGCGAATAAGGAGAACGGCGAAGAAGACCGTGTGTTGCCTGCCTTCGTCAAGGGAGAGAGTGGTCCCCACGTGCCCGAACTCGTGGAGAAATGGACGCAACCTCCGCGCCCTTACACCGAAGCCACTCTGCTCCGTGCCATGGAAACCGCCGGTAAGCTGGTGGATAACGATGAACTGCGCGATGCCCTGAAGGAAAACGGTATCGGCCGTCCTTCCACCCGTGCTGCCATTATCGAGACCTTGTTCAAACGTAACTATATCCGCAAGGAAAAGAAGAATCTGATAGCTACCCCCACGGGTGTGGAGCTGATTCAGACCATTCACGAAGAATTGTTGAAGAGTGCTGAACTGACGGGTATCTGGGAAAAGAAGTTGCGCGAGATAGAGCGTCGCACGTATGATGCCTCCCGTTTTTTGGAAGAACTGAAGCAGATGGTGGCTGAGATTGTGACCAGTGTACTGTCGGACAACAGCAACCGCCACATTACGGTACAGGCGCCTCCCGTAGCGGGTAAGGTTGCGCGTAGTACTTCCGCTTCCGACGACCTGCCGAAGAAGGAACCTCGCAAACGTTCTCTCCGCAAGAAGAAGGCCGAGGCTGCCAATGCCGGAACAGCTCCGGCTCCTGCGGTACTGGCCGATGAATGGGTGGGTCATCCGTGTCCCTTGTGCGGAAAGGGTACCATTATCAAAGGAAAAACGGCTTACGGTTGCTCCGAGTGGCGCAATGGTTGTACCTTCCGTAAGCCGTTCGATGCTTGACGTGTCTGTTTAATCGTAATTCAAGTGGAATTCGACCACCGCTTCGATGCCTTTGCGCAGGATATCGAGCGGCATGTTTTCGTTGGGTGAGTGGATGGCATTGCTCTCCAGTCCGAATCCCATCAGTACCGTTTTGATACCCAGCACCTGTTCGAAGGTCGAGATGATGGGAATGCTTCCGCCGCGGCGCACGGCCAGCGGCTTTCGTCCGAACGCTTTCTCAAATCCTTTCTCGGCAGCCTGATAGGCGGGCAGTGTGATGGGGCAGACATAGCCCTGTCCGCCGTGCATGGGCGTTACCTTTACCTGTACCGTAGCGGGGGCAATGCTCTGGATGTAGTCGGCAAACAGCTGTGAAATCTTGTGGTGGTCCTGGTGGGGAACAAGGCGGCAAGACACCTTGGCATAGGCTTTCGACGGCAGTACTGTCTTCGAACCTTCGCCTGTATAACCTCCCCAAATGCCGCAAACGTCGAACGACGGGCGGCAGCTGTTACGTTCCAGTGTGCTGTAACCTTTTTCGCCGAAGAGTTCCTTTACCCCGATGGCGGCCTTGTATTTCTCTTCGTCGAAGGGGATGTGGGCTATCATGTCCCGTTCGGCCTGCGGCACTTCCTCCACGTCGTCGTAGAAGCCGGGGACGGTGATGCGGCCGTCGACATCCACTACGCGGGCCAGCATCTGGCACAGCACGTTGATGGGGTTGGCTACCGCTCCGCCGAAGTGGCCTGAATGCAGGTCACGGTTGGGCCCCGTCACTTCTATCTCCCAGTAGGCCAGTCCGCGCAGGCCGGTGGTCAGCGAGGGCAGGTCGGCTCCCAGCATGCTAGTGTCCGATACGAGGATGATGTCGGCTTTGAGCATCTCCCGATGGTCCTGGCAGAAAGCTTCCAGGCTGGGTGAGCCGATTTCTTCTTCGCCTTCAAAGATGAACTTCACGTTGTGCGTCAGAAGACCGTTTTTTACCAAGTATTCGAATGCTTTTACTTGGATAAACGACTGGCCTTTGTCGTCGTCGGCACCACGGGCCCAGATGTGGCCGTCGCGTACTTCAGGTTCAAAGGGGGCGCTTTTCCATAGTTTCAGCGGTTCGGCAGGCATCACGTCGTAGTGGGCGTAGATGAGGACGGTTTTCGCTTTGGGGTTTACCGTCTTTTGGGCAAACACCATCGGATTGCCCTGCGAGGGCATCACCATGGCTTCGTCGGCACCGGCTTCGAGCAGCAGTTGGCGCCAGCGTTCGGCACAGGCCAGCATGTCGTCGTGGTGTTCGGGCTTGGCGCTGATACTTGGAATGCGAATGAGGCTGAACAATTCGTCCAGCATGCGGGGTTCGTTTTCGGAGATATAAGTTCTGATCATAAATGGAAGAGGAATATAAATGAAAGGTTACACATTATATATGATATATATGGGAAAGACTTTTACAGTTGTGTCGTCCGGTCTATCAGGTAGAAATCCAGAATGGTGAGTGCAGCCATGGCTTCTACGATGGGTACGGCACGCGGCAGTACGCAAGGGTCGTGGCGTCCGCGGGCTTTCAGCGTGGTGTCCACACCGTCGATGTTTACCGTATGCTGTTCCATCAGCACGGTGGCCACCGGTTTGAAGGCTACGCGGAAATAGATGTCCTGCCCGTTACTGATGCCTCCCTGTATGCCGCCCGAGTGGTTGGTATGAGTGGTGATGCGTCCGGCGTTGTTGTAGAACACGTCGTTCTGTTCTGAACCTTTCATCTTCAGCCCCTTAAAGCCGTCGCCATATTCGAAGGCCTTGGCGGCGTTGATGCTCAGCATGCCCGATGCCAGGGCAGCCTGCAACTTGCCGAACACCGGCTGTCCCAATCCCACGGGGCATCCTATGATGACACAGGTGATGACGCCGCCTATCGTGTCGCCCTCGGCTTTTACTTCGGCTATGAGCTGTTCCATTTCTTTGGCCTTCTCAGGGTCGGGGCAGCGGACGGGATTTGTTTCGGTCAGCTCCAGGTTATACGCCGTATAGTTTTCTTCTAGTCGGATGGGACCCACTTGTGAGGTATAGGCCGTTATGCGTATGCCCAGCTGCCGCAATGCCAGCTTGGCCAGTGCACCGGCCACTACACGCGAAATAGTTTCGCGGGCCGACGAACGTCCACCACCTCTATGGTCGCGGATGCCATATTTGGTCTTGTAGGTATAATCGGCGTGCGAGGGGCGGTAGACGTCTTTCATGTTGTCGTAGTCGCCGGAGTGCTGGTTTTCGTTCCACACGATGAACCCGATGGGGCAGCCTGTCGACTTGCCTTCGAAGATACCTGAGAGGAATTCCACCTTGTCGGCCTCTTTGCGTGGAGTAGTGAGGGCTGATTGTCCAGGGCGGCGGCGATCCAGTTCCTTCTGTATAAAATCCATGTCGATGGTGATGCCTGCGGGAAATCCGTCGATGACACCACCAATACCTTTACCGTGCGACTCGCCGAAGCTGGTCAGGCGTAGGATGTTTCCGAATGAGTTGAACATAGTCAGATGCTTTAAAGGGTTGTGTATAAGTCTGCTGTGCTTCATGTAGCCTTCAGTGGCTTTTTCGCACTATAAAAGTAGGGAATAGTTTCCGATGCCGCAAATTTTAAGACAGTTTTCTTGTCACTCTCCTTGAATAGCTATGTTGGCGGTATCGTGTTAAACTAATAAAATCTTAAAAATGGAATACCAATTCAAGGAAATAGGTCTTGTGGAACTCGTTTGAAACATCTTCCTTTGCAGCCGAAATAAAAAATGGAATATTAACCACTTTCTAAATGGAAACTAATTATTAACTAAACATGTTTTTTTACAATGAAAAAGAGTTTGTTTTATTTGTTTGCATTGATTTGTTCAATGGGAGTGTTTACAGGTTGTAGCGACGACGATCCGGACTATACGCAAGTGATTGAAACGGAAATTGCCGGTGGCTACAAGGGTGAGCTGAATGTGAATGTTGATGGAAATGATTTGGGCTCTTCCTATCAGAAAATCACGGTTGAGAAAGCCGGTGCTACGGCCATCAACTTGTATATCAAGGATTTCTCTTTCATGAGTATTCCTGTAGGCGATGTTGAGCTGTTGAATTGCCCCTTGTCCGAGAGCAACGGTTCCTATACATTTACAGGTACTACAACGGTGAAGGTCGAGTCAGCAGGGCTGGATGCGTCTGTCGATGCCCAAGGAACTGCAGCCGACGGCAAGTTGTCTTTGAACCTGGCTATCAAGGCTATGCTCGGTGAGTTGGAGCAGAATGTCAAGGTAACCTTCGAAGGTACCAAGCTGAACGGTACGGAAGCTACGGGTGCCGACATTACTTCGTTTACTTTCGACAACGAAGGTGTTTCCGAGCAGCCGGTAATCAATGCCGACAATACGATTACATTCAAGGTGTACGAGGGTGCCGATGTTACGGCTCTTGTACCAACAATTGTAGTATCCGAAGGTGCTACGGTAACTCCTGCTACGGGGGTAGCCCAAGACTTCTCCAACGGCAAGGTTGTCACGTATACGGTAGTGTCCGAGGATTATGGTACAACAAAAGTCTATAAGGCTTCTGTATCGGGATCACAGACCGTATTGTCATTTACCTTCGACGAATGGAAAGAAGTAGGTCAGGGACTTTCCCTTCATGAGGAACCGCTTCCCGATGATTTGTTGGCATCCAGTGTCCAGGGAGCATCTTTATTGTTCTTGTATGGAGTGAAGGGATTCCCTGTATACCAGGAAAAAGAAGACGTAATAGCAGGTTCTGCCATCAAGTTGGTTACGATGGATACCAGCGATAAGACGAATGCTTTGGTACCTGCTTTGACTGCTGGTTCAGTCTTTACCGGTAAGTTCAATATTGGTCTTGCGATAAGCGATAAGTTGGCAAGTACTCAGTTTGGTATCCCGTATGACAAGAAGCCTGTCACCTTGAGAGGATGGTACAAGTACACTCCGGGTGAAAAGTACATCGACGGTGAAGGGGCAAAGAAACCGGAAGAAGTTGAAGTGATAGAAGGTCAGGTGGATGAATGTGCCATCCAGGCGATTTTGTATGAAGAGCAATTGGACAGCAAGGGAAACAACATTCCTTTGAACGGACATGACATCAATACTTCCGACCGTCGTGTAGCCGTAGCCGTTCTGTCAGACGGATCCGCCAAGGCCGATTGGACGAAGTTTGAACTTCCCTTTGAGATGTTGGAAGGAAAGACCTATGATGCAGGCAAGAAGTATCAACTGGCCGTTGTATGTTCTTCCAGTAAGCTTGGTGATGTATTCAAAGGTGCCGGTGGCAGTACTTTGATGTTGGATGAACTGGAAATCATCGGCGAATAATTTTAAAATAGAGTGTGAAAAGAGGGTGTGTCGTAATACGCGATTCACCCTCTTTTCTTTATCAACGATAAGAGCGTTGTTAACTTTTTCAAGCAGCGATATTCTGAAGATAATCTCGATATTTTG
>NZ_JAAZTS010000038.1 GCF_019239235.1 Caecibacteroides pullorum | reverse complement strand
AACAAAATATCGAGATTATCTTCAGAATATCGCTGCTTGAAAAAGTTAACAACGCTCTTATCGTTGATAAAGAAAAGAGGGTGAATCGCGTATTACGACACACCCTCTTATTTTTTTATTAAAAAACAGGTGATGACAGAAGGCTACCTGCCGACTAATTTGTACCTTTGTCGACGTTTTAAAAACCATACGTAATTATTAAAGTATAAATAATATGGGAGGTTTCTTCGGGACAGTCGCCAAAGAGAGTTGTGTGACTGATTTGTTTTATGGGACAGACTATAATTCTCATTTAGGAACGAAACGCGGCGGTATGGCTGCTTATGATGAAACGACCAACTGTTTCAGTCGTTCTATCCACAATCTGGAAAGTACCTATTTCCGTACCAAGTTTGAAGACGAACTGGACAAGTTTAAAGGAAACTCCGGCATAGGAATCATTAGTGATACGGACGCTCAACCTATCATTCTGAATTCTCATTTAGGACGTTTTGCTATTGTTACAGTTGCCAAGATTATGAATATTGTCGAACTGGAGGAAGAATTGTTAGAGCAGAATATGCACTTTTCAGAACTCAGTTCAGGACAGACTAATCAGACGGAGCTGATAGCTTTGCTTATCATTCAGGGCAAGAATTTTGTAGAGGGGATAGAGAATGTATACAATCGTATCAAAGGTTCTTGTTCCATGTTGTTGCTGACGGAAGACGGCATTATCGCTGCTCGCGACAAATGGGGGCGCACGCCGATTGTTATCGGAAAGAAGGAAGGAGCGTATGCGGCAACCAGTGAGTCAAGCAGCTTCCCGAA
This sequence comes from Caecibacteroides pullorum, assembly GCF_019239235.1. Lineage (GTDB taxonomy): Bacteria > Bacteroidota > Bacteroidia > Bacteroidales > Bacteroidaceae > Bacteroides > Bacteroides pullorum. The sequence goes on along the minus strand of NZ_JAAZTS010000038.1, from coordinate 19,575 downwards.
TTTGGGGTATGAAGTTGAACGTTATTTGGGGCCGGGTGAAATCGTTCGCTTACGTGCCGAAGGTATTGAGCAGATGCGTAAACCAGAGGAACGGATGCAAGTGTGTTCTTTCCTGTGGGTATATTATGGATTCCCGACTTCTTGCTATGAAGGTCGTAATGTAGAAGAAGTTCGTTTTACCAGTGGTGTGAAAATGGGCCAAACTGATACTTCCGAAGTAGATTGTGCATGTGGAATTCCTGATTCAGGAGTAGGCATGGCGTTGGGGTATGCCGAAGGAAAGGGAATCCCTTATCATCGTGCCATTGCTAAATATACGCCGACTTGGCCACGTAGCTTTACTCCCAGCCGCCAGGAGATGCGTAGCCTTGTGGCCAAGATGAAGCTTATTCCCAATCGTGCGATGCTTCAGGGAAAACGTCTGCTTTTCTGCGACGATTCTATCGTGCGTGGAACTCAGCTTCGCGATAATGTGAAAGTGCTCTACGAATATGGAGCCAAGGAAGTACACATCCGTATAGCTTGTCCGCCATTGATATATGCTTGTCCATTTATTGGCTTTACTGCTTCCAAGAGTCCGTTGGAATTGATAACCCGTCGTATTATCAAGGAGCTGGAGGGTGATGAGAACAAGAATTTGGAGAAGTATGCCACGACCGGCTCTCCTGAGTACAATCGTATGGTAGAGATCATGCGTGAGCGTTTTGGTTTTACTTCCTTGCGTTTCAATACGCTAGAAACGTTGGTCGAGTCTATCGGCCTGCCTAAATGCAAACTTTGTACGCATTGTTTCGATGGCAGTAGCTGTTTCTGATTGACAAATCGTTAAGTTTCGGATAAAAAAGGGGTGTGGATTGCTTGCCAATTCACGCCCCTTTTTCTACCTTTACGGGCATAATAACAAATCGTAAATGTTGAATCGTAATTTTTTTGAATGATATGACTTTAGTAGAACGTTTTTTGAAATATGTCAGCTTCGATACTCAGTCGAGTGAAGAGACTGGTGTTACTCCCAGTACGTCGGGGCAGATGGTTTTTGCCCGCTATTTGAAGGAAGAACTGGAGTCTTTGGGACTTGAAGATGTTACGTTGGATGACAATGGCTATTTGTTTGCCACGCTTCCTGCTAATACTGATAAGCCTCTGCCTACAGTAGGTTTCATTGCTCACATGGATACGAGTCCCGATATGAGCGGTAAGGATGTGTCACCACGGATTGTACAGTGTTATGATGGTGGAGAAATAGTGCTTTGTGCCGACGAAAACATAGTTTTATCACCAGCACAGTTCCCCGAACTGTTGGATCATAAGGGGGAGGAATTGATCGTGACCAATGGCAAAACGTTGTTGGGGGCTGACGACAAGGCTGGTATTGCCGAAATAGTTTCGGCTATTGTCTATTTGCAGGAGCATCCCGAAATCAAGCATGGCAAGATACGTATTGGTTTCAATCCTGATGAAGAAATCGGCTTGGGTGCCCATAAATTTGATGTCGAGAAATTCGGTTGCGACTGGGCCTATACGATGGATGGCGGCGAGGTAGGCGAACTGGAATTCGAGAACTTCAACGCTGCTTCTGCCAAGGTTACGTTCAAGGGACGCAATGTACATCCGGGCTATGCCAAGCATAAGATGATTAATTCTATTCGCGTGGCCAATCGTTTTATGGCTATGCTGCCCAGTCATGAGACGCCCGAGCATACCGAAGGTTACGAGGGTTTTTACCATCTGGTGGGTATCAGTGGCGAAGTGGAGCAGACCGTGGTATCTTATATCATTCGCGATCATAACCGCACCCGTTTTGAAAGCCGTAAGCAGGAGATAGAACATCTCGTTCGGAAAATCAATGCTGAGTATGGCGAGGGCACAGCTACACTCGACCTGCACGATCAGTACTATAACATGCGTGAGAAGATAGAACCTGTGATGCATGTAATCGATATTGCTTTCCAGGCGATGAAAGATGCTGGCGTAGAACCTCGTGTGAAGGCCATCCGTGGTGGCACGGACGGTGCACAGCTTTCGTTCAAAGGATTACCTTGTCCCAATATTTTTGCCGGTGGACTTAATTTCCATGGGCGTTATGAATTCGTGCCCATACAGAGCATGGAGAAAGCTATGATGGTAATTGTCAAAATTGCCGGACTGGTAGCTGCACGTTGATCATTCATTTTAATTCTTAAATATAAGTTTCATGAAAACCACTCCATTTACCGAGAAACACATCTCGCTGGGTGCTAAGATGCACGAGTTTGCGGGATACAATATGCCGATTGAGTATTCGGGTATTATCGACGAACACATGACTGTCTGCCAGGGTGTAGGCGTATTCGACGTATCACACATGGGAGAATTTTGGGTGAAAGGTCCCCAGGCTTTGGCCTTCTTGCAGATGGTGACTTCCAATAATGTGGCAGTCTTGACTCCAGGTAAAGTGCAATATACTTGTTTTCCCAACGAGACAGGTGGCATTGTAGACGACCTGCTGGTTTATTGCTATGAACCTGAAAAGTATTTGCTGGTAGTGAATGCTGCCAACATTGAGAAAGATTGGAATTGGTGTGTAACCCATAATACCGTCGGTGCCGAGCTGGAAAATGCTTCCGACCGTATGGCTCAGCTGGCTGTGCAAGGACCGAAGGCTATTGAAGCTTTGCAGAAGTTGACGCCGATCGATCTGTCTTCTTTACCTTATTATACGTTTACTCATGGCGAATTCGCAGGTGAGAAGGATGTCATCATTTCGAATACAGGTTATACGGGTGCAGGAGGCTTTGAACTCTATTTCTATCCAGACGCAGCCATGAAAATATGGGATGCTGTTTTTGAGGCTGGAGCTGAGTTTGGTATTAAGCCTATTGGTCTGGGTGCCCGCGATACACTTCGTTTGGAGATGGGCTTCTGTCTTTATGGCAACGATATTGACGATACGACTTCGCCTATTGAAGCAGGGCTGGGCTGGATAACTAAATTTGTAGAAGGTAAGAACTTTACCAACCGCGCGATGTTGGAAAAACAGAAAGCCGAAGGCGTGACGCGCAAGCTGGTAGGTTTCGAAATGATCGACCGTGGTATCCCCCGTCATGGCTATGGGCTGCTGGATGCCAATGGAGAAGTCATTGGAAATGTGACTTCAGGTACGATGTCGCCTACTCGTAAGATTGGTATCGGTATGGGCTATGTAAAGACTGAATTCAGTAAGCCTGGCACGGAAATCTGCATCGACATGCGTGGTCGTAAGCTGAAGGCTGTAGTAGTAAAGCCGCCTTTCCGTAAATAAAATGAAGTATAGGTATAAAATAAAAGGGAAGCTTTTGAGCTTCCCTTTTATTTATTTCTTATCAGAAATGATTATTTCTTCTGACGGTTACCGTAACGGCTCATGAACTTATCTACACGACCGGCGGTATCAACCAGCTTAGACTTACCAGTATAGAACGGGTGAGAAGAGCTGGAGATTTCCAGTTTTACCAACGGATAAGTTTCGCCTTCGAATTCGATTGTCTCTTTGGTGTTAACAGTTGAGCGAGACAGGAACATGTCACCGTTTGACATATCTTTGAATACTACCGGACGGTAATTTTCGGGATGAATACCTTTTTTCATTTCGATATTGTTTTTTAATTTTTTTATTTCGTTTACTATTGCTGGTAACAAATAGTGGTGTAATGGTCTTTTCAGTTTTCAGGGTGCAAAGATAGTGCTATTTCTTGAAACAGAAAAAAAGTTCGACTAAAAAATAGGTTTATCTCGTTTTATTTCTTTTTTTTGCATCTAAAATTTGTGTATGAATATGAAGAAACTATTCTTTCTGTTGATGTGTTGCCTCTGTGCGATAGTTTTGGAGGCACAAAACGAGAAGCGCGACCTGTACAGCGTAGCGTTTTATAATCTTGAGAATTTGTTCGATACCATTCATGATGCGGGCAAAAACGACTACGATTTCCTACCCAACGGCAGTTATAAATGGAATTCGAAGAAGTATGAGGCAAAGCTGGAAAACATGGCTAAGGTGCTATCCTCCTTGTCGCACGAAAGGGTGCCGCAAGGTCCAGCTTTTATCGGGGTAGCTGAAGTGGAGAACGATCGTGTATTGGACGACCTCTTGAAGCAACCTTCTCTTTCTGCTTACAAATATATCCACTACGAAGGTCCTGACAAGCGCGGTATTGATTGTGCTTTGCTCTACGATCCGCAACAGTTTGAAGTGACTCGTTCGAAACTTGTTTTTTCCGAACCTTATCAGGGGGATACGGTCCACTTGACGCGTGGCTTCTTGATTGTGGACGGGCGTATGGCCGGTGAGCGTGTGTGTGTCATTGTCAACCATTGGCCTTCGCGTGGAGCCCAGTCACCAGTACGTGTACATGCGGCACGACAGGTAAAAGCTTTGGCAGATTCTTTGCGGAACGAAGACCGCAAGCTGAAGCTATTCATCATGGGAGATATGAACGACGACCCAATGGATGAGAGCATGCAGACGTTGGGTGCACGTAAATATAAAAAAGAGGTGAAGAAGGCCGATTTCTACAACCCCTGGTGGGAAACGCTGGAAGACGAAGGGGTAGGTACGCTGCTCTATCGTGGCAAGTGGAACCTGTTCGATCAGATTGTCCTGTCGAAACCATTATTGAAAAAACGTCGCGGATTGCGTTACGACCATCATGAGGTCTTCTACCGCGACTATCTTATTCAGCAGGACGGTAAATACAAGGGTTCTCCGTTACGTACCCATGGTGGCCGTACGTGGTTGAACGGCTATAGTGACCATCTGCCTACCATTATTTATCTGAAGAAATAATTCAGCTCAGGTAGCGGAATATATTCTTTGAACTTGTAACGTAGACTTTACAATCTTTTGTTAAAACTCTTCAAACACTTGAAAAATGATTGTTTTTCTTTTGTTTGAAGAGTTTTTTTAGTGGAATTGGCGTCCGCTATTTGAACGAGAATGTGTACTTTTGCACAGAATTTGATTCACTAACTATAAACTTTTAAACAAAATGGTTAATTACAAAGATTTGGGCCTTGTAAACACAAGAGATATGTTTGCTCGTGCCATTAAGGGTGGATATGCTATCCCGGCTTTCAACTTCAATAATATGGAGCAGTTGCAGGCTATCGTAAAGGCTGCTGTTGAAACTAAGTCTCCGGTTATCCTGCAGGTTTCTAAGGGTGCACGTAACTATGCAAACCAGACTCTGCTGCGTTACATGGCTGAAGGTGCTGTAGAATATGCTAAGGAACTGGGTTGCGCTCATCCTGAAATCGTGCTTCACCTTGACCACGGTGACAGCTTCGAACTCTGCAAGTCTTGCATCGATATGGGCTTCTCTTCTGTAATGATCGACGGTTCTCACCTGCCTTACGAAGAGAACGTAGCTTTGACTAAGAAGGTTGTTGACTACGCTCATCAGTTCGATGTAACTGTAGAAGGCGAGCTGGGTGTATTGGCTGGTGTAGAAGATGAAGTATCTGCAGAACATCACACTTATACTGACCCTGAAGAAGTAATCGACTTTGCTACTCGCACTGGTTGCGACAGCTTGGCTATCTCTATCGGTACTTCTCACGGTGCTTACAAGTTCAAACCCGAACAGTGCCACGTAGATCCTGCTACGGGTCGTCTGGTTCCTCCTCCTTTGGCATTCGAAGTTCTCGACGCCGTTATGGAGAAACTGCCGGGCTTCCCCATCGTTCTGCACGGATCTTCTTCAGTTCCTCAGGAAGAAGTTGATACTATCAACAAGTTTGGTGGCAAGCTGGAAGCTGCTATCGGTATCCCCGAAGACGAACTGCGTAAGGCTGCCAAGTCTGCTGTTTGCAAGATCAACATCGACTCAGACTCTCGTCTGGCTATGACAGCTGCTATCCGCAAGGTATTTGCTGAGAAACCGGCTGAATTCGATCCTCGTAAGTATCTGGGTCCGGCTCGTGACAACATGGAGAAACTCTACAAGCACAAAATCATCAACGTGCTGGGTTCTGACAACAAGCTGGCAGAATAATCCGTATATAAATAAGAAAAGCCGCCTGACGAGGGCGGCTTTTTTTGTGTTTGTTTCTTTCGTATCTCCTTTTCTCTTATGCTTTGGATATATTCTGATAAACCTCTTTCATCAGCTTGCAGGCTGTTTCCAGGCTGATATTTCCTGTATTGAGCATCAGGTGGTAGTGATGAGGTTCGCCCCATTTCCAGCCGGTGTAGTATTCGTAGTGATGGATGCGGTTGCGGTTGATGCGGCGGATTTCCGCTTCTGCTTGCTCTTGGGGAATGCCGTAGTCGTTAACGCAGCGGTTCACCGCACTTTTCAGGTCGGAATAGCAGAATACTTTCACCACTTTAGGGTGGTCTTTCAGTACGAAGTCGGCACAACGGCCTACGATGATGCAAGGTTCTTGAGCGGCGAGCTCCTGTACAATCCGACTTTCGGCCACGAACAGTATGTCGTCTGCCGAAAGGCTGGCTTCCACTGGCTGTTCGCTGTTCTTCGAGAGGATGCACTTCAGCCAGAACGAAGGAATGGACTGTTCGTTTTTTGCGATATACTGTTCGTCTATGCCGCTCCGTTGGGCAGCCATGTGGATGAACTCGCGGTCGTACAACTTGATGCCCAGCTCCTTGGCAAGTCTTTCACCCAGCAGATGACCTCCGCTTCCATATTCACGTGCGATGGTGATGATAGTATTGGTATGTTGGGCCGAAGGTGTGTCGGCCTGTTTGATGGGAGCATTGATCCAACGGTCGAAAATGCGGTAGGCAGGACTGACAAAGTGTACGATGGGGCCTACCAGCAAGGCGGACACTACTGTTCCTTCGCGTACGCCTTGAATGTCGGACAGGAAGACGAGCGACAGGATGCAGGCAATGGTGAGCAACGTTATGTCAAATCCCAGTTTTATGTAGCCGAACTCTCCATGAAAGCGTCGAGTGATGGTTTTTACAAAATATTCTCCTGCCATCATGGCCGCATTGGCTTTAACTTCAAGGGCGATACCCAATGCCAGAATTATGCAACCGATCAGCAGAACCGTCACTTGCATGACATAGGCCGAGGGTTCCAGCCAGGAGAGCATGAACATGGAGAAGTCGATGAACAGGCCGAAGCAGAACGCAATGGGTATTTGAAGCAGGTACATCCGCAGGTCTTCTCTCAACTCCCTGCGTGTCATCAGAAATGGTTCGAGGACAACGAACAGCAGGTTGAGTAGAATGGTCCATATACCCATTGTGAAGGGCGTAAACAGGCTCAGTACGTAGGTTACACTCGTGATGGGCGACGTGCCCAGTAGCGCTTTGGTGATGAAGGCAATGCCGAATGCATTGATGAACAGTGAAGCGACGAACAGCAGGTAGCGTCTGAAAGTATATTTACTCATAATCTTCTGTTTTGAAAACCGCCGCAAAGTTCATACTATTTCTTTGCATTTCCTTCAGAAAAGAACGACCTATCTTGGTCGAAAACGAAACAAATCTTATTTTTGTGATTAAATTATGGTAAGATATGAGCATTGCAATTACCGAACTGATGAAGGCCTGTAGGCCGGGTGTAGGCATGCCTTGTGGCCTTGCTATGGATATGGCCTGTGCTGGATACGGACAAATTCTGTTGGACAAGGGATTTTATTTCTTGCTCGTCACAAACGGAACGGCGTCTGTGTCGGATGTCCATGCCAGTTATACGCTTGCTTCCCTCCATTTGCTGGTTGTCACACCGAGTATTCGTGTCACACTCGCTGATATGAGTGTCGATTTCCGTATGGTCTGCCTTTATATTGAGCCCGATTATTTCGACACACTTTCCGTCGGACAGCTTGTCTATGGACAGGTATCCCAGTTCGTGGGTAATTATCTGCTGCCGATTTTCCAACTGGAAGCGGAGCAGGCCGATTATTTGCAGAAGACGTTGGTGCTTTTTTCCAGCCGACTGGAGGAGCTCCACCTTTATCGTGATGGTATAGTCCGCCATTTGTGTAGCTTTCTTTTGTTGCAGATGGCCGATGCCCTGTATCAGAAGAACTGTGAAACGACGGGTTTTGCCAACCGTTCGACTGAGATTTTCCGCAACTTCAAGCGTTTGTTGGTGCATCACTACCGCGAACAGCACAACATCGGTTTCTATGCTGACCGTCTGCACATTTCTACGACCTACCTTTCGCGTATCGTGCGCAATATCACGGGGCATACGGTCTGTTTCCACATATCCGAACTGCTTTGTGCCGATGCGCGTAAACTGTTGGAGTGTACCGACAAGGATGTGAAGGAGATTGCCGACGAGCTGGGCTTTTCCGACCAGTCGGTCTTTGGCAAATTCTTTGTTCGCAAGACAGGTCTTTCGCCTTTGAAATACCGTATGCGGAGAGGGGAAGTATCAAAATGACATTTTGATTTCCCAACCGCCTGAGAATCGCTTCTTTCGGCCCGAAGTAGAGGACGGTCGAAAAGAACGGAAAAGAAATCTGCTTTCTGTCTAATAGACAATAGGATAGCGAAATATTTACATTTGAAATAGAAGAGAAAGGGGAGGAAACTACCGCAAAGAAGGTGGAAAACAAGGAAATTGTCGGTCTAAAGTGGGTGTTTATGCCGCTAAAGTGCCACTTTAGGTGTGTAAACATTTACTTTTTTGCTTAAAAAGACGTATTTTTGAGGGTGCAAACATACGACCTGATGACAGAAAACATACTATCTTTCGGGAGAAAGCATACTTTTAGCTTCTGAAAAACACCCTTTTCCGTATTCGAAGTGTTTGTTTTTCATGTTATCTATTCCTGTTTTCTCTTTTCTGAAAAAGGTCTGTGTTCGCTGAAATGATGAAATGCTTTCTTTTTATTGCTTATATGCTTATATTAATACCTTTTTGTTGGATGTAAGATTGCAGGGGAAGAAGAAGTGAACAAAAGTAGATATATAAATGTTTTTTGAGAATAGTACAAAATTAAAGACGACGTATGAAACTGATTTTAAGCGATAAACGGCTAGATATTTCTGTCGATCCAGAAAAGGATATTCGCTATTTTGATTTATCCAATCTGAAGATAGCCAATTGCATGGGTTGCTTCGCTTGTTGGACTCAAACGCCAGGACGATGCGTTATTCGCGACGATGCCACTCGAATCTATCCCTGCATTGCTGCCAGTGATGCCGTGCTTTACGTCAGCCGCCTGAAGTATGGTGGTTATGATACCGTGATGAAGACCATGCTTGAACGGGCCATTCCTGTACAGCAAGCTTTCATCCGTATCCATTGTGGCGAGACACACCACGTGCAGCGCTCTGTCGCACCCAAGCATGCCACTATCATTGCCTATGGGGCCGAGGACGAAGAGGAACGTACTATCTTCCGTCAGCTTGTAGAGCGTAATGCCCGCAACATGAACTTCGAGAGTTATGAAATCCAGTTTACAACCGAATCCATGATCGATGACATGGTAAAACAAGTATTGCAGAAATGGGAAAAATTCTGATATTGAATGGCAGCCCTCGTGCTCCGAAATCGAACTCGAAACGCTATGCTGAGATTTTTATGCGTCATTGTACGGCCGAGACTGATTATCGTAACATTACCAAGAAGAACCATGAAGAATTGTGTGCTGCGCTCAGCGGTTATACCGATGTGTTGTTTGCTTTTCCGCTCTATGCCGATTCTTTGCCAGTGGGCTTTCTGAATTTTCTGAAAGCGTTGGAGGCTTGTCCGCCAGCTCATAAGCCTGTGGTCTCCATCTTGATAAACTGTGGTTTTCTGGAAGCTGAACAGAGTGAAGTTGCCATCCGTATGATGCGACTTTTTTGTCGTCGCAATGGCTATGTCATGGGGTCTGTATTGATGTTAGGTAGCGGAGAAGCTATCCTCGACACGCCATTTAAGTACGTAGCTACAAGGAATATTCGTCGTTTGGCCCAGTCCATGGTAAGCGGACGTTACCATACGTTGAGCGCCACGATGCCGCTTTCCAAGTATTTGTTTCGTCTGGCCGCCGACATTTATTGGACATTTTATGGCAAGCGATTTGGTACTACAAGGAGGCAGATGCAGACGATGGAGGTAGAGGGAAAGTAGCGGGAAGCTGTAGGTATGTCATTCGTTTGTCTGTTCATGTTCTCAGGATTTTCTCCATGGGTTTTCCTTTCGCCAGTTCGTCTACCAACTTGTCCAGGTAGCGTATTTCCTGCATCAACGGTTCTTCTATTTCTTCCACACGGATGCCGCAGATACTGCCTTTTATCAGTTTGCGGTTGGGGTTGGGAGCTGGGGCATTGCGGAAGAAGTCGCCGTAGGTAGTGGACAGGTTCAGCAGTTCCTCCAGTTGTCGAGGGCTGTAACCGGTCAGCCAGCAGATGATTTCGTTGACTTCCTCCTGAGTTCTTCCTTTTTTTATGGCTTTGTTCACCAGCAAAGGATAGACCTTGCCGAGTGGCATTTGATATACTTTTTCAAAAGTCTGTTGTTCGGTTTGTTTCATTGTTTTCTAATTTGATTTGTTCTTGTATGCCATTTTTAGGATTGGAAACGGATTGCCTTGCTCGTCCGTTTCTGTTCGTTCAAACGTGTGGAAACCAAGATGACGGTAGAAACCTTCGGCTTGCGGATTTTGCTCATTTACATCTACATAAAGGGCATGATAGTCTTTGATGGCGACGTTGATAAGTTGCTTACCGAATCCGCAGCCGAAATGAGTGGGCGAGACGAACAGCATTTCGATTTTCTGTCCCTCGATTCCCATAAAGGCGATGGGTGCTTTACCCTGATGGAGTACCAGTAATGTCCCGATTGCGCGGATGGCTTCTCTTACGTATGGAGTCAGTTTGCAGATATCTTCTTCTGTCAGGAAGTGATGGCTTGCCCGAACTGAAACGTTCCACAAGGCAACTAATGTATCTGTCAGGTTGTTTGTTCGTTCGGAAGGAAGAAGGCTTCTGAGGCTGGTCAGTTTCTTCTGAAAATAAATCATATCCTTCAGTACCTTGCCTTCCTCTACAATCGGATGGTCGTAATTGAGAGTGAAAAAGTCGGCGACGGTATGCGAGTAACTGAAACCACAACTTTCGTAGAAAGCGATTGTCTGTTTGCTTTCACCTGTGCCTACAAGCAACGTGTGACACACGTCAGCATAGTGCCGGCAAAGATATTCCACTATCTGCCGTCCGTATCCCTTCCGTTGGCAGGCTGGTGCAACAGCCAGATTCTTCAGCTCATATACACCATTTCCTTCGTTTGTCACAACGGCTACAGCAACGGCTTCAGTTTCTTGCGTGCCGTGCATGACGAACAACTCTCCCCGTCCCAGATAACGGTCAATCATAGACTCCTGCTCGTCGGCCAGTAGAAGGAGGGAGAGGAAGCGTTTCTTGTCGGTAGTGATAAGTTGGATGTTCATACAGAATCAATATGTTCATATCTTTTTCAGTTGCTTTTTCATGATATAGTTTGTCAGTTTCAGGCGGTTGGCCTGTGCGCGTTGCTCCTGCTCCACGACATATCCCCGTCGCTCAAAGAAGGGGCGTGCCGTGATGCTTACTTCCGAAGTGATGTCGCAGATGCCGTGTTCCATGGCGTATGCTTCAATCCGCTGCAGCAGAGCGGTGGCAATGCCTTCTCCCTGATGGTCCTTGTGGACGAACATGGAGTGCAGGTAGCCGTCGTTGCGGATGGAGGTGAAGCCCACGATGTGTCCTTCGGCATCGCAGGCGGCGATGAAGTGTAGGGTTGCCATCAGCTTTTCCCAATGACCCAGTCGATTGCCGCATGAAGCCCAGTCGGCTGCTTCTTCGGCGGTATAGTCGCGGACATTTACCGTCAGCACCGTGCTGCAGAAAAGCTCTTTCAACTCTGGTATGTCGGTTACGGTAGCAGGGCGGAAAGTTATATCGGTTGTCTTGTTAGGGGCATGCATATTCATAAATTGATTGAAAGATAAAGGACGTATCATTATGTATTCTTCTTCTGTTTCCCGTACCGTTTCAAATCCGAGACGGCGGTAAAGGCGCACAGCAGGATTGGCTTTCTGTACCGAGAGTGATACCTGTTTATAACCTTTGGCACGCAACAGGCTTGTCATTTCCCGCATCAGGCGGGTACCGATTCCTTTCCCGCGGAATGGCGGGTAGAGAGAAATGGCAAGTGAAGGCGTATGTTCGTCTATATGGCCGTAGTCGTTCATCTGGCGGACCCAGACAGTGCCTATAACCCGACCGAAACTTTCGGCTACCAGGCAATGGTCATCAGGCCGGGTACCGAAGTCTTGGATATAGACTTGCAGCTCGGGCAGGTCGATGATGCTGCGGGGCGGGGGAGATGTACCCTCGGGCAGGTAAATGGCCTCGTAAAGAAAGTCGCGTAACAGACGAGTTTCTTCCGGTTGCAACGCACGTATGATATAATCTGGATTCTTCATATTTTGTCCGTTCGAAATCAAAAGCGGATAAAGATAGGAAAGATTTTTATGAAAATGGGCGTATGATGATGCTTTTTGTCTTTGGAATAAAAAAAGGCTCTAGTCACTGGGACATAGAGCCGGAATGATGAATGATTTTCTGTTGAAAGATTTGTTACAATTCGGAGAGGATCAGCCAATAACCACTTCGCCGTCGGCTGTGACCTGGTCGCCCCAGGCTGTGATGGAACCTCCTTCTACAGTAATGCCTTCCCGACTTACTTTCAATGTCAGTCTACAACGTTTCCCTCCTTCCAGAACACTTTGCGGAGATTCCAGTTGCTCCAATAATTTGTCCAAGGTCAGTGACTTCTTGTCGCTGCCGATGGCGATGGTCAGTGTGACTTCCGGCGTGTTTTGTGGAACTAGGAAAAAAGAAGCTTGGGTATCGTTTGCCGTATATTCGCCTGTTGCGTCCTTCACTTGTGTTATCTTACCCTGCATTACATCTACCACACACATCGTTTTGGCATTGAGGGCTACGGAAAGCCCCTTCAGGTCTTCGTCTGTATAACTGTTTCCTGCCGTAAATGTCAGGTCTAACCGGTGCAGGGCGTGGTTGAAGGTCAGATGTACGGTTTCGGAAGTACCGGCTGTTACAGATTGGGCAGGAGCAAGAAGCAAATCCCTTTCCGAAGCTGTGAGAGGATTGAATTCGAACGTTCCATCCTGTATATCTTTCTGTTGCGGATAGCATGCAGCCAAAGAAATTTGGGCATTGCTTCCAGAGAGTCCCAGGCTGCCCCAAGTCAAGATGCCTGAACCATATTCGAAGTCAACGGTATGACTTTCTCCATCGGTTTCTTTCAGAAAGAGTGACATTTTGTCTCCCTGGGAGAAACTGCCGCTTCCGTCGTTCGTCAATTGGGGAGCACGTGTTTGCGATGATATGCTGGCCACGATATTTATTACATCGGTGGGCTGCTCATTAGGGAGTTCGTTCGTACAAGAGGTTGCTGCGAATATGGCAGCCATCGTTACATAGAATACTTTCTTTTTCATTATCAGTTGGTTTTTATTGTTATTTTACATCAGGAAAAGCTTTTTGCCAAAGGTCACGACGCAGGTCGACCAAAGTAAGCGAGGTGAATCGGAAACGGGTTGGCGAAGGAGTTCCGTCTATATTGTCCAACAGTGAAATATAGGCATAATCACCTTTTAATTCGGGAATGGTTGATTTGTCATATACCACTTTATAGCGTTTCAGAGATGCATGGTTGGGTTCATCTTCCGCGCTATTATTATCACAGAAATAGACATAAGCTACATTTCCTTCGGCATCAAATTCCGCTCCCCATATGACCATGGAATGGCTTTTGGTATTAGTGCCGGCAAAATCGTAGGCTGCAAATCCGATGGCTTGGTTATATCGGAAAGCGTTCTTGAACCAAAGGTTGAACGTTTCTTTGGATGTGTCACGTGTCTCTTTTGCTATGACATCGTCTTTCGAGAATACTTTACTGAAGAAGGGCTGAAAATATAGAACGTACTCTAAAATCCACTCCAAAAGCAAATAAAAACATTAGAAGATAGGGGATTATCGGAAAAATCCCCTACTTTTGTAAGCGGATTGAGGTAACTCTCTCCGAAACATACGAGAAAAAAAAAGAAGCGGTATGCTTATCTTGTAAGTTGGAAACGTAGGAAATTTCGGACTTAGTACAAGAGATGGCATAGTGGTTCTCACGCCATAGCGTGGGCTGCTATTATCATATCTGTACTAAAGGTTTCCTACGACCTCCAACTTAGACGTGGTAGCATTGCAGTTCCACGCTTTCGCATTTTATAACCGCCTGTAAAGGGACTGACAGGCATTGAATAGAAAACATATATGGAACAACAGTTTTGCCAAAGTTGCGGTATGCCCTTGACAGATGAGAACAGAGGGACAAATGCCGATGGAAGCCGTCGTGAAGATTATTGCGTCTATTGCTACAAAAATGGTGAGTTTACTCAAGAGTTTACAATGACCCAAATGATAGAGTTCTGCCTGCAATTCTTTGACCAATGGAATGTGCAGGCTGAATGTAAGCTGACTCCCATACAAGCAAAAGAACAAATGCTCCAATACTTTCCACACCTGAAACGGTGGAAGGAAAAGGATGAACGGACACTGGCGGAAAAAGCAACGCATTTGCTTTCCCAATGCGAGAACGTTACCGTAGTTTCCATTGACGCCAACGGTTATCCTCGTCCTGTGCAGATGTCTAAGATAGGAGCAAGAGGGTTCCATGAGGTTTGGATGGCAACCTGTGCAGATTCCGTGAAAGTGAATGATTTTAAGGCGAACAACAAGGCAGGGCTTTGCTACGATTACTATGGGGATGGCGTTGCCATGCGTGGCACGGTAGAAGTGGTTACTGATGATGCTATCCGCAAGGAAATGTGGAAAGACTGGTTCATTCATCATTTCCCCGGTGGAGCGAGCGACCCCAATTATGTGCTTTTGCATTTCACCGGTACAGAAGCTACCTTTTGGATTAACGGCGAATATTCTCACTCTAACATCTAACAATGATTAAAGAAATAAATACAGAACGGCTTATACTGCGACCTTGGCAAGAATCCGATGCCGAGGCTTTATATAAATACGCTCAAGACCCTGCAATCGGGCCTATTGCTGGATGGCCACCGCATACTTCCGTGGAAGACAGTTTGAACATCATCCGTACCGTTTTTGCTGCTCCGGAAACCTACGCTGTTGAGTTAAAACAAACCGGTGAACCGGTCGGGAGCATAGGTATTATGTTCGGGGATGGTCTGCATAGTGCCGAAATGCAAGAGAATGAGGCGGAGATAGGTTATTGGATAGGCAAGCCGTATTGGGGACAAGGATTGATACCGGAAGCCGTGCGCCGTCTGATGCAACGATGTTTCGAGGATTTGGGAATAAATGCCATTTGGTGTGGCTACTATGACGGTAACACGAAATCCCGCCGGGTGATGGAGAAGTGTGGTTTCCGTTTCCATCATACGGAAGAGGGCAAGACTTCTCCGCTTGGGGATATTCGCACAGAACATTTTATGAAGATGACAAAAGAAGAATGGGAAGAGCTTAAATAAGGAAAAACATGAATATCACTGTCCGATTAGCACGAGAAGATGAACGAAGTGAAATAGCCTTGTGTATCGCAGAAGGCTTTGAACGTGATTTTTCTTTTTTCCGTAAGGATATGAATATTGTAGCAAAGGCGCTTGAATCAGGTATCCGTTCGGAAAGATTTTATGTTGCATTATATAACGACAATATAGTCGGTGTTGCAGGTATTTCGGATTGCACAGGCAGAGCTGTTTATACAGATTGGTTATCATATAGGAAATGTTTTGGTTTGATTATGGGAACTATTGCCAAACTTGTCCTGAAGAAAGAATTTGAGATGCCTCTGCCCTATCCTATGACGACCGGATTTATTGAATTTGTTGCAACACGCAAATCTATCAGACGGAGTGGAGTTGCATCTAATTTACTGAAAGAAAGTATGCGGCAAGCAGGATATAAAGAATATATTCTGGATGTAATAGAAGAAAATCGTCCCGCCGTAAACTGTTATACAAAATTAGGCTTCACCGGTTTTAAGAAGACAAAGAAAAAGAATGGATATACGAAATTATTTATGAAACTCACTATGCAAGCACCTTCTGTCAATAGAACATATAGTGGAAAGATAGTATGAACATTCTGAAATCGCTCATAGTTTGGCTATGCTTTATTCCTGTAGCAATTCTCAATGGAGGATTGAGGGAATATGTATTGACGAAGATTCTCGGAGAGAAATGGGCATTACCTGTTAGCGGGATTATATTAAGCGTATGTATTTTTCTGATAACATGGTTGCTGTTGCCTCGGATTATAAAAGCCCTTACTTTCAAAGATTGCTGGCTGATAGGAATATGCTGGGGCGTTCTAACTATCGCTTTTGAATTTGGAGTAGGACTGGCGGGAGGCAATACTGCTTCGGAACTTTTAGCAGCATATAATCCATTGACCGGCAATCTGTGGCTGCTGATTTTGGCAACAACATTATTGTCTCCAGTTTTGATAAAAACAATGTAAGCAGGCAAAAAGGAAATGGCTTTATTTTTTTGCCTGCTATATTTCACTATATTTGCATCCGTAAGAGTTACCCGAACAAGCAAAGCGATGCAGACCACAGTAAATTGAACGGTTGCCAACCCATTACCCAAAAACGAGGTTATTTCTCTAACCCTCTTAATATCAAGCAAGTATATTTCTTTTACAACATTACAGAATTATTTTGTATGGCGGACGACTTCTGCACGTTTTTTGATGCAATGATGGAAAAATATACGCTGAAATCCGACACCAAGCGGCGTTATCACCGCGATTCGACTATGTCAAAAGCAGAAATCATGTTGATTATGATATTATTCCATGACTCCGGCTACCGTTGTCTGAAACATTTCTATCTGGAAAAAGTATGCAGACATCTGCGCCACCTCTTCCCAAAGATTGTTTCATACAACCGTTTTGTGGAGCTTGAAAAGGAAGTGGCTGTACCATTGGCTCTTTTCATTAAGAAAGTGTTGCTTGGAAAATGCACAGGCATAAGTTTCGTGGACAGCACCCCGTTGAGGGTATGCAGGAATCAAAGGATACATATCCACAAGGTATTCAAGGGTATAGCCCAAAGGGGCAAGTGTTCCATGGGATGGTTTTTCGGTTTCAAACTGCATTTGATATGTAACGAGAAAGGCGAGCTGCTGAACTTCATGATAACTCCGGGTGATGTCGATGACAGGAAACCGTTGGAGTATAAGGCGTTTGTCGAATTCATCTACGGAAAGTTGGTTGCAGACAAGGGCTATATCGGCAAGAACCTCTTCCGACGCATGTTTGTTGACGGTATACAGCTTATTACCAAACTCAAAAGTAACATGAAGGGGGCTTTGATGAGTGTGTCGGACAAATTGCTGCTTAGGAAACGGGCTATTATAGAGACGGTAAACGACGAATTGAAAAACATTGCGCAAGTGGAGCATTCAAGACACAGAAGCTTTGACAATTTCATCGTAAACATACTGGGGGCGATTGCGGCGTACTGCATGTTTCCCAAAAAGCCGTGTATCAATGTACAACGTACATTTGACACACAGCTTGCTTGTTTTGAATTCGTCGAACTCACGTTAATTACGAAATTACGAATGATGCGTTTGTGGATCAATATATTGCTCCCATAAACATACGTGTGGGTGGGTATATTCAGGAAGTTCGTTTTCGAGAACATCAATATGTGAATGCGGGTGATACACTTGTTGTTCTTGATAATCGCGAATATCTCATTCGGCAAAAAGAGACCTATGCGGCTTTACTTGATGCCAAGGGTTCGCGTGACGTACTTGCTTCAGGCATACGTACTTCACATACTCGCATTGCCGAACAGGATGCCAATTTAGCTGAAGCAAAGGCTAAATTGTGGCAGGCAGAACAGGACTTCCGTCGCTATGAGCGATTACTGAAACAGGAATCTGTGCCAGAACAACAATACGATCAGGTTAAGGCTAATTATGAAGCAGCTCATGCTCGTTATGACGCACTACTAAAACAGAAAGATGCGGCTCGTTCGCAATATGACGAAGCGAACAAAAAACAGGTGAATGTAGAAGCAGGCATTTTGCGTGCTGAAGCAGCTCTTGACTTAGCCAATCTGAATCTTTCGTATACAGTTGTGACTGCTCCTTATAGTGGTTACATGGGACGTCGGACGTTGGAGCCGGGGCAATACGTGAGTGCCGGTCAAACACTTTCTTATATTGTCCGTCAATCTGGGAAATGGATAACGGCTAATTATCGAGAAACGCAGATTGCCAATATCTATATCGGTCAGCCTGTACGTATCAAAGTGGATGGATTACCAGGAAAAAAACTCCATGGCCATGTAACTGCTATTTCCGAAGCTACCGGTTCTAAATATTCACTTGTTCCTACAGACAATTCGGCAGGAAACTTCGTAAAAGTGCAGCAACGAATTCCAGTGCGTATCGATTTGGATGATGTAGACGATGAAACCATGAACCATCTGCGTGCCGGTATGATGGTTATAACTGAAGCTTTGAGGAAGAAATGAAAACAGCCAGCGAACTTGATATTCCTGCTCGCCCCTGGGTACCCGACCTGTTGGCTATTGCTACGGTTTTCATCATTATGCTTCCCATCGCCATGCTGAATGGTACTTATACGGGCAGTATGGTAGAAGTCTCAAATACCTTGGGAGTGTATACCGAAGATATTACTATTGGTTATTATGCTGCTTCGGCTGGTATGGCTGTATCCTATCCCATTGTTCCCAAGATACTGAACGCATTCTCCAGTAAATCGTTGTTGTTGGTCAACCTTACCCTTCAGTTTTTTCTCAGCTGGTTCTGTGCACGAGAGGCCAATATCGATTTGCTTATTGCTGCCAGTTTTATTATTGGTTTCCTGAAAGGTTTTCTGATGCTTTGGATAATCCGCCGTATCAAATTCATCTTCAGCCCAAAGGATGTCCGAAGTGAGTTCTATGCCTATTTTTATCCGTTGGTATTTGGAGGAGGTCAGCTTTCGATGGTTATTACTGCTTTGCTGGCTTACCATTATGACTGGAAATATATGTATTATTTCATGATGCTGCTTTTGCTGATTGCTATTTTGGCAGTTATTCTGTTTTTCCGTCATGACCGGCCTTCCAAACCGATTCCATGGGGAGAACTTCATCCCCGTGAGATGCTGATTATTGCTACAGGTGTTTTGATGCTTATTTATGTTATAACCTACGGAAAAACACTCGACTGGATGGCATCTACACGTATTTGCATTTACATCGTTATAGCTCCGCTACTCGTAGCTCTATTTTTATGGGAACAATTCCATTCTCCTCATCCCTACGTGAGTCTGAAGCCCCTGTTCCAATGGAAGGCCATTGTTGGATACTTTTATATGATGCTTGTGATGTTTTTCAGTACCTCCACCAGTTTGCTAACCAGTTATCTGACCACTATTCTGCGGGTAGACAATACCCATAGTTATACCTTATATCACTACTGTCCCGTAAAAGTTGATAAATAGTTCTTTGAAATTATTGAAATATAGTCAATTACGTGGTTTCTTGAGATGAAACGGACTTGATTTTGCAACTTTGCAGT
>NZ_JAAZTS010000037.1 GCF_019239235.1 Caecibacteroides pullorum | reverse complement strand
GACAAGTGGCTTTATAGCCTTTTTTCATATCCTTATAAGGTAGTTTCCACACTTTCTTTATTATGTCTGCTGGAATAGCCCTTTTGCGTGTAGCTTCTTGCTTAGGAATCCTAAAATTATTAAAGGGTGAGTTAGGTATCAAAACAAAACCATTCTCATAGTCATTATATTTCTTTTGAACCTCTTTATAAAGATGTCGTAATCCTCCAAGATATAGTGATAACATTCTATTTGAGGGTATTCTTTTACCTTCAGCTTTCAATTTCTCAACCTTTTCCGCCCTCTGCTTGTTTAGAAAATTCATATACTTATAAAGGAATGGAACTGTAATTTCAGAAATATTCAGTGTTTCTCTGCCTATAAAAATTATAAGAGAATTAATGATGGTCTTGTAATTCTTCACCCCTTTAAGATTGGCATTTGCAGTCCATTGACGTGAAAACTGAATAAAATCAATGCTTTTTTCCTTATGTTCCTCAAAATTTAGTCGCTTAAATATTTGTTCAAGAGAATAGCAATTTAAGTCTATTTGCATTGAATCGCATTTGAGCTGATAAGCATTAACGAGCTTATCTATCTCTTTACTGATAAGCGTTCCTTTCTTAAAATTACCCGTTCTTGTAAGGTCTGTTGGCTTAACAAATAGGCTTGTGGACAACCTCTTTACCTTACGATTGAGTGTAAAGCGTAACTTGACATTATAAGTTCCGTCTGTTTTCTGCTCATTTTTCTTAATTTCCGCTTTGATAGTCAGCATCTTACGCTAATAATTAATTAGTCAACAATTAGTCAACAAATGCACATAAAGCATGATTCAAGCGCTAAAAAATGCAATATTATTAGCTCGTATAAAACCAAAAAATAAAGTGCTAATCACTTAAACAACAAGTAATTAGCACTTTCTTTTTCAGTGACCCGGGTGGGACTCAAACCCACGACCTTCAGAACCGGAATCTGACGCTCTATTCACTAAGCTACCAGGCCTCAATTGCGAGGCAAAAGTATAAAAAATATCAGCATTCTCCTAATATATGCCTGCTTTTTTCAAGATTATTTCGCAGAGCAAGACCTTCTCTTACACTATTAAAATGAAAACACAACACAAGAATATACAATCAAATTGATATTTTATTTAGCAAAACAGACACACCAAACAATATTTTATCTATATTTGCCAAACAAATTAGCAACATAACATTAAAAACTAGATCCTATGAGTTACTTGATAACACCCAAAGACTATAAACCCCTGTTAGACCTAAAGCAAACAGAGCTGGGTATCAAACAAATCAAGGAGTTCTTTCAGATGAACCTGTCATCAGAACTCCGTCTAAGACGTGTCACGGCTCCACTATTCGTGCTGAAAGGTATGGGGATCAATGACGACCTGAATGGTGTAGAGCGTCCTGTTTCCTTTCCGATCAAAGACTTGGGCGACGCACAGGCTGAAGTAGTACATTCACTGGCTAAATGGAAACGCTTGACTCTAGCCGAATACAACATAGAACCCGGTTACGGCATCTATACGGACATGAATGCCATCCGAGCCGACGAGGAACTGGGCAACCTGCACTCGCTCTATGTGGACCAATGGGACTGGGAACGTGTCATCACTGCCGAAGACCGTAACGTAGAGTTCCTTAAAGAAATTGTAACCCGCATCTATGCCGCCATGGTACGCACAGAGTACATGGTATACGAAATGTATCCCCAGATTAAACCCTGTCTACCGGAAAAATTACACTTCATCCACGCCGAAGAGCTACGCCAACTCTACCCCAATATGTCTCCCAAAGAACGCGAACATGCCATCACAAAAAAGCATAAAGCTGTATTTATTGTAGGTATTGGCTGTGAGTTAGGAGACGGGAAGAAACACGACGGACGTGCTCCTGACTATGATGATTTTACAACTCCGGGCCTGAACGGTCTGCCCGGACTGAACGGCGACCTATTACTTTGGGACGAACCTCTACAACGAAGCATCGAACTGTCTTCTATGGGTATCCGAGTAGACAAGGCAGCCTTAGTTAAACAACTAAAACTGGCAGGAGAAGAAAAACGCCTGGAACTCTATTTCCACAAACGCCTGATGGACGACACCCTGCCCCTATCCATCGGAGGTGGTATAGGCCAGTCACGCCTCTGTATGTTCTATTTGCGTAAGGCACATATCGGCGAAATACAAGCCAGCATTTGGCCTGAACAGATGCGTCAAGAGTGCCGCGAACACAACATTCATCTGATTTAAGGATATAGAACGCAGATTTTTGCAAACAAAGGAGAAGATTAGTTTTTCCATTTGCAGAAATCTGCGTTAATTTGTATCCCAAAAATCAATTCATAATCCAACTGCCATGAATGTTCAAATAGAAGAGAGCTGGAAAAAACGTCTACAACCCGAATTCGACAAAGATTACTTCAAAGCCCTGACCGATTTCGTACGAACCGAATATCAAAACGGCACCGTATATCCTCCGGGCAAACTCATATTCAATGCTTTCAACCTTTGCCCTTTCGATAAAGTAAAAGTAGTCATCATCGGCCAGGACCCCTATCATGGCCCAGGACAGGCACATGGCCTTTGCTTCTCTGTAAACGATGGAGTAGCTTTCCCACCATCTTTAGTCAATATCTTCAAAGAAATCAAAAGTGACATAGGCACCGACACACCGTCCACTGGCAACCTGACGCGCTGGGCAGAACAGGGTGTGCTTCTGTTGAACGCCACACTAACAGTACGTGCCCACCAGGCCGGTTCACATCAAAACCGCGGTTGGGAAACCTTTACAGATGCTGCTATCCGCCTGTTGGCTGAAGAGAAAGAACATTTGGTCTTCATCCTGTGGGGGGCATACGCCCAGCGCAAAGGAGCCTTCATTGACCGCAACCGTCATCTGGTGTTGACATCAGCCCACCCATCTCCACTCTCCGCCTACAACGGATTCTTTGGAAACAAACATTTCAGCCGCACAAACGAGTACCTGAAAGCACATGGAGAGACTCCGATCCAATGGTAAGTCAAGTGAAAAAAGCTTCCATGAAACAGGAAAAAGATACTGAAAGCCCCAGCCTACACCTCCAGCGACAACAACTGTTACTCCGCATGGAATATGAATACGAAAAGGAAGAATTCCGACGCCAGACGGAAACCATGGGAGTGGCACGCAAAGTAAAACGTGGGCTTTGTTGGTTTCCGGCTACCGCCGGACGAAGTTACTATAACTCGCTCAATCAGTTGGTACTGGAAATAACCCGTACCGAAGATATTGATATTGAACACAATTTCGAATATGGACGTTCAGTCTGCTTCTTCCACCAAACAGCAGACGGGAGCCTCAGCTACTATAACTTCCAAGGCACCGTAAGCTATGCCGACGACACACGCATGGTGGTGGTTATGCCCGGAGCAGGATCTATCATGGACATACAGGGAGCTGATCGTTTAGGGGTACAGCTCTATTTCGACGAGACCAGTTATCGCACCATGTTCGAAGCTTTGACCGACGTGCTCCGCGCCAAAAGCAACCGGCTGGCCGAACTGCGCGACACGCTGCTGGGTATCCTGAAGCCCGGCTTCCGCGAACTCTACCCCGTCCGTTTCCCCTGGCTGAACCAAACACAGGAGTCGGCCGTCAACAAAGTATTATGTACCCGCGACGTTGCCATTGTCCACGGCCCTCCCGGCACAGGAAAAACTACCACGCTGGTCGAAGCCATCTACGAGACACTACACCGCGAACCGCAAGTGCTGGTGTGTGCACAAAGTAATACGGCAGTAGACTGGATCTCAGAAAAGCTTGTAGACCGAGGTGTCAGCGTACTGCGTATCGGCAATCCCACACGCGTCAATGACAAAATGCTGTCCTTCACCTACGAACGTCGCTTCGAAGCCCATCCGGCCTATACTGAACTGTGGAGCATCCGCAAAGAGCTACGTCAACTACATGGCAAAGCCCGCCGTGGCACTTACGAAGAACGTGAAGGAGTGCGCAGCCGTATATCCCGCCTACGCGACCGAGCCACAGCTCTGGAAGTTCAGATCAATGCCGACCTCTTCGACTCGGCTCACGTCATTGCCTCCACCTTAGTCAGCAGTAACCATCGTGTACTGTCGGGCCGACGTTTCGGCACCCTCTTTATCGATGAAGCGGCACAAGCCCTCGAAGCAGCCTGCTGGATAGCCATCCGTAAGGCCGATCGCGTGGTGCTGGCTGGTGACCACCAACAACTACCACCCACCATCAAGTGCTATGATGCAGCACGAGGTGGCCTGGAACGCACACTAATGGAAACTGTCGTGGCCCGCAAACCTGAGACCGTCTCGCTGCTCACTACCCAATACCGCATGAACGAAGCCATCATGCGCTTCTCGTCCGACTGGTTCTACAGCGGGCTGTTGCAAGCCGCCCCCGAAGTGCGCCATCGCGGCATCCTGGACTGGGACACACCCATCTCGTGGATCGACACATCGGAAATGGATTTTAAGGAAGAGTTTGTGGGCGAAAGCTTCGGCCGTATCAATCGCCAGGAGGCAGATCTCTTACTCAGCGAACTACGGAAATACATCGAACGCATCGGCGGCCAACGTATTTTGGACGAACGCATTGACTTTGGCCTTATCTCCCCCTACAAGGCACAGGTACAATACTTGCGTGGAAAACTGAAAAACGACGCTACCCTGCGTCCCTATCGCAGTCTGATGACTGTAAATACCGTCGATGGCTTTCAGGGACAAGAACGCGATGTCATTTTCATCAGTCTCGTCCGTGCCAACGACGAAGGGCAAATAGGTTTTCTCTCCGACTTACGTCGCATGAACGTAGCCATGACCCGAGCTCGCATGAAACTGGTCATCCTTGGTGAGGCTTCCACGTTGAACCGTCACGCCTTCTACCGACGATTGCTGGAACATATTCAAAAGGAATCGCAGAACTGGGAATAGGCGTTAGTTTAACGCCCATTCCCTCTACACACTCCCATCCTTTTTGCTGCAACAAACAATGTTTTTTGAAAAAAACGAGTCTATTATTTGGAGATATAAAAATAAGTCGTACCTTTGCCACGCTTTTTCAAAGAAAAGGGCGTTTAGCTCAGCTGGTTCAGAGCATCTGCCTTACAAGCAGAGGGTCGGCGGTTCGAATCCGTCAACGCCCACGAAGAATAAGAACTGTTTCACTATTAGTGAAGCAGTTCTTTTTATTTCCCTTTCTACAAATACATTTCACCTATGTGATTTCACCACAAACAACTGATAATAAGAAATTTATATTGAAACATCCATATTGGGCAAGATGACATATTATTGTACAAGCCGAAGACAATGAACACTGCCGTGAAACTTTATCTTTCAACCTACATCCCTTTCTTCTAACAGATTACACTACAAATGAAGGATTGAAACCAAATTGGGACAATCCATTACTCACTACCGATATTGCGTTCCTAAACACCTACTTTAGCTCGCTAAACATGAACTTGGCGGACGTAAAGAGGGACTTTGCAAAGTCGTTTATGCTTGATATTTGATACCTAAAAAAAGGAGTGTACCAGCCGTGCCAAGCACGCCGATACACTCCCTTGGAGTTCTTCAATCCTATACGTTTAGTTGTTCTCCGGACGGAGCTTGCGAACGGTAACAGCCGTCTGCCACATCTCGCTTTCACGCAGAGCTTTCAGCTCAGCATTCAGTTTTTCGCGATAATCGGGCTTAGAGTTGCTGTCGATAGATATCTGAGCTTCGTTACCACACTTCACGCTCTCATACAACTTCTGCATAACCGGTTTAATAGCATCGTGGAACGGGCCCATCCAGTCAAGAGCACCGCGCTGGGCAGTAGTAGAGCAGTTGGCATACATCCAGTCCATACCATTCTTGGCAAAGAGGGGCATCAACGACTGCGTCAGTTCCTCAACGGTTTCATTGAAGGCTTCGGAAGGTGTGTGGCCATTCTCACGGAGCACTTCATACTGTGCCAACAACAGGCCTTGAATAGCGCCCATCAGCGAACCACGCTCACCAGTAAGGTCGGAAGTAGCTTCGCGCTGGAAAGTCGTCTCAAACAGATAGCCCGAACCGATACCGATACCCAGAGCCAGCGTGCGGTCCATTGCCTTGCCTGTAGCATCCTGATAGATGGCGTAAGAGCTGTTCAAGCCACGGCCTTCGAGGAACATGGTACGAAGCGACGTACCCGAACCTTTCGGGGCCACCATAATCACATCAATATCTTTGGGAGGAACCACGCCTGTACGATCGTTCCAAGTAATAGCAAAACCATGAGAGAAGTAAAGAGCCTTGCCAGCCGTCAGATGCGGCTTCAACGTAGGCCATACAGACATGACGGCTGCATCGGAAAGCAGACACATCACAATGGTGCCCTTCTCGGCTGCTTCCTCGATACCAAACAAGGTTTCGCCGGGTACCCATCCGTCGGCAATCGCTTTTTCAAAAGTCTTGCCAGGACGTTGGCCAACGATGACGTTGAAGCCGTTGTCGCGCAGGTTGCAAGCCTGACCAGGACCTTGTACACCATATCCGATTACTGCAATCGTTTCGTCTTTCAAAATCTCACGTGCCTTTTCCAAGGGAAACTCTTCGCGGGTCATCACATTTTCGATAACACCGCCAAAATTCAATTGTGCCATTGTTGTTATTGTTTTTATTTGTGGCTTTCGCCCGATTAATATATTTCTTTTATTCAAATATCACTTTTGCACGGCATACGGTTTCATCGCCGTTCTTTTTCACTTCCACACCATACACATCGTTACCATCGTCATCTAAGAAGAAGGAAAGCGTGTCACCATAGTAACTTTCGGCCACGTAGGCCATCTCAAAGCGACGGATACGCTGCGTCCGATACTTCTCCAGCGGGAAAAGATCGAGGATGTGCTCGATGTAGCGGATGCTGTTGACATGGCCGTTGATGTCAATATCACTGTACTTGGCCGTGAGCGAAGCGACAGGCTCCGTAGCCATCACCTTGATACGTGAAGGCTTCTCGATGGGGCAAGGTTCATCGCACACGTAGTTTACAATATCGCCACCGTTTATGGCTAGCAGGTCGATGGGTTTGCGTGTCTGCATGCTGATCATTGCCCAAACAGAACGAGCATATCCTATCTTGCGGCCGTCCTTGTCGAGGATGGCAAAGTTACGGTCGGTAAAGAGGCGGTAGACGTTCTCCACCCACGTCTGTACCGAGAAGGGTTCATATTGCAAGGGCATCTCGTCCATATCAACAGCCAGACGGGACAGTACCCACGTATAGTTTTCTTCGTTCAGCTCGGCCATGCCAAAACCACGTTCGGTGGCGTGGAAACCCGCACAGTTGAGCAGGTGATTGCCCAGCACCCCCAGCGTCAGCCGTCCGGTAAAATCTACATGGAAAGGCTCGGCCACGAAGTTATAGGTTCCTATTTTGTTGTTTTCACTCATTGCTTTTCTGTTTTTTACTTTCCAGATATTTTGCTTCCCGTTCGGTCAGGTACTCGTTAACCCGTTCGAAGCAGCTCGTAGTGATAGCCACACGCCCTGAGCGGACAAACTGAAGCACGCAACCAAATGCTTGCAACTCCTGATAGAGATGGGTGATGTCGTCGCTCATACCGTTCAGCTCGACAATGGAGAAGACGGGATTCACCTCGACGATGCGGGCATGATTCTTACGGATGACCTTCGACACCTCAGGCGTTTGTTCCAGCGCAGGAGTCTCTACCTTGTAAAGGGCTATCTCGTGCTGATAGATTTCGTCGTCGGTAAAATAATGAGCCTGCAGTACATCCATCTTCTTAGTAATCTGCTTCACGACTTTCTCGATGGTATCCTTGTCCGTCCACGCTGTAATGGTGTACTTGTGTACGCCCTGAATGGAAGAAGCGGACACATTCAGGCTTTCGATATTGATCTGCCTGCGGGTAAACACCGCCGTCACCTGATTGAGCAAGCCGGCAATGTTTTCCGAATGGACGATAATGGTATATAATGTCTTGTCAGTCATAGTCTGTATCTTTTAGCATTCCAAAAGCATCTGGTTCACCGAACCACCCGGAGGCGTCATCGGCATAACGTTACCCTCTTCTTCCACGCAGGCCTCGAGCAGGAAGGGACCGTCCGTGGCCAGCATCTCGCGGATAGCATCGGCCAACTCCGAACGCTCCATGACGCGGCGCGAAGGGATGCCGTATGCGGCGGCTATCTGCATGTAGTCGGGGTTCAGCATGGGGGTAAACGAGTAGCGGCGGTTGAAGAACATGGCCTGCCACTGGCGGACGTTGCCCAGGTAGTTGTTGTTGAGCAATATCATCTTGACGGGCGCCTTCTGCTCCATCACCGTGCCCAGTTCCTGCAGGTTCATCTGCAGGCCACCGTCGCCCATGAAGACGCAGACGGTGCGGTCGGGACGGCCAAAGGTGGCTCCGATGGCGGCAGGCAGGCCGAAGCCCATCGTACCCAGTCCGCCGGAAGTAACGATGCTGCGCTCGCGGGTATACTTGAAGTAGCGGGCAGAGAGCATTTGGTTCTGTCCGACATCGGTCACCAGGATGGCATCGTTGCCGGTGGCTTCGCTCACGGCACGGGCCACCTCGCCCATGCTCAGTTCGCGGGTCGTGCGATGGAGTTCAGGACGGATTACTTTCTCCTCCTCTACTTCCTCGTAGGTGCGGAAGCTGTCGAGCCATTCCTGATGGGTAGCGGGCTTCAGCAGTTCGGTAACAGCAGGAAGCGTCTGTTTGCAATCGCCCAACACGGCCACGTCGGTCTTGATGTTCTTGTCTATCTCGGCAGGGTCGATATCGAAGTGGATGATTTTAGCCTGCGGAGCATAAGTAGCTACGTTGCCCGTCACACGGTCGTCGAAGCGCATACCCACGGCTATCAGCACGTCGCACTTATTGGTATTGATGTTCGGCCCCAGATTGCCGTGCATGCCCAGCATACCTTTGTTCAACGGATGGTCGGAAGGAAGGGCCGAAAGTCCCAGCAGGGTACGTCCAGCAGGCAGTCCGGCTTTCTCGATGAAGGCCCGGAGTTCGGCTTGGGCATTGCCCAGCTCTACCCCCTGCCCCACGAGTACCAACGGACGTTCGGCGGCATTGATGAGGTCGGCTGCCTCGCGGATGGCTTCCATATCCATATCGGGCACGGGCTGGTAACTGCGGATATAATCGACTGTCACGGGAGCATATTCCATCTTGTCTACCTGCGCGTTCTTGGCAAAGTCGAGCACCACAGGGCCCGGCCGACCGCTACGGGCAATGTAGAAGGCGCGCGCCACGGCCCAAGGCACATCTTCGGCCCGACGGATCTGGTAACTCCACTTGGTGATGGGCTGCGTGATGCCTACGAGGTCCACTTCCTGAAAGGCATCCGTACCGAGGAAACCCGTACCCACCTGCCCGGCAATAACCACGATGGGCGTACTGTCTATCATGGCGTCGGCAATACCGGTAATGGTATTAGTAGCACCCGGCCCACTGGTCACGAGGCAGACACCTACCTGACCCGACACACGGGCAAAGCCCTGCGCGGCATGGGTAGCACCCTGTTCGTGGCGCACCAGGATGTGGTTCAATGTCTTCCGATGGTCGTATAAGGCATCGAACACCGGCATGATGCTGCCGCCCGGATAGCCGAATATCGTTTGTACCCCTTCGTGCTCCAGGGAGCGCATCAGGGCTTCTGCGCCTGTAATTGTATCTTTCATTTCTTTAATGGATAATGGAGAATTGAAAATGGGAAATTGCCAGCGAAATCACAAGGCTATTAATTTTCAATTCTCAATTTTCAATTATATAATTCTCACCGCTCCCTTGTCTGCCGAGCTCACCAGGCTGGCGTAGGCCTTCAACGCCTTGGACACCTCGCGGTTACGAGTGACAGGCGTCATGGGACGTGCCGCCAGTTCGGCATCGGTCAGCCGGACGTTGATGGTGCGGTTGGGGATGTCTATCTCGATGATGTCGCCATCCACCAGCTTGCCGATGTTGCCGCCGGCTGCCGCTTCGGGCGAGATGTGGCCGATGCTCAAGCCCGACGTGCCACCGCTGAAGCGCCCGTCGGTAATGAGGGCACACTCCTTGCCCAGGTGGCGCGACTTGATATAAGAAGTGGGATAAAGCATCTCTTGCATGCCGGGACCACCCTTGGGGCCTTCGTGAGTGATGACCACCACGTCGCCACTCTGCACCTTGCCACCCAGAATACCTTCGCAAGCAGCTTCCTGAGAGTCGAAGACTTTGGCAGGGCCGGTGAACTTCCAGATGCTTTCGTCCACACCAGCAGTCTTAACCACACAACCATCCTGTGCGATGTTTCCCTTCAGCACAGCCAGGCCGCCGTCCTTGCTATAAGCATGCTCCAAGTCACGGATACAACCCTCGGCACGGTCGGTATCGTATTCCTTATAAAAGTTGTCCTGCGAACCCAGCTTCAGGTTGAACTTGCCGCCGGGAGCACTGGCGTATTTCTTCAGCGCCTTCTTGCAGACGTTGGGGCTGGTGATGCAATACTGGTCAATCTCTTCGGCCAGCGTCAAGCCGTCCACGCGCTTCACGCTGGTATCGACGAGTCCACCCTTGGCCAGCTCGGCCATAATGGCCACGATGCCGCCGGCACGGTTCACATCTTGTACGTGGTATTTCTGCGTGTTGGGCGCCACCTTGCAGAGGCAGGGCGTCTTGCGCGACAGCATGTCGATGTCTTCCATCTTGAAGTCGGCTCCCGCCTCGTGAGCCACGGCCAGCAGGTGGAGCACAGTGTTGGTCGAGCCGCCCATGGCGATGTCCAGCGTCATGGCGTTGAGAAAAGCCTCGCGGGTTGCAATGCTGCGGGGCAACACGCTCTCGTCACCGTCCTCGTAGTATTTGTAAGCGTTCTCCACAATCAGCTTGGCGGCGTCCTTGAAAAGCTTCTTGCGGTTCTCGTGCGTAGCCACGATGGTGCCGTTGCCCGGCAGGGCCAGGCCGATAGCCTCGTTCAGGCAGTTCATGGAGTTGGCGGTGAACATGCCCGAGCAGCATCCGCACGTAGGGCAGGCATGCTGCTCAATCTTAGCCACGTCGTCGTCGCTCACCGTCGTGTCGGCCGACTTGATCATGGCGTCTATCAGGTCGAGGTGCTGTCCCTTCCATTCGCCCGCCTCCATCGGTCCGCCCGAGACGAAGACGGTGGGTATGTTCAGGCGCATGGCGGCCATGAGCATGCCCGGCGTTATCTTGTCGCAGTTGCTGATGCACACCATGGCGTCGGCCTTGTGGGCGTTGACCATGTACTCCACACTGTCGGCAATGATGTCGCGCGAAGGCAGGGAGTAGAGCATGCCGTCGTGTCCCATGGCGATGCCGTCGTCGATGGCGATGGTATTGAACTCGGCGGCAAAGCAGCCCAGTTTTTCAATCTCTTCCTTGACATACTGGCCGATTTCGTGCAGGTGGACGTGACCGGGTACAAACTGCGTGAACGAATTGACGATGGCAATGATGGGCTTGCCCATCTGCTCGCGCTTCATGCCGTTGGCCACCCACAACGCACGTGCCCCGGCCATGCGGCGGCCCTGCGTACTGAACGAACTGCGTAACTGGTGTTTCATCTTTGTTGTTCTCCTTTCAATGAAAAAAGCCTTTCTCATCAGTGAGAAAGGCTTCAATAATTATCTTCCGACGTATGAATACATACACAAAACCTTTCTCACGCTCTTGATTTCAAGACCACGACGCGAATAATATGCAGGACTGCCAGGTTAATGGATGTATGTAGCATCATATCTTTCTTATCTCTTTAAAATTGGTAATTCTATTATCTTTTGTTGCTTAACGTGATGCAAAGGTAAGGGCTTTTTTATAATATCCAAACAGTTTGAAGAAAAAAATCATATTTTTCTATAGAATCGTAAGAAAAGAGCAAAGAAAACTCTCCTTTTATCATCAGCAAGTTCATCAAAGCAGCCATCATGCCAACTTTATTTCCCAAGATGCGACCTCTTTGTTCATGCCTTTCGTACACAATATTCTCCACTGCCTACGAGTTTATTTCAGTTTATCCATAATAAACTGACAGTTTAACGGTGATAAACTGAGAGTTTAATACGATTAAACTGGAAGTTTAAAGCGACTAAACTAGGAGTTTAAAATGACTAAACTCAAGAAAAACAAAAGAGGACCGGCTCCCTGCGTCCGATCCTCTTTGCCTAACAAAAAACCATTAAAAATTACCAGCCAGCATGTTCTTTCTTATGTTCGTAAGAATCGGCCTGACGTACACGATCGCCATTATAGTTCCATACGATTTCGTCGGTGTATTCCTTGCCATCGAAGGTAATGATGGCTTTGAGCACGTTGCGCCCTTCGGCCAGGGTCACTTTGTCGAAAACGTAGTGGACATCGGTATAGCCCTTGCGGATGCCTTCCAGCTCCTGGCCGTTCAGATAAACGCGGGGCGTGCCGAGGTTAGAGTAAACAGTCACGGAAGTCTCCTTGCGCTCGCGCTCCGTGTTGCGGCGCTGCGTCAGGTAGAGTACAGGTTCTTTGCTCCAGTTGGCCTTGTACCAGTAGAAAGAGTCCTTGCGCGTCTTGCGGTCGAAGGTAATAAGGCCCTTCATGTTGCGCGCATCCACACCGCCACGCTTCCATAGGGGCACGGCGAAGTCGAACATGTTCCACAGGTAGGATGCCAGGATGTAAGGATGACGGGCGATGATGCTCCACTGGTACTCGTGTGTCTTGGTCTGGAAAGTCTCGGGATAGAAGTCGCTGCCCCAGTTCAGGGCGTCACCCAGTATCTCCGTCTGATGCTCGATGTTGGCGTCCGCGCCATATTCGGTTAGCATCAGCCGTTGCCAGGGATATTCCTTCTCCATCTTCTCGACCCAGGGCTTGATGTCCTGTATCTTCTTCTCGTACCAGCCGAAGTAGCGGTTCATGCCCTGTATATCAGTATTCTCGTTGACAGGATGCTCCACATGGCCGTAGCCATTGACGGCCACCGTATAGCGGTCGGGGTCCTCGAGCTTGCAGAGGTCGTGGACAGACTGCGTGAGCGCCGCCGTATAACCGTGCGGATGATAGACTTCGTTATGGATGCCCCACACGTAAATGGAGGGATGGTTGAAGCTCTGGCGTATCAGCTCGCGCATCTGCTGGTGGACGTTGTCCCACTCCTGCCCCGTGACGCGGTTCACGAAAGGAATCTCGGCCCAGATGACGAGCCCCAGCGTGTCGCACCGCGAGTAGATGTAGTCCGACTGCTGGTAGTGGGCGAAGCGCACGGTCGTGGCTCCCACCTCCATAATCTGCGCCAGGTCGAAGTCGTGCTCCTTGTTGGTCAGCGCGCTGCCCAGCCCCCACCAGTCCTGATGGCGGGTAACACCGTACATGGGATACTTCTTGCCGTTCAGGAAGAAGCCCTTGCCGGCGATGGCTTCGTACTTGCGCAAGCCCAGGGGCTGCACCACCTCGTCGATGACCTGCCCGTCCTGCTTCAGGCGCGACACCACCTTATAGAGATAAGGGTCCTCGCGTCCCTGCCATAAGTGAGGATTGCTGATCTTGAAATGGGAAACATAACTCTGCACACCCTGAGGTGTCAGGTCGAAAGACTGGCGATGCGTCTTGACCAGCTTGCCTTCGCGGGTATAAATGGCATTCTCCAGCTCCAAAGGAACCGGCGCCAGCGTGGCATTGTCCAGCTTCACCTTGACAGACACCTCGGCCGATTTCTTCGACACATTCTTCTGCGTGATGTACACACCCGGCGAAGCGCAGTCGTTCACCACGATGTTGCAGGGCTCGGTCACCACCAGCCATACAGGGCGGTAGATGCCGCCATAGACACCGAACAGGCCATGGTTGACCGGTATCACGTCGGGCCGCGCCGTGTTGTCGGCCTTCACCACGATTTCATTCTCCTCACCATACTTGACCTGTGAGCCGATTTCGCAGACGAAAGCTGAATAGGCCCCCTTGTGTGTCCCCACCAGATAACCGTTAACATAGACCTCGGCACACGAGCCCACGCCTTCGAAGCGCAGGAAGATGCGCTTGCCTTCCAGCGACTTGGGGAAGACATGCTGTTTCCGATAATAGGCCACGCCGGCATAGAAGCTGTTAGTCTTCTTCTGCATGTCATCCGCATTCCAGGTGTGGGGCACGGTCACCTTCTCCCAGTCGGCATTCCACTTGGCTGCCACCTGCATGGCATCCGCCGCAAACGGCCCTTTCTTGAATTCCCATCCGTCGTTGAACGACGTCACATCGCGGGCTTCCGCCTTCGGTGCAAAACCCAGCAAGCATATCAGCCATACAACTGACAACAATATAGTCTTCTTTATTATCTGTGTTTTCATGGTCTTCTATTTTAACTTAATCAGCACTTTCTGCTAAACGACAAATCTGACATCCTGCCATCAGGAAAGCACCTACGCCATAGACTTCAGTCATATCGCGGGTCACCTTACGCGGGTCGGCGCCGATAGGTTGAACATATCCCAACTTACCGTCGGCATCGACTGCATCAACCAATGCCTTCCAGCCCTTTGCTACAACTGGCAGGAATGTAGCTTTATCGAGTAATCCCTCGTTAACTCCATAAGCCAAAGCATAAACGATGAAACCTGTAGCACTTGTCTCGGGCGAAGGATAAGATTCAGGATCGAGCAGGCTGGCATGCCAATATCCGTCGGGACTCTGCAAGCCGGCTACACGAGTGGCCAGTGTGACAAACAGGTCTTGGTAGAATTTACGCGAAGGTTCGTCACCAGGAAGCGCCTGAAGAATCTCGGCTAATCCTCCCAAGACCCAACCGTTACCCCGTCCCCAAAACACCTTTTTACCATTGGCTTCCCGCTTGTCAAAATAACGGCGGTCACGGTAGAACATTTGTTCCTCTTTGTCATACAAGTAATCGTAGGTAGCCGTATATTCCCTATTTAAAAAGTTCAGATACTTCTTGTCAAGCGTTTGTGCATAGAGCTTGGCATAGACGGGAGGTGCCATGAACAGTGCGTCGCACCAAGACCAGCGGCTCAACGTTTCCATACGACTATAATCCAACTCCAAAGTCGTTTCAGGCAGATTGTCCACCACCCAATTGGCACGCGCCATCACAGGAGCTATCATCTTTATCTCACCATACTTCCGATACAAGTCAATAAACGATTGACCTACAGCTATAAAATCTGCATGATACATCCACTTACCTACTTGAAAATGATTCTTCCGACCAATACGGAGTAACCATTGATAGTAAGAACTGTCAGCGTCTTCCTTTTCCGTCAGTTCGGCCCAGTCTATCATCCCCATATAAAGTGCTGCGTGGGTCCAGTCCAGATCATCGTGTTCGGCCTCTTTATTAGGATTGGCTATTTGCCAATCAGCTACCCGTTTCATCCAAGATTTCACTTCAGCTTTGTCAAATTTAGGCTGAGCTACTATCTGTGAAGCTGTAACTAGCCACAAGATTACACATAAACTTATACTTTTCATCATACTAAATGTTTTTCTTTAGATATCAACTATATATAAATCAGGTTAGAAGTTCTCTTTTTCTTAAAATAAAAACGGACTCAATATATTACAATCAAGTCAAAGCATCCCGATATTTGTCCGTTTCTGACGTTTTTTCTTTTGTTTCAAGTTTAATGACAAACGGTTCACCCGGATCTTTATCCGGCATATCCACATTGTATTCGTTACGAGCAGTTTCGGTGATTTTCACATCCTTCCCTCCATTTACAGTCACTGCCTTAACAATTTCAGTACCAACAGGAGTCTTTACAACCAAATGCTTGGAATAAGGAGGATTGAACACAACCATATATACATCCTTGCCCTTGCGGGTGTAGTATCCCCACGCCTGCTTCTCCCAGCCGGAATAGTCGCAACCATAGATACACTCGCCATACTTCTTCATCCAGCGGCCGATGCTTTCTGCCAGCTGCTTCTCTTCTGGACGGAAATCACCGTCGGGCTGGGGGCCGAAGTTCACCACCATGTTACCTCCCATCGAAACGGCATGAACGATTCGTTCCAGCACCTCCAGAGGCGTCTTCACATAGCTCAACGTCCAGTCCTTGTGATACCCCCACTGGTTTTCGGGCACGGTCATGCAGGCTTCCCAATCCCAGCGGGTCACCTTCAGGTCCTTCACCGGATCGGGCAGACGACGCTCGTACCCCGATTCGTAATCGCCCATCAGATGCCCGTTGCTGTCGAAATGGCGTTTGCCATAGTCATCGGCACGCAGACGGCTGTTGATGGTAACGCCCGGCACCAGGTCCTTCAGCATCTTCTCCACATGAGCCGTCCACCAGCCGTTCTTCTTGATGCTGGCATCCCATGTCCCGTCGAACCAGAAGTCCTTGACGGTGGGATAGCGGGTAGCCAGTTCCTTCAGCTGGTTGTCCGTAAACTCCAGGAAACGGCTGAACGCCTCCTCGTCCTCCTTCGACTTGATGTCATAGCGATAGTCAGGATGACTCCAGTCCATTACCGAGAAATAAAAATGCACGTCGATGCCTTCGTCGTTGTAAGCCTTCACCAGTTCGCCCAAAATATCCCTCTTATAAGGCGTATTGGTAACCGTATATTTCGTGTATTTGCTGGGCCAGAGACAGAAACCTTCGTGGTGCTTGGTGGTAATCTTCACATACTTTACCCCCATCTGCCTGGCCATCTTCGCCCAAGCCCTGGCGTCGAAGTTCTGCGGATTCCACTGGTCCATCAGTTTCATCCACTCGTCCGACGGTACCTTTGCCCATGACTTCAGCCACTCGGCAGCACCGTTATACACTTTTCCGTTCCATTCTCCACCGGGAATGGCATAAAGTCCCCAATGGATAAAAGCCCCCAAGCGGTTGTCGCGGAACTTCTGCATGGCGGCATCACTACGTTTCCCCAAGCGATCGGCCCCATATTTCAGGGGGATTTCCTGGTCAGCAGGTAACTGCTTCTGGCTCCAAACAGGAGTATCCATCATCACCAGAAAGCATACTAATAAAATCTTTAATAATCTATTCATAACATAATTCCCATAAATCTGATGCAAAGGAAGTCTTTTCCTTCCACTTTGACTTACTCTATCCCATTTTGTCCTTACTCAAATTGACAAAACAAACATGAAATCCACTTTTCCAGCCGCTTTATCAAGTTACTTCTTATGCTTGGCTGCAAACGAAGTAGGCGTTTCGCCAAACACTTTCTTGAAGGCATTGGTAAAGTAAGCCTGACTCTCGATGCCGACATGAGCCATCACCTCGCGCATAGTTAAATTCTCCTCGATAATCAAGCGGGCCGCTCTACGCAAACGGCAATTCAATACAAACTCCACTACCGATTTCCCTGTCAAGCCCTTCACCTTGGTATACAACTTGCTGCGACTCATACCCAGTTCTTCAGCTATTTGATTGACATCCAGCTGAGAGCAGTCCATATGGGCATCCACATAGTCGACAAAATGTTTCAGGAACTTGTTATCCTGTTCATTGGTAACCAACTCACTGCTGTCGGCATAATAATTCTTGGCATAATGTTCCTTCAACTGCTGACGGTTACGGAAAATATTGAGCAAAGATAGTTTCAGATATGTCAAATCTATCGGTTTCTCAAAGTACAGGTCAGCCCCAGAATCAACCCCTTCCAGCTTGCTTTCCAGACTGGTCTTGGCCGTAAGCAACACTACCGGGATATGAGAAGTATCCAAATTATTTTTAATATCGTGACACAACGACACTCCGTCCTTGTTGGGCATCATGATATCGCTGACGACCAAATCGAAGTCGATATCTTCTATCTGTTTCAAGGCCTCCAGTCCATCTCCAGCCTGCATCACCAAAAATTCATCTGCCAGTGATTCGGCAATTAAAGCCCGCAGATCAGCATTGTCCTCCACAAGCAGAATACGCTTCTTTCCCTCGTTTTGCAAACGTTCCTCTACCTGTTCCAACACATTTTCTGTTGTCGCCTCCTCTGGTTTACTTTCTATGGCCTCATCAGACTCTTCTGCCGACTGCTTCTTGAAATCGGCCTCACAAAATACACCGGTATCCAAAGGCAGACGCACTACCATATCTGTCCCACTGTCCCGCTTGCTATAAATTGTCACTTCGCCCTTATGCAACAAGACAAGACTCTTGACCAAAGCAAGTCCAATGCCTGTACCCAAATGAGAATCGGCATTCACCGTATTCACCTTATAAAATCGCTCGAATACACTGCTGATGGACTCTCCGGAAATACCAATCCCCGTATCACTCACTACCAGACTGAAAGCACGGTCAATGCAATCACCTACGGTAAATTTGTTTTCATATTGGGATTCAAACACTTGCCCTTCGTTCAACGTCTTCAGGCAAATGGAACCTTTCCCTTTTGTATATTTGAATGAATTATTCAACAGATTCATGACAATCTTCTCCAAGACATTCCGGTCAGCATAGATTGCATCAGGCAGATTTTTGTCACACTCTATCTGGAAATCGATACCTCGTTCCTTGGCATAATCCACAAAATCATTACCGATGTCCGACACTATCCTATTGATGTCCAACGGCTCCAATTCCAGTTTCATCATTCCATTTTCCACCGTACGAAAGTCCATCAGCTCATTTACCAGATTCAGCAATCGTTGTACGTTGCCATTCAGAATACGATAGTAATACTCTTTCAGGCCCTCACGCCTCAACTTGTCCAAAGCAGCCAAAATCAACGACAGAGGCGTGCGGAAGTCGTGCGAAATGTTGGTGAAGAAACGGAGCTGGGCCTGATGAATCTGCTCCTTCTTGTCGCGCTCCAAGCTTTCCTGATAGAGCAACAATTTGAACCGTTTCTTTTCTGAATAATGTCGGTAAACCGCATAAACGCCTGCGGAGAACATCAGGAAATATAGGACGTATGCTGGCCAACTGAGCCAGGGGGCTACCTTCCGTATGACCTTGACAACAGTAGGCGCGTCGCTCCACACTCCATCATTGTTGGCCGCGTAAACCTCAAACCAGTAAACGCCGGCCGGCACCTTTGAGTACATGGCCGTGCGGTTCTGCGCATCCACCGTAATCCATGTATCATTGTATCCGCGCAAACGATACTTGAAGCGGTTCTTCTCCGGAATATGATAACTATCCGAAGAAAACTGGAAACCAAAGTTAGTCTGGTCATAGGCCAAGACAAGCTCGCGAACCGAATCCTTCAGTACATAATCCGGACGCACCACCTCATGGTCGATATAAAAATTGGAAATCAGCGCCTTAGGCTTATAGGCATTATATGATATTTTTTTAGGGTCTACACAGGTAAAACCGTTCGTACCGCCAAAATAGAGTTTGCCGTCCATGCCCTTCATGGAAGCTAGTGGATAATACACTTGTCCCTGCGTATTTTCGCCTTCATCAAAACGTGCCAAATGATTGCGGGCTATGTGATAACAATAAAGCCCGTCGTCAGTACCCATCCAGATGTTTCCGTCGTCATAACACAACGTATAAACAGAATAAATATTACGTTGCAATACATCCTTCATCGGATGAAATTCCGACGTATTGACATCATACTTCACCAGCCCGTTTCCTATCGTACCAATCCAAATATTGCCCGAATCATCCAAACAGAAGGTAAACAAGCCCAGATAAGTGGAATCGGCCGGCATCTTCTTTTCCACCTGGCGCGTATGGATATCCAGACAATAAAGCGCTTCGTTGCTGATGGCCCACAACTTGTTTTCGCCCTGGCGCTGGATATCAAACAGATGATCCGATGTCTTATCCAGTTCATAATGCGTGAACAACCGGTCTCGGAATGAAAAAAATGATACCACAGGCTTCTGATATTGATAGGCGACCCACAAACCGGAATCAGCCTCCAGAATTGTTTTCCTGATATCATCGGCAAGCAACGACCGTTTGTCATTCTTGTCATGCCGATAGCGAACAAGCCGTCGCTGCCTGACATCATAGTTCCCCAACCCTTCTCTGAAAGTTGAAATCCATAAATTCTGCTCATGGTCCGTAACCAAAGACTTTATATTGCGAAAATCTGTACCGTTCCATGGGGAAAAAGAAGAAATCTGTCCTGTCGACTTGTCCATACGGTTCATGCCACCTCCCTCTGTACCAAGCCAAAGGGCATCCGGCGCGTCGGCAAAGGCACTAACAGGCGTGTAGTTCAATCCTCCATTGCGGGGAGTCCAGGTCTGGAAGGCATCGGACTCGCCGATATATACATAACTCAATGTTCCCGAATAGGTACCAATCCATAAATTCGAGTATTTGTCCGCATATATCCGCCAGACGGAATTGTTCGGCAAACTGAACTTGTCGAAACGGGAATGGGTATAATGGGTCCAGGTTTCGTCATCGGGAGTGAAGACATAAATCCCCTCAATCGTTCCAAACCAAATTTTTCCATTATTATCAATACAAAATGAACGAAAATCAGTCGTCTTATAATTAGAAAACAAATTATATTTTTTTTCAATATGAAAAGAAGCCAAATCTATTTTGCAAAGCAATCCTTTGTCTGTAAAAATCCACAGTTTTCCCATATATGTCTGAGCAAAACGAATAATTCCCTCCTTATCTGGTAAATTCAAGCAAAGTTTATTCTTATTATTAACATAATTAAAACGGTAAATCCTCTGTAGACTAAACGTATATAAATCAGAATTATGTACACAGAACAAATCTGTATGATATCCCGCAAATGCTCCTTCATACTCAGGCTTTATCAAACTCGCGTCACCAGGATTTAACATATACCATCGATTATTCGTTCTTATCCATACTCTGTTCCTTCCATCAATCTCCACCGATTGGACTCCATCATAAATTCGCTGGAAAGAATCTAATATAGGATTATATAAATACAATCCATTATTTGTATTTACAAATATTCCTCCACTATTGTCTGAAGCCATATTTCTAAATACCCATTTCCGAGTTGGTCGCATCTCAGCAAAATAAGAATGATATCTTTTGTAGTGATAACCATCAAAACGATACAATCCGTAATCCATCATCACCCAAATAAATCCGGTTTGATCCTGTTCAATATCCTTTATACCATCATAATAAAATCCGCCATCAGGAGATATAGTCCTAAACTTATAACTAAAATCCGCTGCCTTAATATTACCTATCAACAATAACAGTCCCCAAAACAATAACTTTTTTATTTTCATAAAGTCCATATCTTCCTTTATCACACTCTATCAATAACTCGGAATCATTATCAATGTACATTCCATTTCTAAGTTGAGCAAATGTCCGATTAGCATTACCCAAAATGCAAAGATAATTCTTTTGTAGGAAAACACCTTCCTAATTCATAAATTCCCAACTGTGTTTTTATCAAACATCAAATTTAATATAGGAACAATTATATACTATTAAAAATCCATGCCAAGGACAAATTCTTAGTTTCAATAGAGGCACACAGCTTTAGAATCAAGACATACGGCAGATATATCTATTGATTTTTATCCACCATCGAATATAGGAAATTAGCAAGAGGGTGTGTCGTAATACGCGATTCACCCTCTTTTCTTTATCAACGATAAGAGCGTTGTTAACTTTTTCAAGCAGCGATATTCTGAAGATAATCTCGATATTTTGTT
>NZ_JAAZTS010000036.1 GCF_019239235.1 Caecibacteroides pullorum | reverse complement strand
ATCTTTAGGCTTAAAGATACAAAATCTTTAGGTAATAACAAAGCCCCAGCTTGTGAAAGTCGGGGCTTTGTGCTAAACAAAGAAGGTGTGCTTTTTGACACACCTTCTTATCTATCCCTATTATATTATAAACAAATTATACTAATCCCGCTCATAGTCACGTCCTAAACGGAATTCTGCAACCTGAACAGTACTTCCGCTTGAAGTATCAATAGAAGTATATTCTACTTTCACATACCTATATTTAGCCAAAGGAATTTCATAATTCAAATTTTTAGTTCGCTCGGTTGTTATTTTGTCACCGATCTTTTCAAACGTAATTCCATCATTACTACCATAAAGTTGAACCTCTGGAATTCTCAGATAAGTGGACGAATTGGAACTTCTCCACCCCAAATAAAAATAATTAAATTCTATAATTTCCTGACAATCTACTACAAAATGTAAAACATGATCTGCAGGTGTGGTACATCCACTATAGGTTTTTCCAGGTTTTACCAATGACAAAAATGTACTAAGTTCCCCATCCAGTATATCTTCAGGTTTACCAGTAGAACCGTCTGGACAATATCCGTAGTCGACAGACGTTTTTACTGTCCATCCTTCCGACGAATATAACACATTACTTTCCACTGTCATCGGAACTGTAATAGAAAATCCCCCCTCATCAATGGCTGTAACTTTCACATTCACTATCCCCCCCCAAACACCGGTAAGTTTACCGTCTGTTGTAACAGTAGCAATACTCTCATCGTCTACACTATAAGTAAACGTCTTATAACTGGCATTTTCAGGTAAAGCAGAAAAATACGGAGCCAAGTCAATTGTCTGATGCATATAGATACTCTCTGGAAGTTCATCACTGACTATAATATTTTCCACTAGTACGACAGGAGCAGCTCCTTGCTTTACTAATAGCTCAACCTGATGCAAATCATCATATATCAAATAAGAAATAGCTGTTCTTTCCTCCGGTATTATCGAAGCAGCAATATCAAACACCAATTTCCCATCTTTTATATAACCCGAACACCATGTTTCTTCATTGATTACATACACAGCATTCGTATCCAGTTCCCCTGCCAATTCGTAATCAGCAGTAAGTTCTCCACCTTCATAACCTATACTGAGAGATTCTCCAGGTATTGTCACCCAATTATCAGGAACAATCACTTCTTTATCATCTTCGCAATGGATGAAAACTAATGAACACAAAATGAAAGACAGCCATGTACAGGCCTTGTTTAACGTATGATTCCAATTTATTTTCATATTCGTCTATTAATTAGATTTAAAATTCTTATTTCATTTAAAGTCTTGATAATTTGCATCAGTAATCAAGTAAACCTCAGTATGAGGCCTTTTATAATTGCAATCGTTAATT
The DNA here is from genome assembly GCF_019239235.1 of Caecibacteroides pullorum. Taxonomy (GTDB): domain Bacteria; phylum Bacteroidota; class Bacteroidia; order Bacteroidales; family Bacteroidaceae; genus Bacteroides; species Bacteroides pullorum. Next base: position 20,858 of record NZ_JAAZTS010000036.1, on the reverse strand, counting down.
TCTTCAATCAATTGATTTATTTCCTCTTGGGTAATAATAAATTCCTTTGTTCCGTAATCATTAAGTTTGGTATCGACCGGACATAAAAAGCCCCACGCTTTAAAAAAATCAAGCATATTATAACCAGAAATACGGCATACTTGACGAACAAAATCCAATTGATTGGATCCCTGATTTTTACCGGTATCACTAGGACTTTCATGAGTACGGTAATACTCATACAAATCACGATAGAAATCTTTCATTCCCAAAGCATCAATAAAATAAAGCTTCAATTGCCAGAAAGGAACCAACTTTTCCGATACTTTGTTATAGCCATCATCCGAATATCCAATACAATGAGGCACATCATTATCCGGATCATCATCAATATTCTGTTTGACAATCAAGTCATAAGAACTTTGATACCAACCATCAGTCAATGCACGACACTCTATTCCCAACGTTTCTTCTACATGAAGAGCTGTCAGGTTATTAGTTACCTCAGTCAATCCAGACCATTTCATACCCGGACGTGTCTGATTACAATGCCCCACCTCATGAGCCGGTCCCCAAAAGCGCTGTTTCCATACAGAAATATCTGTAAACAGATTGGCATATCCATTGTCAGAATATACCGTACGATAGTCCGACGCATTAGGGCTGGCTGCCTTATAATCAATAGAACAATGCATGCGGTTATTGAAAATCCGAGCATATTTAACAAGTCCTATGAAATCTAATTCTGCATAAACCAAATTGTCCAGATTCTGAATAGATTCGGTAATCTTCGTATTATATTTCTTAAAGTCCTCTACTTTCCAAGTAAGATGCGAATAATGTCCCAGCACATCAATATCTTGATATTGTGCATTATTCAATATCCTTAACCAATCGTCTTCCGTATTTTTGGCAATATCGAAATAACCATTTACCTTACCACCTGCGAAGTGTAATGTAACAGTATTGTCTCGAATCACTTTATTTTGTGCATCTGTAGCTTCAACTATCGGTAGAGGAATATCATCATCCACATGATTCAGTACATAAATCAGTCCACCAACATCGGCTGTAACTTCATTGTACCCTTCATCCAATTCATATTCTCTAAAATTATTATACCCCCCGCTAACATCCTGAATCAGAATCGATATCTTCCGGCCTTGGGGTATTTTCCCTACAAACACAGGAATTGTCTCTCCCCACTTGGTAAAAATGCCCGTAGGATTATCTCTCAAACTGTATTTGTTGGTTTTATTTTTTGTTGCCATAATTACAGGATTCTGATAAGGACGATAATCACTCAACCGATAATCCATACTATATGTTCCATCCAACAAACCTTGAGCCGTCTCTTTCAAATATTTATTGGGAATCTGGTTGATTTGTTTTTGAGTTACCCCCTCCTTCAAAATGGTCCCTAACTGATCAGCAAAAATACTTGCAGGATCAAAGCGGTTCTCACTAGCTTGGAAGAACTCCATTTCTGCACAGCTTACTCTATCCTCATAGGACTTGGTAATTACAAAACGAACTTGTTTCACACCTACGATTCCTTCTGGAAATTTGATTGTAAAAGGAGTATGCACTCCGTTCCCACGGGCATATTCACCAACTTTTGCAAAATTCGGCTGATCTTCTGTAGAAACCTCTACCGAAAACTCATCAAAAGAGCCCCATTTATTTCCAGAATCAGTACGAGGAGTATAAACTATACTATTCAAAGTATGCCCCTGCTCCAAGGTATAAGTCAGATAAAATGGATAAGTAACAGCACCAAACTTTGAATTATAGTAGGTTTTCTTATTTCCATCGCATGACATAGCAATCGTCAACGGATTTCCATCACTATCTTTACTATCTTCTTCCTGAGAAGTAGCTTCGGCACTTGTTACTTTTATCAACACATCTGCCGAACTAGGCGCTTTAGCCTGAGTGACAGAAATACTGCATTGATGATTATCATCATAAGAGAGAATCAATGTAGTTGACCGTTCTCTTTCTACATATGAACGTTCACAAAGGACCTGTAATCTACCGTTTTGAGTCGTAACAGTCAACCAATCATCTTCTCCATTACTTAATGAAACTTGCAGCTCGGATTCATCAATACCGGTCACTAACTGGAAATTTCTAACATCCTGCCCACCTTCATAAGCAAATTCTATTTTATCTGTAGAAATTACAATCCAATTATCCGGTATCTGAACTCCGTCGGCCGCATCCTTACATGCAATTGTCAATAAAGGAAACAGTAAAGAAATTATCAGTAAGCTAATATATTTGACAATATCATTCATCATATTTATCATTGATATTAGATTAATTGAAAGAATAAATGTAATAGGGGGGCGCTTCCCGAAGAGGTATCCGCCCCCTCACTTCTCACAAATTAAATGCAATCAATCCCACAACGGGTTCTGAACCGTCAATTCACTCTTTTGCATCTCATTATAAGGTACCGGATAAAGTAACATTGCCTTTTTCCATGGATAACGGTCCACAACAATACGATTATAATAAGAGCCTTCACCGATTTTGTCACTGAATTTCACAGCCGTATTACCCAAGTTATTGAATGTTGTCACTGCAGGTTTACTGATATCCATTCCATAACGAATAATTTGTTTGTCTTCGTTATCTTTAATCCATTCACCAGTATATTCATTCTGAGACCAACCGGCACGCATCCATCTGTGCATGTCAAAGTAATAGTTTCCTTCACCCAACATTTCAATAATACGTTCACGATAGATTGCCTCTCGTTGTTGATCTTGATCACCAATAATGTTCTTTACCCCGTTGTCTGCCAATTCTCTATATCCAGGTATACCTGCACGTTCACGAACCAAATCAACATATTTAATAATATTCGGATCAGACGGGTCTATTTCATTGCAAACTTCTGCATAATAAAGATAAAAATCTGCCAAACGGAAATAAATCCATGGACGTCCCCAATCTTTCGGATTGGATCCTTCATTCATCAGAGTACGATTGTTGAATTTATAAAGTAAATATCCGGCACGAGCATGCATAGTCTGATCCTTATAAGCTGCTCCTCCTTTACTGAAATAGGCTCCCCAATCCGGATAACCACTCCGCTGAATATGCCAACTTTTTCCTTCATATGTTACATCCGCATAAAAACGGGGTTCACGACCAACATACATGTTAAATATATGCTTATCAACATGTTTCTCTTTAACCGTATTTGATAAAGTTGTACAAGGATTCTCTAAATCAGTAAAACCATTTTCATTATATGCCGGATCTTCATTAATATCCAATCCATTCTCCGTAAAGAACAAATCAATAATATTCTGATAAAAACCAACATTACCCATACCACCAGGAATATCTCCAGGAATAGTTCGAGCTTCCATCTTCAAAGTAACACCGTCATTGAAATCATTATTCCCATTTGCCCACAAAATTTCATCATTATAATATTGAAATAATTCATAAATAGAAGTGTGCGGATCACGATCTTTCGAATAATACAACCCCATACCATGAGCGTCTGCAAAAGCAAAAAGAGCCTCTAAATGTTTCTTAGCTGTTTGCCATTTACTAGCATCGTAATCGGGAAACAATCGTTTCCCATCCTTATTTGTCAAACTAAGAGCTTCAGTATATCCTCCATTGAACAAAGGAGAGGCTGCATAAACCCACAAGCGGGCCCTTAATGCCAAAGCGGCCGCTTTGGTAGGACGAAGAATTTCTCGCAAATTATACATACTATTATCATGCTCATAGTCCGCACCATCTCCCGTTTTAATCGTTTCAGGTAAAGCATCACTATAATCTCCACTTATTACACGTTCCAATAAACCGTCAATGTGTTGCACCATTTCATCAACAGAAGCACGTGCATAATCAACATTCTCATTTGGACCTGCTATCTCCGTAATAATCGGTGTAGGTCCATAAAATTCAAAAAGCAAGAAATAATTATAAGCTAACAAATAAATAACATCTGCCTTATAACGCCGCATTTCTTCAACGCTAATATAACCTGCTGCAGCCCCAGGTTCACCAATACTCTCCGGTGCATTTTCTAAAAATATCATGGCCTGACGAATTTGCTTATAGCAATTCCACCAACGATTATGAGTCGTACTACTCGGCGTAAAAGTATTTTGACCAAATTTCAACACATTAGGATGAGCACAAACTATTTCTCCAGAATAAATAGCCTGGGCATTCACCGTTCCATTGGAATTTTGTACATCCAATCCCATTTCCGAATAATTTGGACAAGTTTGATAAATTTCCCCATACCATTGAGTTAAATATTTAGCAGTAGAGAAGACTTCTTCCTTATCCAAATTTTGAGATAATTCCTTGGATACGTCCAAATAATCCGAGCAGGAGGTAAAAGTTCCAGCCATAGCAATAGCCGCTGTTGCACATATTGTTTTAATGAATTTCATATTATAAGCAGTTTTAGGTTGATTAATAAATATTAGAAGGTTACATCCAAACCAAAAGTGACAGTTGCATTAAGTGGGTATCTTGCACCACTATTTCCGATTTCAGGGTCCCACATCTTCACGTGATCCCAAACTGCCAGATTAGCACCTTGTACATAAATCCTCAAATTCTGCATTTTCCAACGCTGCACCAATTTTTTATCAAACTGATAACCTAGTTCCACATTCTTTAAACGTACAAAACTACCATCACGATACCACCACGTACTATTCAGCGTATTGTTAGCAAATTCATTGGTATGCAAGCGAGGATATAAAACGTTTGTGTTATTCGGATCGCTTGCCTTCCAATGATTGGCGGCTTCTACCCGTGCAGAAGATTGATCCACACCATTAGCAAAAGGTATAAAATAATCAGTGTTAGCTTTTAAATTAACAGAAGAATGCCCAACTCCCTGGAAGAAAACACCGGCATAAATGCCTTTATATTGAACATTCAAGCCAAATCCATATACAATTTGAGGGTCATTAGGATAGATTCCACTATAATATGTTTGGTCATTATCATTAATCACTCCATCTTTGTTCAAATCTTGATATTTAATATCACCAGGCTTAACATCTTGTGTATAAGCAGGTATACCATCCTTCAATTTGTAATCATAACTACCATCTGATTTCTTAGTAATAATAAAATCTTGATTTGTAAATAAACCATCAGCAACATAAATCTTATTAACCCCAATGGAAGTACCTGTTTGAGCCAGCCAAGGATAAACCTGTGGTATCTCATCTTTTTCAATAATTTTATTAACAGCATAAGTGATATTACCTCTGGCTGACAAAATCCAATCTTTACCAATATTATGCTTAATCACAATACTTCCATCAAATCCTTTATTCGTAGTAATACCAAAATTCTGCCAAGGGTTGTTGCGAAAACCAGTTGCAGTAGGTATAGTCACGCGTGAGATTAGGATATTCTCACGACGGTTGGTGAAATAATCAGCTGTGATATCCACACGGCCACGGAACAATCCCAAATCAATACCAAAATTAGCCTTTTTCTCAATTTCCCATGATAAATAAGGAGCCGCAAAAAGATTCTCATAAATACGACCTACATCATTCGTTGGTCCACCATTGGTACCTGGATTTAAACCGACATATTGACTTCCTGAGTCCGTCAACAATTCACGATATACAAAGCGAGCACTCCCTGTATTATCGTTACCTGTCAAACCATATGAAGCCCTTAACCGCAATTTACTTACAATATCCAACACATTATCCTTTTGCATAAACTTTTCAGCATGGACATTCCAAGCACCACCCACTGCCGGGAAAATACCCCAACGATTGCCAGGAGCAAAATTTTCGCTGCCAGTAGCACCAAAACTAGCCTCCAATACATAACGGCTATCATATGCATAAGTACCACGAAGTACAACATTCTGTTTACGATAAGGCAACAAACTTAAACCAGTAGTGACATCTTTGGCTCCTTGATATTGGGTTTCTTTTTGATTATAAACAAAAATTCCTGTTACATCATGTTTCTTCCCAAATGTACGTGCATAATTTAATTGAGCCTCAACATATATTTTCTTTGTACCTGAAGAAGCACTAAAACTTGCATCTCCCAATGGACTTCCTTCTGCCATCAAAACTTTCACCAATTCTCCATTTTCATCTCTTCCCGTCACATAATATTTATCTGGACTCATGGAGCGTTTCAAAGTAGAACTATAATCGGCATCAAAACTAACACTTCCTTGTATAGATAATCCCTTAGTAATAAAATCGAGTTGCTGTTTCAAAGTTGCTTTAGTCTGTAAAGCAGCCGACCATTTTTTAGAATAACCAGAATAATTCAACAAGTTATAGGGATTATAACGTCCGTCAGCATCTGTACTACATACAGCGGCTGTACCATCAGACCACAAAAAAGGCACCAAATGCGTAGGGAACAATACTATATGTTTAAAAATCTGGTCAGAAGAATTACCTGGATTATTTTGAGTACGGTATTGCCCACTCATATCAACTGAAAGTTTTGTGGTCTTTGTAATATCCATATCCACATTAGAACGTAAATTATAACGTTCCAAACCTATATTAGCATCATAATCATCTAAAGGATTAGATTTAAACATACCATTTTCTTTATAGTAAGCCGCTGAAACGAAAAATCTCGTCCGTTCGGACCCACCTCTCAGATTGACCGTATAACGTTGATTCTGAGTATTCTTTGCCAACAAATCGGTCCACTGAGAATTAGGATACAAATCACGGTCAACACCAGAACGATATTTTTCCAATTCTTCAGTACTGAAAGGAGCATTATTAGCAAGATAGGTATTCCAGTCAGGATTTCCAGCATCATTCCAGGAAGCTTCATTCCACATACTCAAATAATCCCATGAATCCATCAGTTCAGGCATACGAGTAGGAGTTGCTACTGTATATTGTGCGTTAAAAGAAATAACAGTTTTTTGGGCCCTGCCACGTTTAGTTGTTATCAGAACTACACCATTAGCGCCTTCTGAACCATAAACAGCTGTAGCAGCAGCATCTTTCAAGACTGTAAATGTTTCTATTTCATCCACATCAATATCATTCATGCTACGAGGTACACCATCGACCAATACCAAAGGACTGGTACCACCAGCATACGAACTTTGGCCACGAATCCAAAAATCTGCATCATCATTACCAGGCTCGCCCGACCGTTGAATAGCAATCACACCTGCAATCTGTCCAGCCAATGTATTAGAAAGACTACGGGATGGTATCACTATTTCGGCCGGTTTGATTGTATTAACAGAAGAAACCACGCTTTCTTTCTTTTGAGAACCATAACCCACAATTACGACCTCATCCATATTCACATTAGATTCGACTAAGGTAACATTAATAACATTCCCTTTTTTAACTTTTTGCTCTACACTATTATAACCTATATAACGGAATTCCAACACGGCCCCTTCATTGGTTGTGATGGCATATTTGCCATCTATATCCGTCAAAACGCCCTGTACAGTACCTTTTATCGTCACAGTAGCACCAATAATAGGTTCGCCATTTTCGTCAGTAACCACACCCGAAACATTTTTGGTCGCACCAGCTTTAGCAACTTGATAAGTTTTTGGCGACAGTACAATCTGTTTTCCCGAAAAGTTATAAGCAACATTGGTCGGTTCCAGCATTCGACGAATAGCCAGCCTGATTTCTTCATCATTGGCAGACAAACTTACTTTCTGACTAATATCAATATTCGTCACATCGTATGAAAAGACATAATCAGAGGCCTGCTCAATCTTTTTAATCGCCTCTTCCAAAGATACATCTTTTAAAGTAACACTGATTTTTTCCGTTCCACTCTGTGCAAATGAGTTCACGGACAATAAACAAACAGCAACTAATAAATAAAAAAATTTTTTAAGTCCCATAAGTTATTAGATTTTAAAACAACATTTGAAATAAGTCATTTTTATTATGCATCCTTTAATTTTCAATCATCCATCCATACGCAATTAGAAATTTTAAATTTGAAATAAATTTATAAATACATTCATCGCCCCCAACAATAGTCTCTTCGACATTCACACAGTCCCCCATAACATTATTCTTCCTTTCATCATTTTTAATTAATTATAACCCGAGCGCAAAACTAATAATACGCATAATCCCTGAGTTACTTTATTTAATATTCGTTTTACTCAAATCAACAAATTATTCAAAAACGTACTATACCAAGACACATTTGCTTAAAAACTGCCCAGTTTATAAGCCAAATCGGCCATTAGAGATTTTCATAAACAAACCGTAAGCAAACGATTGCTTTTTGAAGAATCCTTTAGCAGATTGCTTATTTTTGCTACAAATAGACTATATCTCTGACAAAAGAAAGGCTTAATTTTTTAATGATTGATTGGGGGGATAAAGAGATTTGGCGGTATTTCATCGAGTGTATTTAGCCTATCAAACAAAACAAATGGGCATCCGAACATACTCAATAACAGATCTATCCAAAAACAAAAAGCCGCTGAAAAGGACAAACCCTTTCAGCGGCTTCAATTAAAAAAGTTCGATTAGATTCCTGTGTCTACCGGATTCTTGTCCGGAAACAACGGACTATAGAGCACCGTACGCTTTAACACCTGAAGCCGTCCGTCCTTCACAAACTCTTCTCCCCGTTCGGATAGATGACGGACCATAGCCGCACGAAGTTCCTCCAGCTGGACACCGTAACGTTTGTCACCTACCACATTTTTTAACTCATGCGGGTCTTTTTCAAGATCAAACAATTCTTCCGTACCCGTATGGAAACGCCAAATGTACTTGATTTTTCCATCGGTCAAAGCACACCAATAGTTATCGGGGCTATAGCAAGTAGCATGTTCCGTGTCAATATACTTACGCCACCGTTCTTTACTTCCGTCCATCAAACGGACCAAAGACTGACCGTCCATTTCGGCTGGCACTTTTCCTCCAGCCATTTCAAGAAAAGTAGGGAGCACGTCACGAAGTTCTACCGGTGCATCTACCTTTCCACCTTTCGGGAAACCACAAGACGAAGGCCATTTCACTATATAGGGTACGTGTACCGATCCTTCATAGGGATAGGTCTTACGCCAATGATAGTGATCGCCCAGCATATCACCGTGATCGGAGATGTAACATATCAAAGCATTATTGTACATGCCCTCCTCTTTCAATGCCTGCACAATCTTGCCAATCTCTTCATCAATAAAAGTCACGTTTGCATAATAATAGCGACGGGAATTCTTGGCGTATTCATCCCCGAAATTTCCATAAGCCGCATCCGAAGGCGCATCTGAAACATTCTTCAAGACAGCATAATCCTTGTCCTTGCACCATTCCCCTACACAAGGAGCCGGTACATCCTTGTCCTTATACATATCAGCAAACCGTTGGGGCGGATCATAAGGGCTGTGTGGACGGGCAAAAGAAACCTTCAGGAACAAAGGTTGTCCGCTTCCATGTTTATAGTTGTGTATCATTTCCTGCGCCATCTCGCCAGTCCATGCCGTAGGATGCAGTTCTTCAGGAAGTCGATAGGTAGCTGCTCCATGATCGTTCCAACCTATATGAGTGGAATCTGGATTCAGTCCGGGTGCCTGCATCTGGAACCACAGACGATAATCACTGATAAAGTCGTCGGTCTCCACCCGACCGCTTTCATCAACCAACGTACCATGGAAACCATGCAAGGCTTTCTGCGGGAACCAATGCATCTTGCCAATACCGAATGTATAATAATCCAAATCACGCAACATCTGCGGCATCTCATAACGATACCGACTTCCTACCCTACCATATCCCAGCATGCCATGATGCCAAGGCGACAATCCAGTCAGCAGACCCGAACGGGCTGGAGTACTACTCGGTGTAGACGAATAGCCATTCAGAAAAAGAGTTCCGTCATCGGCCAAAGCGTCCAGGTTGGGAGTGATTACAGAAGAATTGCCCATGCAATGCATCGCATCTCCCCGATGCTGATCGGATACAATGAGGATAATATGTGGTTTCTGTTGTGCCGCCAGATAAACCGGTACCAAGCTAGCACCAGTGGCTACCGCACAGACTGTACCAAACCATTTATTCATCTCCATAGACTTAATATTTTAAAGTAAACGAGTGGGTAGCCCCTGCAAAAATAGGATTGTCTGATGGACGGAAATCAATGGTCTGCTCTCCACCTTTCGAACCGGAAATACGTACTTTAACCTGGATAGGCTGTCCAGTCTGACCGGGATCGGCGACATGAACCACCGGACGCCGGCTGTCTACCTTCTTTACCATCAAAGCACAAGGTTTATCTACACGAACGGATAACTTACCATATTTAAATTCCCCCGGACGATAGAATACCATCTGCCAAACATCCAATTTCTTATGACAGACAACCTGTATATCAGCCGTATTACTCAAAATCTCGATAGCATTGTTTTTACAATATTTCTCCATCTCGGAAGCTGTACGCTTGCCAGGCACTACCACATAGGCATAAGTAGCATTTTCAGGCTGGCGGCCATGATCGAGACTTACTGTAAATACCTTCTCCTCCACCGGTTCCTTACGGTTCACGCTGTTGTTGATGTCATACCAAGTACCGCTCTGTTGCTGTGCGCCTGCCACTACACGACCTCCTTGAGGGAACAGATAACCAATGCCGTCGTGCAAAACCCAATCGGCATTCTCATAAACGGTTTCTTGGGCAGGAAGTACTTCCTGCTTACCATCAACAGAAACCACTGCTTCATCAGAAGCAGCCAGACACTGATTAACCGACGTATAGACAGCCTCGGAAGAAGTAGAATGAATATCCGAGCCTAAACAAACCACTTCGTCGTCAAAAAAGAACCAAGCTTTATGAGCTCCGGTATTGATATCTTTGTATGTATCCATATACGCATAGGTCGTAACGCCATAAAGACTGTCAGACACGCCACCAGCAAAAGTGGAAGTACCCATACACTGCCAATCGCTTGCTGCTAAGGGAATTTCCTTGAGCTGAGGAGCTGTCACACCAGGAATACGGGTCCAGTTCCAGACAGGGAAGATATTGAAATATTCACCTCCACGGGTCGTAATATTCGTACATCCGTCCGACAGGAAATAGGTTTTCAAATTTTCTCCATTACCATACTCACAGCGGGCTGTACGGGCCGATACCAAACGTACGTCAAATGCATACTGCGGACGGACATGCAAAGTATAGTCACCGCGGAAATAATGGGTATGCTTCGGCTGCAGACCATCACCCGGTGCTTTCGTTCCTTCCATACGTGCCACAATATCACGGAACCCGTCGGCATGTTCCTTGTCCAATTCCACCATACGCTTGGCAAACAGAATAGTACGTGATTTGTCCAGAATATCCGGACGGCTGATACTGCGTCCCAGTACGTCATACGACATATACTTGCCACGCATGACTGCATAATACGTTTCACGCATAAACTTGCTGATCAGCTCCAATTTATCCTGTGGCATGGCAAACCGAGTACCTCGAGTATACATGGCAACCTGCGTCACCCCTTTCAGGATCTCGTCACCGTATCCGCCAATGTATAACTGCTGTCCGTGCTGGAAGTTGCTGTTGTCATGCTGAAATCCTTCTTTCGTAGTATAAACGACCGGATTGTACACATTCTCCAACGCATAGGCTAAATCCTCTGCATTCCGTTGCAAACAGGAACGATAAATCCAATGCAGGGCAATATCCGTACGATTGGCACCGGTCCATTTAGCCGGATCACCACCGTCTTCCCGTACACGGTCCAATATTTTCTTTTCCAAATCAGCCGGCAATTGTTTTTTACCGGTACGCATCTGAATAAGCAATACGCCTAACTTCTGAGGTTCGGAAATCTGATTATACCACCAATTATGACACCACGGATTACGCTCATGCCAGAACTCCAATCCTTTCACAATCTTATCATACAAAGCTTCCTCGCCAAAATGTTTGTTCTTCGGATTGGTATAAGCAAACACAAAATCGCTGATACGCTCTACATGAACCAATGGAGGCCAATTGGTACGCTGTATACTGGCATAATCTACATCGGTAAACGAACCGTCCTGTTCATTATACTTAGCCAATGCCTCGTCAATGGCGGGATTGGCCACAAAGTCCTGACGGATCTTTTGCATCAACGTTTCAAACTCGTCACCCGACTGTAAACCATTTTGTGCCTGAGCCGGAATCCCTAAGCCAATCACCATCCCAAGGACAACCAGCCATAGTCTTAAATTTATTCTCATATCACTCTAAAATATTTCTCCGTTCAAAAATACTAATATTCTATCTAAAGTCAAAAATCCATCGAACAGAAAATAAATACAGATGCCTATTTAAGATCTCTAAAGTTCAACTTTAGCTCGCTAACTATCTACTTTACGAAGCTAACTATGGACTTTAGACAAGCTAAACATAAATATTCTTCTGCCGATGGAACAGTTTTTTCGTTCAAAAAGTTTCACGCTTTCACAACGTTCCATAAAACATTTATTTATAGGAGAATAAAGTGAAAGCAATACCCCAAAAAGGAAGGTTTCACTACTTTCACATGCCTTCACAACAATGTTTCACAGAAAACAAAGGACAGTAAATAAAAATGGGGCCATACTATCAAATACATCATAGTACGACCCCATTCATTTCGCTTTTTCTATAGAGATTTGGATTACATCATATTATTATTCCCATCCAGGATTTTGTCCTAAAGCAGGATTAGCAGCAATTGCCGATGAAGGTATCGGACGCAGATAATCCTTAGCAGGGTCAAACGAACGACGTTCTACTGCATAATTCGTTCCACCATAGGCGTCTATATATTGTTTACCATCTTCTGCTACATATACATAGATAGGATTACTTCCTGCATTAGGAGCACCGGCCTTTGTAATATCTATTTTTTGTTCTCCAGTTGTCCTCCTTTGTTCAAGTCCCCCAAAACCGTGTTTCAAGTTTAATTTAACATCGCAAATCTAAAAAGAAGCTAACAAAGGGGTTTACTCTTTTTGCTTTTTCTTTTACTCTTTTTCAACAATATACATAAACTATTATAAATCAATAAAATACAATAAATAAAAACATAAAGGAAGTAATAAGAGATAAACAAATAAGGTAAAATAAGACTGCGATTTCAGCTACAAAAAAGAGAAGAGGGACAAATAAAAACCAATAGAAAAGCGGCCTTGAAAACAAACATCAGGAAGGAGTTTCCGAAAGGACAAGGAAGTATAATATTATGATAAGAAAAAAAGAAAGCACTTCGTGAAATCATGACGAAGTGCTTCGTGAGGGTTTGACACAGTGCTTTATGAAGGTGTCACACAGTGCTTCGTGAAGACCTGACGAAGCACTGCATGAAAGGGCCAGAAAGCACTGTATGAGAAAGGCTGAAAGCCGATATACAATCTTGATCAGCGTACGGCTATCTCTGCAAAGCCCATCGGCTCATCTTCCGTGACCATACGGCCAGCTTTCAGATACAGATAGCGTGCCTTGACGGGCGTGAAGTAGACAGACTGCATCACAGGATTGTTACGGATATTGGAAAACTCACCTGCTTTGACCATCGTAACATTCTTTCTATCGGCATCGGCTACAGACAATTCATAATGTGAAACCAAGCCTTTGTTCGGTTCACCCTGGTCGGGCAAGAAGTGGAAGGAAGAAACAAAACGTTCACTCCCCAAGTCTATAGTCAGCAAATCACCGTCGACAAAACAAGTGGTCTTCTCGTCACGGTCGGAAGCAAAGGCCGCCTCTTCCGGCTTCACACCGGAAAGGGTGAAAGGAAGGCTTTGCATCTGAGTGGTCGGTATTGCTTCAAAAAGTTGGTCAGCATTCTCACCGGCATCATACACTCCAATGTTGTTGATGCACAGCGGCCCACGCGCATCGGTAATACGGATGCGGATACCGTCGGAAACAACGGAAGAAAAACGCAACAGGCGCTTGTAACCAATAGTTGTGGTTTCTTCATTCAGGACAACAGGCTGCCAGTCACCCGAAGCGTCACGATATTCCACAGTAAAAGCTTTCACACGCTGGCCCAAAGGAATATATTCCTGCAACAGCATACGGTTCATCCTCGTCGGTGAGGAGAAAGAGAACGTAATGTCGCCCGTCGTCACACTATCGGCCGTAGCCCAATAGGTGTCATAATCGTCATCCGTCAAGGCTGAAGCCACATGATCGCCACCGCGCTCATCGCTTACCTGAGGAACAATTCCAGCTACCAGATTTGTTTCCAGTTCCTTCTGTATCATCTGATGGAAACGAACAGCATTGGCCGAGTCGACCGGATGTATCAATCCATCCCTGTCCACCGGGAAATTCAGCAACAGCGTTGCATTATGTCCCACACTGCGATAATAGAGATCAACCAACTGTTCGGGAGTCTTTACAAGGCTGTCTTGTTCGGGATGATAGAACCAACCCGGACGGATGGAGACATCGCATTCGGCTGCCACCCACTGGTTGCCATCTGCATGACCATACTGAAGCTGGTAACTCTTGTCGTAACCGGGATATACTTCACCCTTACGGAGGAAAGACCAGTTGGTGGCACCGGCAAAACCCTTTTCGTTGCCCACCCACCGGCAACCGGGACCGCCGTCGGAGAAGACGACTGCCTGCGGCTGTATACTGTCCAGCATCTCGTAAATGCGAGGATAATTGTAGTAATTACGACGGTCGATGGTACGCGTCTCCTTAGCTCCGCCATACCATCCGTCTCCACCATTGGCTCCATCGAACCAAACTTCGAACACTTCACCATAATTGGTCAACAAATCACGCAGCTGAGCATAAAAATAGTCCAGATACGCAGGCGTTCCGTAATTGGCCTGATGACGATCCCAGGGCGACAGATAAACAGCAAACTTCAATCCATATTTCTTGCAAGCTTCAGACAATTCGCGCACGACGTCTCCTTTACCATCTTTATAAGGACTGTTTGCCACACTGTAGTCGGTGCCGGCAAACGGCCAAAGGCAAAATCCATCGTGATGCTTGGCCGTAAGAATGACTCCTTTCATTCCTGCTGCCACCAAAGTTTTGGCCCACTGTTCGCAATCCAGACGAGAAGGATTGAACACCTCCGCCGGTGTGTCACCATATCCCCATTCACGGTCGTTGAACGTATTCAGACCAAAGTGGATAAAAGCATAGGTTTCCATCTTCTGCCATTCCACCTGCTTAGGCTCAGGAATAGGAAGAATAGGATCGGGAGCCTTGACATGCGTGGAAGAACACGCCGACATCACAACTGATAAAGATGCGGAAAGCCATAAGGCTGATAGAAGTTTGTTGTTTTTCATAAAACAAGCATTTATAGGTTAATAATCAATCGTTTTCATCTAAAACGAGCGTCCGCCTACCAGCAATGGACATTTTAGACCACGGAGTAACCGAAGTCCAAAGCGCAAGGTCGGCAATACCGGCAGGATAGGACTCCCCACCCCGAAGATCTTCCTCCAGAGCTTTCAGCATCACATAGTCCATACCGCGATGATGGGTATCCACTTCGAGCGCTTCCCGCCCCCATTGTTTCCAGTAAGAATGCTCATAGCGGTCGATATAAGCATCGTCCGGTTCCCAAGATTCATCAGGACTGGTTCCTTCCACATAAATCATCCGCCGGTCACCATTCCAGATGCCACGCGTACCCTGTATCTCAAAGTCGAGGCTACGAGGACGGGGTAAGGTCGTATCATGCGTCAGCGAAATCAGTACTCCCCGTTCCGTTTCCAACTGAGTAACGACTACATCGCCCAACGTTATCTTCACATCGGAATTGCCTCCCAAATCACGAATACGCTGCATCAAACCGGCTGGCTTAGAAGCAAAAGAAGTCACATACTTGAAACGGTCGGTACGTCCGATACCGGCAATCAAACACAGCGGTGCCAAGCCATGTGTAGGATAAAGATCACCATTTTCTTCCTGATAAAACTGACTCCGCCAGACGCTTTCCGTTTTGTCACGGTTCCCCAACGTCCCGTCATCATCCAACAACATACGGCGCAGGTCATGACGATACCCACCACGCATATAGACTATCTCGCCCAATACACCAGCACGAACCAGATTATAAATGGACAGATTCTCACGCATGAAAAGCGTATTTTCCAACGGATAGACTCTACGGCCCGTACGTTCGGCCAATTCGATCAGCGGCTTGTACTCATCCAGATACAATCCGCCCTTTATCTCCAAAGCAACATCAGCTCCATGCTCCACGCAATGGATGGCATGCTGCACATGACACTGCCAGGGAGAAGCTACAAATACCAAAGCAGGCTTCTGTTCCTCCAGCATATTCAGATAGTCACTGTCTCCCCTATTATAACAAGCCACATCGGTCATACCCACATCCGACACACCGGGATCAGCAAAAGCCTCCAGGCGGAAAGCAGGAATATGACGTAACAGGCGGAGCAGCTGCATCCCCCTATACCCCATGCCTATGAATGCCGTCTTTATCATATCTTCGTTATCCGTTCATATCTTTTCCGCGTCAATACAGGAAAAGTGTGTCAAAGATAAGAAGTTTTTGCAACATACACCAAAAGATTTGTATCTTTGCCCGAGCCAAAAACAAGATTATTCACTTAAAACAAGATTTTATAAAGAATATGGAAACAAACAAGTACATTACTGTAGCTTACAAGCTATATGCCATCGAAGACGGAGAGCGCGATTTCACAGAAGAAGCCACCACAGAACATCCATTTCAGTTCATTTCTGGGCTGGGACTGACCCTTGAAGCTTTCGAAAACCAGCTGAAAGACTTGAATGCCGGCGATAAATTCGACTTCACCATCGCTTGTACCGAAGCTTATGGAGAATATGACGAAGACCATGTCATCGATTTACCCAAGGATATCTTCCTTATTGACGGAAAATTCGACGAAACACGTATTAAAGAAGGTGCCATTGTCCCCCTGATGACCGCCGAAGGCCAGCATATCAACGGAAGCGTTGTAGAAGTGAAAGACGATGTAGTAGTGATGGACATGAACCATCCTCTAGCCGGATGCGACCTGAATTTTGTGGGGGAAGTTGTAACCAACCGTCCGGCAACCAACGAAGAACTCGCAGAAATGGCCCGTATGATGAGCGGTGGTTGCGGATGTAGTTGCGACAGCTGCGGAGGCGGATGTGGCGATCACGATTGTGGCGACGACTGCGGATGCGAAGGCGGATGCTGCCACTAAACAATGAAGAACTGAAAATGAAGAATGAAGAATTCCGGAGTGTCCCTTTGTTTTGAATACACAAATAGGAAATTCTTCATTCTTCATTTTTAATTCTTCATTTATTTGTCATGATATCCAGCACCAGTTTGTCTGTTTCATTCATGCCCTGCGATCCAATTCTAGTCAGATTGCGGATACTTTGATCTACATCTTGATCGATAATACCCTCCACAGAAGTAACACATCGATTTTCCATTGCCATGATAGCAGAGAGCACTGCGGTAGATACACCCGTAGTCACTTTCAAGGCACAACTGGGCTTTGCTCCGTCGCAAATCATGCCCGTCAGATTGGCTATCATGTTTTGTACTGCATAAGTGATTTGCTCATATGTACCTCCCATCAACCAGGTAATGCCACAACTAGACCCCGTAGCAGCTACCACACAACCACACAAGGCAGACAAGCGTCCCAAACTCTCCTTGATATAAATAACTGTCAGATGACTCAGCATCAGAGCACGAATCAACTCTTCTTCCGACTTCCCGTTCTCTTCGGCAAAGACCACAACGGGAAGCGTGGCCGATATGCCCTGGTTACCGCTGCCCGAATTGCTCATCACCGGTATCATGGCACCGGCCATACGCGCGTCGCAGGCACCGGACGTATAGGAAAGAATGTGCGAAAAGACACTGTCGCCCATCACCTTGTGTTCGTAGGTACCGCGGAGCATCTTGCCCAGACCGTGGCCGTAGTCACCTTCAAAGGAACGTTCGGCGGCAGCCTTGTTCAGGCGGGCCGTATCGAGAATGAAGCGGATCTCATCCAAGGGCGCCGTCGTGGCAAAGTCGTAGACCTTGCGCAACGTCAGGTCGGGTACCGGCATCTCCTCTTCTTCGCCGGAAGCCGTCTGCTTGTCGAGCAGCACTTCGCCGTCGCGGGCCACGTAGACAAACGACGTATGCCCTCCGGCAATGATGGCCGTGGCTACATGCCCACCGGCTTCGCAACACACCTCTATATATAGTTTCTCCGTAATGTCCGGCTTGAGGGCAATGGAGATGCGCTTTTCCCCGATGAAACGCTTGCCGGCCTCCACGGCTTCGGGTGTACTGTCCTTCAACACTTCCAACTGATATGCCGACTTGCCGACCAGGGCACCCAAGGCAATGGCAATGGGCAAACCGATCATCCCCGTCCCGGGAATGCCGACACCCATGGCGTTCTTCAGGATATTGGCACTGAGCCACACACTGATTTTCTCGGGCTTCATGCCCAGCGTTTCGGTAGCCCGCGCCACACACAAGGCCACGGCAATGGGCTCCGTACAGCCGATGGCCGGAACCACCTCGCGCTTTACCAGCGCTATAATCTGTTGTCTTTCTGCTTCGTTTATCATTCTGTCAGTTGATTTAAGTTCCTGCAAAGGTAGGAAAAAGGTTTTATCAATCAAATAGTCAGCACGGGGAATTTAATGTGCCGTAAATGACAGAATTTCAAAAAAGAAACGTAACTTTGCCTGCTCATTCATTTATGATATTATTTTTATGAAAGTCAAACAGTTATTACCTTGCTTCCTGCTGACAGCCTCGCTGTGCTCCTGCATACAGGACGAAGCGCTGAATGTGGAAGCGGCCATCGATGCCTGCACGGGAACTGATGTACAGTTTACCAACGCTATCAACAACAACAGGGGATTCAACATCTATGTCAACAAAGGGGCCGACCTGTCCAGACAGACGCTGACATTCACCATTCCCCAAGGGGCTACCATCGAACTCTCCAATCCGACGGAAGGCGACAGCGATTTCACTCCGAACGCAGACGGCACTTATACGGCTGTCATCAATTTCGGCAACGACAACCACACCCGTCACCTGACAGTCACTTCGGAAGACAAATCCAACCGTGTGGACTACCAGATCTGCGTCATCCTGATGGAACTGCCCACCCGCTACCACTTCGAACGCCTGCAGAACAGCAACGAGCCATACCACATCCTGCTGGAAGAAGAACCGATCAGCCCGGACGGCCTGCTGCGCACCCTGCAATGGTGCAGCGGAAATCCGGGTTATGAACTGACCAAGATGGCCTCTACTCCTCAGGGATATCCGACGGTGCAGGCCGACGAAGGCTATGTAGGCAAATGTGTAAAGCTGGAGACACGCAACACCGGCAGCTTCGGTGCCATGGTGGGCATGCACATTGCCGCCGGAAACCTGTTTACCGGTTCGTTTGACCTGAGCAACGCCCTGAACAATGCCCCTGCAGCCACCCACTTCGGCGTACAGTTCTACAAAACACCGTCACGGCTGAAAGGATATTATAAATTCAAACGGGGAGAGGTCTATACCGAAGACGGTGAAACAGTAAACGGCAAGCAGGACTCGTTCGACATCTATGCCATCCTGTATGAAGCCGAAGACAATGCCTTCATGCTCGACGGAAGCAACGCCCTGACCGACCCAAGCATCGTACTGATGGCCCGCATCGACCAGGCAGACGCCGTGGAAACCGATACCTGGAGAGCTTTTGACCTTCCCTTCGAAGGCCGGAACGGAAAGAGCATCAATGCACAGAAGCTGGCAGACGGCAAGTACAAGCTGGGCATCGTGTTCTCGTCGAGCATCGGCGGCGCCTACTTCAAAGGCTCTGTAGGAAGTACACTCTATGTAGACGAAGTGGAACTGATTTGTGAAGAAGACCTATAAACAACTTGATCTGTAAAAAAAGAATATGATGAACAAAAAACTGACCCATATGGCAGCCCTGGCTCTCGTCCTGCTGCTGACAGGCACGAAGCTCTATGCACAGGAAGACAGAAACCAAGGCATCATCCAGTCCTATCTGCACGGATGGGAATATGCACTGAAAGCCGGATTCAGCATCGGAGGCACTTCGCCCCTGCCGCTTCCACAAGAAATCAGGACCATCAACGGCTATACGCCCGGAGGAGTGGCCATCTCCATCGAAGGAAACACCACTAAATGGTTCGACCCCAAGAAGACATGGGGTATCACCTTCGGCGTGCGGCTGGAAAGCAAGAAGATGACAACCGATGCCGGTGTGAAAAACTATCACATGGAAATTATCAACGCCGAAAACGGGAAACCTCTTGCCGGCCTCTGGACCGGAAACGTAAAGACCAAGGTGAACAACTCCTATCTGACCGTGCCCGTACTGGCCAACTACAAGATAAGCAGCCGCTGGAAACTGGTGGCCGGTCCCTATTTCTCGTACATGATGGACGGAAACTTCAACGGACACGTCTACGAAGGACATCTGCGTACACCCGACGCTACGGGACAGCGCGTTGACTTTGCCGGGGAAAGCATTGCCACCTACGACTTCTCCAATGACCTGCGCAAATTCCAATGGGGCGTACAGGTGGGCGGTGAATGGCGCGCCTTCAAGCATCTGAATGTCTATGCCGACCTGACCTGGGGGCTGAACGACATCTTCCAGAAAGACTTCCAGACCATCACCTTCGCCATGTATCCCATTTATCTGAACGTAGGGTTCGGCTATTCATTCTGAGCCGAATCCCTGCGTCAGCAGACCGCTCCGGATTTCATCGCATAAAAATAAAAAAGAAGGTGTGTCAAAAAGCACACCTTCTTTGTTTAGCACAAAGCCCCGACTTTCACAAGCTGGGGCTTTGTTATTACCTAAAGATTTTGTATCTTTAAGCCTAAA
>NZ_JAAZTS010000035.1 GCF_019239235.1 Caecibacteroides pullorum | reverse complement strand
CAGCGGTTTGATGTTTTGCATGCGCCGTATGTTATAATCGGGCAGACACGAGGATGCGCCGTATGTTATAGTTTTTCCTTCACAATGCGCCGTGTGTTATAACAAGATAATCTCTATTACTCTACATTTGTTCTATAGTGTTTTGGGGATTCGGACACCCCTGTATTTGTCTAACTCTTTAAACTTTTTATGGTATGGAAACAAGGAATTTTTTGGACAGTGGAACCATAATCCGCAGGGCTTGCGAAGCCCCCAAGTGTAAAATTATCGAGGTGTGGAAAAACTATAACCATAATTAACTTTAAAATAACTATGCAGATGAGAAATTATGTACTTAGACAAACGATGCTGCTGGTTGCAGCCGTTTTGTTATCGACCAGTTTCTGGTCGTGTAGTAAAGACGATATTCCGGAGCCGACACCTCCGGTTGTATCGGTTACTGGTGTGACGTTGAACAAGGCGACAATCACACTTCTGGTTGGGGACAGCGAGACACTTACGGCCACAGTAGCCCCCAAGGATGCAGCGAACAAGAAGGTGGCCTGGAAGTCGAGCGACGCGGCCATCGCCACCGTTGATGCCAATGGCAAGGTGACGGGCGTGAAGGCAGGCGAGGCCACTATCACCGTCACCACCGAGGACGGTGGCAAGACGGCTACCTGTAAGGTGACCGTTAGTGATAAGGAGATAAATGTAACGGGTGTACAGCTGAATAAGACGGAAACGAGCCTTCTTGTGGGCGGCAATGAAACTCTCGTCGCTACCATCCTGCCCGAGAACGCCACCAACCAGAAGGTGACTTGGGCGTCGAGCGATGAGGCTGTTGCTACGGTTGATGCCAACGGCAAGGTGACGGGTGTGAAGGCAGGCGAGGCCACCATCACCGTTACTACCGAAGACGGTGGCAAGACGGCTACCTGCAAGGTGACCGTTAGTGATAAAGAGATTGATGTTACGGGCGTAACGCTCAACAAGACTGTGCTCTCGCTTGAGACGGGAGCGAGCGAGACGCTGACAGCCACCGTAACCCCTGAAGACGCTACCAACAAGAATGTGACGTGGAAGTCGAACGATGAGTCTGTTGCCACGGTCGATGCCAGCGGCAAGGTAACAGGCGTGAAGGCAGGCGAGGCCACCATCACCGTCACTACTGAAGATGGAGGCAAGACGGCTACCTGCAAGGTAACTGTTAGTGATAAGGAGATAAATGTAACGGGTGTACAACTGAATAAGACGGAAACGAGCCTTCTTGTGGGCGGCAGTGAAACTCTCGTCGCCACCATCCTGCCCGAGAACGCTACCAACAAGAATGTGACGTGGAAGTCGAGCGATGAGTCTGTTGCTACGGTCGATGCCAATGGTAAAGTGACAGGTGTGAAGGCAGGCGAGGCCACCATTACTGTCACTACTGAAGATGGAGGCAAGACGGCTACCTGCAAGGTCACTGTCAGCAACAAGGAGGTCAATGTAACGAGCATTGCTCTCAACAAGAGCACCCTCACGCTTAAGGTAGGAGCGAGCGAGACACTGACAGCCACCGTAGCCCCTGCCGATGCTACCAATAAGAATGTGACGTGGAAGTCGAGCGACGCGGCTGTGGCCACCGTTGATGCCAATGGTAAAGTGACAGGCGTGAAGGCAGGTACAGCCACCATCACCGTCACTACCGAGGACGGGGGCAAGACGGCCACCTGCCAGGTAACGGTCAAGGCCAATACCGTAGCCGTGACGGGCGTGACGCTCAACAAGAGCACCCTCACGCTTAAGGTAGGAGCCAGCGAGACACTGACGGCCACCATCGCCCCTGCCGATGCTACCAATAAGAATGTGACGTGGAAGTCGAGCGACGCGGCTGTTGCTACCGTTGATGCCAACGGCAAGGTGACGGGCGTGAAGGCAGGCACAGCCACCATCACCGTCACCACCGAGGACGGGGGCAAGACAGCCACCTGCCAGGTAACGGTCAAGGCCAATACCGTAGCCGTGACGGGCGTGACGCTCAACAAGAGCACCCTCACGCTTAAGGTAGGAGCGAGCGAGACACTGACAGCCACC
The DNA here is from genome assembly GCF_019239235.1 of Caecibacteroides pullorum. GTDB lineage: Bacteria > Bacteroidota > Bacteroidia > Bacteroidales > Bacteroidaceae > Bacteroides > Bacteroides pullorum. The sequence continues at coordinate 20,694 of NZ_JAAZTS010000035.1, read as the reverse complement.
ATCGCCCCGGCCGATGCTACCAATAAGAATGTGACGTGGAAGTCGAGCGACGCGGCTGTTGCTACCGTTGATGCCAACGGCAAGGTGACGGGCGTGAAGGCAGGTACAGCTACCATCACCGTCACTACCGAGGACGGGGGCAAGACAGCCACCTGCCAGGTAACGGTCAAGGCCAATACCGTGTCCGTGACGGGCGTGACGCTCAACAAGACCATGCTCGTGCTCTACACAGGAGACAGCGAGACGCTGAAGGCTACCGTAGCCCCGGCCAATGCCACCTTCAAGTATGTGACCTGGAAGTCGAGCAACCCGGCTGTGGCCACCGTCGATGCCAACGGCAAGGTGACGGCCAAAAGTTTAGGCATGGCCGACATCACCGTCACTACCAAGGACGGAGGCTATACGGCCACTTGTAGAGTGGGCGTACAGAGGCGTCCCGCCGGCGACGTGTCCGTGACGGGCGTAACGCTCAACAAGACCACCCTCAAGCTCAGCAAAGGAACGAGCGAGACCCTGACGGCCACCATAGCCCCGACCAACGCCACCAACAAGAAGGTGACCTGGACGTCGAGCGATGAGGCCGTGGCCACCGTCGATGCCAGCGGCAAAGTGACGGGCGTAGCGAAGGGCACGGCCACCATCACCGTCACCACCGAGGACGGAGGCCATACGGCCACCTGCGCCGTCGAAGTGGCGGACATCAAGAACGGCAATCACGATCCTTATACTATAGAAACTCTTACCTGGTAATGCCTTATGAAAACAATACGTATATTTACAATGGCCGCCGCGGCACTGATACTGGCCGCCTGCGGCAACGAAGAATTCATTGAGAATGTGGAGAACGGCGCAGCCGAACAGCTCGTGCCCATGACCTTTACGGCAAACATGCCGCAGACCCGCACCTATCTGTCCGGCGGTACCAACGTGCACTGGTCGGAGGGCGACGAGATAGCCCTGTGGGACAATACAGACAAGCGCAAGTTCACCGCCACAGAAATCGACGGCAGCAGCGCCACCTTTACCGGCATGGCCAATAGCAACTACCGTTACGCGGCTTTCTATCCCTACAGTGCGGTGAAAGCACGCGAAGCTGTCACTTTTACCTTCACGCTGCCGGCCAAGCAGACTGCCAAGTGGAAATCCTTTGCCAACAACCTGGCTCCCTCGTTTGCGCTTGTCGAAGCCCCCGAGACCAACCTGCAGTTCAAGAACGTCTGCGCCCTGGTGAAGTTCTATATAGGACTCTCCGCGATTGACGTAAAAACCGTCAGCCTGGTGGCCCGCAACGGAGAGGTGCTGGCCGGCGATCTGAAATACAAGTTCACGGATGAAAGCGTGGTCGGCGCGGAGAGCAATATCAGCTCCCGCATCGACCTCTCGGGCCCATTCGAACCTGCGATTGACTACTACTTCGTGGTGCGTCCCTGCACGATGGCGGAAGGCTTCAGCTTGCTCGTTGAGTACAATGACGGCACCCTCAAACGCACGGAAGTCCGCAAGCCGGTGACCCTCAAGGCCGGACAAATCCTCGACATAGGCGCGCCGAAGAACCTCGGGCCGTACATCTCCCAGGCGATACTGCCGGAGGGAATGGGAACCCCCAATGGGGACGGATCGGTCACGCTGAGCGATGACGAAAAGGAGCAATTGAAAGCGATAGAAAGGCTGGACTTGTCAAATAAAGGGCTGAAGGACCTTTACGGCATCGAGGTTTATTCCAACCTGAAATATTTGACCTGCAATGACAACCCGGGGCTGACCAAGATAGACGTCCGTAAGCTGACCAAGCTGGAAATCTTGGATTGCAGAAGGAACGCCCTGACCGAACTGAAGGTCAACGGGCTGAGCAATCTGTGGAGGATCTTATGCGCTGAAAACAAGCTGACCGAGCTGGACGTCAGCGGGCTGACCAGTCTGTCTCAATTCTATTGCCAGAGGAACCGGCTGACCTCGCTGAACCTCGCCGGACTGACCTCGCTGGGAATTCTTTATTGTCACGAGAACAAGCTGACCGAGCTGGACATCACCATGCTGCCGGCGCTGAACGAGCTGAAGTGCGGCAAGCAAGAATTGCCAAGTGGCGTATCTGCCTTGTCTCTGTACATGACGGAGGAACAGTACTCAACGATGTGGCCCGATAATGAAGGTTGGGCGGAGAACTATGGTGTCCGGGCCTATATGAAATGACCCCTCCCGGCCTCGGGGCGCGCGGCGGGCGGTAAAACCTCTTTACACGCCGCCCACACCCCGAAGCCGCCCGCAGAGACTCCCTGGAGTCATCGGGCAAGACTCCTTAGAGTTATCGGCCATGACTCCTTAGAGTGTCGGGCCACGACTCCTTAGAGTTTCCGGCAGAGACTCGCGGGTGTCTGTAAGTGACTGATAATCAGTGGTTGGCGGAACGGCCCCGTCCGGCCGGCGGGCGAGGGCAGGAATAAAGGCCCTCTGTTCGGGCTGATAAAACATATTTACATGCGGACGACGCGGAGTGGGCGGACGGGCGCGGACAGTCATCAGTAGAGGTGCTGTCCGTGTCCGTCCGCTTGTTTCGCGTCGTCCGCGTATCCGTGAAATCTGAAATCGGAACGCTGGAATCCTAAACCCTTCCCATCGCCTTGGCGGCCAGCCATGTGATGAGCCCCGCCGCCGTGCCCAGCGCCAGTAGGTTGAAGAGGAAGAGCATGAGCAGGCACTTCGCCGTGGTCTTGCCCCAACCCTCGCGATAGACGGTGTGCATCGACACGAGCTGGTAGGCCAGCAGGGCGAGAGGCGTGAGGAAGATGATGGCGTCTTCCACGCCGTTGGTGAAGACATCGCTGTAGCGGTCCACGTTGAAGTGCCACAGCAGGATGGCAGCGGGCGCGACGAGCAGCACAAGCAGGAGACTGCTCAGGTGCGTGGCGTGGGCAAAGTGCTCCATGTAGCGGCGGCTGCGGTAGAAGAGCTTGAACAGAAGCGCCTGCACGGGCAGGAGGAACATCAGGAACAGGGGCGTCCACTTGGACAGCTGGCCGAGGACGAACGAGGCCGTGGCCTGCTGGTGCAGTTGGTCAGTTTGGTCGAGGCGCGTCATCCAGTCGTACGTGTCGGTCGTGATACGGCCCGTTACCGTGTCGATGGGCAGGTCCAGGTAGAACCGCTCTTCCTCGTCGGGCGTGCCCAGTCGGGCGGTGCGGCGCAGGAGGCCGACTTCCGCCTGCGTATCCTCATGGACGGCGGTGCGCGTCAGGCATGAGTCGAAGAGCAAGCGGGGCAGGGTAACGAGGTTCAGTTCGTCACCGCGGTCCTCGTAGTGCAGGCGGACGAGACTGTCGGTATGTTGGGTTCCATGGGCATCGAGCACTTGGAGCAGCGTCTCTGTGTTGTAGGCATAGACTGTCGTGTCCGGCAGGGCGACGGCGTCGTCGCGCAGCAGGGCGTCCATCACCGTGTTCGGTATCTGTTCGCCGGCTATGGACAGCAGTGCACGGTCTGTGGCGCGTTCGGCGGCCATGAAGAACAGGGTGAAGAAGACGACGGAGATGCACATGTACAGCCGGAAGGGGTGCACGTAGGAGTTGATCTTGCCGTCGTTGAACTCGTTAGTCAGGAAGCCCGGTCGGGTGAACATCAGTCGTAGCGTCATCCATATCTTGCCGTCGAACTGGTAGACGTTCTCGAAATACTGACGGATGTATTTCCAGATGGGCTGGTGGATGTCGAGGGCGTATTGGCCGCACTGGTGGCAGTACATGCCCTTCAGGCGGGTGCCACAGTTCATGCAGTGGGTGTAGCCGGGGCGGGTGTGGCGGCGGATGCGTCGCAGGCGCATGGCCTCGATGTTCCGTCGGATACGTTGTCGGCGTTGTTGGAGTGTTTCTATGAGTTTCATCGCTAATTCTTCATTATTCGTTCTTCATTCTTCATTTATATAGCCTCTGCTTCCATCGCCAGCAGCCAAAGCAGCAGTGCGGCGGCCAGCAGCGACGCGATGGCGGTGAACAGTACGTAGAACAGCACCGCCTTCACCGTGGTCTTGCCCCAGCCCTGGCGGTAAACCGTGCGGAAGGACATGAGCAGATAGAGGAACATGACGACGGGGAAACCGACGAGGGTGATGCGCAGGGAGTTCAGCTGCGCCGTGTTCAGTGTCTGTCCGGCTGCCATCAGGTCGTCGAGCCCGTAGGCGAAGAGCGGCACCAGCGGGATGCAGATCAGGATGAGGAAGACGGTGTTCAGATGGATGGCGTGGACGAAGTGCCACATGTAGGGCATCCGTTTACGGCGGTAGAACAGCTTCAGTAGGGCGGCGAACAGCGGCAGGAGGAACATCATGTAGAAAGGCGTCCACTTGGACAGGCCGCCCACGAGGTCGTTGACGAACAGTTGCTTCTGCAGTTCGTCCGTCTCAGCATCCTTCTTCACCTCGTCCGTCCAGAGCCAGACCCGCTGCGGGCGCAGCACGAGGCTGTCTCTGCCTTCGGCCGTCTGCATGTAGGTGCTGTCCACGTGGAAGGTTCGGATGGCGGCCACGTTGTCCGGGCCGTAGTCACGTCCGTCTATCCAGTTTTCGATATTCAGGTTCTTCAGGGCACGCGATTTTCGGATGAAGTCCCAGTCCTCCGGCAGGATATCGGTCTGCTTGAAGCAGGAGTCCGCCAGCAGGCGGGGCAGGGTGGCGCGTGACAGTCCGTAGGGATTGTCTATGGGCTGGTAGCGCACCAGGCTGTCGGCATCCTCCACGCCGAAGCGCAGCTTGAGGGTCTTCACCAGTCGTGGCGCTTGGTAGAGGTAGATAGTGGTATCGGCTCCGGCGGCAGGCGTTCCGAGCTGTTCCACGATGCTGCGGCGCAACCGTCCGTCGTTCAGCGCGTTGAAATCGTTCGCCCGTTCGCCCACCAGCATGAAGAACACGGCGAAGAACACCACGGAGATGCACATGTACAGGCGGAAGGGATGGACGTAGGAATTGATTTTGCCCGCATTGAATTCGGAGGTCAGGAAGCCGGGGCGGGTGAAGAGGTACCACAGGGTGCGCCATATTTTGGTATCGAACTGATAGACGTTTTCGAAATACTGGCGCACGTACTTCCAGAAAGGCTGTTCCACGTCGAGCGCATATTGGCCGCAGCGGTAGCAGTACATACCTTCAAGCGGCGTACCGCAGTTCTTGCAGTGGGAGTATTTCGGCGTTTTTTTCTGGCGTATCCGCTTCAGGCGGAGCAGTTCTATCTTGCGACGCACGCGTCGGGAGCGGGCTTTCCAACGTTCTTTCCAGTCTTGTAGCATAAGGCGTGTGTTTGTTATTCGGCGGCAAAAATATAAAAAATGTGATAGTTGCTTAGGTTTTACTTAAAAAAGTTATGTAGTCTACGGGAAAAAAGCGAAATTTGCACCACCTTTAGACGGTAAAGTATATTCACCTTTAAACAAATAGTACAATATGACTAAAAGTGCATTGCAAATCGCAAGGGCTGCTTACCAGCCCAAGTTGCCCAAGGCGTTGAAAGGACATGTGAAAGCTGTAGCTGGCGAGGCTACCCAGTCGGTTGCCGACCAGGAGGCTATCCAGAAGCTGTTCCCCAATACCTATGGTATGCCGCTCATTAAGTTCGAAACTTCTGCCGAGGCTGTTTCATTCCCTGTAATGAACGTAGGCGTTATCCTTTCTGGTGGTCAGGCTCCTGGCGGACACAACGTCATCTCTGGTCTGTTCGACGGTATCAAGAAGCTGAACCCCGAAAACAAGCTCTACGGTTTCATCCTGGGTCCTGGTGGCTTGGTTGACCACAACTACATGGAGTTGACAGCTGATATTATCGACGAGTACCGCAATACCGGTGGTTTCGACATCATCGGCTCAGGCCGTACGAAACTGGAGAAGGAAGACCAGTTCGAGAAGGGTTATGAAATCCTGAAGGAGCTGGGCATCAAGGCGCTGGTTATCATTGGTGGTGACGACTCCAATACGAACGCCTGCGTATTGGCCGAATACTATGCTGCAAAGAACTATGGCGTACAGGTAATCGGTTGCCCCAAGACCATCGACGGCGACTTGAAGAACGACATGATTGAGACCAGCTTCGGTTTCGACACTGCCTGCAAGACCTACTCTGAAGTAATCGGCAACATCCAGCGCGACTGCAACTCGGCACGCAAATACTGGCACTTCATCAAGCTGATGGGCCGTTCGGCTTCTCACATCGCATTGGAGTGCGCCCTCCAGGTACAGCCTAACATCTGTATTATTTCTGAGGAAGTGGAGGCTAAGGACATGTCACTGGACGACATCGTGACTTACATTGCCAAAGTAGTAGCCGATCGTGCCGCTCAGGGCAACAACTTCGGTACTGTCCTCATCCCCGAAGGTCTGATCGAGTTTATCCCGGCCATGAAGCGACTCATCGCCGAACTGAACGACTTCTTGGCTGCCAACGCCGAAGAGTTCTCTCACATCAAGAAATCTCACCAGCGCGACTATATCATCAGCAAGCTGTCTCCGGCCAACTCGGCTGTTTACGCCAGTCTGCCCGAAGGCGTAGCCCGTCAGCTGACACTCGACCGCGACCCGCACGGCAACGTACAGGTATCGCTGATCGAAACAGAGAAACTGCTTTCTGAAATGGTTGCTACCAAGCTGGCTGCCTGGAAGGAAGAAGGCAAGTATGTAGGCAAGTTCGCCGCTCAGCACCACTTCTTCGGCTATGAAGGACGTTGCGCCGCTCCGTCGAACTTCGATGCCGACTACTGCTACTCGCTGGGTTACACGGCTGCCGCTCTGATTGGTGAGGGCAAGACCGGCTACATGTCGTCTGTACGCAACACTACGGCTCCTGCCGAAGAGTGGATTGCAGGTGGTGTGCCCATCACGATGATGATGAACATGGAGCGTCGTCATGGCGAAATGAAGCCCGTTATCCAGAAGGCTCTCGTGAAGCTGGACGGTGCGCCCTTCAAGGCTTTCGCCGCACAGCGCGAGCAGTGGGCTATGGAAACAGCTTACGTATATCCGGGCCCTATCCAGTACTTCGGTCCTACGGAAGTTTGCGACCAGCCTACCAAGACATTGCAGCTGGAGCAAGGTAAATAAGCCTATATAATATAAGGTATATATAAGAGATTGCAGGAGCAGTGTGTTCCTGCAATCTTTTTTTGTACCTGTCCGCTCACAGGATCTCCCAATACAAGTCGTTGGTAAACAGAAGTGTGGCAGTTTATTTTAGTTTATCCGAAATAAACTCTCAGTTTAATAGCTTTAAACTGCCAGTTTAATCCGTTTAAACCGTCAGTTTACTCCGTTTAAACTGTCGGTTTAACGCCTTTGTACTGACGGTTCAATGTGGGTGTTATTACAAAATAATCTATTGGGGAAAGATTTTTTCAGATAAATGCTTACCTTTAGGGGCATAAGTGAATCGTATTTTATGTAAAGACATCCCAAATGATTGATTTATGGAAACTGAGAGACTTATACTTCGACGATGGACGGAAGATGATGCAGAATCGCTTTATAAATATGCGCAAAATCCAGCTATAGGTCCAATTGCTGGTTGGCCGCCGCATACGTCAATTGAAAACAGTAGGAAAGTAATACGTGATATCTTTTCTGCTCCGGAAACGTATGCTGTAGTGCTGAAGGAAACCAATGAACCGGTTGGTAGTGTAGGCATTATGTTTAGTGACGGTTTACACAGTGCAGAGATGGAGGAGGGGGATGCAGAGATTGGATACTGGATCGGTGTTCCTTTTTGGGGGCAGGGGCTTATACCAGAGGCTGTAAATCGTTTGTTAATACGTTGTTTTGATGAACTTGATATCAAAAGGGTTTGGTGTGGTCATTATGACGGAAATACCAAATCGCGTAGAGTGATGGATAAATGTGGTTTTAAATTTCATCATACAGAGGAAGGCAAGACTTCTCCATTGGGAGATATTCGGACGGAACATTTTACATTGTTGACTAAAGAAGAATGGAAAGCAATGAAATCTCCGATGTAATGCTTTGGGGGACTATAATGTAACTGAACACCAAGAGGCGGTGGGGGATGGGCTAATTAAAAACTTCGTTTTCATTTGCCTATGCGCTCACCTTTCACTATTTTTGTTGCACGAAAATAGGATGCGGCTCAGCAATAAAAATAAGCGGGCTTATTTTGTATTGCTTTCGCCTTTCGCTATTTTTGCACAATCAATCAAACTTGGAACAATCATTTTATCAATAGACACATATATGCAGGAAAAAATCATCATTCTCGATTTCGGATCGCAGACTACGCAGCTCATCGGCCGCCGCATCCGCGAACTGAATGTTTACTGTGAGATTGTGCCCTACAACAAGTTCCCACAAGGCGACGACAGTGTGAAGGGAGTCATCCTCTCGGGCAGCCCGTTCTCCGTCTACGACGAGAGCGCTTTCAAGGTGGACTTGAGCCAGCTGCGCGGCAAGTATCCCATTCTGGGTATCTGCTACGGCGCCCAGTTCATCTCGTACAGCAACGGTGGTAAGGTTGAACCGGCCGGCACACGCGAATACGGACGTGCCCACCTCAGCACCTTCGACAAGAGCAACGTGCTCTTCAAGGACGTGCGTGAGAATACGCAGGTGTGGATGAGCCACGGCGATACCATCACAGCTATCCCCGACAACTTCCGCGTCATCGCTTCGACCGACAAGGTGAAAATCGCTGCCTATCAGGCCGAGGGCGAAAAGATGTGGGGCGTACAGTTCCATCCCGAAGTGTTCCATAGCGAGGATGGTACGCAGATGCTGAAGAATTTCGTAGTCGACGTCTGTGGCTGCAGCCAGAGCTGGAGCGCCGCTTCGTTTGTCGATACCACCGTGGCCGAGCTGAAGGCACAGGTGGGCAACGACCGCGTCATTTTGGGCTTGAGCGGCGGTGTGGATTCGTCGGTAGCTGCCGTATTGCTCCATCGGGCCATCGGCAAGAACCTGACGTGTATCTTCGTGGACCACGGTCTGCTGCGCAAGAACGAGTTCAAGAACGTGATGCACGACTATGAGTGCCTGGGACTGAACGTCATCGGTGTAGACGCCAGCGAGAAGTTCTTCAAGGAGCTGGAGGGCGTGACCGACCCCGAACAGAAGCGTAAGATCATCGGTCGTGACTTTGTGGAAGTGTTCAACGCCGAAGCGCATAAGATAACCGATGCCAAATGGCTGGCACAGGGTACTATCTATCCTGACCGCATCGAGAGCCTGAACATTACCGGCAAGACCATCAAGAGCCACCACAACGTGGGCGGTCTGCCTGAAGAGATGCACTTGCAGCTCTGCGAGCCGCTGAAGTGGCTGTTCAAGGACGAAGTGCGCCGCGTGGGCCGTCAGCTGGGCATCCCCGATCACCTCATTAGCCGTCATCCTTTCCCTGGTCCGGGTCTGGCCGTGCGTATCCTGGGTGACATTACCCGCGAGAAGGTACGCATCTTGCAGGACGCCGACGACATCTTCATCCAAGGTCTGCGCGACTGGAAGGTGACCGATGAAAAAGGCAATGAAACCACGCTCTACCATCAGGTATGGCAGGCAGGCGTCATCCTGCTTCCTGTCCAGTCCGTTGGTGTGATGGGCGACGAACGTACCTACGAACGTGCTGTAGCTCTGCGTGCCGTGACATCTACCGATGCCATGACCGCCGACTGGGCACACTTGCCTTACGAGTTTCTGGCCAAGGTTTCGAATGACATCATCAATAAGGTGAAGGGTGTGAACCGCGTCACCTATGATATCTCCTCGAAGCCACCTTCGACTATCGAATGGGAATAAACCTTAGGTAATAATATTTTTTAAATAGAGAAAGCACAGGCATCACGGGCTGTTCGGAAACATCCGCATCCCTGCGTTGTCTGTGCTTTTTTATAGATTGATTATACAATGAAGAATAGACTTTATTTAGGGGCCTGTGTCTTTCTGCTGTTGATGCAGGGAATGGCCGTGTGCAATGCACAAAACAAGGATTTTGCGAATCTGAAACGTTATGCTGAAAGCAATCGCGTGTTGCAGCAGGAACAAAGTGGTACAGTCAAAGGTAGGGTAGTCTTTATGGGAAACTCCATTACGGAAGGATGGGTGCGGACAGATGGCCAGTTCTTCGAGGAGAACGGATACGTAGGACGTGGCATCAGCGGACAAACCTCCTATCAGTTCCTGTTGCGTTTCCGTGAGGACGTTATTAAACTGAAACCTGAAGTAGTAGTTATCAATGCTGGTACGAACGATGTAGCCGAAAATACAGGGCCTTATGTGGAGGAATATACATTTGGAAATATTGTCTCGATGGTAGAGTTGGCACGTGCCAATGATATCAAGGTTGTTCTGACTTCCGTATTACCGGCTGCTGCGTTTGGTTGGAACAAGACCATTACAGACGCTCCTCAGAAGATTGCCGCACTGAACAAACGTATTGCTGCCTATGCGGCCGAACAGGGCTTGCCTTATGTAGATTACTATCATGCTTTGTTGGCAGATGACGGACATTCGCTTGATGCTGCTTATTCGAAAGATGGTGTGCATCCTACACTGGACGGCTATCGTGTAATGGAACCTTTAGTCAAAAAAGTAGTGGCAGAGGTGCTGGGCAACGGTTCAGGTAAATAACTTTTCGGCTGCTGGAATGACGATTTCTCCGCGGTGCAGTTCCAGCAGCCCCTTGTCCTGCATGCTGTTCAGGGCTTTTGATACTCCATTGCGCGTATCGTTTACGATGGTAGCCAGATCTTCCATCTTAATTTTCAGTGATTTGCTTCCTTGCAGTCGTTTCAGGTGTGTACGTATAAAGTAGCTGATGCGTGTTTCTACGTTGTCGGGTGTATTTCCCCAGGTGCTTCTGTTTAGTAGTTGCAGTTGGCTACTGACAATGTTCAGATAGTTAAGTCGGAAAATTTCGTATTTCAGTAGGTCGTTGATTACCGCCTCCTTGTTGATGCTAATGCTGTTAATAGGAGCGGTAGCCGTATATTTGGCTGAATATGTGGTATAAAGTCCGAATAATGATTGCGGTTCAATCAGATAGGGGGCTTCGAAATATTCTGTCAGACTATAATGTCCTTGTGCTGATGTAGTGGTAGCTGCTATATTCCCGTTGAGAATGAATATAAGTTTGTCGCACGGAGTGCCTTCTTGTGCAAGCGTTTCTCCCGTTTTCTGTTTGGCAAAGTGTAGCTTTACTTTTTCCAGAATGCGGGTAAAATCCTCCACAGCCAGTCCTTGGAATAGGGGAAGTTGCAATAAAGTATCAAATATCGTGTTCATAAAAATCCCTTTCTGTTTGAAACAAAAATACTCATTATTGGTGGCTGCAACCTTCTATTTCCTTTCCTTTTTGTTTTTTTTATTATTTCTTAAAAATGCTATTCAATCTGTCCTTTCCTACTTATATCGTGAGAATTGGACCGTTCTTATTAGTTGAAAAAGAGAGAAATCAACTGAGTGGATGCTTGTTTTTATACTATCGGTTTTTCCAGAAACTGGGATAGAATAACAGTAGGACGCAGAACATTTCTAGGCGGCCGATCAACATTAGAAATGACAGAATCCACTTGGCTGCATCGGGTAGTGCGTTCCATGAAAAAGCAGGACCATAATCACCCAGGCCTGGACCTACATTACCGATACTTGAGACAACAACACTGAAAGCTTCGTCGAAGCCTACACCCAGAAACATCAGAACCACCCAGCAGACAAGTATGAGAAGCATGTAGAGGCTGATGAAAAAAGCTACAGTCATGACTGTACCTGGTGCGGTGGCTTGTTTGTTGATTCGTATTGGGAGGACGGCATTGGGATGCAATAGCTTTTTGAAGTGGTTTCGGATACCTTTGGCCATTATCATCAGACGTAGGTTTTTGATACCTCCGGCCGTAGAACCTGTACATCCTCCTGCCATCATGGCAAAAATTAGTAGTACCCAAGTGAATGGAGGCCAGAAACTGTAATCGTCAGTACCGAAGCCACAGGAGGTATGGATACTGGCTACTTGGAAAAGTGATTTACGGAAAGCTTCTTCGATCCCATAATTATTGTAGACCACCAGTGAGGCTGTTATGGTGAAAGTTAATAAAAAAATGGAGCAGATGAACCATCGCAGTTCTTCGTCGTGCAGAAACTTCGAAGCTTTCCCTTTAAGAAGCATGTAGAAAAGGGCAAAGTTGAAACTGGAGATTATCATGAAAAATGAGATGACATATTCGATGAAAGGGGAATTCCAATAAGCTATACTGGCTTGTTTGGTGGAATAACCGCCGGTAGCGGTGGTGGTAAAGGCGTGGCAGATGGCATCAAACCAATTCATCCCGCCGATATAGAGAAGGATAGTTAAGGAAACTGTGAGCAAAAGGTACACGCCCCAGATCCATTTTACCATGATGCTGATTTTGGGATGAAGTTTATGTTGGGTGACACCTGTTGCTTCGGCTGAAAAAAGCTGTACGTTGCCTTCGTTGAAAATCGGTAGAATAGCGATGGCGAAACAGACAATACCCAATCCGCCTATCCATTGGGTAAGGCTGCGCCAGAAGAGGATACCATGCGACTGGGCATCAATATTGTCCATGATAGTGGCTCCTGTTGTGGTAAACCCCGAAATGGTTTCAAAAAAAGCATTGCTGATGCTGTCTACACTGCCACTCAAATAGAAAGGCAACATACCGAAAGCCGAAAAAAGTAGCCAAGATAGACTGGCAATGCAGTAACCATCGCGTTTGCTGACTTTGCGTTCCGCACCACGGCTTAGTAGGATCAGGAAGATGCCGGCAAAGGTATTGATGGCAGCTGTTTGCAGGAAAGTGAATGTTTCCGGCTCTTGATACATCCAAGATACCAGAGCGCAAATCAGAAACATGGTAGTTTCTACGAATAGTAGGATACCTAGTACCCGTGCGATTATTTTTTTGTTGATGAGGCTGTTTTTTTTTCTTTTTGATTGTTCGTATAAAGTTTCGGCTATAAACCCTTCCATATTTCTTGGTATAGTTTGATGATCTCTTATTTCGTACGAGAGGGGTACATCAAAATCTCAGAGTTTTTGTAAAACTGTGTCTGAAATTTGTCTGTAAATCAGTTTTAGTTCATTTTACACAGGCGTAGCCTCTCTCTGTTTTGCTAGGCAAAAATAAGCTTGTGTAGTGAATTAAACAACTTTTTGTCTGGAAAAACATTGGATGTTCATCTTATTCCGCCTTTAGGCCTTCATTATCAGATTTTTCTGTCTCTATAGAATCTGTCTTTTCTTTTTCATCGTGACCCTTTTCTTCGGTTTCGTCGACACTATTATTTTCTTCTTCGTTTTCTTCGTCAGCAAAAGGATCGGGACGTTGCGGGCCGTATTTTATGAAGCCTACTGCGCACAACATGCCTGCTATTGCTCCACCCATGTGTCCTTCCCATGAAGTAGTAACCTTGGCAAACTGGGGGAACATATTCCAAACCAGTCCACCATAGAGGAACGTGATCAATAGCGAGAGGGCAATGAGAGGTACGTGTTTGCGGAAAATACCGCTGAAGAATAAAAAGAAGGCCAGGCCATAGATGAGTCCGCTGGATCCGATGTGCCATCCACTTTTGCCGAAAAGAAAAGTGAAAACGCCACCGCCAATCCATATTAAGAAAAAAATATATGGGGCGATACCACGATAGAAATAAAACAGACACCAGGACAAGAAGAGCAGTGGAAGTGTGTTGGCGGCCAGATGCTTGAAACTGCTGTGTACAAGCGGATGGGCAAAGATGCCGAAAAGTCCTCGTTTTTCCATAGGATAGATCCCCAGTCGTGTGAAATCCCAATCCATTCCTACTTCTAAAATCTTTAACATATACAGAACAAACAGAAAGAAGAAAGGGATTACGGCTGCCAGGAAAATTCTTTGTATATCTCGTTTCATAAGTTGTTCAAATAGCTTTTTGATAAGTGTCATGTGCTAATTGGATGCAATACTACGATTATTTGCTCGAAAAGCGAAAAAAAAAGCTTTTTTTATTTTTGGTGTATACATTAATTTGTATTTTTGGGCATTGCTACAGATCGCTGTAGCGCATAGTGAACCTGAGTTTTTAACCTTTAATTTAAATAATGCACAACTATGAGTTATTTACGATTTGACAAGACGCTGATGATTAATTTGGAGGAGTCGCTCCCTCGTGAGATACTCCGTACAAATAAATCTGGCGCCTATCATTGTACAACGATTGTGGATTGTAACACACGCAAATATCATGGTCTGTTGGTAATCCCGGTTCCCAACCTGGATGATGAGAATCATGTGTTACTCTCTTCTTTGGATGAGACGGTAATTCAGCATGGTGCAGAGTTTAACCTGGGATTGCACAAGTATCAGGGCAATCATTTCAGTCCCAACGGACATAAATATATCCGTGAGTTCGACTGTGAGCATATCCCGGCGACAACTTACCGTGTGGGAGGCGTTATCCTTCGTAAGGAGAAGATTTTTGTACATCACGAGAACCGCATTCTGATACGTTACACTTTGGTCGATGCCCATTCGGCCACAACCTTGCGCTTCAGGCCTTTCTTGGCTTTTCGTAGTGTACGAGAATACACGCATGAGAATTCCCAGGCAAGTCGGGACTATCAGTTGGTAGAAAATGGTATAAAGACTTGCATGTATCCAGGTTATCCGGAGTTGTTCATGCAGTTGAACAAGAAAAACGAGTTCCATTTCCAACCCGACTGGTATAGAGGAATTGAGTATCCTAAAGAACAGGAACGTGGCTACGATTTCAATGAAGACCTTTACGTTCCCGGCTATTTTGAAGTGGATATCAAGAAAGGCGAGAGCATTGTCTTTTCTGCCGGTATCTCTGAAACGGATACCCGTAAACTGAAACAGGTGTTCGAAACGGAAGTGGCAGACCGCACTCCGCGCGACAGTTTCTTCCACTGCCTGAAGAACTCAGCTCATCAGTTCCACAATAAACAGGGAGGCGAGCATTATATACTGGCAGGTTATCCATGGTTCAAATGCCGTGCCCGTGACTTGTTCATTGCTTTACCTGGTCTGACGTTGGCTATCGACGAACAGGATGAATTCGAGGATGTGATGAAGACGGCCGAAAAGGCATTGCGTCAATATATGAATGGGGAAACCTATACGTATAAGATTTATGAAATGGAACATCCTGATGTCCTGTTATGGGCAATCTGGACGTTGCAACAATATGCGAAGTTTACTTCACGTGATCGTTGCCGTCAGATGTACGGCCAGCTTTTGGAAGATTTGTTGGAATACATTCGTGGTCGTAAGCATGACAACCTGTTCCTGCATGACAACGGTCTGCTTTATACCAACGGCACGGAACATCCAGTAACTTGGATGAATTCTACAGCCAATGGTCGGCCAGTGGTACCACGTACAGGATATGTCGTCGAGATCAATGCCCTTTGGTACAATGCGTTGCGCTTCGTTGCCGATATGGTTCGCGAAGGTGGAAATGAGGCGTTGGCTAATGTGCTCGACGAACAGGCTGAACTGACAGGAAAATCGTTTGTCGAGGTCTTCCGTAATGAATATGGTTATCTGTTCGATTATGTAGACGGTTACATGATGGACTGGAGTGTTCGTCCGAATATGATCTTTACGGTTGCTTTCGATTACTCTCCGTTGGATCGCGTACAGAAACGCCAAGTACTGGATATTGTGACCAAAGAATTGCTCACCCCGAAGGGACTTCGTACGCTGAGCCCCAAGAGTGGCGGATACAATCCGAATTATGTAGGTCCTCAGATGCAGCGTGACTATGCTTATCATCAAGGAACGGCATGGCCTTGGTTGTTGGGCTTCTATATGGAAGCTTATCTGCGCGTTTATAAGTTGAGTGGCATTTCGTTTGTTGAAAGACATCTTATTGGTATGGATGACGAGATGGGACGTCACTGTATCAGCACCTTGCCGGAGTTATTCGACGGTAATCCGCCTTTTGTGGGACGCGGAGCTATTTCGTTTGCCATGAATGTGGCCGAAATCCTGCGTATATTGAGTTTGTTGTATAAGTATGAACAAATACAGAAAGAGGAGGAACGCAAATGAAAGTTTTAATGTTTGGATGGGAATTTCCTCCCAAAATCTATGGTGGTCTGGCAGTTGCTTCTTATGGAATAACCAAGGGATTGAGTTTGCAGGGAGATGTTGAAACGACGTTCTGCATGCCTAAGCCTTCAGGCGATGAAGAACGTTTCCTCAAGATTGTGGGGATGAATCAGGTTCCGGTTGTATGGCGGGATGTGAACTACGATTACCTGAAGTCGCGTCTTTACGGACAGATGACGCCAGAAGAATATTATGCTTATCGTGACCATATTTATGCTGATTTCTCTTATCTGCATGTCAACGACTTGGGATGTATGGAGTTTGCTGGAGGTTATCCGGGCAATCTGCATGAAGAGATCAACAACTTCTCCATTATAGCCGGTGTAGTAGCCCGCAAGGAACAATTCGACATTATCCATGCACACGACTGGCTGACTTATCCGGCTGGTGTACATGCCAAGATGGTGAGTGGACGTCCACTGTGCATTCATGTGCATGCTACGGATTTCGATCGTTCTCGTGGAAAAGTGAATCCAACGGTCTATTCCATCGAGAAGAACGGTATGGACTATGCCGACTGTATCATGTGCGTATCCGAGTTGACTCGCCGCACAGTTATTAATGAATACCATCAGGATCCGCGTAAAGTGTTTGCTATGCACAATGCGGTATATCCTCTTTCTCAGGATTTGCAGGACATCCCACGTCCCGACCATTCAAAAGAGAAGATTGTTACTTTCCTGGGGCGTATCACCATGCAGAAAGGACCGGAATATTTCGTAGAAGCGGCAGCCATGGTTCTGAAACGTACCCGTAACATTCGTTTTGTTATGGCAGGTTCGGGTGATATGCTGAACGCAATGATCAATCTGGCTGCAGAACGTGGTATTGCAGACAGGTTCCATTTCCCGGGTTTCATGAAGGGAAGGCAAGTATATGAAGTCTATAAGAACAGCGACGTCTTTGTGATGCCGTCTGTATCGGAGCCTTTTGGTATTGCTCCGTTGGAGGCAATGCAGTGTGGTACACCTTCCATTATCTCCAAGCAGTCGGGTTGCGGTGAAATCCTGGATAAAGTCATCAAAGTCGACTATTGGGATATCCATGCCATGGCAGATGCCATTTATTCCATCTGTACTAACCAATCGCTTTTCCATTATCTCCAGGAAGAAGGTAAAAAAGAGGTCGATGGCATTACTTGGGAAAAGGTTGGCTTGCGTATCCGTGCCCTTTATGAGAATGTATTAAGAAACTATGGTAAATAACAAAACAAGAATAGGAAATGAGAACGATTTGTCTTTATTTTGAAATACATCAGATTATTCATTTGAAACGTTATCGTTTCTTTGATATCGGCACAGATCATTATTACTACGATGACTATGCCAATGAGACCAGTATCAGTGATGTGGCTGAGCATTCATATATTCCCGCGTTGAGTGCCTTGATCGACATGGTGAAGAACTCCGGCGGTGCTTTCAAGGTTGCTTTGTCTATTTCAGGTGTAGCTTTGGAGCAATTGGAAATGTACGCTCCGTATGTCATCGACCTGTTGCATCAGCTTAACGATACGGGTTGTTGCGAATTCCTGGCCGAACCTTATTCACATGGCCTTTCTTCTTTGGCCAACGAAGATTGCTTCCGTGAAGAAGTGCTTCGTCAGAGTGCCAAGATGAAACAAATGTTTGGTAAGGCTCCTAAAGTGTTCCGTAACTCAAGCTTGATCTATAACGATGAAATCGGTGCTGTAGTAGCCGATATGGGTTTCAAGGGTATGTTGACTGAGGGGGCCAAGCATATCCTGGGATGGAAGAGTCCTCACTATGTGTACCATTGTAACATGAATCCGAACCTGAAGCTTCTGTTGCGTGATTTCAAGCTTTCAGACGATATCAGCCTTCGTTTCTCTAACTCAGATTGGAGCGAATATCCACTGTTTGCCGATAAGTATATCTCCTGGATCGACTCTCTACCGCAGGAAGAACAGGTTATCAATATCTTCATGGAACTTTGTGCGTTGGGTAAATATCAGCCATTGTCTTCCAATATTTTGGAGTTCCTCAAGGCCTTGCCAGCTTGCGCTAAGGAGAAGGGTATTACTTTCTCTACGCCGACGGAGATTGTGACGAAGCTGAAATCCGTATCTCAGCTTGATGTACCTTATCCGTTGTCTTGGGTCGACGAAGAAAGAGACACTAGTTGCTGGTTGGGTAATGTGATGCAGCGTGAGGCGTTCAACAAGCTGTACAGTGTGGCCGAACGTGTACATCTTTGTGACGACCGACGTATCAAGCAGGACTGGGATTATCTCCAGGCTAGCAATAACTTCCGTTTTATGACAACGAAGAGCTCCAGTATTTCCCTTTATCGTGGCATTTATGAGTCTCCTTATGATGCATTCACCAACTACATGAATATTTTGGGTGACTTTATTAAACGTGTAGATTCCTTATATCCGGTAGATATCGATAACGAGGAGTTGAATGCTTTGTTGACTACGATCAAGAATCAGGGAGACGAAATTGAAGAACTGAATAAGGAACTTGAAGAAGCCCGTGCCAAGCTGGGTAAGATTGCAGCAGAAAAACCGGCTAAAAAGACAGCTGCCAAGAAACCTGCTTCAAAAACTACTACAGCAAAGAAAACCACAAAGAAAGCGGAAGCTTAATAATGGACTTTGTGTAACAAGTTAAATAGAGAACGGTCGGTGTATACAGACACCGGCCGTTTTTTGTTAACTGAAGGAAAATCGCATATCAAGTGCCACTTGGCGGTTGCCATGTAGATGTTTAGCATTCTAAAGTGGCTCTTTAGAATACCCGAGTACATGGTTATTGGGAGGAGTGGCGATATTCGGTTTCTGTGAAACTGCTTTTAAATATATTGTTCTGCTTATGATAGACAAAGGTGTAAAAAGATGGTATCACGCTTTCACCTCGACTCTTATAGCCTGAAAAACAAAAAAATGAAGGTGTGTCAAAAAGCACACCTTCTTTGTTTAGCACAAAGCCCCGACTTTCACAAGCTGGGGCTTTGTTATTACCTAAAGATTTTGTATCTTTAAGCCTAAAGATTTATACATATGGCAAAGATACATTTTCGTCCCTACACTCCCAACCAAACGGTACTATTTCCGCAAAGAATCGATGAAGATATTGCAGAAAACGATCCTATACGCATGGTTGACGCTTTGGTTGAAAGCCTGAATCTTGAAGGTTTCAGGAAGTTATACAAAGAATGCGGCCGTAGTCCTTACCATCCCAAGATGATGCTAAAGGTTATCTTGTATGCCTATATGAACAATATATACTCCTGCCGGAAAATAGAAAAGCTCCTTCGTCGTGATATCCATTACATTTGGTTAGCCGGTTATGAGAAACCGGACTTTATTACTATCAACCGTTTCCGTAATCGGGTGAAGAAGGAGATCAACGAAGTGTTTACCCAAACCGTACTTCTGCTTTCATCCAAAGGTTTCATCAGTCTGAATGTGGAATATATTGACGGAACAAAGATTGAGTCCAAGGCCAACAAATATACTTTTGTATGGCGGAAGAGCGTTGAGCGAAACCGTGAACGACTGATGAAGAAAATCAGTGTTTTGTTAAGCCAAATAGATGACGTCATCGCTCAGGAAAAAGCTTCGGAAAACAACGAGGAAATTGAGTTTACTCCTTCCATGCTGACAGAAATGGCGGGAGAATTACGCACTGCTCTTGAACAGACTTCAGAACCATCCACGAAAGAGCAGAAATCTGCGCTGGGAAAGAAACGCAAGCAGCTGAAAGAACTGGAAGCACATAGAGATAAGCTTCAGGAATACAATAACCATCTGGACAATCTTCAGGACCGCAACTCTTATTCCAAGACAGACAAAGAGGCCACTTTTATGAGAATGAAGGAGGATGCCATGCACAACGGTCAGACAAAACCAGGATATAATCTTCAGATTGCTACGGAAAATCAATTCATTATCGATTATTCTCTTTTTCCGAATCCGACTGACACCTTGACGATGATTCCCTTTCTGAAGTCCTTTGCCGACAGATACGGCCGTTTGGCTCATACGGTGGTTGCTGATTCCGGTTACGGATCAGAAGAGAATTACCACTTTATGTCGGAAAACGGGATGGAAGCATACGTCAAATACAATTGTTTCCACATGGAGCAGCGGCCAAGATTTAAACCGAATCCTTTTAAAGCCGAAAACTTTTTCTACAATGAAGAACAGGACTACTGCGTCTGTCCAATGGGACAAAAGATGCAGAGGGCAGGTACCAGGCATACGAAAACCGAATCCGGATATGTAGTCGAATATGCCAGGTATAGGGCTGTCAGATGCGAAGGGTGTCCGTTAAGATGTCTGTGTTTTAAAGCTAAAGGAAACAGGACGATAGAACTGAATCACCGACTCAGGATATACAAACAGAAAGCCCGGGAACTTCTCTGTTCCGAAGAAGGACTGAAACACAGAGGGCAAAGGTGTATAGAACCGGAAGCTGTATTTGGACAGATAAAATTCAACATGAACTACAAGCGCTTCCGTCATTTTGGAAAGGACAAGGTCCTTATGGACTTTTCCTTCCTGGCCATCGCCTTCAATATAAAAAAGATGTGTACCAAGATGAATAAAGAGGGGATAAATTGGCCAAT
>NZ_JAAZTS010000034.1 GCF_019239235.1 Caecibacteroides pullorum | reverse complement strand
AACAAAATATCGAGATTATCTTCAGAATATCGCTGCTTGAAAAAGTTAACAACGCTCTTATCGTTGATAAAGAAAAGAGGGTGAATCGCGTATTACGACACACCCTCCTAAGGTTTAAATCTATTTTCTCCTGTTTTTTGAGCAATCACTCCAAAGAGCGTGTTCATCAAGCGATTTCTTCGCCCAGCAGTGTAGCCGAACTAGAGCCAGTAATACGCACCATTACCAAGTCGCCCACACGATGCGTACCACGGTCGAACACCACCACGCGGTTCTGCTCCGTACGGCCAAAGAGCTGGTCGCGGCTGCGCTTCGACACGCCCTCGACCAGCACCTCGTAAGTCTTGCCCACGCAACGCGCGTTGGCTTCGGCCGAGAGGCGGTTCTGCAGGGCGATGATTTCGTTCAGACGTCGTATCTTCACTTCTTCAGGGATATCGTCAGGCAAATGCTTGGAAGCATAAGTGCCTGGACGCTCAGAATATTTGAACATGAAAGCGGAATCGTAGGCACACGCTTCCATCAGCGAAAGCGACAGCTGATGGTCTTCCTCCGTCTCGCTATGGAAGCCGCTGAAGATGTCGGTCGAGAGGCCACAGTCGGGGATGATACGACGGATGGCGGCCACGCGCTCCAGATACCACTCGCGGTCGTACTTGCGGTTCATCAGCTTCAGGATGCGGCTGCTTCCACTCTGCACGGGCAGGTGGATGTGGCGACATACGTTGGGCTCTTCGGCAATGACATGCAACGTCTCGTCACTCATGTCCTTGGGGTGCGAGGTGGTGAAGCGAATGCGCATCGAAGGGGCAGCCTGAGCCACTGTGCGCAGCAATGTGGGGAAGGTGATGACTTCGCCATCAGGACGTTCGAAACGGTAAGAATTGACATTCTGTCCCAACAGGGTCACTTCCTTGTAGCCTTTCTGTTGCAAGTCGGCTACTTCGCGCAGAATGCTCTCCACGTCGCGGCTGCGCTCGCGTCCGCGGGTATAAGGCACAATGCAATAGGTGCAGAAGTTGTTGCACCCGCGCATGATGGACACAAAGCCCGAAATGTGGTTACCGCAGATACGCGAAGGGATAACGTCGCGATAGGTTTCTGTAGTCGAAAGCTCCACGTTGATAGCCTTCTCGCCCGCCTCGACAGAGGCAATCAGTTCGGGCAACGTCAGGTAGGCATCAGGGCCTACGACTAGGTCCACGTGATGATGTTCGATGAGGTCGTCCTTCACGCGCTCGGCCATGCAGCCCAAGACACCCACTATAAGGTGCGGACGCTTCTTCTTGAGCGAATGGAAGAACTCCAGTCGGTTCAGTATCTTCTGCTCGGCGTTGTCGCGGATGGAGCAGGTGTTCATGAACACTGCATCGGCATCATCCAGCGTCTCAGCCATGCTGTACCCCGCCATCTGCATCACAGAGGCAATCACTTCACTATCGGCTACGTTCATCTGGCAGCCGTATGTCTCAATAAACAGTTTCTTTTCACTGTCGGCAGTTGCAGATTTAAAGTCTGCTCCCATCTTTTTTTCCATATAAATAAATGTATATTAGTTTATTCGGCTGCAAAGATACGAAAATAGTCGGCATTTCCATTCCTAACTCTCCATCTTACATCTCTATGCTTTACGCCCAAGAAAGCATTGAGATAGCAGGAAGAAAACAATGCTTTCATCTCAACATCCGACCCTTTTGTCTCCAATAGACCAAATGCTTCGGACTGCCCAATACTTGAGAGGTGTAGATGCCCGTATGACCTGAAAACAGATAGGCCGTGACGCAAGCCACACCCAAGTAGATTCCTGCCTCCGCTCCAAAGAGTTCGATGCCCATCAGCGTACAGGCTATTGGGGTATTGGTAGCCCCTGCAAAGACAGCCACAAAGCCTAGTCCTGCCAAGAAGGATACAGGCAGAGGCAACAGGGCGGAAAGCGCACTGCCCAACGTAGCGCCGACAAAGAAGAGCGGCGTCACCTCTCCCCCCTTAAAACCAAAGCCGATGGTAAACGTAGTGAGCAGCAGCTTCAGCAGAAAATCGTACCACATCTGCACCTCGGTGAAGGAAGCCACGATGGTAGGGACGCCCAATCCAATGTACTTCGTGGTGCCCAGCATCCACACGCACAACGCGATGCAAACTCCTCCCAACAGCGGGCGGAAAGGCGGATAGGCGACACAACGCTTGGCCAACTGCCCCCACAAGACGATGGAGCGAGAGAAAGCCGATGCCACCAACCCGAATATCAAACTGGCCAGCAAAACCCATAATAATACAACGATATCCAATCCTGGTACCTCCGACATGCAATAAGACGTGTGCGCTATCCCCCAAGCATGGCAGGCAAAGTGGGCGAAAAAGGCCGAAAGGAAGATGGGGAAGATGGCATCGTAGCGCATACGCCCCACCACAATCACCTCCAATCCAAACACGGCACCCGCCAGCGGCGTGCCAAAGATGGAGGCGAAGCCGGCACTAATACCTATCTGCACCATGATTTTGCGGTCGTAGGGGTGCATCCTGAACAGGCGCGACATCCAGTCGGCAATGGCTCCACCCATCTGTACACCCGTCCCCTCGCGCCCCGCAGAGCCTCCGAACAGGTGGGTCAGGACAGTGCCCACATACACCAGCGGTGCCATTTTGAAAGGGATAATGTTGCGCGAAGAACGGATCTCCTCTATCAAAAAATTGTTCCCCTTCGCCGCCGTACCTGCCCAATAATGGTACATCAACCCAATGAGCAAGCCACCCAAGGGCAGGCAGGCAATGATCCATAGATGACTTTCCCTATAATCGGTCGCCCAATTGAGCGACGCTAGCAACAAGGCAGAAGCAGAGCCTATCAATCCACCTGCCACAGCAGTAATGCAAATCCATTTCAGCAGATACTCCAAGATAGGAAACTGTTCGAAACGGGTCATCCAAACTTTTCTTTCAGACTTTTCTTTCATATCCAAACTACGTATTACAATATAAAAAAACAGGGGAGGCTACATAGGGGAAAAGCTGAAGAGAAGGATAACCACACATAAAAGTAACTATACACTTCCTCTTCGGGCAGGTATCCACACCTCCCTACAAACAGGAACTATCAGCTACTTGATTAGCGGTTTATAACAGGGAAGTCCCATTCCCTCCGATTAAAATCGGGCGCAAAAATACTTGTTTTTTCTGAGCCATACAACTTTTATCTTTCACAACGCATCGAAACATCCATCAAAATACAGATGAAATATTAACAAACTCGACGCCTACAACACATAAACCTCCCGTTTCAGCCAACATATTCAAACGAATAGAATCACAAATTATAGGCTTTCATTTGTAAAATAATCGTATAATTAACCATCTTTCCGTCAAAATCAAACCTCACAAGATTTTATATGTTAATAATCTATAAACGAATGAACAATTTGAGAGGTATATTTGGCTATTTTCGATAAAATTTACAATTTTGCAACATGAAGAAAAACATTAGATTTTTTCATAGTTAAGGTTTAGGTTAAAAAAATGAGGGGAGCTGTGAAGCTGCCCTTTTTTATTGCCGTTTTATTGGCAACAATCAGATAAATTGGTTACCTTTGGCGGTAGAATTAACACCTCCTGAGTATGGAAGACATCTTAAAGTTTTTGTTAATAGCAGGCATCCTCATTATCGGATTTGTCAAACAAGCCAAGAAGGAAGCCAAAAACACCTCGGCTCCTCCAAGGGATGATAACGACATGCCACGCCCTCACAAAACTCATCCACTTCCAGAAAGTTGGGAAGGTATTCCAATCCCTCCTCCCCTACAAACGGACAACACTCAGGCAAAAGAGCAAGCACACAAGCAAAAGGTAAAACCTTTTATCCCCCCAAATTATCAAACTCAACAAACTGTGCAACACAAGCAATCAGTTGCACAAACACCACAAACCAACAGAGCAGAGACCCAAGATACCTCTCCCGCCATCGATATACAATCGGCAGAAGAAATACGCAAGGGTATCATCTGGTCGGAAATCTTACAGAGGAAATATTGAGAAACGAAAAACTTAAAAAACAATATATTAAAGTAAAGTAACAATATAAAATTATGGCATTCAACTACATTTCGGCAGCCGAAGCTGCCAGCCTCATCAAACATGGCTATAACATCGGCCTGAGCGGATTCACACCCGCAGGAACAGCCAAGGCCGTAACGGCCGAACTGGCCAAAATCGCAGAAGCAGAACATGCCAAGGGAAATCCTTTCCAAGTAGGTATCTTTACAGGTGCATCGACAGGTGACTCATGCGACGGTGTATTGTCACGCGCCAAAGCCATCCGCTACCGTGCTCCCTATACAACCAACGCAGACTTCCGCAAGGCTGTAAACAACGGCGAAATAGCCTACAACGATATTCACCTCTCTCAGATGGCTCAGGAACTACGCTACGGCTTTATGGGCAAAGTAGACATCGCCATCATCGAAGCTTGCGAAGTAACTCCCGACGGTAAAATCTACCTGACCGCAGCCGGAGGTATCGCACCTACCGTCTGTCGCATGGCCGATAAAATCATTATCGAACTGAATGCCGCCCATAGCAAGGCTGCCATGGGCCTGCACGACGTATACGAACCGCTCGATCCGCCTTACCGCCGCGAGATACCTATCTATAAGCCCAGCGACCGCATCGGAACTCCATACATACAGGTAGACCCCAAGAAGATTGTAGGTGTGGTAGAAACTAATTGGCCCGACGAAGCCCGTTCGTTTGCCGCAGCTGATCCATTGACTGACAAAATCGGACAAAATGTAGCCGACTTCCTGGTAGCTGACATGAAGCGAGGCATCATTCCCTCCACCTTCCTGCCTCTGCAAAGCGGTGTAGGAAACATCGCCAATGCCGTGCTTAGCGCTTTGGGACACGACAAGACGATCCCGCCTTTCGAAATGTACACCGAAGTTATCCAAAATTCCGTTATCGGCCTCATCCGCGAAGGACGCATCAAGTTCGGAAGCGCCTGTTCGCTCACCGTCACCAACGACTGCCTGCAGGGTATTTACGATGACATGGACTTCTTCCGCGACAAACTGGTACTTCGTCCGTCCGAAATATCCAACAGCCCCGAAGTGGTACGTCGACTGGGTATCATCTCCATCAATACCGCTATTGAAGCCGACCTTTACGGCAACGTCAACTCCACACACATCGGAGGTACCAAGATGATGAACGGCATCGGCGGTAGTGGCGATTTCACACGCAATGCTTACATCTCGATCTTCACCTGCCCCTCTGTGGCCAAGGAAGGCAAGATCAGTGCCATTGTACCAATGGTTTCACACCACGACCATACGGAACACGATGTTAACATCATCGTAACCGAGCAGGGTGTAGCTGACCTACGTGGCAAGAGCCCGAAAGAACGTGCACAAACCATTATCGAGAACTGTGTACATCCCGACTACAAGAACCTGTTGTGGGATTACCTGAAGCTGACTGACGGTAAATCACAAACTCCGCACGCCATCCGTGCTGCCTTAGGTATGCACGCCGAATTGGCCAAGAGTGGTGATATGAGAAATACCGACTGGGCACAATATTAACAGACGCTTATCAATAACCTGTTAATAAGCGAATAAACAACAAGGGATAAAGAAGTGGATGCTACGAAATCCATCTTCTTTATCCCTTGCTTATATGAAAAAAGCCACCCTGGAAATCACTTCCCGGAATGGCTTATCTTCTTATAAAAGAATATAAAGAGAGATTAGTATCTATTCCTGTCCTCCACCCAATGCACAATAAAGCGTAATCACACTCTGTATTTCACTGAAGCGGTTGGCTGTCTGGGTAAATTGGGCACTCAGCAGGTTCTGTTTGGCAGTAAGCACTTCCAAATAAGTCGTGGTACCATGCTCCATGAGTAAAGAAGTACTCTCTACAGCTTTCTGCAACGAAACGACCTGCTTATCCAACAACAGGCTTTTATCTCGACTGGTCTGCCAGGCCGTCAATGCGTCGTTCACTTCGCTGCCAGCGTTCAGCAAAGTCTGCTGGAAAGAAAGAGCGGCTTCTTCCTGTTGCGCCTTGCTGATCTTAAGCTGCCCCAACAACTGTCCGCGTGCAAAGAGCGGCTGAGTGAGCGAACCTACGGCCGAAGCAAGGAACTTAGCAGGATTGATAATCATGGATCCAGCCGAATTTGTCCATCCTGCACTGCCACTCAATGTAATGGAGGGGTAGAAAGCCGAGCGTGCCGCATTGGTTGCATAGAAGGCCGACTCCAACGACCGTTCGGCCATGCGCACATCGGGTCGATTGGCAAGCATCTGCATAGGGATGCCTACAGATAACTCATCAGGCATCTGCACGCCAGCCAGTATGCCGCGTTCGTAGGAACGGGGTGTCTCGGCCAACAGCAATGCAAAACTGTTTTCTGCCTGGTTGATTTGCTCTTTCAGGTCGAGCACAGATGCCTGTACCTCGTAACAGGCGGCTTCCATCTGCGATACGGCAGCCTCGTTGGCCTGTCCTGCATTCATCAGGGCACGGGTAGAGCGAACGGTTTCTTCCCACGACCGGGCCATATCCTGCGCACAGGCAAGCTGGTCGTCGAGCATCAGCAAAGTATAATAGGTATTGGCTATACCGGCAATAAGCTGTGTACGTACAGCCTGCTTATAATCCTTGCTTTGGGCATAAAGAGCCTGTGCCTGCCGTTTGCTGTTGCGCATCTTACCGAAAATATCCAGTTCCCAACTGGCAGTAACGGGCAGCGAATAGGTCTGTGTAGCTTTTCCGCCATCGAAGCTGCTTACCGTCCCCTGAGGAGCCAATGCAAACGAGGGCAGAAATGCAAGCTTGGAGGAAAGCAAGGTAGCTTCGGCCTCCTCTATACGAAGCTGTGCAGACAGATAATCGGTATTGTTCTGCAAACCTTGTTCGATATAGGCCTGCAGCTGCGGATCGGTAAAAAGCTCGTGCCAGTCCATGCTTCCGATACTGGTAGTGTCTTCAGTGCTGAACTCTTCCCCATAAAGGTTGTCGGGCACGCTTTCGGCCGGCTTATATTTGGTATATATGCCGCAACTGCTCAGCAGAGCAGCGGCGGTTGACAATAAAATAAGTTTCTTCATATTAGTTGATGGATTAATTTTTTAAGAATGACTATTTCTCCTCATTAAACCCACTACGTTCTGCCAGGCTCCTTTCGCGCTCCAACAACACTTGAGCATCGGCTTCCAGTTCCTGGTGCGGACGGATCTTCTCCTGCATATATTCGAAGATAATATAGAATACTGGCACAACGAACAACAATGCAATGGTTCCGATCAGCATACCACCCACGACAGTAGTACCCAATGACGAGTTACCGTTGGCACCCGCACCACTGGAGAACATCAGCGGAAGCATACCGAATATCATGGTAAGCACCGTCATCAGGATCGGACGGAAACGTACCTGTGCAGCTGCATAGGCCGACTCAATAATACCCATGCCCTTGCGCCGCCGCTCGATGGCAAATTCTGTAATCAAAATGGCTGTCTTGGCTAACAAACCAATAAGCATAATCATACCTGTCTGCATATAAATGTTGTTCTCCAGTCCGAAGAGCTTGGCAAACAGGAACGATCCGAACATACCGAACGGCACAGAGAGGATAACGGCAAACGGTACCAGGAAGCTCTCGTAAAGACAGGCCAGAATCAGGTAAATCAGGAAGACACAAATACTGTAGATAAACACTGTCTGGAACTGGCTGGTATTAGCCTCCTCACGCGAAATGCCACCGTACTCGTAACTGTAGCCCGAAGGCAACATCTGTTCGGCCACTTCGGCAATCGCTTTCTGTACCTCACCAGTAGAATACCCTTCGGCCACATTCACGTTGACAGAGATAGAACTGAACAGGTTGAAACGGTTCTTGATTTCGGCACCTTCGGTCTTACTCAACGTAACGAACTGGCTGAGAGGAGCCATCTCCGTACCGTTGCGCACAAACATATTACTCAGATCCATCTGGTCCAAACGATATTTTGGATCGGCCTGAAGCATCACGCGGTACATCTTGCCAAACTTATTGTAGTTGGACACATACGAACCACCGCAATAGCTACCCAATACGCTCAGTACTTCGTTGGGTGAAATGCCGGCACGCATACACTTGGCAGCGTCTACATCTACCGAAATCTGCGGGAAGTTCTCGGCATAGGTCGTATAAGCCATTGCCACCTCCGGACGTTGGTTCAGCGCACCGAGATATTGCAGCACAGCATGATAGAACGTGGTCATGTCGCCACCCGTCTTGTCCTGCATGTTCAATTCTACCGAGTTACCCATACCGTAACCCGGAATCATAGGCGTCTGGAAGCAGAATATCTGTGCATCCTTTATTTGGGCAAACTGAGCATTGAGGCGACCCATCACGGCTTCTGCCGAATGTTCACTGCCACTACGTTCGCTCCAGTCTTTCAGACGGATGATAATCATACCATACGACGTACCCTGTCCAGAAAGGAAACCGTAACCGGCTACACGCTGGAAGTGGGCTACTTCAGGAGTATTGGTCAGAATGGCATCTACTTTATCCAGCACCTGGGTGGTCTCCTTCAGTGTGCTACCCGGAGCAGTGCTGACATTGGCCATGATGGTACCCTGGTCTTCCTGCGGTACAAGTCCTGTTTTGGTGGTGTTCATAAAGAATACCAGCAGCACAACAGCAGCTACCAAAGCTGCCCAACACATCCAACGATGATGGATAGCAAACATCACACCTTTCTTATACTTACCCAACAAAGCGGTATAAGAAGCATTGTAAGCGGCACGAACACGACCATTAATACTCTTGGCGCTCTTCGTACCCGATGCCGGACGCATCAGCAAGGCGCACAATGCCGGACACAGTGTCAGGGCACATATCATGGAGAGACCTACGGAAGTTGCCATAGTAATACCGAACTGTGTGTAGAAAACACCGGACGTACCGCCCATGAAAGTCACAGGGATAAATACGGCCATGAACACACAAGTACAGGAAATAATGGCCATCGTCACATCTCCCATCGCATCTTTGGTAGCAAGGTAAGGCGACTTGTAGCCAGAGTCAAATTTCTCCTGTACCGCCTCGACCACCACGATGGCATCATCTACCACCGTACCGATGGCCAGCACTAACGCAAACATGGTCAGAATGTTCAGACTGAAGCCTGCGGCAATCAGGCAGGCAAACGTACCTACCAATGAAACGATGATAGATATAGAAGGAATAAGCGTGCTCTTGAAATCCTGCAGGAAGAAGTATACCACCAGGATAACCAGAATAATGGCAATAACCAACGTCTCTACAATACTGTAAATCGAAGCATACAGGAAGTCATTAGAACTCATCAGATTGACAAACTCCAATCCTTCGGGCAGATCTTTCGACAACTCATCGAGCAAAGCAGAGATTTCGGCATTCACGGCAGTAGCGTTCGATCCTGCTGTCTGGAAGGCCATGAAGGCAATAGCTGTCTTACCGTCCATCTCGCCCTGGTAACTATAGCTCAATGCACCCAGCTCTACTTCGGCCACATCCTTCAAACGAAGAACAGAACCGTCTTCCTGTGCACGTACGACGATGTTCTCGAAGTCAGATACTTCTTTCAGACGGCCACGATACTTCATGGTGAGCTGGTATACATTATCCGAATTCTCGCCCAATGAGCCCGTAGGTGCCTCCAGGTTCTGCATAGCCAATACTGCACTGATGTCCGAAGGTACCAGGCCATACTGCGCCATGCGGTCGGGTTTCATCCAGATACGAATACTGTACGGAGCGTTCATCGCCATCACGTCGCCAACACCGGCAATACGCTTGATCTGGGGCACAACATTGATGTCAAGGTAGTTTCCGATAAATGCCTGGTCGTAACGCCCGTTGGTGCAGACCAGTGAATTGATTTGCAGAAAGCTGGTCTGGCGTTTCTGTGTAGTCACACCGATTTGCGTTACCTCGGCAGGCAACAATCCCTGTGCCTGCGTCACACGGTTCTGTACGTTTACTGCCGCCATATCGGGGTCGGTACCTTGCTTGAAGTAGACCTGTATGGTAGCCGAACCGTTATTGGTAGCCGTCGAAGTCATATAAATCATGTTTTCCACACCATTGATACTCTCCTCCAACGGCATAATAACGCCGTTCATCACGGCATCTGCATCGGCACCCGTATAAGTAGCTGATACATATACTGTAGGTGGTGCAATATCAGGATATTGTTCCACAGGCAACGTGAACAGCGAAATCAGGCCGATAGCAAAAATAAGGACGGAGATGGAGATGGCCATCACCGGCCGTTTAATGAATATGTTTCCTTTCATAATGTTTGTTGTTTATGGGAGTCAAGAAGTCCGGAAATGTTTCCTTTCAACTCCTTCAGCTCCTGCAGGTTTTGCCAAAAGCAAAACTTAGGTTATTTTATCTGCATTCCCTCTCTCAACAATCCAGCTCCTTTCGCCACGATTTCCTCACCCGGCTTCAGGCCGTCCATTACTACAAATTCGCGACCGTTGTTTATCGGTGCTACTGAAACCAGTGTAGAAGCAGCCTTTCCGTCCACTACCTTATACACCAGATATTTGTCCTGCATCTGTACGGCTGCTCCCTGCGGGATGACAATACAATCCTTGTAGACACTGGGGATAGATACACTGCCGGAGGCTCCACTGTGCAGCAGACGTGATTCGTTAGGGAAAACGGCACGTGCAATGACCGTACCCGTCTGGCGGTCGATGACACCGCTGATGGATTCGATCTTTCCCTTCTCGGCATATACAGAGTTATCGTTCAGGGTCAACGTTACTTCGGGCATGTTCTTCAGTGCCTCGTCCATCGAACCGTACTGACGGGTGAGGGAGAGTAACTGATTTTCGGTCATGGAGAAATAAACGTACATCGTGCTATTATCGCTCACCGTAGTAAGAGGTTGTGCCATGGCCGAGCTGACCAATGCACCTACACGATAAGGCAAAGCGCCCACAACACCGTCGCTGGGACTCTTTACTTCGGTATATGAAAGGTTATTACGAGCATTCACTTCCTGTGCCTCAGCCTGTGCCAGTTGTGCCTTGGCTGTGAGAAAATTGTTTTCAGCTGTCTTCAGACTGAATTCCGATACAACCTTCTGTGTATACAATTCCCTCTGACTATCATAATTCAGCTGAGCAGTGGCTAAAGACGCACGGGCTGTTTCCACATTGGCTTCGGCTGTTTTCAAAGCTGCCCTATAGGGTACTTGATCAATAACAAAGAGTAACTGCCCCCGACGTACCACTTCACCTTCGGTCACACAAAGGCTCACAATTGTACCCGATACCTGCGGATAGATGTCAATGTCCTGCCTTCCACGGATGGTAGCGGAATAAGAAGTAGAAAATTCCTTGTCGGTGGTACCCACCGTCATAGTCTCGTAAGAAGAGGATTGCATAGCGGCATTCGGTGTCTGCTTGCACGATGCAAATCCAAATACTGTACAACCGATAAGTGTTATCAGTCGCATCTGTCTGATCTTAAACTTTTTCATGTCCAACTTATTGATTTAAAATTGGCACAAAGATAGAAGAATAGAACAAGCCATATGTTATCTAAATTCCCGTATAGATGTCCCATATTCCCCACCTTATACTTAAAAAATATTACATAAAGAATAATAGAACAGCCTTTATGAGAAATAGAACAACTTAGTTTTACTAATATTCCCCAACTTTGCAACGGGAGAAAAGAACAGTCTTCCATATTATCGACCCGTAAACTAGAGTACCTTATACATTATGACATTCACAGCATCAGATGAAATTATGCAATTCTAATAAATATAATATGTATACGAACGAAAAAACAATCATTACAGTTGATATCGATGATTTCAAGAAGTATAAAGAAGAAACAAGGGGAGAATATGTAGATTATGTAGATGATAATGTCATAGTAGCACGTAACATGGAGAAACTCCCCTACTCCAACCGGATGATAAGGCTGAATCTTTTCATCATCGTTGCTTGTATTGAAGGAAAAATGCAACTGAACATCAACAAAAAGGACTATCAGTTACAGGCTGGAGAAGCATTCGTCTGCCTGCCAACCATGATTATAAGCAACATGCTCCTTAGTCCACAGCACAAGGTCAGCCTGATAGGTTTTTCCACCAAATTTCTGCAACAGACGGTAAAACGGGAAAAAGCAGCAGAAAAAGCCTTGTATTATCTCTATAAGAATCCTGTTTTTGCCAAATCACCGGAGGAAAAAACAAAAGAAAGCCAGAATTTCAATCTGTATTATCAACTGATTATGGACAAAATCAGTGATCCCTCACACCGTTACCGCCAGGAAATTCTGGGATATCTCTTCTCTGCCTTGTTCCATGAAATGCTGGCAGGCATCCAGAAACACTCCGATGAAA
The DNA here is from genome assembly GCF_019239235.1 of Caecibacteroides pullorum. GTDB lineage: Bacteria > Bacteroidota > Bacteroidia > Bacteroidales > Bacteroidaceae > Bacteroides > Bacteroides pullorum. The sequence goes on along the minus strand of NZ_JAAZTS010000034.1, from coordinate 11,488 downwards.
CCGAAGAGACAGGAATAGAAGCCAAACGAAGCAAGCATATCTTCAAACTGTTCATGGAAGAACTGACTGCTGACGGAGGAATACACCGCTCTGTAAGCTACTATGCCGACCGACTGTGCTATTCAGCCAAATACATCTCGGCGGCCATTAAGGAAGTCAGTGGCCATACTCCGACTGAATGGATCAATGAATATGCCATCGAACAAATAAAATATCAGTTGAAACATTCTGAGAAGTCTATCAAGGAAATAGCAGAGATGTTCAACTTCCCCAACCAGTCATTTTTTGGCAAATATGTAAAGGCTCATATAGGCATGTCTCCAGCCCGATATCGTGTTCATTCGGACAGCGAAGAGCAAGACAGCCCACAAACCGAATCTTAAAAATGTTTCCACTACATAACTTTTTTCAAGAGAAAGCTTGTATTTCCAATTAAAATGCATACATTTGCCTCCGTTAAGTATTAAAACGTAAACAAAGAATGACAATCAACCTGCATAAATATTGGTGGTGGCAACCGTTACAACTCATACAAAGTCGTAAAGGGGGCAACACTCATATATGCAGTCATTGATACACCGCTTCCATCCTTCGAAAGGATCAGGACAAGCCGGAAAGGACAAGCAAAAAGAAAAGAGCTTCGCCGCAACTTGCGACGGAGCTCTTTTTCTTTTTATCCCAACCCCAGTAACTATCACTTAAAATATACATTGCAACAATGAACTATTCAATTGATTCAAACGGTTATTACGGTGAATTCGGCGGGGCCTACATCCCCGAAATCCTGCACCGCTGTGTCAGCCAACTGCAGGAAGCCTGCTGTACCATCCTGCCTAGTGATGATTTCAAACGCGAATTCGAAGACCTGCTGCAGCACTATGTAGGTCGCCCATCGCCGCTCTACCATGCCCGCCGCCTGTCCGAGAAATACGGCTGCAAGGTCTATCTGAAGCGGGAAGACCTGAACCACACCGGCGCTCACAAGATCAACAACGCCGTGGGCCAAATGCTGCTGGCCCGCCGCATGGGCAAGCGACGCATCATTGCCGAGACTGGTGCCGGACAGCACGGCGTGGCAGCCGCTACTGTCTGTGCCCTAGCTGGTATGGAATGCCTCGTGTTTATGGGAAAAACCGACATTGAGCGCCAGCACGTCAACGTGGAGAAGATGAAGATGCTGGGCGCACAGGTAGTGCCCGTCACCTCGGGCAATGCCACCCTGAAGGACGCCACCAACGAGGCCATCCGCTACTGGTGCTGCCACCCCGATGATACGTACTACCTAATAGGCTCTACCGTAGGTCCGCATCCTTACCCGCAACTGGTGGCCCACCTGCAGTCGGTCATCGGCAAGGAAATTGCCCGCCAGCTGGTCGAACTCGAAGGCCGCGAACATCCCGACCACCTGGTGGCTTGCGTGGGTGGAGGCAGCAATGCCGCCGGTACCCTGCTGCGCTTTCTGAACGACCCACGGGTACACATCGTACTGGCCGAAGCAGGCGGACTGGGTGTAGATTCTGGCAAAACGGCAGCCACCCTAGCACTGGGACGTGTGGGCATCCTGCACGGTGCACGCACCTACGTCATTCAGGACGAGGACGGACAAGTGACTGAACCCTACTCCATCTCCGCCGGACTGGACTATCCGGGCATTGGCCCCCTGCATGCCCACCTGGCCGCCACGAAGCGGGCCGACGTCCTGGCCGTCAACGACGACGAGGCCCTGCGTGCAGCCTATGAGCTGACCCGGCTGGAAGGCATTATCCCCGCACTGGAGAGCGCCCACGCACTGGCTGTACTCCCCCGCCTCCAAACCAAGCCCAACGATGTAGTCGTCATCACCGTATCAGGGCGTGGCGACAAAGACATGGACACTTATCTGAAACATCAAAACGAATACAACCTATGACTTACCGTTACACTACCCAAACACGTACCCTGCCCGGCGACATCCACACCCCGGTCAGCACGTACCTGAAACTGCGCGACCTCTTCCCGCAAAGTGCCCTCATGGAGAGTTCCGACTATCACGGAGGCGAAAACGGCCGTTCCTTCATCGGCCTCTGTCCCATCGCCTCCATCAGCATCGGACACGGCATCGTCGTAACCCGAATGCCCGACGGCTCACGGCAGGAGAACACGCTGGAAGCCGAAGGAGGGATGGCTCCGGCCCTGAACCACTTCCTGTCCCACTTCCAGGTTACAGGCGAAGGAAGCCGCTACTGCGGCCTTTACGGCTACACCTCATTCAACGCCGTGCGTTACCTCGAAGGCATTGCCGTGAAAGACAGCCGACAAGCACTGAATGACGCTCCCGACGCCCTCTATATCCTCTACCGATACCTCATCGTCTTCAACGACTTCAACCACGAACTGATACTCGTCGAAATGCTAGGCGAAGGTGAGACCAGCGGCTTGGACCAAGTACAGACCGCCGTAATGAACCGCAACTTTCCTACGTATGGTTTCCACCCTACGGGAGAAGTGACCTCCACACTGACCGACGACGAACACCGCGCCAACATCCGCCGTGCCATTGCCCACTGCCTGCGGGGCGACGTGTTCCAGATGGTACTGTCACGCCGCTTCGAACAACGATTCGAAGGCGACGACTTCAACCTCTACCGTGCCCTGCGCGGCGTCAACCCCTCGCCCTACCTCTTCTACTTCGACTTCGGAGGCTTCCGCATCTTCGGTTCCTCACCCGAAACGCACTGCCGTATCGCCGACGGACGGGCCTACATCGACCCCATAGCGGGTACCACCCGACGCACAGGCAACCGCGAGGAAGACGAAGCGGCCACCCGACGTCTGCTGGACGACCCCAAGGAGAACGCCGAACACGTGATGCTCGTCGATCTAGCACGCAACGATCTGGCACGCAACTGCACCGACGTGCGTGTGGACTTCTTCCGTGAACCGCAGCTGTACAGTCACGTCATCCACCTCGTCAGCCGCGTCAGCGGCGACCTGCGACCGGAAGCCAATGCCGTGAAGACCTTCCTCGACACTTTTCCCGCCGGCACACTGAGCGGTGCACCCAAGGTACGGGCCATGCAGCTCATCAGCGAGCTGGAGCCGCACAACCGCGGTGCCTACGGCGGATGCATCGGCTTCATCGGGCTGGACGGTTCGCTCAACCAGGCCATCACCATCCGCACCTTCGTGAGCCGCAACAGCATACTATGGTTTCAGGCAGGCGGCGGCATCGTGGCCAAGAGCAATGTGGAGAACGAATTGCAGGAAGTGAACAACAAGCTGGCGGCCCTGCGCCGCGCCATCGAACTGGCACAAAACTTTTAACCCAAGAAGACATGACAATGGAAAGAGACATTCTGAAAGAAATCATCGCACACAAACGCGAAGAGGTGGAGACGCAGAAACGCCACCTCACTGCCGACCAGCTGGCAACAGCAGCCGACAGAAAGGAACAACGCACTACCCATAGCCTGAAACAGGCCCTGGCAGCCTCGCCCACGGGCATCATCGCCGAGTTCAAACGCCGTTCGCCGTCGAAGGGCTGGATCAACCGCGAGGCACGACCCGATGAGGTAACCCCCCAATACGAAGTCGCAGGGGCCGCCGCCCTTTCCATCCTGACGGACGAGGCCTTCTTTGCCGGCAGGCTGGGTGACCTCACTACTGCACGGCCGCTCACCACCCTACCCATCTTGCGCAAGGACTTCGTCATCGACCCTTACCAGTTGTTGCAGGCACGTGCGGCAGAGGCTGACGCCGTACTGCTCATCGCCGCCTGCCTCGACCGAAGCCAATGCGGTGAACTTTCGCAGCAGGCCCACGAACTGGGGCTGGAGGTCCTGCTCGAGCTACACGCGCCCGACGAACTGGATTACCTGGACTGCCACCCCGACCTCGTGGGAGTAAACAACCGCAGCCTGGGTACCTTCCACACCGATGCCTCGCATGCCGTCGACCTGGCTGAAGCCTTGGCGCAAGCCACGGCAAGCACGGACCCTCACCCGCTGATGGTGGCCGAAAGCGGTATCCACGATGCCGAGACGGCCTGCCTCCTGCGCCGCCACGGCTACCGCGGACTGCTCATCGGCGAACGCTTCATGCGGAGCGAATGCCCGGGCGACGAACTGCACGCGTTCATCCAACAGATGTCTCACCTTCAAACCTCCTCCGCCTTATGAACCTGCTTGTCAAAGTATGCGGTATGACCGACGGCGAGAACATCCGCCGGGTCGAGGAACTGGGCGTGGACTTCATCGGCTTCGTGTTCTACCCCCGTTCGCCCCGCTTCGTCTATCAGATGCCGGACTACCTGCCCCGTCGGGCCCGGCGCATCGGAGTATTTGTCAACGAGACCAAGGAAACCGTGCTGACGTATGCCGACCGCTTCGAGCTGGACTATGTGCAGCTGCACGGGAAGGAGTCGCCTCTGTACTGCCAATCATTGCGCAAAAGCCACGGGCTGAAGGTCATCAAGGCCTTCCACCTGGCCACCCCGCGCAACGTGGCCGCCACAGAAGCCTACCACGGCACCTGCGACTACTTCCTCTTCGAGAGCAAGACGCCCCAGCTGGGCGGCACGGGACGGCAGTTCGACTGGAGCCTGCTCCACCGCTACGCCGGCCGCACACCGTTCTTCCTGAGCGGAGGCCTCAACGCAGGCAGCGCAAATGCCATCCGTCAGTTCCATCATCCACAACTGGCAGGCATCGACCTCAACAGCCGCTTCGAGACGACTCCCGGCCTGAAGGACGTGGAACGCCTGCGCGGCTTCCTGCAAGAGTTAACCCAATAACTGAATGACTTAAAGACTTACATCCTCATGAACCACATTGCTATTATAGACAACTACGACTCGTTCACCTACAACCTGGTGCAATTGGTCGAACAGGCAGGCGCACGGGTCACCGTGCTGCGCAACGACCGTTTCGCCCTGCCCGACCTCGCAGCCTACGACAAGCTGCTGCTCTCGCCCGGTCCCGGCATCCCGCAGGAAGCCGGACTGCTGATGCCCGTCATCCGTACCTATGCCGCGACCAAACCCATCCTAGGCGTCTGTCTGGGCGAACAGGCCATCGGCGAGGCTTTCGGCGCACGGCTGTGCAACCTCTCCGACGTGTTCCACGGCGTGCAGACCGAAATCAGCCTCGACGGTCCCGGCGTGGCCGACGACTATCTCTTCGACGGCCTGCCCCGCCGCCTGACCGTGGGCCGCTACCACTCGTGGGTCGTCAGCCGCGAGGGCCTGCCTGACACGCTGGCCGTCACCGCCGTGAGCGACGAGGGCCTCATCATGGGTCTGCGCCACCGCATGCTGGACGTACACGGCATCCAGTTCCACCCCGAATCGGTACTGACACCCCTGGGCGAGCGCATCATCCAGAATTGGATAAATCATTAACCACTAACCATCAACCACTCATGAAACAGATACTTTCCCGACTCTTCAACCACGAGCACCTGAGCGAGGCCGAGGCCCGCCAACTGCTGCTCGACATCACGGCCGGCCACTACCCCGACGCACAGGTGGCTGCCCTGCTGACGGCCTTCTGCATGCGCGACATCACCGTGGACGAGCTGACCGGCTTCCGCGAGGCGCTGATGCAGACACGCATACCCATCGACTTCGCCCCCTACCGCCCCATCGACATCGTGGGCACGGGGGGCGACGGCAAGAACACGTTCAACATCTCCACCTGCGCCTGCTTCGTCGTGGCGGGTGCGGGCTACAAGGTGGCCAAGCACGGCAACTATGGCGCCACGTCGGTGAGCGGTGCCAGCGACGTCATCGAAGAACATGGCATCCGCTTCACCGCCAACCCCGACACCCTGCGCCGCAGCATGGACGAATGCAACCTGGCCTACCTGCATGCACAGCTCTTCAACCCCGCCATGAAATCGGTGGCCGCCGTGCGCAAGTCGCTGGGCGTGCGCACCCTGTTCAACCTGCTGGGCCCGCTCGTCAACCCCTGCCGCCCGGCCTACCAGCTGCTGGGTGTCAGCCAGTTGTCACTGATGCGCCTCTACACCTATGTATTCTGCAAGGCGGGCATCGAGTTTGCCGTGGTCAACAGCCTCGACAACTACGACGAAATCTCCCTGACCGACGAGTTCAAGGTAATGACCCGCCGCGACGAGCGCATCTACCGCCCGCAGGAGTTGGGCTTCGACCCCGCCCGCCCCACCGACCTGCAAGGGGGCCGGAACCGCGAGGACGCGAGCCGCATCTTCGACGCCGTACTCACCAACCGTGCCACCCCAGCCCAGAAGCACTGCGTACTGGTGAACGCCGCCTTCGCCATCCAGCTCATGGAGCCGGACAAGGAGATAGGCGAGTGCATCGACATCGCCCGCCGTTCGCTGGAAAGCGGGCAAGCGCTCAAGACACTGAAGAAATTCATTGAAATAAACCGATAGACAAGAAAACCATGAACCGTATAGACCAACTTTTCCAGACCAAGAGCAGCCGCATTCTCTCCATCTACTTCTGTGCCGGCTGCCCCACCCCCGACGGCACCGCCGCCACTATCCAGGCCCTGCAGGACGCGGGCGTGGACATGATCGAGATAGGCATCCCCTTCAGCGACCCCCTGGCCGACGGCCCCGTCATCCAGCAGGCTGCCACTACCGCCCTGCGGGGCGGCATGAGCCTGCGCCGCCTCTTCGACCAGCTGGCCGACATCCGCCGCACGGTACACATCCCCCTGCTGCTGATGGGCTACCTCAACCCCATCCTCCAGTTCGGCTTCGAGGCGTTCTGCCAACGCTGCCGGGCCTGCGGCATCGACGGCCTCATCATCCCCGACCTGCCCCTGCGCGAATACCGTGAGCACTACCAGGCCACGGCCGAACGCTACGGCCTGCACGTGGTGATGCTCGTCACGCCCGAGACGAGCGACGAACGGGTGCGCGAGATAGACCGGCACACGGGAGGCTTCATCTACATGGTGTCGTCGGCCGCCGTGACGGGAGCCCAGCGTTCGTTCGACGAGCAGAAGCAGGCCTACTTCCGCCGCATCGACAGCCTGGGACTGAAGCATCCGCGGCTGGTGGGCTTCGGTATCTCCAACAAGGCCACGTTCGAGGCGGCCTGCAAGGCCTCGTCGGGCGCCATCATCGGCAGCCGGTTCGTCACCCTGCTCAGCGAGGCCGGGGGCGATGCGGCTCTGGCCATCGCCCGGCTGAAGGAGGCGCTGACAAAGGATTAGTTATTATTTCCGGATAGAAGCCTTCACCACCTCCAGACACACGGCATCCTGAAAGGCCCGTGCCTGGCGGCCCGAAAGCACGTTCTGCGTCATGATGGCGAAGGCCACCCAATGCCCCTCAGTGGTCTTCAGATAACCCGCCAGCGCATTGATGCCCGTATAGGAGCCGGTCTTGGCATGCACCTGACGGAAGGCGGGCGTGCCGTAGCCCATGCGGTACTTCAGCGTGCCGTCCACCCCGCTCACGGGCAGGGCCTTGTAGAGCGGCGAGAAGATGTCGCTGCGCGAGTAGGCATAGCGGAGCATGGCCACCAGCAGCTCGGGCGAGAGGTAGTCGTAGTGCGACAGGCCGCACCCGTCGGCCAGGCTGTAGTGCTTCGGGTTCAGCCCGACGCGCCTGATGAGGGCCCGCATGGCGTCCAGCCCGTCACGGGCCGACACCCGCTTCTTGCCACCCGAAGCCAGCACGCCCGCCCGGCAGAGCATGGCTTCGGCGTTCAGGTTGTCGCTCTCCTTGAGCATCTCGTCGAGCACGGCCTGCAGGGGCGTCTCGTGTGTGGCCAGCTTCGTGCATGCCTTCGTGCGGGGCAGGTCGCCAAAGCAGTAGGCCGCTTCGATGCCCGCCCGGCTGCTGTCTGTGACGGCCGTACAGCGGATGCCCGCCTCCAGCAGCCGCTCCACAAAGACGTGCATGAACATGCGGCCGGAGTCGAACAGGCTGAACGAGCGCCCCTCCGCCGCCCGCACGTTGCCTTGCAGGGTGATATGGTTGCCGTTCTCCATCCAGTTGCGCGCCACGCGCAGCGGCCCTGCGGCCGGCGAATGGCTGTGCGTACGGTTCTCTATCGTATAATAAGAGGAAGAGGGGTTGCCTGTGACCAACGCAGCCAACCCCCGCTCGGCGGGACGGATGGACAGCTGGAGTACACCCTTGTTCAGCATCAGCGGCGAGAGGTAGGGCTGATAGGCAGCGGGAGCGTCGTCCCACAGCCAGCCCGAGCCCCAGTAGAGCGAGTCCTTCATCGACACGTCGCCCACGATGCGGCCGTCCACCACACGGATGCCCCGCCGCGTCAGGCCGCCGATGAGCTCCTCCAGGTCGTCCGTGTCGAACTCGGGGTCGAAGCCGCCCACCACGTAGAGGTCGCCCCGCAGCGTGTCGCCCGCCACGCGGCCCGTGGTCCACAGCTCCGTGCGGAACGGCTCCATGGCCCCCGGCTGTGCCAGCGCCGTGATGGCCGTCATCACCTTCATGGTCGAGGCGGGGCGCGACAGCTTGTCGGCCTGATGTTCGTAGAGCGTGCGCCCGGCCGAGAGGTCGTAGATGCAGATACCCGCCGCGGCGCCCCGTGGCAGGTTGTGCTTTACGATTGTGTCGAGGCGGGCGCGCAGCAGGCTGTCGGCCGGCTGCGGCGACTGTCCCCGCAGGCCGGCGGGGCCGGCAAGGAGCAGCAGGGAGAGCAGGAAGATGGTCTTCATCAGGGTCATGCGTATCGTGTGTGTGGGGTTACGGCTGCAAAGATAGGCAAAACCGCCCGTCCGCCCAGCCCGTGGCGCACAAAAAAAGGGAGCCGAAGCCCCCATTCCCCTATTTTCAACTCTCCACTCTCCGCTTACAGCGGGCTTCCCCCTTCGCCGTCGTCGCCGCCGGGCTCGGTGCCGCCGCCCCCGGGCGTGGTGATGTTCTTGGCCTTCTTGTAGGCGTCGAGCGAGGCATAGTTCACGTCGCCGTCCAGCACGCCGCCGTTCTCGAACTGGATGGCGCCGATCACCGCCTCGCGGAACTCCCTGCTGGGCGTGAAGAGGATGCGCGGCTCCTTGATCATGGCCGAGGCGTTGTATTTCGTGATGTCTTCCACGCCGTCGCTCTTGAAGGTGATGCGCAGCGTGCCCAGGTCGCCCACGCGCACCGTGTGGCCCTGCAGCAGCTGCTGGCGGGCATAGTTGCCCAGCAGTTCGAGGGCGGCCTCCATTTCCTTGGGAGCCACGGTGGTGTTCTCGGTGGCGGCGCGCGTCATGGCCTTCACCGTCTGTGCCGCCTCGCTCAGCGGGGAGGCATACCATTTCTTCGGGGAACCTTTCACAAGCGGATTGCTCCGTTGTACCAATTTGTACTTGTACATAATTTTTTATGAATTAAAAAGTTAGACATATAGCCCCGCACGCGGCAGGGGCCGATTTTTGGATACTTGATTATCAGTCACTTACAGACACCCGCGAGTCTCTGCCGGAAACTCTAAGGAGTCATGGCCCGACACTCTAAGGAGTCATGGCCGATAACTCTAAGGAGTCTTGCCCGATGACTCTAAGGAGTCTCTGCGGGCGGCTTCGGGGTGTGGGCGTCGTGTAAAGATGTTTTACCGTCCGCCGCGCGCCCCGAGGCCGGGAGGGGGTGGTCAGTTATTTCACGTTGAGGGTGACTCTTACGTTATCAGAGTCGGAACTCCATGTAGGGTCCCACTTCGTTTTCTGTGCCGCCGTCAGTGTCAGGGTCAGTATCCGGCCGTCATTCTGATTGCCACAATAGAGTGTTCTTAGACCGGACAGCTGGGTGATGTCCAGCGCGGTCAGTTTGTTGCTGTTACAAGCCAAATACGCCAGCTGGGTCAGCCCACTAAGGTTCAACTCAGTCAGCTCGTTGTAGTGACATCTCAAATCCTTCAGACCGGTCAGCTTGCTGACATCCAGTTTGGTCAACTGGTTGTAGTAGCATTCAAACACTTCCAGCTTGGTCAGATGGTTGACATTCAGCTCGCTCACCTTGGTGTTAGTGCAAAACAGCTTCGTCAGTTCGGTCTGCTCCGTGAGGTCCAGCAGAGACAGTTCATTTGCGCTGCAATCCAGATACGTCAGCTTTGTCAACCCGCTGAGGTCCAGCTCGGTCAGCTGGTTGTACAAGCAATCCAGATACGTCAGCTTGGTCAGCCCGCTGATGTTCAGCTCGGTCAGTTTGTTTCTGTTGCAGACCAGCTTGGTCAGCCCTGTGCAGTAGCCGATGCCGCCCAAAGAATATAAGCCTTTATCGGATACATTCACTTCTGTCAGCGTTTCCAACTCCGACAAATCGGTGATGGTGACTGTGCCGTCGGCATTCGGGGTTCCGGCAGGATATATCTCTTTGATGACGGCCTTCTCGAAACTTGTCAGCGCCAGCGTGCCCAAGTTGAGGATACGTCCGGCCTGAAGCTGGGTATTCTTATTGGTGGCCTTGCGGTAGAGCTTGCCTTCGCCGTCTTCGAAGAGCAGGCTGAAACCATTGTACAGCTGGGCGGGAGTCACGACAAAGTAATAAGTCTTTCCGGCCTCGAAAGTGCCTTTGAGGCTGACGTGGGTAGCAGCTTCGTTGGTATCGGGAAAACTCAGATTACCGGTGGCAAAAGTGCACTTCACACTGCCTGCCAGCATCTCGTTGCCGTTACCTCCCACAAAGCTGAGGGTACCGGTCATGGCCTCGGCGGCGGTGAACTTCACCAGGGCACAGAGGTTGTTGAACTCCAGGTTGGTGCTGCCGCCTGTGGCCTTGGCCAGCGAGGGCGCCAGCTGGTTGGCAAAGGTGCCTGCCACGGCGGTCTGCTCGGCGGGCAGGTTGAAAGTGGCGGAAGTGCCGTCCATCGCAATAAGATTTTCAGAATAAGGATAGAAGGCGGTGTAGTCCTCATTTACGTTGGCATAGCCTTCGAAGGTGGCGTTGCTGCCGCTGATGGTTGTAGCGGTGAATTCCTGCACGGTTACTCCGTCCCACAGGGCTATCTTGTCGCCTTCGGTCCAGTGCACTTCGTTACCCGCCGCCAGCTGTGTGCGTGTCTGCGGCATGCCGGCGGTAAAGGTCATGGGCACGGGCTTTGCGGCCTCGTTGCCCGGATTGTTCTCGATGAACTCTTCGTTGCCGCAGGCGGCCAGTGTCAGTACCGCGGCGGCCAGTGTAAGGATATGTAGTGTTTTCATAAGGCATTACCATGTAAATTCGTCTTGTTGATAAGGGTTGTGCGTGCTGACGTAGCTTCCGGCCAGGATATCACCCTCGTTCTGCATCTCGATGATTTCACACTTGGGGGCCTCGTAGGCCTCGCGTACAGTGTTCTCGCTGTTCAAAAAATTCTTTGTTTCCATTTGATAAAAAGTTTAATTAGTTAGACAAATGCAGGGGTGTCCCAACCCCCAAAACTCTATAGAACAAATGTAGAGTAATAAAGACTATCTTGTTATAACACACGGCGCATTGTGAAGGAAAAACTATAACATACGGCGCATCCTCGTGTCTGCCCGATTATAACATACGGCGCATGCAAAACATCAAACCGCTG
>NZ_JAAZTS010000033.1 GCF_019239235.1 Caecibacteroides pullorum | reverse complement strand
ACTTAGATACTTTTTGTTCATAATTAAAAACTTTAAATTTATAAATTTAAAAATTAGTAAATAATTGAGTTTCTCATATTTAATCGTTTAGTTCTTGCCGAATTTCCCTATCCTTTTGTAATTTGTTTTACACTTATTAAGCTAATTAATTCTTCCGTTATTTCGCAGATAACGGAATAAGAATATAAACTATTGTAAATCAGTAATGTATGGATAGCTTGAGCCTCTGTGGAAATGTAAATATTGTTCTTATGATATGGGAAATGAAATTACTTGTTTTTGCAAGCAAATAGGCGGATAAAGGTCAGGAATAGGAGAAAATAATCAAAAAGAAGAATTTATTTCAAAGGAATGTGTATGTATCCTTCTTGATCAAGCAATCGATAGCTGATGCCTAATTGCAGACACTCAGTTGTTATGATTTTTTTTGAGTAATTGGAAAGAGAACCATCCAAAATAACAGTTTGAATGTGGAACAAGGAGGTAAGTTCATTGATACTACCTCGATAACCATGAGAAATGTAAAGGATATGAATAGGAAGAGGATGTTCAGCAGTTCTCGTATTCCAACGATTATGATTAAGCAAACAAATACGTTTTCCTTTGTAAGTCAGAATGTTATTTTCTAGAAGGATGGGAAGGTTATTGTATTGTTGGGTCAAAACTAGAGGTGTGTTTAGTCCCATGCTGTTCCAGTGGGTGGCCAATGATTGGCGGAGCCAGTTTGTGCGAGGAATGCTGTCAGAGCATACGAGCCATGATTGTGTTCCATTTGACAGGCAGTGTACCGAAGGACAGTCTGGAATGTTGTAGAAAGCAATACCTGGAGATGGAGTATGACGGACGAGTATGGTTGTGTGGTAGATGCTGAATATCAGTAGAGCACTTAGCAAGGCATAAGCATTGGTTGGTATGCGGAGCTCTAGAAAACGGTAGAATAGTAATAATATCAGATATATAAGAAAGACCTCGTAGGCATCCAAATAGAGATGGTCGAGAGATGCGTATGGCCACAGCTCGATTTGTTGGAGTACACTGTTTTGTATTTGTATGAGCTTTTCGATATAAGGTGCTATGAGGGTTGGCAAAGGCTCGAAAGGTGTGAGTAATAATAGGATGATTGCAGCATAGAGAATGAAGGATACCATGGGAATAACCCATAGGTTGGTGAGTAAAAAATGTGTTGAGAAACGTGCAAAATAGAAGATAACCAGAGGGGCTGTCCCTATTTGCGCCGCAATGGACACACTCATCAGACTCCAAATTTTACGGATAAGCCAATATCTACTGCGATAAAGATGGTTCAATCTGGAATAAAACATTAGGATGGAAGTTACGGCTGCAAAAGAGAGTTGGAAGCCTACGTCGAATAGCCACATAGGGTGGATGATCAGCATGAAAAATGCAGTAGCAGCCAGTGTGTTGGCAGAAATGGATTTCTCAGGTTGGAGATGGGATAAGGTCAGTATGGAAAACATGCAGACGGAACGTACTACGGAAGGGGATAATCCCGTGAGAAAGGCAAATCCCCATAAAAGAATGATGATCAGGGCTAATGACGGAAGTTTTAAGTATCGGAAGCGCTTCCAAATGGGGGCTGTCAGAAACCATAACAGTGCATACAGGAAGCCGATGTGCAGACCTGATAATGCTAATACGTGACTGGCACCTGTTATCGAATAGGTTTCGATGATATCTTCGCTTAGGTCATCTTTGTCGCCTACGGTCAGGGCAGAAAGTATGGCCAGTTCGTCCCCTTGGAAGCCCAATTCGCGATAGAGATTGACAATTTTTTCCTGATGATCGGCGGCCTTTTGTCGAAAAGTCCGTAAGGAATCATGTCCGGCTTTCTGCCAATGTCCTGAAGGAATGAAAGACGTTCCGCTGATGCCACGGCGCTGTAAGAAGCGTGCATAGTCAAATTCGTGCGGGATACCTTTATGGGGAGGAGGGGCAATGCGGGCATGTATCCATAAGCGGTCGCCTCGTTTCAGGGTGGCGGCTATGGAATCTTGTTGAAAGTAGAGTAGAACCTGCGGATGATTATGGACACTAGTTAAAGCCGAGTCTTTGGAGGAAGTCAATGTGACGACGGCTGGGCAAAGGATGCTGCGAGCTTTGTTTTCTGGTGTTTGGTTGATTGTTACTTGATAAATGGCGGGACGGTTAGAAATCGGGAATGCCGTGTCTGACAACTGGCGGGCTGCTAGAGTGTAACCGGTAGTGATGATTAATAGGAACAGAAAGCCTCCGAACCAGTATTTCCAATTCATGAAGAAACAGACAGGAAGGAGAAAGGCCAGAAGAACCATGATTCCTAGGCATACAATCATAGGAACTGCATGCGGAAAAGCGTCTCCACATACAATTCCTATGACTAGCGGCAACAACAGTCGCAGAAAAGGGTGCTGTTGTAGGGCAGCAATGAACAAGAACTGTTAGTTTTACAAGTTTTTCAATGCGTGAATCATTTCTTCTGGGCTAGGCGCAGAGAAAACAGCATTTCCTGCTACAAGAACGTCGGCTCCAGCTTTCATAAGGCGGGCACCGGTTTCTAGATTGACACCACCATCCACTTCTATCAATGCTTTTGAACCGGTTTGGGTGATAAGTTCGCGCAGTTCGCGTACTTTTTCCACTGTGTTCTCGATGAATTTCTGTCCGCCAAAACCAGGATTGACTCCCATGACAAGCACCATGTCGACTTCACGAACAATATCTTTTAGCAGCATAACAGGGGTGGCTGGATTAATGGTAACGGCAGGTTTCATACCAGCTTCTCGTATTTGTTGTACCACACGGTGCAGGTGTGGGCAGGTTTCATAGTGTACGTTCATGATTTCTGTTCCCAGAGCCTTAACCTCAGCAATGAATTTCTCAGGTTGTACAATCATCAGATGTACGTCGAGAGGTTTCTCGGCTAGTTTGGCTACATGCTTTAAGACTGGGAAACCAAACGATATGTTGGGCACAAAGACACCGTCCATGATGTCGATATGCAACCAGTCGGCTTCACTTCGGTTCAGCATGTCGATGTCGCGTGCCAGGTTCCCAAAGTCGGCCGACAGAATAGAGGGGGAAATGATAGGTTTCATAGGCTTTTAGTATCTCACTGTTTTCTATATAGGAAAAGGCTGTTTTCCTTGTCTTATTCCATTGTTATTTCATTTTAAACGAATTGTCCAGGTGGAAACCGCGGAGCAATTCGTCGGTCTTCAAACGTTTCTTGCCAGGCAGTTGCAGGGAACGGATGCTCACGAAACCGTCTTGTGCGGCTACATGAATATAGGTTTTGCCATCGGTGAGAAGGCTTCCTGTTCCCAAATTGTGTGGTTTAATAATTTTTTCTGTCTCGAAGACTTTCAAAACAACTGTTGTACCATCGGGGTGTATCAGCTCAGTCCATGCTGAGGGATAGGGGGATAACCCACGTACAAAGTCGTAGATTCGTTTTACGGGCTGCTTCCAATCGATGCGGCATGTTTCCTTGAAGATTTTAGGAGCCGGTTTCAGTTCGCCTGTCACGCCCATCTCCTCCTGCGGGATGCTGTGGATGGTACCGTCCAGAATGGTGTCCACGGTTTCGGTTACCAGCTTGCCGCCCAGCATCATCAGCTTGTCGTGAACGATGCCCACGTCGTCCGTGTCGGCAATGGGGACGCGTACCTGCTGGATGACCTCGCCCGTATCAATCTCATGCTTCAGGAAGAAGGTGGTGATACCTGTCTCTGTTTCACCGTTGATGACGGCCCAGTTGATGGGGGCAGCTCCACGATATTGGGGCAGGAGGGAGGCGTGCAGGTTGAAGGTGCCCAAGCGGGGCATGTTCCACACCACTTCGGGCAGCATGCGGAAAGCCACCACAATCTGCAGGTCGGCCTGCCAGGCGCGCAGGGCGTCCAGAAACTCTTCGTTTTTCAGCTTCTCAGGCTGGAGTAAGGGTAGGTTGTGGTCCAGTGCATACTGCTTGACGGGCGAATATTGCAGCTTGTGGCCGCGTCCGGCAGGCTTGTCGGGCATGGTGATGACGCCCACTACATTGTAGCCGCCTTCGACCAGGCAACGCAAAGCTTCCACGGCAAAGTCGGGCGTACCCATATATACAATTCTTAAGTCTTCTTTTTTCATGTTGTTCATTAATAGGTTAGAATATGTTCAAAGATTATTCATCTGAGAAGCGCACCAGCACCTCGCGATACGAATTGAATATCTTCGATTTCGATACGAATCCCAAGTATTTGCCTTCCTGGTCGACAACAGGCAGGTTCCACGCCTTGGTGTCGTCGAAAGTTCGCATTACCTGTTCCATGCTGTCCGTGTCGTAGAGTCGGCCAGGGGCCGAAGTCATAAACTTGTTGACGGTGAAGCGATGGTACAGTTCTTGGCGGAACATGATATTACGGATGTCATCCAATAAGACAATGCCCAGCAACTTTCCTTCCTGGTCGGTAACGGGGAAAATGTTGCGCTTCGACTTCGAGATGGCTCGTACCATTTCGCCCAAGTCCATTTCGGGATGTACAACCACAAAGTCCTTTTCTACTACATTCTCTACTTTCATTAGTGTCAGCACCGCCTTGTCCTTGTGGTGGGTCAATAGTTCACCTTTCTTGGCCAGACGCATGGAGTAGATACTGTGGGGCTCAAAGACGATGATGGTAAGATAGGAGCTGACAGATACAATCATCAGCGGCAGGAACAGGTCGTAGCCGCCCGTCAGCTCGGCAATGAGGAACACACCTGTCAGCGGGGCGTGCATTACGCCGCTCATTACGCCTGCCATCCCCATCAGGGCAAAGTTCTTTTCAGGCAGGTAGGCCGTCACATCGAATTCGTTGCTGAAGTGCGAGAATACGAAGCCGGCAATACAACCCAGGTAAAGCGAGGGGGCAAAGATACCGCCGCAACCACCTCCTCCGTTAGTGGCGCTAGAAGCGAATACCTTGAAGAGGATGATGAGCATCAAGTAGACGAGTAGCAGGTCGCCGTGGCCGTAGAAGAAGGAGTTGTTCATCACCGTGTCCCACTCGGCATTGGTCGTACCGTTCAACAGCAGTTCGATGGTTTCGTATCCTTCGCCATAGAGGGGCGGGAAGAGGAAGATGAGAATACTCAGCATCGCGCCGCCCACGGCCAGTTTCTTGTAGGGAGTGCGCAAGCGTCCGAACAGACCTTCTACTGAATTCATGGCACGCGTGAAGTAGAGCGACACCAGTCCGCAGAAGATACCCAGCATGATGACGTAGGGGATGCGGTTCAGCTCAAAGGGTTGGTCCAAGTGGAATTGGAACATGGCCTCCTGCCCCGTTACGATGTAGGATACCGTGGCCGCCGTTACTGCCGATATCAGCAGGGGCAACAGGGACGACATGGTAAGGTCTATCATTAGCACTTCCAGCGTAAAGACCAGTCCGGCGATGGGCGCTTTGAAGATGCCTGCTACCGCACCTGCCGCACCACATCCCACGAGCAGCATCAGCGTGCGGTGTTCCATCTTGAAGATACTGCCCAGGTTGGAGCCAATGGCCGAACCTGTCAGTACAATAGGTGCTTCTGCTCCGACCGAACCACCGAACCCGATGGTAATGGAGCTGGCAATGATGGACGACCATGTGTTGTGTCGCTTGATGCGTCCCTGTCGTCGCGAGATGGCATAGAGAATGCGTGTCACGCCATGGCTGATATCATCCTTTACCACATAGCGCACGAACAGTCCAGCCAGAAAGATGCCGACCACGGGGTATACCAGATAGAGGTAGTTGGCTGCCGTCGTGTCGAAGTTCTCCGTCAGGAAGTTCTTTATCCAGTGGATGAGCACCTTCAGTATCAGCGCGGCCAGGGCCGTGAAGATACCTACTAGGAAGCTGAGTATCAGGATGAACCGTTTCTCCTTGATGTTTTTCTCGCGCCAGACGAGGAAACGTTGCAACAGATTTTTTCGTTCTGCCTTCATGCTCCTTTTTTATTGTCTGATGATTTTGATGACGCCACCCTTGTCCAGTTTAATGATGCTCGACGGCTTGGCTTGGGTGGTTTCCTCGCGGCGGTAGTCCACGATGTAGTCTACGGCCGACTTGATTTCCTCGCTGATTTCGCTGAAGTTCTGTGGCGAAGGCTGTCCGCTCACGTTGGCCGAGGTTGACACGATGGCCTTGCGGAACTGCTGGCACAGGCGTTTGGAAAATTCCTCGCCCGTGACGCGGATGCCCACACTGCCGTCTTCGGCCAGGAGGTTGGGAGCCAGGTTGCGGGCACCCGAGTAGATAATGGTCAGCGGTTTGTCGGCCAGTTCGATGAGGTCCCACGCCACTTCGGGTACGTCTTGCACGTAGAAGTCTACCTTGACAGCCGAGTCGACCAGCACCAGCATGGCCTTGCTGTCGGCCCTACGTTTGATTTCGTACACGCGGCGCACGGCTTCCTCGTTGGTGGCGTCGCATCCGATACCCCAGATGGTGTCCGTGGGGTAGAGTATCACTCCACCTTCGCGCATCACCTGGCAGGCTTTCTTTATTTCTTCGTTCATCTTGTAAAGTCCGTTTATAAGTGATTATTACGCAAAAGTAGGCATTTTATTCCATTAAAGGAAGACTGTCTGTGCTTTTTTGGATGGACTTTACCTGATGTCTGCTCCCCACATCATTTTATTACGTAATGTATTGAAGAAAATATGATCGAATCGCTTGATGACTTTAATTGTATAGTCGGCACGTGAGATTGTCAGTCGGGTTGTTTCTTTACATGATTCACTGCGACCATCAATGGCTACGAGAAAATTGTGACTGCGGCTTTCTACGTCTAAGGTGATGGTCCAGTCGTCGCAAATGACGATGGGGCGCATGTTGAGGCTGTGGGGCGCTACAGGGGTAATAGCAATGGTTTTGCTATGAGGAACGATGATGGGGCCTCCCACGCTGAGTGAATAGGCTGTGGAGCCTGTAGGGGTTGCGATAATCAGTCCGTCGGCCTGGTAAGTAGTGAGTGGGGCACCATTGATGGCTGTATGGATGCTGATCATAGACGAACTGTCTCGTTTGAGGACGGCAATCTCGTTAAGAGCATAGGGACAGTGCATCAGGTTCTTGTCGTTGCAGTCCAGCTGGAGTACGCTACGCTCTTCTATCTTATAATGGTGGTTGTAGATATCTTCAAGGGTGCTTTCCATTTCTTCGGGTGAAATGTCGGCCAAAAAACCCAGACGGCCAGTATTGATTCCTAAGATAGGAATGTTTTTTTTACCTACCCGGCTGGCTGCTTTCAGAAAGGTACCGTCGCCTCCAAGACTGATAACGATATCTGCTTCAAAATCATCGTCATTGAATAGCTCAACTGGTGGAAGAACTAAATGGAGAGTCTCAGTCAGAAAATTGTAGAACTCCTGACAGATGCAAATTTGGGCGTTATGTTGAGTCAGGAGCTTGAACAATAGTTCTGCGTACGAAGACTTTTTGGCTTGATAAATGTTTCCGAATATGGCAAATTTCATATGACAGGTTTGTTATTAGCTTTGCAAAGATGCTATTTTTTTATAATATTCCTCTATACTTATGACTATTATTTGTACTTTTGCCCGAAACTAGCGTTGGAATTATGACTAAATTAAGTGTAAACATAAACAAAGTGGCAACTCTGCGTAACGCGCGTGGGGGAAATGTGCCGGACGTCGTTAAGGTGGCGCTCGACTGCGAAAAATTTGGTGCAGACGGTATTACGGTTCATCCACGTCCAGACGAACGTCATATTCGTAAAAAAGATGTATATGATTTGCGGCCATTATTGCGTACGGAGTTTAATATAGAAGGATATCCTGCGCCGGAGTTTATAGATCTGGTGCTGAAAGTAAAACCCCATCAGGTGACATTGGTTCCGGATAGTCCTACTCAGTTGACTTCGAATGCAGGCTGGGATACCAAGACTAATCTTGCTTTTTTGAGTGAAGTACTCGAACGTTTCAATAAAGCAGGTATACGTACGTCTGTTTTTGTATCCACAGATGTTGAAATGATAGAGTATGCCGCCAAGGCAGGTGCCGACAGGGTAGAACTGTATACAGAACCTTATGCTTCGGGGTATGCCAAAAATAAAGAAGAAGCTGTTGCGCCTTTTGTAGAGGCTGGTAAGTTTGCTCGCAATTTAGGACTTGGACTGAATGCTGGACATGATCTCAGTTTAGAGAATTTGAATTATTTTTATCAAAACATCCCTTGGTTGGACGAAGTTTCGATAGGACATGCATTGATTAGTGATGCATTGTACTTAGGTTTGCAACGTACTATTGAGGAATATAAAAAATGTCTTCGTTAATGAATGCAATGTTATTATTGGCCCAAGTGGCTCCGGCAATGGCTGACTCGATAGCGGGTGCCAATCCGGTTTTGACTCCGGTTGCAGGTCCGGAAGAGATGAGTTTATGGAGTATGGCTGTGAAAGGCGGCTGGATAATGGTGGTTTTGGGACTGCTTTCATTGCTGTGTTTCTATATATTGTTTGAACGAAATTATGTTATCCGTAAAGCAGGAAAAGAAGATCCTATGTTTATGGATAAAATTAAGGATTATATCTTGGCTGGGGAGATAAAGGCGGCATTGTCCTATTGTCGCAGTGTGAATACACCTTCAGCGCGTATGATTGAAAAAGGCATCAGCCGTTTAGGACGTCCTGTAAGTGATGTTCAGGCTGCTATTGAGAATGTAGGAAATATTGAAGTTGCCAAGTTGGAGAAAGGCTTGACTATTATGGCTACTATAGCAGGTGGAGCTCCTATGATTGGATTTTTAGGAACAGTGACGGGTATGGTCCGCGCTTTCTTTGAGATGGCTAATGCAGGAAATAATATTGATATCACCCTATTGTCTGGTGGTATATATGAAGCTATGATTACCACAGTAGGGGGTCTGATTGTAGGTATTATTGCGATGTTTGCCTACAATTATTTAGTGACACTCGTTGATGGAGTGGTAAACAAGATGGAAGCCAAAACAATGGCCTTTATGGATTTATTGAATGAGCCATGCTAAAACGAAGAGCTAAAATATCGCCTAATTTCAGTATGGCGTCCATGACGGACGTGATATTTCTGCTGCTGATTTTCTTTATGATTACATCGACGGTGGTTTCGCCCAATGCAATAAAGGTTTTGTTGCCTCAAGGTAAGCAACAGACATCGGCAAAACCTTTGACTCGTGTGATTATCGATAAAGACCTGAATTTTTATGCAGCTTTTGGAAATGAAAAGGAACAGACTATAACATTGGAAGAACTGACTCCTTTTTTACAGCAATGTGCGGAAAGAGAGCCGGAAATGTATGTTGCTTTATATGCTGACGAAACAGTGCCCTATCGAGAGATTGTGAAGGTGCTGAATATTGCGAATGAGAATCACTTTAAGATGGTGCTGGCTACACGGCCGCCTGATGGGAAGTGATAAAGAACAAACGGATTGGCTTTAACTGTCATATTAATATAATCTGATTGTGACTCAAAAGGAGAAAGGTAAATATATAGGTTTAGGCGGGGCAATATTGGTGCATGTCGCTTTGATCGCTTTCTTGATATGTGCAGGCTTTATTGTGCCTGTGCCAGCTGAGGAAGGGGGGATGCCTGTGATGCTTGGTGAAGTGTCTGAGGCATGGGGGACTGCAGACCCTTCTTTAGTGGATGTAGACGTGATGCCAGAAGAAGCAGAACCATTACCCGAAGAAGCTGTTGAGCAGGAAATAATGACTCAGGAGTTGGAAGAAACTGTTGCGTTGAAGCCTGAAACTAAGTCTACAAAAAAGAACAAAGTGAAGAAACCTGAAAGGACTGAGGCTGAGAAGGCGGAAGAAGCGCGACGGTTGGCTGAGGCTAAAGCTGAGCGTGAACGTAAGGAAGCTGAAGAAGCTGCCCGTCGTAAGGTTGCAGGTGCTTTTGGAAAAGGGGCGCAAATGGGAAGTAAGGGTAATTCAGAAGGAACCGGCATTCAAGGAAGCCCTACAGGAAATGCTCCGGAAGGAGCTACAAGTGGTGTGGGAGGATATGGCACATTTAGCTTGAACGGACGTTCTATCGGTGCTGGTGGACTTCCCAAGCCTGTTTATAATGTGCAAGATGAAGGAAAGGTTGTAGTGAACATTACTGTAAATCCTGCCGGTCAAGTGATTGCTACTAGTATTAATCGGCAGACCAATACTGTCAATTCGTCTTTGCGCAAGGCGGCTGAAGACGCGGCGAAGAAGGCCCGTTTTAATGCCGTCAGCGGATTAAATAATCAATCGGGAACTATTACATATTATTTTAACTTGAAATAAAGGAGGACTTGACTATGGGAACTGTTTATGTCTTTTTTGCAGACGGTTTTGAAGAAATGGAAGCTTTTGCAGCTGTTGATGTATTAAAACGTGCAGGTGTAAATGTGGCAATGGTATCTGTTACGCCAGATGAAATCGTCAAAGGAGCACATGGCATTTCTGTATTATGCGATAAGAATATTGTGAATTGCGATTTTTATGATGCAGAGATGCTGGTGTTGCCAGGTGGTCTGCCTGGAGCAACGACACTGAATGAGTGTGAAGACTTACGGAAGGAATTATTGAAGCATGCTTCTGCAAATAAGGCTATTGCTGCTATTTGTGCGGCACCTATGGTATTAGGTAATCTTGGTTTGTTGAAAGGTAAAAAGGCTACTTGCTATCCAGGCTTTGATAAATATTTGGAAGGAGCCGAATATACGGGTGCAATGGTTGAAAAAGATGGTAACTTTATCACCGGTAAAGGGCCTGGTGCCGCGATAGATTTTGCGTTAGCTTTAGTGGAACATCTTTGCGGCAGAGAAAAGGTGAAAGAGTTAAAGAATGCCATGTGTCTTACAAAATGAGACTCTTATGACGCAATATGTTCTGATTGTAGCTGGGGGTAAAGGGATACGCATGGGTGGAGATATCCCTAAACAGTTTTTACCCATTGGTGGAGTACCAGTCTTGATGCGTACCATGGATGCCTTTTATGCTTACAATCAGGATATACAAATAATTTTGGTGCTTCCTCATGATCAGCAGGCTTTTTGGCAGGATTTGTGTAGGAAGCATCATTTTGAACGTCCTTATCGGATTGCAGATGGTGGCGAAACTCGTTTTCATTCTGTTAAAAACGGTTTGGCGTTGGTAGAAACACCTGCTTTGGTTGGCGTGCATGATGGTGTACGGCCTTTTGTCTCTTCAGATGTGATTCGACGCTGTTATGCGGAAGCTTCACAAAAACATGCTGTAGTACCTTGTGTTAATGTTGTTGAAACGTTGAGGCATGTACAAGAAGAGAGAAGTGTCACCGTACCGCGTGATGAATATCGGTTAGTGCAGACTCCACAAGTTTTTGATGCGACTTTGTTGAAAAAGGCTTATGAACAGCCTTATAGTCCACAATTTACAGATGATGCGTCTGTTGTCGAATCGATGGGAATGGTTGTCTCATTAATAGAAGGTAATCGAGAAAATATTAAAATTACGACCCCTTTTGATTTGAAAATAGCTTCGGCTTTATTGGAAGAATGTTCGATTTAACGACTCAAGACATAAAATATTTGCCTGGAGTGGGGCCGCAACGTGCAGTTACGTTGAACAAGGAATTGGGCATTTATACTTTACATGATCTTCTGTATTATTTCCCTTATAAATATGTGGATCGTAGTCGGATTTACTCTATTCGTGAGATTGACGGAACGATGCCTTATATTCAACTGAAAGGGGAAATACGCAGTTTTGAGTTGGCAGGTGAGGGACGACAGCGAAGATTGATTGCGCATTTTACAGATGGTACAGGTTTTGTCGATTTAGTTTGGTTTCAGGGTATTAAATTTCTGACAGGGAAATATAAGGTGCATCAGGAATATATTGTTTTTGGGAGGCCAACCGTATTTAATGGACGTATCAATATTGCGCACCCTGATGTGGATTTGGTTACGGAGGTAAGAATGGATGCAATGGGATTGCGTCCTTATTACAATACAACAGAAAAGATGAAACGGTCTTTTCTGAATTCGAATGCGATTGAAAAGCTGATGGGGACGCTTATCCAGCAACTTCACGAACCTTTACCTGAAACTCTTTCTTCCGAGATTCTGACAGAACATCATCTGATGCCTTTAACTGAAGCACTTGTGAATATTCATTTTCCAGGCAATGCTGATTTGCTGCGGAAGGCACAGTATCGGCTAAAGTTCGAAGAATTGTTCTATGTTCAACTTAACATATTGCGTTATGCCAGCGATCGTCTACGGAAGTATAGAGGGTACATATTTCGTCGGATAGGGGATGTCTTTAATACTTTTTACACTCGTAATCTCCCTTTTGAATTGACTGGTGCCCAAAAACGAGTGTTAAAAGAGATACGGCATGATTTAGGAAGTGGACGGCAGATGAACCGTTTGTTGCAGGGAGATGTTGGAAGTGGGAAAACATTGGTTGCCCTGATGAGCATGCTTATAGCTTTGGATAATGGTTATCAGGCGTGTATGATGGCACCGACGGAAATTTTAGCCAACCAACATTATGAAACAATCCGGGCATTGCTTTGTGGTATGGATGTGCAAGTAGAATTGTTGACTGGCTCAATTCGTGGAAAGCGAAGAGAAGCTATTCTGCAAGGTTTGGCTTCGGGTGAAGTGAAAATTCTGATAGGAACTCATGCGGTTATAGAAGATACGGTTGGTTTTGCTTCTTTAGGGTTAGTAGTTATTGATGAGCAGCATCGTTTCGGAGTAGCTCAACGGGCCCGTTTATGGACTAAAAATGAACAGCCTCCCCATGTGTTGGTAATGACAGCGACTCCTATTCCTCGTACACTGGCTATGACTTTGTATGGCGATTTGGATGTGTCTGTTATAGACGAATTGCCACCAGGGCGTAAGCCAATTGCAACTATTCATCAGTTTGACAATCGTCGGGAGTGTTTATACCGTTTTGTCCGAGCTCAAATTGCGGAAGGAAGACAAGTCTACATCGTTTATCCGTTGATTAAAGAGAGTGAAAAAATAGATCTGAAGAATCTTGAGGAGGGATATTTGCATGTATGTGAGGAGTTCCCGGATTGTAGGATATGTAAGGTGCATGGTAAAATGAAACCTGCGGAAAAAGATGAGCAAATGCAATTATTTGCTTCTGGGGAGGCTCAGATCATGGTTGCTACGACTGTAATTGAAGTAGGGGTAAATGTACCGAATGCTTCAGTCATGATTATTGAGAATGCGGAGCGTTTTGGATTATCTCAGCTACATCAATTACGTGGACGAGTTGGGCGTGGGGCTGATCAATCATATTGCATCTTAATGACCGGTTATAAGTTGGCTGATGATACGCGTAAAAGGCTGGAAATTATGGTACGTACGAATGATGGTTTTGAGATTGCAGAGGCTGATCTGAAGTTGCGTGGACCTGGTGATTTGGAAGGAACGCAGCAAAGTGGAGTTGCTTTTGATTTGAAGATTGCAGATTTAGCTCGTGATGGTCAGCTATTACAGTATGTACGTGAAGTGGCACAAAAAGTTGTGGATGAGGATCCGGAAAGAAAGTTGTCTAAAAACGAAATCTTATGGAGGCAATTGAAGGTTCTGCGCAAAAACAATGTCAATTGGGCTGCCATTAGTTGACGGGTGTTAATATTTGGCTGATTATGTTGGATATGTTGTAAAACATAAAACAAGATAACTTGCTGTTGTTTAATTGTTTACTGTTGTGTTTGAAGCCTGCGTTGCTTGCCTGAAATGAAAAAATGCTTAATTCAGAGTGCGTCGTTTCGAAGATTAATGCTAACTTTGGAACAATTTTTGAAAGAGCAGGTATCCGCATGTGTTGGATGACATGAAAATAGTAATGTCGTTAGCGGATATGAAAAGACAAATTGACGAAGCGGAATGAATTATACAGGATTTAAATTGTTTCTTTGTGCAGTTGCGGCAATGGTGAGCTTGAACTCCTTTTCACAAGATCTCATAGCCCGTCAGGCACCTATCGATAGAAAGCTGAAGAGTGTGGATTCGTTGGTATTGCAAAAGCAAATTCGTGTAGAGCAATCCATGTATCCTGCTTTCGATATATATCCTTCTTGGAATACAACCTCTGTTCATGTTTATGGCGATGCCATTATACCTGATAAATATACGATTGATTTAACAGGTTTCTGTATGCCGACCGAACATACACGTATCAATGATATATTTGGATATAGACCTCGTCGTCGTAGAGCACATTATGGATTGGATATCAAGGTTTATATTGGTGATACTATTCGTGCTGCTTTTGATGGAAAGATACGTGTTGTTGCCAATCAAGGCAGACGAGGATATGGAAAATATGTTGTGATCCGTCATGACAATGGTTTGGAAACTATTTATGGACATCTTTCGAAACAATTGGTTGGTGTAGATCAGCTGGTGAAGGCTGGTGAACCGATAGGATTGGGTGGAAATACAGGACGTTCCACGGGTTCGCATTTGCATTTCGAAACCCGTTTCTTGGGAATTGCTATAGATCCAGCTTTGATGTTTGACTTTGAAAAACAGGATATTGTAGCTGATACTTATACTTTCGAGAAGAAGGTGAAGAATACGAACGGATCAGCATCGCGTAGTGACTTATTCTATAAGGTGAAACGAGGAGATACACTGTCGAAGATTGCGGCCCGTCAAGGAACGACAGTCAGCAAGCTTTGTCGATTGAACCGTATTACTACCAAAACGGTTTTGCGGCCGGGACAGGTATTGCGTTGCTCATGATAAACGTAAAACAATCTTGATATGAGAGGGTGCTTTAATATAATTTAGAGCACCCTCTTTTCTTTATTTCTTAATTATTCCTAACTTTGCAGCCTATTTATATGGAAATGAAAGATACCAAACAGCAATTTGAGCATGTTATTACCATTTGTCGTGATTTGTTTACCAAGAAACTTCATGACTATGGGGCGGCTTGGCGCATTTTGCGTCCGTCTTCGGTGACCGATCAGATTTTTATTAAGGCCAACCGTATTCGTAGTATTGAAATTAAAGGCGTCTCTTTGGTAGACGAAGGTATTCGCTCTGAGTTCATTGCAATTGTGAATTATGGTATCATCGGACTTATTCAGTTAGAAAAAGGCTATGCCGAATCGGCGGATATGACTAACGAAGAGGCGCTAGCCTTGTATGACAAGTATGCCAAAGCTTCGCTGGAACTGATGTTGGCAAAGAATCACGATTATGATGAGGCATGGCGCAGTATGCGCATAAGTTCGTATACAGACTTGATATTGATGAAGTTGTATCGCACAAAGCAAATAGAATCCCTCGCGGGGCAGACATTGGTGTCTGAAGGAGTGGATGCCAATTATATGGATATGATAAATTATTCAGTGTTCGGTTTGATTAAGATTGAATTTGGAGATTGATAAGAAACATATTATCAGGAAGGTGTGGGTGAACGCCTGTCGCTTTTTGTTGGGAGGGGTTTTTGTCTTTTCCGGCTTTGTCAAGGCTATCGACCCGTTTGGCACTTTTTATAAACTACAGGACTACCTGAGTGCTTTTGGCTTGAGTGGATGGTTTCCTCCTTCTTTAGTGTTTCTGGGAGCTATTTTGCTGGCTGCATTGGAGTTTTGCGTGGGTGTATATTTGTTTTTGGGTATCCGAAAGACATGGAGTGTTTGGATGGCCTTACTCCTGATGGCAGTAATGACTCCCTTGACATTGTATCTTGCCATTGCCGATCCTGTATCTGATTGCGGTTGCTTTGGTGACGCTTGGATTTTAACTAATTGGGAGACTTTTGGAAAGAATGTCGTTTTGTTGATCGCTTCTCTGTCTGTGTTTTATTGGCGGAAAGATATCATCCGTTTTATTACTCGTAAGATAGAATGGGTCTTTTCGATGTATACCATTCTGTTTGTGTTTGCTTTGTCTGTTTATTGTCAGCATAATCTTCCCATTATAGATTTTCGTCCTTATAAGGTTGGAGTTAATATAAAGCAGGCAATGGAAATACCTGAGGGGGCTAAACCTTCAGTTTATGATACGCGTTTCATTCTTGAAAAGGATGGGGTGAAAAAGGAGTTTTCTTTGGAAGATTATCCTGATAATACCTGGACTTTTGTAGAAGCGCGTACAGTTTTGAAGGAAAAGGGATATGAGCCGCCCATACACGATTTCTCCATGTTAAGTGTGGAAACAGGGGAAGATATTACGGAAAAGGTGCTGACGGATGAAGGTTATACTTTCCTGTTGGTTGCACATCGGATTGAACAGGCGGACGATAGTAATATTGATCTGATCAATGAAATTTATGATTATAGCGTTGAACATGGCTATGGATTTTATGCCTTGACTTCGTCGACAGAGGAAGATATCTTGCAATGGAGAGATCGGACAGGAGCTGAATATCCTTTTTGTCAGACTGATGATATTGCGCTGAAGACTATGATCCGCTCTAATCCGGGTATGTTCCTTTTGAAGAATGGTACGATTCTTCACAAATGGAGCGATGGAAATCTGCCTGACGAGTATGCATTGTACGATTCCTTGGATAAAATACCTGTGGGGCAGGAAGAGTTTGTCAGCCTTTGGCATACGATGGGAAAAGTCTTACTTTGGTTCATCGTACCTCTATGCTTGGTGCTGGCTGTAGATATATTGGTCATTAAACGTCGTGAAAAGAGGATTGGCCATGTGAAAACTGATGGTGAACTTGTGGAAAGAAAAAAATAAAAACATTTATATTAACCCTTTAAAAATAAAGACAAAATGAGAAAGAACATTGTTGCAGGAAACTGGAAGATGAACAAAACCCTTCAGGAGGGTATTGCTCTTGCAAAAGAATTGAATGAAGTATTGGCTAATGAAAAGCCTAATTGTGATGTAATCATCTGTACACCGTTTATTCATTTGGCTTCTGTTACTCCGTTGGTAGATCCCGCTAAGATCGGTGTAGGTGCAGAAAACTGCGCTGACAAGGAGTCTGGTGCTTATACAGGTGAAGTTTCAGCAGCTATGGTAGCTTCTACGGGTGCCAAGTATGTTATTTTAGGCCACTCAGAGCGTCGTGCTTACTATCATGAGACTGTAGAAATTCTGGAAGAGAAAGTGAAGCTGGCTTTGGCTAATGGCCTGACACCTATCTTCTGTATTGGTGAAGTTCTGGAAGAGCGTGAGGCTAACAAGCAGAACGAAGTTGTCGCTACTCAGCTGGCTTCTGTATTCTCTCTGTCTGCAGAAGATTTCTCTAAGATTATTCTGGCTTATGAGCCGGTTTGGGCTATTGGTACAGGCAAGACTGCTACTCCTGAGCAGGCACAGGAAATCCATGCATTCATCCGTCAGACGGTAGCTGAGAAGTATGGTAAGGAAGTTGCTGATAACTGCTCTATCCTTTATGGCGGTAGCTGCAAGCCTTCAAACGCTAAGGAATTGTTCGCTAATCCTGACGTAGATGGCGGTCTGATTGGTGGTGCTGCTTTGAAGGTTGCTGACTTCAAGGGCATTATCGATGCTTTCAACTAATTGAAAGATATATTGATTAAGAAAATGCTGCGCTGAGAAGCGCCATGCTTCGAGCGCAGCATTCTTTTTTTATTCTATTACATCTAAACAACAGATACCGAGTAACATGAAACGTTTGTTTTTAACCCTTGCATGCCTTTCAGCCTTCTTGTTTGCGACGGCACAAGAGAATATTATAGAGAGTTTGGAGCAGAAAGTTCCAGGTCAGGGAAAGGTTACTGTTCATCAGGATGCGCGCATTGAAGCGCTGATCGGTAAAGCTCGACCAGCTTCTGTCGTTGAAGGACAACAGGTCCTTAAGGCGGCTGGATATCGCGTCCAGGTATATGCTGGAAGCAATACCCGTCAGGCTAAGAACGAAGCACATGCGGTGGCGGCGTCTGTCAAAGAACTCTTTCCCGATTTGCTGGTCTATACTTTTTTTACTCCTCCCCGTTGGCTGTGTCGAGTAGGAGACTATCGGAGCATTGAGGAAGCTGATGCCATGATGAGGCGTTTGCGTAGCTCAGGTCAGTTTAAAGAAGTTTCTATAGTCAGAGACCAGATAAATATTCCTCTATAACAGAACGGATGCATCCGTTTGATAATCTATAATTAAAAGAAATCATGCTGGAAAAAGAAATCATCACTTCCCCTGCGTTGGACGAACTGAAAGAACATTATGCACGTATCTTGACCCTGCTGGGTGAAGACGTGGAGCGCGAAGGCTTGCTTAAGACTCCTGAGCGTGTGGCAAAAGCTATGCTGACTTTGACCAAAGGGTATACGATGGATCCTCATGAAGTGCTTCGTTCGGCTAAGTTTAAGGAAGAATATAGTCAGATGGTGATTGTGAAGGACATCGATTTCTTCTCATTGTGCGAACATCACATGCTGCCCTTCTATGGGAAAGCTCATGTGGCTTATATCCCCAATGGTTATATTACAGGTTTGAGTAAGATTGCCCGCGTGGTCGACATATTCTCCCACCGTCTGCAAGTGCAGGAACGTATGACTCTTCAGATTAAAGAGTGCATTCAGGAAACGCTCAATCCGTTGGGCGTTATGGTGGTGGTGGAAGCCAAACACATGTGTATGCAGATGCGTGGCGTGGAGAAACAAAATGCCATTACCACGACTTCGGATTTTACAGGTGCTTTTAATCAAGCCAAGACTCGCGAAGAATTCATGAATCTCATCAAACATCATTCTACGGCTTTGTAAAAAGCGTAGCTTTGTTATTCGTTTTTGCCAAGTGGCACTTGGCGTTGCTAAAGTCCCTCATTAGGAGCGTAATGTTTATCTTTACGATGCTAATGAGGGACTTTATTTTTCCCCCTTTCAAATGTCGGAATCGTAATGACTGTTTCCATCTTATAGATTATTGTTCGATAATAAATCTCTTTCGTCGTTGGAGAATAAAACTATGTTTAACTGATGGCAAAACTATGTTTTAGCGTCGATAAAGCATCGTTTTATAGTTTGGGCGTGTATGTTTGTTTGAGGATGGTTGAGTGAGGGATTGGGGACGGCTGATGATGGAGCTTTGCTTTTCGTTTGTAGATTTTGATAATTTTTGCAGTTACAAGGAGTTTTTATGCTGGTTTTGTGGCTTGTAACTCAGAAAAAAGACGTAATTTTGTCGCCCGATAATTATCAACTGAATACGACGTATGGAACTGGATTTACTAACCGCCATCTCTCCGATTGACGGTCGCTATAGGGGCAAGACAGATGCCTTGGCCGCCTATTTCTCTGAATTTGCACTTATTAAGTATAGAGTGCGGGTCGAGATTGAGTATTTTATCGCTTTGTGTGAATTGCCTTTGCCTCAGTTGGCTGGGGTAGACAAGGGCGTGTTTGAAACTCTGAGAAATATTTATCGTAATTTCTCGGAAGCCGATGCCCAACGCATTAAGGAAATTGAAAGCGTGACCAATCACGACGTGAAAGCCGTGGAATATTTCTTGAAAGAACAGTTTGACAAGCTGGGTGGTATGGACGATTACAAGGAGTTTATCCACTTCGGACTGACTTCGCAGGATATCAACAATACCTCTGTGCCCCTTTCCGTAAAAGAAGCGCTGGAGCAGGTATATTATCCTCAGATTGAGGAACTGATTGCTCAGCTTCGCACGTATGCCGAAGAATGGGCCAATATTCCGATGCTGGCCAAAACGCATGGACAGCCTGCTTCGCCGACACGTTTGGGTAAGGAAATCCGTGTGTTTGTTTACCGTTTGGAGCGTCAGCTGGCTACACTGAAGGCTTGTCCGTTGACTGCTAAGTTTGGTGGCGCTACGGGCAATTACAATGCTCATCACGTGGCTTATCCTGCGTATGACTGGAAGGCTTTCGGCAACAGATTTGTCGCTGAAAAGCTGGGACTGGAGCGTGAGGAATACACCACTCAGATTTCCAACTACGACAATCTGTCTGCCATCTTCGATGCCATGAAGCGTGTCAATACGATCATGATAGACATGAACCGCGATTTCTGGCAATACATTTCGATGGAGTATTTCAAACAGAAGATTAAAGCGGGTGAAGTTGGCTCTAGTGCAATGCCCCACAAGGTGAACCCTATCGATTTCGAAAATGCGGAGGGTAATCTGGGAGTGGCAAATGCCATACTGGAACATTTGGCTGTGAAGTTGCCGGTATCGCGCCTGCAGCGTGACTTGACCGATTCGACCGTGTTGCGCAACATTGGCGTGCCTTTTGGTCACATTATTATTGCCATCCAGAGTTCTTTGAAAGGATTGCGTAAGTTGTTGCTGAACGAGACGGCTATTTATCGCGACTTGGACAACTGCTGGAGTGTGGTAGCTGAGGCCATCCAGACAATCCTGCGCCGTGAGGCATATCCGCATCCGTATGAGGCACTGAAAGCGCTGACTCGTACTAATCAGGCTATTACGGAAGCATCTATCAAGAATTTTATCGAGGAGTTGAATGTTAGTGAAGATATCAAGAAGGAACTTCGCGCCATTACTCCGCACAATTATACGGGAATGTAAATAATGGAAAATTGATAATGGGAAATTGAAATGAACCATTACTGAAATTTTCAATTCTCAATTTTCCATTTTCAATTAAATAAGGCCGTGAGGCCGATAAGTTTAATTTTTATTCGAATAAAAGAGAACAATGAGTACAGAAAATGAAAGCTGGCGCGATGCGTCAGGTGTAGAAAGAAATGAAGGTGCTGACCGTGATGGTAATCAGTACAGGGGTGCTGGCTTCGGCCATTCTTCTTATAACCGTGAAAACAGAGAGCGGCCTTATCGTCCGCGTTTTAATACCGAGAATGGAGGACGCTCGCAGAAGGCTTACAGTAGCGATCGGTCTTATCGTCCGCGCTTTAATGCGGAGAATGGTGATCGTCCGCAGCGCTCTTATGGCAATGCTTATCGCCCGCGTTTTAATGACAATGCTGAAGAGGGCGAACGTTCACAGCGTACGTATGGTGGAGAGCGTTCTTATCGTCCCCGTTTCAATGCTGAAGGTGGTGATCGTCCGCAACGTCCTCGCTTCAATCCGAATGCGGAACGTGGTCAGCGTGCTTATGGCGATCGTCCGCAGCGTCCGCGTTTCAATCCTAACGCGTCTGGCGAGCAGGGCGGTTTCGCACAACGCTCTTATGGCAATGAGGGAGATCGTCCGCAACGTCCTCGTTTCAATTCGAATGCTGGTCGTGGCAATAATCGTGGAGGAAACAATGCATACGGCCGTCCACAACGCCCACGCACGGCTGATTACAATCCGAATGCCAAGTATAGCAAGAAGAAACAGATTGAATACAAGGAACAGTTTGTCGATCCCAATGAACCTATTCGTCTGAATAAGTTCTTAGCCAATGCAGGTGTTTGCTCGCGTCGTGAGGCTGATGAGTTTATTACGGCTGGTGTGGTTTCTGTGAACGGACAGGTCGTAACAGAACTGGGTACAAAAATCAAACGTGGTGATGAAGTGAAATTCCATGATCAGGTGGTGAACATCGAACGTAAGATTTATGTGTTGCTGAATAAGCCGAAAGATACAGTGACAACGTCGGATGACCCGCAGGCTCGTCGTACCGTAATGGATTTGGTAAAGGGTGCTTGTGAAGAGCGTATCTATCCTGTAGGACGACTGGACCGCAATACGACAGGAGTTCTGTTGCTGACGAATGACGGTGATTTGGCTTCGAAGTTGACTCATCCGAAGTATCTGAAGAAGAAAATTTATCATGTACACTTGGACAAGAACCTGACCAAGGCGGATATGGAGCAGATTGCTGCAGGTATCCAGCTGGATGATGGTGAAATCCATGCAGACGCTATCAGCTATACGGATGAAAACAAGAAAAACGATGTGGGCATTGAGATCCACTCGGGCAAGAACCGTATCGTGCGTCGTATTTTCGAATCCTTGGGATATAAGGTAGTAAAGTTGGATCGTGTATATTTTGCAGGTCTGACCAAAAAAGGATTGCGTCGTGGTGACTGGCGCTATCTGACAGAACAGGAAGTGAACTTCCTGCGTATGGGCTCGTTTGAATAAATTATAGATATAGATAGTAATTATGGAAAAAATTAGTAGAACAAAGATTGTGGACCTGCTGAAGCGTGAAGATTTCGGCGCTATGGTCAACGTGAAAGGCTGGGTTCGTACCCGCAGAGGTAGCAAACAGGTAAACTTCATCGCGCTGAACGACGGTTCTACAATAAATAATGTACAGATCGTTGTCGATCTGGAAAACTTTGACGAGGCCCTATTGAAGGATATCACGACGGGAGCTTGTTTGAGCGTGAACGGTGTGTTGACTGAATCTGTCGGTGCTGGTCAGAAAGCAGAAATTCAGGCTCGTGAAATAGAAGTACTGGGTACATGTGACAATACTTATCCGTTGCAGAAGAAAGGACACTCTATGGAGTTCTTGCGTGAGATTGCTCATTTGCGTCCTCGTACCAATACCTTTGGCGCCGTATTTCGTATTCGCCACAATATGGCTATCGCTATTCATACTTTCTTCCATCAGAAAGGCTTCTTCTACTTCCACACGCCTATTATTACGGCGTCAGATTGCGAGGGTGCTGGTCAGATGTTCCAGGTGACAACCAAGAACCTTTATGACCTGAAGAAAGATGAAAATGGTTCCATTATTTACGACGATGACTTCTTCGGCAAGCAGGCCAGTCTGACTGTTTCTGGTCAGCTGGAGGGTGAACTTGCTGCAACGGCATTGGGAGCGATTTATACATTCGGTCCTACTTTCCGTGCAGAAAACTCTAATACTCCGCGCCATTTGGCTGAGTTCTGGATGGTAGAGCCAGAAGTTGCCTTTGCTGATCTGTCTGAGCTGATGGATTTGGAAGAAGAATTCATTAAGTTCTGTGTGAAATGGGCGCTTGACAATTGTGCCGATGACTTGGAGTTCCTGAACAAGATGGTGGACAAAGGCTTGATAGAACGTTTGCAGAAGGTTGTAAACACGGAATTTGTCCGTCTGCCTTATACCGAAGGTATTAAGATCCTGGAAGAGGCCGTTGCTAAAGGACACAAGTTTGAATTCCCTGTTTACTGGGGTTGTGACTTGGCCAGCGAGCATGAACGTTATTTGGTTGAAGAGCATTTCCAGAAGCCGGTCATCATGATAGACTATCCGAAGGAAATCAAGGCTTTCTATATGAAGCAGAATGAGGATGGCAAAACTGTACAGGGTACAGATGTATTGTTCCCTCAGATTGGCGAAATTATTGGTGGAAGTGTACGTGAAGAGAATTATGATAAACTGATGGCTCGTATCACTGAACTTCACATCCCGATGAAGGATATGTGGTGGTATCTGGATACTCGTAAGTATGGTACATGTCCGCATGCAGGTTTTGGCCTGGGCTTTGAACGCCTATTGCTGTTCGTGACAGGTATGGCAAATATTCGCGATGTTATCCCCTTCCCACGTACGCCGCGTAATGCAGAGTTCTGATGTGGATAAGGATATCTGAGTAAAGCTTAATTTAATATCGATTTTTCCCCGATTGGAGAAATATTTTTCTTCAGTTGGGGAAAAATATTTTGGTAAGTACGTTGCTTTTTCAATCTGACTCTCAGACAAAAAAAAGACTAAATCGTTTGTCAGTTAGCAGAAAAACCGTACCTTTGCAAGCCGATTATTATCTAATAAGGATAAGCAATTAATTCATAGCGAGTTAATCGACCTTTGTCCGGGGCGGTTGGCTGGTGGTGAAGAAAAAACAATTAGTAGTAACATTTTAAAAAAACATTTAAGAGTGGATACTTTAAGTTACAAGACCATTTCTGCAAACAAAGCTACGGTGACGAAAGAATGGGTCATCGTTGACGCTACAGACCAGGTTTTGGGTCGTCTGGGCGCTAAAGTTGCGAAACTGTTGAGAGGAAAGTATAAACCCAACTTTACCCCTCACGTAGATTGTGGCGATAATGTAATCATTATCAATGCCGACAAAGTGAAAATGACTGGCAATAAGTGGACTGACAAGATTTATCTGTCCTATACCGGTTATCCCGGTGGCCAGAGAGAGATGACTCCTGCCCGTCTGCAGGCTAAACCGAATGGTGAGGATAAACTGTTGAGAAAGGTAGTGAAGGGCATGCTCCCCAAGAATAAACTGGGCGCAAAATTGCTGGGTAATATGTATGTATACGCCGGCAGCGAACACAAACATGCTGCTCAGAACCCGAAAATGATTGATATTAACGCACTTAAATAAGAGATGATGGAAGTAGTAAATGCATTAGGCAGACGTAAAAGTGCAATTGCACGTATTTTCGTAAGCGAAGGTACTGGAAAGATTACCATTAACAAGAGAGACCTTGCTGTGTATTTCCCTTCAAGCATTCTCCAGTACGTGGTTAAGCAGCCGCTGAACAAGCTTGGCGTAGCTGAAAAGTATGACATTAAAGTTAACCTTTGCGGTGGTGGTTTCACTGGTCAGTCTCAGGCTTTGCGTCTGGCTATCGCCCGTGCACTGGTAAAAATCAATCCTGAAGATAAGGCTGCTCTGCGTGCCGAAGGCTTCATGACTCGTGACCCGCGTGCTGTTGAACGTAAGAAACCGGGTCGTCCCAAAGCACGTCGTAGATTCCAGTTCAGTAAACGTTAAGAGTTGCAGATTGGTTGGGGCGGACAAGTTGCATGAATTTCAACTTTCAACTCTCAACTCTCAACTGAAAAAGCGTTTAGCATCTAAACTACCGGGACTCTCGTTCTTGTGGACAAGGCTACCCGGCGGTTGGTTTAGAAAAACAAAAAAGAAAGTAAACGATTTAAGATTAAAAAGACAATGTCAAGAACAAATTTTGATACATTATTGGAGGCCGGTTGCCACTTCGGTCACCTGAAAAGAAAGTGGAACCCTGCAATGGCTCCTTATATCTTCATGGAGCGCAATGGTATTCATGTCATTGACCTCAACAAGACGGTTGCTAAAATTGACGAAGCTGCAGAAGCTTTGAAGCAAATCGCTAAATCAGGAAAGAAAGTCCTGTTTGTTGCTACTAAGAAACAAGCTAAGCAGGTGGTTGCTGACAAGGCAGCCTCTGTAAACATGCCTTATGTAATCGAGCGCTGGCCGGGTGGTATGTTGACCAACTTCCCGACTATTCGTAAGGCCGTTAAGAAGATGGCTACTATTGATAAGCTGACTAATGACGGTACTTATGCAAATCTCTCTAAGAGAGAAATCCTTCAGATTTCTCGTCAGCGTGCTAAGTTGGACAAAACTTTGGGCTCTATCGCTGACCTGACTCGTCTGCCGTCTGCATTGTTTGTTGTAGACGTTATGAAGGAAAATATTGCAGTTCGCGAGGCTAACCGTTTGGGTATTCCTGTATTCGGTATTGTTGATACGAACTCTGATCCTACTAATGTAGATTTCGTAATCCCGGCTAATGATGACGCTACCAAGTCTGTAGAAGTGATTTTGGATGCTTGCTGTGCTGCTATGCAGGAAGGTCTGGAAGAGCGTAAGGCTGAAAAGATCGACATGGAAGCTGCCGGTGAAGCTCCTGCCAATAAGGGTAAGAAGAAAGCTACCAAGGCTCGTCTGGACAAGTCGGACGAAGAAGCAATCAATGCTTCTAAGGCTGCCGCCTTCATGAAAGAAGACGAAGAAGCTTAAAATATATTTTTGAGAGTTGAGAATTGAAAGTTGAGAGTTACTTTAAACGGCAATTCTCAATTCTCTGTTCTCAGCTCTCAATTGCTTTATATAGAAGAGTAGTATTATTAACTTAATTAAAAGATACACTACTGTCCCGTAAAAGTTGATAAATAGTTCTTTGAAATTATTGAAATATAGTCAATTACGTGGTTTCTTGAGATGAAACGGACTTGATTTTGCAACTTTGCAG
>NZ_JAAZTS010000032.1 GCF_019239235.1 Caecibacteroides pullorum | reverse complement strand
ATTCTTCATTCTTCATTCTTAATTCTTCATTTCTCAAAGATTCTTCATTCTTCATTCTTCGTTCTTCATTTTCAAGGGCCTCTTTCAGCATCCGCGGCATCGAGTACCATTTCGCCGAGCAGGCGGAGTGTATCAGCCCCTTCATCTCCTCTTCGGACAGGCCGTAGCGGGGCATCACTTGCAGGAGCAGCGCCTCGTCGTTGTCGGCGATATAGCGCAGGTGTGAGGCCAGGCGGTGGAGCTTGTCGTTGCGCTCGCCCTGTACGGGTTCGCCACCTGCCAACTTGAACCATTGTCCGATAATTTCCGAATAGGGAATGCCCTTAAACTTTGGTAATGAAGAATGAAGAATGTCGGCTTCGCCTCCGAATGAAGAATTTTCACCATCCGCAGGCAATTCTTCATTCATCATTTTTCGTTCTTCATTTCCCAAAGATTCTTCATTCTTCATTCTTAATTCTTCATTTCCAAACAGCCTCTCCTCGTCCAGGTAGAGCACATACTCGCGCGGCACGAGGAAAGAGCAGCGTGCCAGGTCCTTCACCGCCCCGTCGTAGGCGGCGTCGCCCAGGCGGGCGGACATCCAACGCTGGGCCTCGTCGGGCGCCATGCCGGCGCGGGGGATGACGAACAGCAGGCGCAGGCCCTCGGTGCTGGGCGTGACGTGTGCCAGGACGATGCCCAGCTCGGCTTCACGTCCACGCACTTTCTCGTCGTAGTAGCCGCGCGGATCGGGAATGTGGTCCACGTCGTACATCGACAGGCCGCTGGCGACGGCTTCGGCGTTCGTCCGCCGGCCACTCCGGAAAGTGGCGTGCGGGGTGATGACGGGGAGCATCTTCTTGCGTGCGGCTTTCAGGGTTTCGAAGTCGTCTTTCGACATTTCGCCCCGGCGCACGGCCTCGAGGGCGTCTTCTATCTCGGCGCAGACACGGGCCACGAGGGGCGAGTCCAGTGCCTGGCGGAGCAGCTCGGGGGTGCATTCGCGCACCACCCGGCTCTTTACGTTATTGCTTATTCCGAATTTCATTGCTTTAATGGATAATTGAGAATGGATAATGGATAATTACTCAGAGCCTCGCATCGAACACGTGGTCCACAAAGTCGCTCGCCTGCCGGCTCTCGTCCATGAGGATGTCTGCCGGCGTGATGCCCGTCTCGTCCAGGGCGATGTTCAAAGCGAGCCGCACCCGTTTGGGGCCCACGCTGGCCCGTCCGTGGCGCAGGCGGATGTACTTGTAGTCACCGTTGCCGTTCGAAGTGTGGCGCACATGTTCGTTGAAGTTTCCCTCGTTGGGGCTTACCAGGCCGATAGTGCCCTGCAGGCGGCTGCCCGATGCGAGAAGGCGCTCGTAGGTCTTGTCGCTAAGTTGTAATTGGATAATCATAGTCGTGTCAAAAAAAGAGTTTTAATGTTGTGAATAGGGTTTACTAATTGAAAATCGTCTTTTTGGGGTTTTAATGGTTGGAAGCCCCAATACGGAAAGCTCCCGCAATCACGAGGGGGGGAAAGGGTTGTTTTCCTCGTGATTGCAGGAGCAAAGTTAGTGTATCGGAATGAGATTTACCTGGTACGTACCTGGTACGCGTACCTGGTACGGTTGCCTGTAACCATCTGATTTACAGACGCGTTTGCGATATCGGTTTTGGGGGAAGCTATTCCTCCAGCGCCCTGTTCACCCGCTGGATGAAGGCGTTCGAGCGGGGTTGGTCCATCCCCTTGTTGTAGGCCGAGCGGAGGTTCTCCGGCTTCATGCCCCACAGGCGGCCGAAGGTCTGCCACAGGTTGTCCACGCCTAGCCGGTCGGCCAGCAGAGAGGCCAGCACGCCCTTCTCGGCGTTCGAGAGCGAGAGCGGCTGCCAGCTGGCGTCCACGAGGCCGGCGTCCACAAGACGGGCCAGCAAGGCTTCGGCGCGGGGCGTGCGTAGCGCGTCGGACAGAGCATCCTCGGGCGCGCGTGCGGCAGGCGCAGGCTGGGCGTCGGCCGAGGGCTGGCTGATGGTTTGGATGGTGGCGTTCGGCATCGAGCAGTTCTGAAACGTGATGCCGTAGTAGTTGTGTACGATGGTCGGTGTCGGTTCTTTGGTTTCCATAGTGTCCTCCTTTCGTGTTTGTTGTCAGATTATTTGGGGTCCAGTTTGTGCTCCGTCGGCGCGGGGTTGAAGCGCGCGTCGGGCAGGTGGCTTCCGCTCACGTGGAGCGAGCCGGGGTAGTAGTTGTGCTGCGCCACGACGGTCGGCTTCGTCGTACCGGCGGCCTGCTGTACGAACTCGGCGCATTCGCCGTAGAGGTGGCCGATGGCGGTCCTCAGGCGCTCGTTCTCCCGCTCGAGGGCGGTCAGGCGGTCGGTCAGGCACACGAGGCTGTCCTTGTGGCGTTCGTGGTCGGCCTCCAGCCGGGCGTTCCGTTCCTCCAGCTCGCGGCATCGCTTCAGCCTCCTGGCGGCCAGCGTTCGGGCCTCGTCGCGCTCCCTCCGATACGTGTCGCACCGCGCCTTCACCTCGTCCAGCTTCTTGCGCAGGTCCATGAAAATGTCTTTCATCATCTCGTCTGTTTCGTCTTCGAAAGGCGCCTCAATCTCCCGATTGCTCCCTTTCGTTTCGGTTAACATCTCTGTTGTTGTGTCGTTAAAGAAAAAATACATAACCATACATTTTTTACCAAAACCTTCGTTGGCTTTGGATTTGCGAATGTAGCATAATTCTTCCAATCGGAAAAGAAAATGGCAGAGAAGTTATCAACAGGTCGCTCCGTATATCCCTGCGCCCGCTGCCCGCTCGTCCGGCGTCACAATGATCACAAATCACAAATCACAATTACCCGAATCGGATAGTGCGTAAGTCTGAGAGAAGAAAGTGTTAAATATTTTAATATTATATATATTATATAATATATAATATATA
The DNA here is from genome assembly GCF_019239235.1 of Caecibacteroides pullorum. GTDB lineage: Bacteria > Bacteroidota > Bacteroidia > Bacteroidales > Bacteroidaceae > Bacteroides > Bacteroides pullorum. Next base: position 25,989 of record NZ_JAAZTS010000032.1, on the reverse strand, counting down.
TAATATTATTTTTCGCTCCCGCTCCTTTTCGGCCGGTTGAAAACTCATTTTCGATAATTGTGATTTGTGATTTGTGATTTGTGATGTGTGACGCCTCGTCTTCCCCGTCGGCCGCCCCGTTGCGTGAGTCCTCCTGCCAACTGCCCTTCGCCGCCTCCGTCCGGGGGCAGCCAGTCGGGCAGGAGCCTTCGGGCAACTTCCGCGAAGAAAGTCTTTCTCCGTTAACATATTTTTAGAGGTTACACCCCTCCCGATTTTGGCTTTCCGTCCCCTTGGCGATATCTTTGCATCGGGAAAGGGGAGACAAAGTCTCGGGGAAACAGCGATAACACAACGAAATGTTTAACACACAAAACTTTTGACAACTATGGCATTCTACAAGAAACAGCACAACGAAAAGTACGGCGTGTGGTATCCCACCGCCATCACCGTGGGCCAGCCGGTAGCCACGAAGAAAGTGGCCCAGCGCCTTTCGGCCATGTGTACCGTGACCTACGCCGACGTCATGGCCGTTCTGGGCGAGCTGCCGGGCGTCATGGCCGAGCTCATGTCGCAGGGCCGTTCGGTCCGTCTGGACGGACTGGGCACGTTCCGCTACACCCTTGCCACGAAGGGCGTGACGAACGAAGACGAGTTCGATTTCCAGAAGCAGGTGCGGGCCGTCCGCGTCCAGTTCGTGCCCCAGCGTGAGGGCGCGCAGACCAAGGGCAGCACGTCCACGCGCGGACTGGTGCCGTCGGACATCGAGTGGATGGTCTACGACGCTTCGCTCGAGGCTTCGGGCGGCGCTTCGGCCGGCGGCGGTACGGACGAGGGCGAGGGCGGAAGTCCGCTTTAAGAATTGAAAATGGGGAATTGCGAGTTGAAAATCAAGCCAGCGGACGGGCATGCTCAACGACCAATTCTCCATTTTTCAAGGAACAAACATTCTCAATTTCTCAATTCTCAATTAATCAATTAAAAAAAAGAAACATGGACAAGAAATCTATTTGGAAACTGGTCATCCAGACGTTGGTGACCATCCTCACGGCTATTGGCACAACGCTGGGCGTCACTTCCTGCCTGTAAAACAGGGCAGGGGCGGCGCGGCGCCGGGGAGGCGGAAGGGGTGTCTACTTACGATGCAGTAATTGCAAATTTCTGATTATCAAATATTTGGAGCTCTAAAAGGTACAGAAGTCTAATTTTTTGTCATTTTTAGTCATTATAACTCATTGATTATCAATGAGTTGTATGTTGTCACATTCTTTTTGTAAGACAAAGATAATTGTATTTTGTTGAATTTCAAAGTTTTCCAGCAAATAAGTTACAAGAACGAGGTATTTTTTACCCCTTTTTTTAGTGATATGGCATTTTTATCAATGGCATGCAATATCATGCAAATAGAATAAGTATTTTGGGGTTGTATTTAAATCTTTGTGAAGTAAGATAATATGAAGACTGATGTTGATTTGTATCGATTTTTTATATTAATGGATGGACTGATGTTTTGATTTAATGATTATATTGACTACGGGTGCAATAAATTCGATAAAATAGTATTAGTTTTTGATTTTTGCATAAATGATGTAAATATTGAAATCTAATTTGTAGATATGGATATTTAGTTATATATTTGTGGAAAAACAGATTATATGATAGCAGAAATTAGATTTAAGAATATGTTCTCATTCAGAGACGAGGCTATATTAAGTTTTGAAGCTGATAGAAGTAAGGATATGGAGTCATATCATGTTGTCGAATTGGGGGGTGATGTGAGACTATTGAAAGTGGCTGTCATTTATGGAGCAAATGCTTCGGGTAAGAGTAATATTATTAAAGTTTGTGATTTTATCAAGTCATTCATTACTTATACCCCACTTAATAAGGCAGAACAAATTCAAATAGTCCCGTTTCTCCTGAATAAAACAAGTTCGAGGCAGTTATCTGAATATTCGATTTCGTTCTACTTGAAGAATGAGGAAAAAGCAGTTCGTTATGTCTATTCTGTAGCTTTAGACAGGTGGCACGTAGCAAAGGAAAGTCTAATCTATTATCCAAGTCAACAGCCTGCTACTATATTTGAAAGAAATACTGAGAATAACGTATCAGTTATTAAATTTGGACAGAAGACCAAAATGTCGCAATCTGTCAAAGAGGAAATAACATTGAAGTGTTTGCATAACATGTCAGTTTTTGCTGCTTATATGCAGGTAAATACACATATTGTAGAATTAGAGGCAGTTCTTCAGTATCTAACCAATCAGGTTATGCCGGCAATTGTGCCTGCATCATCTTTAAGTCGTTATGCTGAAGAATCAATCAAGAATGAGTCGGCAAAAGATTATATATTGAGGTATCTTCAGGAAGCAGATTTTAATATCTCAAATATTACTTTCAAAGAACAGGAGACGCATAAGGGTTCGATTTATTATACTATGTATCAGCATAAAGTTTCATCTGATAATGGTAACAATGATTATTATGAGTTTCCGGAACTGTTTGAATCGGACGGTACTATCCGTACGTTTGGCCTGGCTGCTCAAGTACAAAAGATTCTTGAAAATGATGCTTTTCTTGTAGTTGACGATATCGAATTTTCTCTTCATCCGAAATTGATAGAACATATTATTGAACGTTTTCTGAAAGAATCAGAGCAAGCCCAGTTGTTGCTCACTACACATTATGATGGACTGTTAGGAGAGGAAGATTTGCTTAGAAAAGATAATGTCTGGTTTACTGAAAAGAATCCGGACGGATCAAGTGTGCTGTATCCTCTAACAGATTTCAAAGGATTGAATAGGATTAGTTCTCTCCAAAAGGCATATAAATTTGGTAAATTCGGTGCAGTTCCTAATCTCTAATCATGTAATTTTATGAAAAAGCTAGAAAAGTAGCGATTCTTGAGAAAGCTAAATGGGCAATGAAATACTCACAGACTCAAAAATGGTTTAGCCCATGGGCTTTCTACTAAATGTGAAAAGTTGCATAAACTGTATTGGGAACAATGAGTGCCTCGTTTACTTCACAGTTCGAAAAAGAAGAAAAGGATGCTTTTTATTCTTTTAGACTTAAAGATGAAGTAGGACTTGATGTTTGTATCGATGAACAGATTTGTGAGTTTTTAGTGTCTTATCTATGAAAATAGAATCTATTTTTAAGTGCTATGAGGTCTTTACAATCGGTGAGTAATGAGAAATTTTAGAGAATAATCTACCTTGTCGGTAATCATTATGTGACAGCAGTCGCTATTTTTTAAGATGGTCTTAGTAGTAATATTCTGAACAGAAAAAGAAGTATTATTTCTTTTATTGTTCAAAATATTACTATATTTGCAGTATGGATAGGCAATTAAATGAAATAGGAACTATTCCAGTAACGACTTCAATCATTGAATCGTTATATCCGGAACTTAAGTCTGCGAATAAGAAAGTAACCTGGCTAGAAAAGCAAGGGGTTATCATCAGACTTAAGCGAGGACTTTATGTGATAAATCCTGAATATTCAGGGAAGACTCTATCGAGTGAGTTGATTGCAAATCATCTCTATACACCTTCGTATATCTCCATGTCTACTGCATTACGATATTATGGACTTATCCCAGAGGCTGTATATGTTCATCAATCAATGACAGTAAAGCATCCACGAAGCTTTCAAACTTCAGTCGGCAATTATGACTACAAATATATTTCAAGAAAGGCATTTCCGATAGGAGTAAGGAGTATGAATAAAGGTGACTATGCATTTCTTATTGCATCACCGGAAAAGGCTTTGTGTGATTTGATTGCCAATTCCTCTAAAGTCATTCTTCGTTATATGAAGGATGTAGAGATATATCTTGAGCAGGATATTCGTATGGATATGGATGAGTTCTATAATATGGACGCAACCATATTTGAAGATTATATTAATGTAGGCAAAAAGGCTGATTCAATTTCGACACTTTTAAAATTTTTAAGACGATGAAAAATGAAATATTCGACAATATGCTCTCCCGTTATGATTTAACAACGGAGCAACATAAGCGAAACGCCATATTTGAAGTTAACCAACAAATGATACTTGCAGGCCTGTATGCTGGGGGCTTCTTTGAGTCGGCTGCGTTTTATGGTGGAACTTGCCTGAGAATTTTTCATGGCTTGCAACGTTTCAGTGAGGATATGGATTTCTCACTGCTTGCGCAAGATGACAAGTTCGATTTTACGAAATATTTTCCTGCTATCATTGACGCCTTTGCAATGGTAGGCCGTGAGGTTGAAATAAAGAAAAAAGATAAGAAGAATTTTGGAAAGGTCGAATCGGCATTTCTTAAAGATAATACCGATGTATATGATGTGACTTTCCAAACTGAGAAGTCAATAAAGATAAAGATTGAGGTAGATACTTGTCCACCGTTGAACTTCAAAACGGAACAAAAGCTATTGCTTCAGCCACATTCATTTATGACCCGCTGTTTTACACTTCCAGACTTGTTTGCTGGTAAGATGCACGCACTGGTCTATCGTGTGTGGAAGAATAGAGTCAAAGGTCGTGATTGGTACGATTTTGAATGGTATATACGTCATAATGTTCCGTTAGATTTTACTCATTTGGCAGAACGATGCAAGCAGTTTAACAATGAGAATATTACTCCAGAGTTATTCAAAGAAAAACTCATTGAGCGTCTTTCTACAGCTGATATAAATCAAGTGAAAGAAGATGTATTGCCTTTCCTCCGCAATCCAAAAGAACTTGATATTTGGTCAAATGATTATTTCGTGCAGTTGGCAGGGATGCTAAGAATATAATAATATTAAGCTTTAAGAAATAAAGTGCACCTTTGATATATTATTGATTATCAATAGTATATAGCTTAAAACGGGGCTTGAAATTTTAATTTTTGCAAAAATCGAGGATTGAATGTTTTTTATTAATTTCTTCAAACAGAGGGAAAAGTGGCAAAAACAGCTCTTGGGGATTCCGACTGACTCCGTCGACAAAGATAGAGTATATAGAGGTTTATTTCGTCAAAATGGACTGTAATATGGAGGCTGAATTCAAGGATGTTTTTCAGATCACAATGAGACAATTTGTATTTCGTCGAAGTGGAGTTTTGTCCGATCTTACCCTTGGATTTTTTATAAGTTTTGTCCCCCCCAAAAAATGGCTGAGATCATTTTCATGGTGAAGCCATCCTCTTTTCTTCCCTTATTTTAACTTTACTATATGAATACGGGGGTAAAGGTGCTGCCCTTTAATTGTGTCTGTATAATAAAGTCTTTTATAAACAGTTTGAATTGAAGTTAAAATCCATTCCCAATCCAGAGGTCGGGGAATGGATTACTCCTCTTGGGCGTTAACCGTTCTTTATTAGATGATTTTTTATTAAAAATAATAAGTGTGTAATTAATTTTGCACAACCATAGCAAACATAGAATTACAATCAGTTTTCTCACTAATATAATAATGCATTTGGGTTAAAATGCATTCCTAATATATTAAACTCTTTTGCAATATCTTTTTTCCATGCACCTCGGTCGTCATATGTAATATAAATGACTCCATCAACATCACCTGGTTTTTCTACTTCTTCTTTAATTAAGGCACAAACTCTTTCTCGACCGAGTTTTCCAATAAGATATCCATGTTCAAAAACAACATTTTGTCTTGCTCTTGGTGATAAGTCTTGAACATTTTTAGACGCACCTTTATCACATGGAGTATATAATACTATTGCATAACATACATGGGAAAAAGTTTCTATTTTTTCAATTATAGTTTTACCTTTATTCGGTTGTTCGTGTAAAATAATAGGATTATACCCCATGTCAGTTATAAATCGTGCAACTTCATTTTTTAATCCGCTGTCATGACCATGAACAATAAAAATATCTTTGTTTCCCATATTTATTTTTTTTTCTTCATTGTTATTTATTATCTCCATCTGGGGAATTAAAGGTAGTTGCTCCATTAAGCTCTCAAGATAGACTATTTTTTCGTTAATTTGCTGCTTGGCTTCTTTAATAATATCTTCACCTAGTAATCTCGTTGGATCACCTGTGCGGTTATATGAGTTAAAATAAGAATGAGGAGAATCATTCTCGTCAAAAGAACGGCTTATCAATTCGCTATTATAGGAATTCCACTTTACATAATCTGCGAAAAATGTTTTTTCTTCATCATTGTCATATTCCTTTATTTTTATGATTCTTCTCGGATATACAAGGGTTGTCTTTTTTTCACTAACTTCTCGGTTTAGCAAATTATTCCCTTTTTCAATTTGAGATTTTAACTTTGATTCAAGGAATTCTTGGGGCTTTATAAGATGTCCTGTTGCCATAAATTTAATTTGTTTATGCAAAGGTATAATTTCTACGGAATAAAATTGATATTTTCTTGGCAATATATAATTTTCTTTGAATAAATATGTTTTAAATAATTCGTATCTTCGTATTCATATACTAATTCAAATTCAATATTCAAAGTTTTTAGGTGTGATTGTTAATGATTTACTAAGAACAAAATAACAAACTTATGAAAGTAATCCAATTATATAAATATCTTGATTTTAATGGTGGATTGATGATGCTGCATTGTAGTAATCTTCAATTTACTAATACTACGCAGTTAAATGATCCGTTTGATTGTCATCCATCGTTAATTGATTTCTCCAAGGTTCCGAATGAAATGCGTAGGGGATGGATTCCAAGAGTAATAGAAGAAATGAGAAGAGAGCCATTTCGTAGGATGAGAGAAGAAGCTTGGATATGTAGTCTTTCGAAAATACATGATTCAATTTTAATGTGGAGCTATTATAGCAAACATAAAGGTGTTTGTATTGGTTTGAATATGGAAAAAGTTAGAAAATATCTTTCTTGTATGCAGGGTACAATCATGATTGGTTGTTCTGAGGTTGAAGTACAATATAAAGACATTATAGAAAAACCTGATTATTTTAAGGATGAAAAAGACTTTTTCTATTATCAAATATCGACGAAGGCAAAAGTATGGGAACATGAACAAGAAGTTCGTTTATTTATATTGGATCCATTACCGAAATATATGAGATTATCACCGGGACTAAATGATAATAAAGGCCCGATTGATTGGAAAGAAGTAAGGGCTTTTTCTGAGATAGGAGGAGAGTGTTTTGAATCTGTCTATTTGGGGGTTAATATGAATTCAGATGAGAAATCAAAAATAATAAGTATTGCTCGAAAACTGAATCCAAGTATCAGAATTTAACCAAATGGAAATTGATGCCGATGCTTTTAGATTGAATACAAAATTGATTGAATAATAAAATAGTTAAGAAATTGATAAAAACTATTCATAAAAATGCAGTTAATGTATTAGATTTAATGATTGGGTGGTAGAGTTTCTGCGGAGCTTCAATAATATTATGAGAGTGACATTCTATTCATTAATGCCAATGATATATCTTTTCATGGTTTTATAGATTGTCTTTTTATTATATACAGTTTAAGACTACTAATCCATTCTTAAGCTGTTTTTCAGTAAAAAGTCAGGCTTTAATTTCATACTTTGATGCATGAAATATAAAGCCTATTTTGTAAAGTATATTAAAGCTAAATGAGTAGGAGGGGTATATAAAGCTATTAGTAAACCTCTTTTAAAAAGATTGGTTTTAAAGTATAATAAGTAGTTGTTATAGAAATGTAAACTTGGTAATCGCCATGCTTTAAATGGTTTACACTTTCGGTTTACAGCAGAATATCAAGATGCTAATTTATATATCTGATTAACAGATATATACAAAATACTATGTTTTTCTTTATCTGTTTGGCATGTTATTCTCACTATTATGAGTATATACTCTTGAGTGCGCACGAAGAGAGTATCGATTTATTTACTTAATAACATTGGAATTATGTCATATATAGATAATGAGATACTCGAAAAACTGATAGGTACAATGGTAGAGGGATTTGCTCGCATTGAAAAGAAACTGGATCAGATGAACCGTCTGAAAGAATGTATGAACGGAGATAGACTGCTTGATAATGTCGATTTGGCAGAACTCCTTGGTGTGTCACAAAGAACTTTGGCACGTTACAGGCAAGAGGGCAAGATTAAATATTACTCGGTGGAAAAGAACGGGAAATCATTCTATCTCGCCTCAGAGATACAGAGTTTCCTCCTCCAGCGTGGTAAGGATAAAAGTAGTTAATGGAATGGATGTAATGCTGGCACATGGAAAATAAGTATAATGAACAGTAGAAAATGAGTAAATAAGACGACACCAATTCTTTGAATTGAAATAAAATAACAATCAGACAGACTTCGCAAACTATTTATATATATAGTTTGCGAAGTCTGTCTGATTGTTTTGAAATGTTTTTTATTTAAGATTCTTGTCTATATATTATTAATGTACATATTATCAGAAAGATAGTGTTGAAAAATGTGAAGATCTTGAAACGAGGGTTTCGTCTTACATCCATAAAAAGCTTCATCATCACTTTGTACCAGTTTAAATACACCATCTTCATAAATTAAAGTTACTAATATAGGTGACCTATCTTTAAATATGTATACTTTTTCATATACATTTTTATTAACTAGGCCATATACAGTCTTAATAGAATCTTTGTATCCAAACTGTTTTAATACATTTTTATCTAATGGAATTGGTTTTATCTGTTTCCATTTATCTTCAGTATCAATCTTAATTATATCTTTTCTTTGATTTACCAAAATAATGGTGTTATTTTCAATATCGATATTCTCAACTTTGGCTTGTTCAGTAGTTGTGTTTTTGAGAAAATGGATATGTACATAGTCTCCTATTCTTAAATTTTCTGCGTTCATAAAAAAGTTATGTTTTTCTTCTCAAATATACAAATAAAAAATGAATAAGCAAAAGGCTACTTTTGGAAAAGATATTTCAGATGTAAATAATAAGCAGCAAATAGAATAAGTGACCGTATTCTGATGGAAAGATGATACGGTCACTTATGCATTATACCGGGATTGCGGTCACTTTCAATGTCTCCAGATTGACATAGGCACCGCGATACAGTGTTTTTCCTTCCTTGAACATTCTCCATAATATGTCACATCCGATATGTGCCAGTGTGGAGTTAATGAACAAATCCTGTTTTTCCAAAGCTTCCGCCAGAGAACAGCTCGGCCCCGATTCCTTTTCCTTGATTTTTGCATAGTCCACTTCCTCGGTGATGACATTCATTTTAGGCATGGGAATATATTCCTGTGAAGAAGGTTGGAGAACTTTCTCACGTACCGTTCCGATGATGACCTGTCCTTTTGTCTGGCTGTTCCCGAAATCCATCCAGTATATGGGAGCCGAATGGTCACTGAAGTTTTCTTTGTGGACTTTCTTCAGGAACTTCCAAAGCGTAAGACGTGATCGTATATTGTCCGTACAGGTTATGATGATATTGGCTGTGCTATCTTCAGAAAAATTCCTGGTAGGAAAACATTGCGGTTCGGCAGTCCATGCGTATCCGAAGAAACGGTTGATGCGTGTGACTAGTGATACGGCTTTGTTTAGTCCCAGTTCCGTCTCACTGAAAAGCTGGCGTCCTATATTGGCCTGGCTTACTGTGTCGGGATCGAATACGGTGACATGCAGTCCGGGATGGCCCAATGCCTGAAGTGCCATGCTCATGCGTGCAAGATTGGTTATCACTTGTGAGCCGGTACCTCCGGCTCCGATGACGAATACCGTTACCGGATGACGTGGATTGAGCAGGTAGCGGTCGGTAAAATGTATCTTTTTCATGGAAGTATGTCTTTAAGTTTTTTATTCATGGGTTTGAGTTCGTTCATGTCGAACGGATTGTTTCTTATGTTCTCGGTGACGATGACAAGATTTGAAACGGTGGGATTGACATTTCCTCCCAGATGGGAGAATTCAGTCAGCCAGAACCGTTTTTCCCAGTATTCCAGCAGGGAAAGGAAAGTCGGGTTCTGTGGCTTTTCCAGAGAACTGCTGCCAAGGCAGACACTTGATCCGGTCACGTTGAAGAACGGGGCACGGAACAGTGGTGTCGTTTCCACCGGACGTTTCCCCTTGAAGGCGAACACGTCCATGCTTCCGTTTCTTACATGGTAGATAATCCCCGGCAGATTGAATGTACCGTCCTGTATATTGAGGTCTTTGTGAAAGAACATCTGTCTCTTTCCGGGCGGATTGTACCAGATATATTCTTCCTGTCCTTTTCTCGGATTGCAGGCTAACATGTTTTCAGGGACTCTGCCTGCCGGTATGTCGCTCATTTCCTCCGTATAGGATTCCAGCAGGGTATTCATGAATTCGTATGTGACGGGGATACCTGCTCCCATCTGTCCGCTTTTTCCTATGGGACGCAATTCTATGAAGTACCTGGTGTCAGAATTTCTTCTGTCTTCATACTTGTAGGCTATGATAGCCGCCTTCGGCACCATCATTTTTTGAATATTTTGGGTCAGTTCATTCATGATGTTTATAAATTATAGGTAACATGTTCTACAAATTTCTCAAACCATTTTGAGAACCGTTCCGGATAATTCTCTGGTCTGAACAGTTTTTCAGTTTCCGGTGTGATGAAGGTAAATGATACGGGAGTCTGGTTATATGTCTCCTGACAGTCAGTACTGAAACAGCTTTCCATGTCTTTGGTAACCGTATCCGTAATGGAATATGTAAGCAGAATCTGATATTCGAGTGGTGGTGGCTCGAAATCCCTTTCCTTTTCGCTTGCATAATCATAGTCATAATTCAAGATATGAGGACTGTCCTTTGCAATCAGGGACATCCCTTCAGTAATCAGTTCCAAAAGTCTTTTTTCCTTATTGCTGGAAGGATTACAGTTGCGGATATGTTCTTCAAGATTCCTGCAGAAAGCCCTGGAGTACATCCGGTACAGTTTCCTGTGGATTCTCCCTTTCTCATATGACCTGAAGAGCTTTTCCTTTCTGTACAAATTCTTTTTCTCTTCCTCATCAAGCTGTTCAAAGTCCACATAATCGATACAGACTTCCGACATCTCAAAATAAGGGGTATCGGTTATATCCATCATCCTGTGATACTTGATGAACCGTCTGATGAACTCCAGTGTGATCCTTTTGATTTCACCTTTCAGTCTTTCCGTAAAATCTATCGGTATCAGGAACAGGGTGTAATCGGGCCATTCATGGAAATGATAAATACAGAACTGGAGTCTGTCACCGACAAGTTCCAGATTTACATGATGAGATACTATGGAATCCAGCGTATTATATAGCAGGCATATTTTTTCTCTTATGGAAGTCCTGCCTGTAGGATGGTATGGCAGCTCCACATCCAGGAGCTGCGCATACTTCATGGCTGAACGGTACAGGAAATCAAGATTCTCTTTTGTGGTGACATTTACCGTTGCATCCCTGTCATTCTCCACATACAGATCTGGAGCGATGGAAGGTATTCTCGTGTTCAGAAAACCATAAGGTTTTCTGCGGGAGGGAGTTTTCTTTTCTTTCTGTTCCTGATGCCCCGGCTTATGTCCGTATTTTCGAGTTCCGATATGATAAGTCTGGCTAAATTTTCCAAAGCCCGTTCCGTAAGTTGTGTACATGGTTTTTTATTTTTATGTTGTCCTTTTTTCATGTCCTTACCCTTTCACTCCGATGGTTGTCTTGAATTCATATACCGCCCGGTCGTCTTCGATTTCCGGTCCGTGTACGGTTGCGGTGGTCAGTTCCGGATAGTTCATTGAATAGAAGTCCATCACTTCAGCCGGAGACATGTTTACGTTCGGATCGTCCAGTACGATTTCCTGACTGTTCTTCTTCATCTTGAATACTCTTTTCATTCCTTTAATTTCCAGTGCCATATTGCTTATTGTTTATTGGTTTTACAAATCATTTATTTTTATATATCAGCAGTATACCATTTCTACCTGTGCCTCGTCCTTCATACGGTACTCAGCCGGAAAATCCGGATATTCCGCATACGGGTCCTCTCTTAGAAGTTCCCTGTCATTCTCGTCTTCCGGATCGAAGCAGAATGTATCATGGGCTGTCGGTGCAGTCTGGTATTCCCGTCCGTTTCCGTTCTGTACCTGTGCCGTTCCGTTCGGTATATGGCCGTTTGTCGGCTGCCGTACCTGTTGTGGTGGATAAGGAGCCGCCTCAGGCTGGTAAGCCGGCTGCTGCGGATAGGGCTGCATTGTAGCTCCTTGTGGCATACCTGTTCCTTGCATTACGGGGCGGTTTGGAGCAGGTTGGATATATGCTCCGTTCGTTCCATATACCGGTTGAGGCATTTCCTGTGAAATCTGTTGTGAAATCTGCTGTGGAGCATGTGGCATGACTGGTTCAGGATTCATGGTATGGGTCTGCTGCTCCGGGAATATGCTTGTTTGCATACCTGGTCGTGGCTGGCCGTTCATGCTGCCTTGTGGTTGGGGAATTACTGGTGCCGGTTCCTCTGCCATACCGAACAGACTTCCTGCACTGGCCTGTTTCTGTACTTCCTGTATCTTTTCGTCAATCTCCTTCTGTTTTTCAGAATGAGCCAGCACCCGTGCCTGTTTCAGCCATGTCATTGCTTCGGAGAACCTTTTTGCGGCAGTCGCATCATCAGCCTTCTTGAGGAGCTTTTCCATCTTTTCTCGTTTTTCCCTGGCTTCCTTTGATTCGGCCGGTACTGTTGGAGCCTTGGATGATTTGGTCTGTGATGTGGCCTTTTCTGCCTGTTTCTCAAAATTTTCCGCATTGACAAGCAGTCCCTGTACCTTCTGTATCGGTTGGAGTATGGTCTGCAGGAAGCCCATATCCAGTTCTGCCGGTGTTCCGTTCACGACCAGCGGCACCATGTTCTGCCGCGTATCCTCTTTCAGGCTGTTCCGCCTTGGTATGACTGCCACACTCAGGCTGTTGTCCACTTTACGGATATTGATATTCAAATCCGTTCCTGCTGTAATCATCTGATAAATTGATTGAAAAAACATAATTGAAAAATTTTATGGTTATACATAAGTTTCCTTGAAGAATTCTTTCAGGACATTCTCTCTGTCAGGATTGCTGGAAATATCACGCAGAGATTCCAGATAGTAGCCGATGTTTTTAGGCTCATCAACTGTATTGGGCAGACGTCTTTTGACCGGTCTGATATGTTCACTCTGTGGCCATACAGCCGGCATGACAGGAGCAGAAGATATACATGTACTTGTTTTCATATCCGTTGGTTTTATTGGTTAGAAAAACAGGAGTCCGACAATGAAAAAGATAAATGCTATCCTGACAATCAGTAGAAGAGCTCTGAAAAGAAATCCTATGATTCCTCCGGTGAGCAGGAGCATTGCAATAATACCGGTAGGCATGATACCTTTGTCTGTCAGCATAAGTATTCCGATAACCAATACCAGGGTTACCGCATGCTTGCTGATACTTTCGATAATCTGTAGTTCCATAATCCTTAATTTTATGAATGAATAATCCCATCGGGATGTGTTTTCCCGATTTTATAGGCCTCCGGCTTCTTGGATTGCCTTTTTGCGCAAGGCCTGGCAGGAAAAAATACCGGAGCGCAGCGAGGATGATTTTTTCCTGTCCAGCCAAGCCCTTGAAGGCAGCCTTGCGGCAAAAGGCAGGCAATCCAAGACCTTTGCCGCTTAAAAGCGGAAAAACAGATTCTTTTCTGTACGGATACAAAAAAATGCAGACCTTCCGGCCTGCATTCTCCTGGTTGCTTAGGTATAGATGTTATTCTTCTTTTGTGGAATAGGTGTTGAAAATGTCATCAGTCATTTCCTTGGCGAGATTCCTGATCCTGTTCAGGAAGTCCTGTCCGGTTATCATTCCGCTTTCAAGTCCGGCCAGCTGTTTTTCCCAGTCTGCGGTGAGTGAAGTATCCGCAATTTTCTTTCCACGGATGGTTTCGTAGGTGAACATGCCTTTCGGGGTCGGAACAATATATTTCCCTGAATAACGGATATACTTACGGTTAACCAGTGTACGGATGATATTGGTACGTGAGGATACCGTGCCCAATCCGTTCAGCTCCATGTATTCCACCAGTTCTGCATCCGTGAACGGATTTACCGGCAGCTGTTTCTTGTGTATCAGGTTACATCCGCATACATTCAGGGTATCACCTTTCTCCACTTCGGGGAGTTCTTTGACGGAATATCCCGATGCCGGGATCATGTCGGAATGCATGAACACGTCATGCCAGCCGGCTTCAATGATTCTTGTTTGTTCGGCCTTGAAATGTTGCGCGGCATCAAATGCCAGACAAATGTAACCCTGTTCCGCCATCCGCTGGCTGTACAATCCTGCCACCTGTTCCTTACATCCACCGTTTGGATGTGCAACGACAAGAGCGGGATAGCTTCTTGAAACTTCATATCCGGCTGGAGTATAAACGTTGGCGACAATCTTCAAGCCATTCAAGTCGTAAGTAATGCGATGGATATTAACTTTGCCCGTTTCATTCTTGGTGATAGCTCCCCGATAAACCAGTCCGAAAGGATTGTCGTTAGGACTTTGGATAGCAGAGAAATCCTCTGAAATAAATGGTTGTTTGTTTTGAGCGGCTGAAGCTCCGGCGAACAAAAGTGCAGTAACACCGCACAACATTGTCTTTAATAAGGTATTCATAATTTTTTTCTTTTAGAAGTTTGTTACATGCATTCTTTCAATATCTCAAACAGTTCATCACGGGAAAACTGCTTGCAGCATCCCGGCATCAGTAAACAGGTATCTGCAGCGGCACGGAGGATACTTTCGTCCTTAATGCCCATTTCGCTCCAATGCGATGGTAAGCCGATTTCCTTTATAAAAGCCTCCAACGCTTCGATACCAAGTATAGCAGTCTGTTCTACCGTATCACCCTTTACATTCCATACCCGTTCCGCCATACGAGCCAGTTTTTCTTTGCCCTCATTCAGCAAATGGCGATAGAGAACCGGATGGATAACCGCCAACGCCTTTCCGTGGTTGCAGTCGGTATAGGCTCCTACGGCATGTTCCAGCATATGGCATTGAAAATCGGTCTGCTTGCCGAGTTTTAGCAGACTGTTTTCCGCAAGGGCAGAATCCCACATCAGTTCTCCACGGGCAAAATCATTGTCTGGATCGACTATCAGTTCACGGAGGTTTTTGATGACGTTACGCATGACCGCTTCATTGATTTCATCGGAGAGATTGTCCGTTTGAGGTTTGCCCATATAGATTTCCATACAATGACTCAACGTGTCGAATGCACCGCTGACGACTTGCCCCATCGGAAGAGTCCGTGTCAAGTCGCTGTCCAGTATAGCAAAACTGTAGTAAGCGCCTGTCAACGGCTGTTTCAGTTTCTTTTTGGTGTGGGTGATAACCGCCCCGTTGTTCTGCTCGGCACCCGTTCCTGATGCTGTTACGATAGCGCCCATAGGCACAAATTCAGTAGGATACTGGTGCTTCGTGTACTGCATCTCCCAAATATCCTCGTCTAATTTTACTTGTGCTGATACCACCTTGCAGCAGTCGATAACCGATCCGCCGCCCACGGCAAGGATGAAGTCTATGTTGTATTCATGCACTAGTCGTGCACCTTCCTGTACCTTGTCGTAAGTAGGATTGGGCATAATGCCTCCGAAGTCCACCACGTTCTTGCCACGTTCGTGCAGCCAGCTTATAATTTTGTCATACAGCCCTGTGCGTTTCAGCGAGCTGCCACCATATGCCAGCAGCACATTCTGTCCTATACGGTCTAATTCTTCCTTGATTGCGTTCTCTGCGCACCCTTTGCCAAAATGTTGACGGACAGGGTATCGATAAGTAAAACTATTCATAAATGTCTTTGTTTTTTCTGTTTATTCATCACTTTTCGGAAAGAAGAACGGCAAAGCATTGTACAGATATTCCGGAATAGGACGGAACTCATGCCGTGCCCCTTCTTTCTGATGAAAGGTCATATTAGCCGTATTGAACATGTTGTTCAAACGTGCCATACCTTCTATTTGAAGAAGTATCTCTCTATAAGCGGAGTCGTTTGTCCCACTTGCCGCCCAGATATAGAAACCTGTTCCGACATAAGGTGACTGTTGTACCCTTTCTGCCAAATAAGCTGCTGTATCGTCAGGACGATTCATCCCGGCAAACCGTCCCAAAGACCAGCAATCGCCACTGACTGGCATAAAGTATCGGAATGCGTTCAATGTTTCATCAAAGGCATACCAAGTGGTGACTGCTCCCATTGAAAAACCTCCAATGGCACGGTGACTGCGTGATATTTCAATACCTTCCCTGTCGGTTGTTTCCGCATACGTGTGGTAACGGCCTTCTACAGCTGGAATCAGGTCGTTTACCAATTCTATGGGCAAAGCCCTGCAGTAAGGGTCTGCATCCGCATAGTCTGGTGTAGGCTGTCCGTAGTTGTAGCTGGGTGTGACCACAATCATCGGGTCAATATCACCGTGAGCTATCATTTGGTCGAGCAGTTTGCGTACCACACCATTTTCATCTTCAAAGGTGGATGCCGCCGTACTGTAATGACCGTGTACAAAATAGAGGATATTGTACCGTTGGCTTTCATTATATCCATAAGGCAGATAGACGTATGCCGTATTGGTACGTTTCGCACCAGTGCCTTCTGCATAGTCCCGTGTGGCATAATCGATGCGGACTATGCTGCCTCTTTTTTCGGCTTCCTGTTCATAACCGTCTGGTACAGCATGTGTGAAGCTGATCATTGCCACGCCATCAGACGAAGAATTTTCTTCTCCGTTGTCTGGATTAATCGGTGTTTCAACATCAGAGTCATCTGTACTACAAGCCACAAGCGGTAGGGAAAGCAGCAGGATACTAAGGAATGATATTATTTTGTGTGTCATTTTGTTTAAAATTTATAGTTGGGTCGTAACAGCGACAACAGCTTATAGTCGAAATCTTTCCTTACCTCACATTTGTTTCCAAATATCATCGTGTTTCCGTTTTCACGGGTAAAAGCAGACCATGAAGGAAGTCCTTCGTGATTAGGATTGCCGGTACGGGCGAAATTTATCCATGCTTTGCTGATGCGCTCTTCCAACTCCTTGACTTCCGAGCCTCCGGCAGAGGCTGCAGGTGACAGACTGGTGTTGCTGAATACAAACGGTATTTCCGAACAATGGTATGACATGGCAAAACCTCCGTGAATAGGTGTGTCCCAGGCAAACAAATAATTATATACAGGAGCCCCATGCTGGTCGGCTTTCAAGCGGGCTGTCTTCAAGGCAGGAAGTCTTAACATTGTATCTATGTAAAGTGCTTCGCTGATGGAACGACCGGGATAGGCAGATGTGAAGGCAGCAATAACCGAGTCTGTACAGTTTCCGAATCGTGCTTGCAACTTTTTCATTGTCTCTTCCTTATTCCATGTGTGCATATTGTCATGGGCAAATTTATCCGGATTTCCCAACATCGGCATTGTGGTCCATTCGGTCATACACGAATCGATAAGCAACGGAATATCCTTTGCCTGTGAAGCAATGGAATCTATGACCGGCTGATATGGCAGATAGTCACCGTCTACCACGGGAGTCCATAGCAGTCCAGGATTACCCCAACTGTCTATGCTGTTTTCCTCTTGAGCGGTTTGAGCCATTGCCTTATTTCCTGCTGCCATCAATTGGCTGTAGGGAATGGCTTGTAGCTTGTCGGCATTTTGCGGTGAGATTCCTAATGAGTCAAGCATCAGTTCTGCTACCCGGTGTGCTGTCTTTTGCGTAACATTGGTCATTCCACAAGCTTCTACAGCTCCGCTCTGAACGATGGCCTTATGGAACAGCCCCTGTGCAGCCGGAACTGTCATCAGTACCAGTACTTTGGCACCTCCACCTGATTGCCCGAATAGAGTGACATTGTTTGAATCACCTCCAAAGACAGCAATGTTCTTCTGTATCCATTGCAGGGCTGCTACCATATCCATCGTACCGACATTACCGGAGTATTTATATTTTTCACTGTAAGCGGACAAATCAAGAAAGCCGAGCATATTCAGCCGATGGTTAACCGACACTACCACAACATCTCCTTTGCGACTCAGGTTTGCTCCATCATAAACCAGTTGCTCGATGGCAGAACCAGTCTGAAACCCACCTCCGTGCAACCACACCATTACCGGACGTTTCTTGCCGTCATTGATGCCTGGAGTCCATACGTTCAGGTTCAGGCAATCCTCTCCCTCAGCAGGGTGCTCACGCATGGCGATGAAGTCGTTTCCTTGTGGTATGGGAGCCTGCGGACATATCTCTCCATATGTATTAAATATCCGTACCGTATCCCAAATATCGGGCTGTTCAGGTGGCATAAAGCGTGCAGCTTTGGCGTATGGAATGCCTTTGAAGCTGTAGATGCTGTCCGCATATACACCTTGTGCCTGACCACTTGTCAAGCTGACCACTTTGCTTTGTTCCTGAACACAGGAACAAAGCAAAAAAAGGCTTACCAACAAATAACCTATTGTTTTCATAATTCCTCTTTAATTTTGTTGTTCCAACATTCCTATCCGTTCCAGCCATTGGAGGATGCCTTCTTCCGAGCCGGCCACACTGCTACGTGAAATGCTATATCCATTTACCATTGTGGCATTAGGTTCCATTCCAGCAATGTCATCCACTGTTCTTGACCAGCCACTACCTCCATGTGAGGAAAAAGGAATAATTGTTTTACCTGCAAAGTCGTATTCGTCAAAGAATGAATACATAGCCATAGGCATCTGATACCACCAAATGGGATAGCCAACAAAGATGACATCATAATCATCAAAGTTTTCTATGTCGGTAGCAAGAGCTGGATGTATATTATTCTGCCGCTCATTGTCGGCTTGTGAAGCCAAATCATCGAAATTACCCGGATAAGGTGTTGCTGTCTGTATTCTTACCATATCAGCTCCAGTAGCTTCACCTATCACGGTAGCCATATATTCTACACTTCCATACAAATCTCCGTTTACAATCACACGGCTAGCGGAAGTATTGGCATCCACCCCATCCGGTAGGGGTTCAGAAAAATAAGCGATAAGTATATGATGATTTGTTCCAGGCACCACTTCTTCAGTCGGGGAACTGATATTGTTATCTTCGTTGTCACTGCACGAAGCAAGTATTAACGATACGCAGAACAATGCGAAATATGTATATATTCTCATTTTTTATCCTCCATTATTTGATAACTCTAATTTCTTTTAACCATTCTGTGATACCGTCCGTATTTCTGCTAACGGCACCGAATCCTTTCAAGTGTTTGGCATCAGGTGTGAGTTCTGCAATCTTGGCAAGGGTCTCGTCACGGTAGGTAGATGCGTAGGTACAGAAAGGAATGACCGTCTTGCCCTTAAAATTATAACTTTCGGTAAAAGTATTGATAATCATTGGTGCAGTCCACCACCATACAGGACAACCGATAAAGATTGTATCATAACTGTCCCAATCTTCCACCTTGTTCTTGATAGCAGGGCGGGCATTCTGTTCCTTTTCTTTCTTTGCTACCTCTGTACAAGGTTTATAGTCTGTAGGATATGGCTTTACCGGATCGATACGGAAAAGTGTGCCGCCGGTCTGTCCGGCAATATACTCTGCCACATGCTGCGTGTTTCCACTCCAACTGAAATAAGCAATTAATGTCCTCCTATTTTGTGCGTATAAATTCATTCCACCCATTAGAATAAGAGTTATAAGGGTGATAATCTTTGCTTTCATCTTCTTTATCGTTTTAGTTTAATTATTATTCAATGATTCCTATCTCACGAAGCCAGTTTTCCACATTCGATTCATTGCTCAAGCTTCCACTAGTCAAACCTAATCCTTCAAGATGTGCTTTAGCTCCAGATGTCAATTCAACGATTCTTGCCAACGTTTCATCGCGATATGTGGATGCGTAGGTACAGAACGGGATGACGGTTTTACCTGTAAAATCATAACTTTCAGAAAAAGTGCATATAATCATAGGTGTTGTCCACCACCATACGGGACAGCCGATAAAAATTGTATCATATTCAGCCCACGCTTCGTCTTCAATGATAGAATTTATGGCTGGACGAGCATTACTGTCACGTTCTGCCAATGCTACTTCCGTACATTCAGTGTAATCTTCCGGGTAAGGTGTGACAGGTTCTATACGAAACAAATCCGCTCCAGTGTGAGACACTATTTGTTGCGCCATTCGCTGTGTAGTACCTCCCCAACTAAAATATGCCACAAGAATGTTGCTGTTTCCAGCAGGTGTATCTGGATTATTTGGATTGTCTGGATTATCTGTAGAATCACCAGGTGTTTCGGGTTGTTCTGTTCCTGGTTCTTCCGTCATGGGGTCATCATCCCCGCAAGCGTTGAAAGTGAAAGCGGCAAGTGCCATCATCAGGTAAACTAAATACTTTTTCATTGTTTCTATGTTTTTATGGATTATTTTTCTTCATAACTGTTGTATTCCTCATCTGTCACAGGTTCCAGCCACGTTACGCCCCCTTTGTCCAGTTGGGTACCTATGGCGATGTGTGTAAACTCACTGTCAGGAGCCGCGCCGTGCCAATGGATGACATCGGGGGCAATCTTCACTACGTTTCCAGGCAGCAGCAGTTGGATAGGTTTCCCTTTTTCCTGATAATATCCTTTGCCGGAAGTGCAGAGCAGGATTTGTCCGCCTTTATGGCTGTGCCAGCTGTTTCGGCATCCGGGAGCAAATGTCACGTTGGCTACAGTACATCCAAAACCATCTTGTGGTGCGACATAGCCTTGCAACCAAGCCTTGTCCGTAAAGTTCGGATTGTCTGGCATCAGCGTACCGAGTGCGAACGGATCGTCACCTTTTCTCAGACCGTTCACGATAGCCGTTTCCCATTTTGTGGAATCACACCAGTCATTGGTCATGCCGCAGACTTCATTGGCATAGGAATAGTGTACCTGTGAATCGACAAACAGATTCTCCCTTCGAAAAGGGAAGGTGATGTCCAACGGAATCCGTACATGATGTCCGGAACCGTTCCGGCTGTCGGCAATGGCCACCACTACATTCCCGTGGAAACGGATGCTCTTGAAATCGTTCTCAGGGTCTTTGCTGATGAGCCTGTCAAACATGGCGTTGAAGTAGATGCGCAGTTCTCCGCCGTATGTGGCATTCCCTACCAATTCCTCTATCTTCTCGTCAAACTGCCCCTTTTTCAGATGCAGTGCGCGGCGTACCTTATGGCAGGCCATGGCGACTGATTCTCCCCGCAGTGAACAGCCGGTCAGGTATCCGCTGATTTCCACTCCGAGCGAATAGAAGAAATTAGTGACGGACGAGTTGCGTATCAGATCCTTTACCGGGTCGGAATCGTTCCGGTCGTAGATAAGTTCCCTGATTTCATCTTCATGCTCTTCAAACTCTCCGGCAAGATTGTCCGTTTCCATATTCTTTCTTGTCTCCTCCAGATAGTCGTGCATGTTTGAGCTTTCCTGTTCCTCATACCATTCGTATGCCTTTTCATAGAGTTTTTCCATTTTGTTGGAACGGATGCATTCCTCCTGGATGTCTTCATGTTCATCAAGATCATCCCGGTAGTCCACGTAGTAGAGGCTTACATACTGTGGAATATAGTCTGTAAGTTGTAATGTCTGGTTCATGATTCCTGATTTTAAGAGTTATACAAACGAAAAAGCCCTGCTTGTAGTGCAGGGCCTGATTCTTGTGGAACTGAAACCTTTGGAATGTCTGTTTGTATGGTATCTCCATGTCTCAAGCAGATAATCCTTGGTTCCCTTGATACTTCCGTGTACCATACATCCTTTTTCATCATACAGGTAGCAGGTGTTAAGGAGAACCGGTATGCCGTCATGCACCTTGTACATGTGCAGCTCAATATCATTCTTTATGGCGGCAGACTTTTCCTTTTCCACTTTTCTGTGTATGGCTTTTCTGACCTCGCCGATATGGGGAGAGGTATAGCCGATTATTTCCGAATGGAATGCAAACTGATATTTTTCCATAACACTTTATCCGTATTAAAATTCTGATATAAGTTCATCTTCATATACCTCCAGTTCAAGACCGCTCTCGACAATCCTGACCAGCCAGCGGCATTCCAGTCTTTCCATCAGTTCGACGGCACGGTATCCCTTATAGGGACGTTTCAGAAATACAATGTCTCCGGTTTTCATATTTGTTCCTCCTTTTTATTGTGCGTAGATTGTTTCTATCAGTTCTGCATCCGTAAGATAGCGCAGTTCCAGTGTGGAGCAGAACAGGCAGATGCCATCCAGCAGTTCATTTGCCGCAGCATCCAGGTTCCGTACTCCTTCGATCAGATATTCTTCCAGTTCCTTGCTTGAAACAAGATATATTCCGTGAATGTCTTGAACAGTTCTCAAAGGGAAACGTCTTTTCTGATAGATGATGTCCTTTATCATGTCATCCTGTGGTGGCAGTTTGGCGCTGATTGTCTTGAACTGTTCGGGTGCGAGTTCCTTCAATCTGTCAGGATTGAAGCGGAACATTCTGAATCCCTGATATTCAAATCCGGCAGGTTCTGCTATTCTGTTATTGGTCAGAAAATCATGCACATGTCTGTTGCACTCCCGGTTGTCCACATAGGCATGGAACGGGGGAAGGGAATTCAGGTTGACGGTGATGTCCGTGTAGGATTCCCAGCATTCCGGATTATCTTTAGACCGGGATTCAAGTCCTACATACAGATTATCATTGTCGATATAACTGTTCAGGACGAGTCTGACCTCAATGCGTTCTGCTGGATCTGTGGCTGTTTTCCAGTATAGAGTGTTCGATTTGTTCATACTTGTATTGTTTTTATGAGGGAATACGGCAGTCATTTTACCGCATTCCCCGAATGTTATAATTTGATATTTGTTATATCCTGTGCGGACTCCTTTTTCACGATCCTCAATCTTTTTAGGAGATACAGGAAATATTCACGGTCATAGATCCGGAAAATAAATTCCTCTAATGTCTCCTTGATGTGTCCGATGAAAGTTGCGGATTCCCTGCCGGGAGGATATTGAAAGAAATGTCCGTCGGAAACAAGAGTGAGCTTCTTTCCTGATACATGGTCTATCAGTTCGTCCGGAGTTTCGTAATATCCTTTCCCTTTATAGAACTGATAATGGTTCCGGCGAAGACTTTTCAGGGTATTCGCCATGTCCGTCCTTGCTTGTCTGGAATCTGATTGGATGACAAGGTTGCAGATGAATACGGACTGTTTTCCGTCCAGTGAAAAATAATAGGGAATGAGTCTGGTTCCGCTGATTGTTTTGCTTGTTTCCTCTTTTGAGATCACGGCTTTCCGGTTGATGATTTCCATGTGACGGTCTATCTGACTGTCCAGTTCGGATTGCGGAGTAAGTACGGAGCGTAGGCCCTTGAAATATCTTCCTTGACGGGTAAAGCAGAAAGAGTGGAAAAGCCAAACAAATTTGACCCCTTTGGCCAAAAAGAATTGACCCTTTTGGCCACAATATGATTGACCCTTCTGGTCCAAATAACATTGACCACTTAGCACGCATATTGCCAGAGATTTTTTTTGTGTAGATTTGAATCCCCGAGTCCTGGTGTAACGGGGTATTAATAAAATCTATACAAATGGATAAAAGAATCAAAAACATTTTAAGATGTTATGCGTCCGGAATGGGAATCAAGGAAACGGCATCCCTGTTTTGTACTTCCCGTAACACGGTCCGCAAGTATGTCCGTCTGTTTCTTTCAAGCGGGAAAAGTATTGAACAGCTTCTTTCTCTTTCCGATGAACAGTTGCATGAGATCTTCGGTTGTCCGGAGTCCCGTCATCGGGAACCTTCTGCCAGAAAGATTGAACTGGAAGCCTTGCTTCCCGGGTATGTATCCCGTCTGACACGCAAAGGAACAAGTATCAGAAAATTGTTCAAGGAGTATCATGCTGAATATCCTGAGGGCTATCAGCTGTCTTCCTTCAAACGGATTGTCCGCGAATACAGGTTTCACATCACGATCGTCGGTCACGTCGAGCATTATGCAGGTGATCAGATGTATATTGATTTTGCCGGCGACAGACTTGAGGTTGTTGATGAAATGACGGGTGAAACGAAGAAAGCCGAAGTATTCGTTGCCGTCCTTCCGTTCAGTCATTATACCTACTGCGAAGCCGTATGGTCGCAACGCAAGGAAGACCTGATAAGGGGATGCGAGAACGCCATGCGTTATTTTGAAGGTGTTCCGGCGGCCATTGTCCCTGATAATCTGAGAGCCGCCGTAACAAGAAGCGACCGTAACGAGCCTGTCATCAATGAAGATTTTGCCGCCTTTGCGGAATATTACGGCTGTGTGGTCTATCCGGCCCGTGTACGTCATCCCAAGGATAAGGCCCTGGTTGAAAATGCCGTGAAACTCCTCTACCGTTCCGTTTACCTTGACGTAGAAGGAATGACATTTACGAGTCTGGATGAGCTCAATACAGCCATCCGTATTTCCTTACTTGTATTTAACGGAAAGGTGATGGCCGGACGGGAAATGTCACGCAAGGAAATGTTTCTGCACGGCGAGAAAGACTATCTCCGTCCTCTTCCGTCCAAACGTTATGTCTTGAAGGAAAGAAAAATTATGACTGTAGGCAGAAACTCGTACGTTTCACTATTCAAGCATCATTACAGTGTTCCAAAGGAATATGTAGGAAAACGTGTGACCATTCTCTACGATGCCGATACGGTAGAAATCTACTGCAGCATGAATCTTATTGCCACCCACGACCGCTGTGATATCCCCTATACTTATTCATGGAAAAAGGAACACAACCTGCCGGGACACTATGGTCCTTATGACAAGGATCTGGAAGAACTTTTCCGGCGTGCCTCGGAAATGGACAATATAGTGTTGAATTATCTTCGGGAAGTGGAACGCGTCATGCAATATCCTCCCAAAGCGTTCAGATCTTGCCGGGGCATACTGGCTTTGGAGAAAAAATATGGCCGTGACCGTCTGGTCGCAGCCTGCGCCTGCGCAGACCAGAAGTTGCAATACGGATATCAGGCCATACGCGAGGTGCTTGAACTGGGAGAAGATGCGGATTTCCTTCCCGATGAAGACGGAAGAATACAACCCGGTGTGACTTCCCCGGTTCCGTTGGTTCACAAAAACATACGTGGACGTGAATATTACAAAAAAGACAAACAAGAACAATAAAACTCTATTTTATGGAAATAAACAACAAGACTGCTCCCATTACGGGACAACAGGATCAGAATACCATATCACTGGATTTAATGAACCGCATGAAATTATACGGTATGGCAGAGGCTTTCAGAGAAAGTCTTGCCGGCACCACACCACAGTCCATGACCGCGGACTCTTTCCTGTCCATGCTACTTGCGCGCGAATGGGACTATCGTGCCCAGGCTGCAATAGTAAGGCTCACCAGGAATGCCTCATTCCGTTACAAGGCCTATATTGAACAGATTGACTATGCCGTAAACCGGGGACTGGACCGCAATCAGATGGAACGCCTCGCTACCCTTGACTTTGTGCATAAAGGGCAGAATCTTTTCATAACCGGTTCTTCCGGTACGGGGAAAAGCTATCTGGCGTGCGCCCTTGGTCACGAAGCATGTAAAAGAGGATTCCGGACTCTCTATGCCAATGCACCGAAACTGCTTGGCGCACTGAAAGTGGCAAAAATCAAAGGGGTACTTGAAGCGGAACTCAAGAAGATTGAACGCTGTCAGTTGCTCATCCTCGATGACCTGTTCCTCGTGCCGTTTGATGCCAAAGAACGTCCCATACTGCTTGAAATTATTGAAGACAGGCATGAACGGAAATCCATCATCATAACCTCTCAATACCCCACATCCAACTGGTATGACATGATTGGTGATCCGACAATAGCCGATGCTATCCTTGACCGTATCATCCACACGGCTCATACCATAGAGCTGTATGGTGAAAGTATGCGTAAGTTAAGGTCTAAGAAAAACAGATAAAATTAAAAAGGTAAAATAAAATTGACCCCCATCACCAGGACTTTTAAAGGGGCAATCGTATGATAAATAAGGTGGGCAGATTCTTTTTGGCCAAAGGGGTCAAATTTGTTTGGCTTTTCCA
>NZ_JAAZTS010000031.1 GCF_019239235.1 Caecibacteroides pullorum | reverse complement strand
ACGCAGTGCTGCCTCATGCCCTCAGCAAGTGCGGACTGACACCTCCAAGAAGTGCTGAGTTACACCCTCATGCAGTGCTGCGTTGCATCTTCTGAAAGTATCTCCTTGTGAAGGATGAACTATTTTTTATTCTTCATAAATTATTCTGCTTATTTTTCGAAGATTTTTCATTTTAATTGTAGCCATGTTCCTTTTTGTGATTTTTTATGATATTTGTGTACTTTGTGAAAAAATATGAATGGAAGAATTTGTGAACTTTTTGTTTATTCTCTGTCTTATTATTTAGCATCTTTTATCACAATATTTCTTTATACTATAAGTATTTATTGGTAATTTCGGGCAATTTTTTACAGAATGTAAGTAATTGATTATAAATTATTGATATGGAGAACTTGAATATTGCACTTCTGCTGATGGTGGTGGGCATGGCTACTGTGTTTGCCATCCTGCTGATTGTCATCTATTTAGGCAAGGCGATGATAGCGCTTGTCAACAAGTATGCGCCCGAAGAGGCGGCGGCTGCCAAGAAGGAAGGTCCCGCTCCGATACCGGCCAACATCATGGCGGCCATCAGTGCCGCGGTTGCCGTAGTGACACACGACAAAGGCAAGGTGACGAAGGTGGAGAAACTGAGATAAAAAACACATTATTCATATTTTTACAGAATAGCATCAACGATGAAAAGAGAAATTAAGTTCAGCTTGGTCTTCAGGGACATGTGGCAGAGCGCCGGTAAGTATGTTCCCCGCGTTGACCAGCTGGTGAAGGTGGCTCCCGCCATTGTGGAGATGGGCTGTTTTGCCCGCGTGGAAACCAACGGCGGCGGCTTCGAACAAGTGAATCTGCTTTTTGGAGAAAACCCGAATAAGGCCGTGCGTGCCTGGACGAAACCTTTCCATGAAGCCGGCATACAGACACACATGCTGGACCGTGCGCTGAACGGCCTCCGCATGAGCCCCGTGCCTGCCGACGTGCGCAAGCTCTTCTATAAGGTAAAGAAGGCGCAGGGCACTGACATCACCCGCACGTTCTGCGGACTGAACGACGTGCGCAACATCATCCCCTCCATCGGCTACGCCCACGAGGCCGGCATGATTTCGCAATGCTCGCTCTGTATCACCCACTCGCCGGTACACACGGTGGAATACTACGTCAACATGGCCAAGCAGCTCATCGAGGCAGGTGCCGACGAAATCTGCATCAAGGACATGGCGGGCATCGGACGCCCCGTGACGCTGGGCAAGATTGTGGCCGGCATCAAGCAGATCAAGGACATCCCCATCCAGTATCACAGCCATGCGGGCCCCGGCTTCAACATGGCCAGCATCCTGGCCGTCTGCGAAGCCGGATGCGACTACATCGACGTGGGCATGGAGCCGTTGTCGTGGGGTACGGGGCACGCCGACCTGCTCAGCGTGCAGGCCATGCTGAAGGACGCCGGCTATCAGGTGCCCGAAATCAACATGGAGGCCTACATGAAGGTGCGCGCCCTCATCCAGGAGTTCATGGACGACTTCCTGGGCCTGTACATCTCGCCGCGCAACCGTCTGATGAACTCCCTGCTCATCGGTCCGGGTCTGCCGGGCGGCATGATGGGTTCGCTGATGGCCGACCTGGAGACGAACCTCGAAAGCATCAACAAATACAAGGCCAAGCACAACCTGCCCTTCATGAAGCAGGACGAGCTGCTCATCAAGCTCTTCAACGAAGTGGCTTACGTATGGCCGCGCGTGGGTTATCCTCCCTTGGTGACTCCCTTCAGCCAGTACGTCAAGAACCTGGCCATGATGAACGTCATCGCCATGGAGAAGGGCAAGGAGCGCTGGGGCATGATTGCCGACGACATCTGGGACATGATTCTGGGCAAGGCCGGAAAGCTGCCGGGCGAGCTGGCTCCCGAAATCGTGGAGAAGGCCGAACGCGAGGGACGCAGGTTCTTCACCGGCAACCCGCAGGACAACTATCCCGACTGCCTGGACAAGTACCGCAAGATGATGAAGGAGAAGAAATGGGATACGGGCGAGGACGACGAAGAACTCTTCGAATATGCCATGCACCCCGCCCAGTACGAGGCCTACAAGAGCGGTAAGGCCAAGGAAGACTTCCTGGCCGATGTGGAGAAGCGCCGCGCCGAGCAGAACAACGCTCCGGCCGACGACGCCAAGCCCAAGACCCTGACCGTGCAGGTGGACGGACAGTCCTATCGCGTGACGGTGGCCTACGGCGACATCGACCTGCCCGCATCGGCTACCGAGAAGGTGGCTCCCTCGGGCGAAGGCGAGCCGGTGGTGGCTCCGCTGGAAGGCAAGTTCTTCCTGACCAAGAACACGCAGGAGACACCGCTCAAGGTGGGCGACCGCGTGAAGAAGGGCGACCTGCTGTGCTACATCGAGGCCATGAAGACCTACAACGCCATCCGTAGCGACGTGGAGGGCACCGTGACCGCCATCTGCCAGAATCCGGGTGACTCAGTATCAGAAGACGACGTATTAATGAAGATAGGATAATGGAAGATATATTTGGAAAACTCTATGACATGACGGCGTTCAGCAACATCATTGCCGACCCGTCGTTCCTCGTGATGTATGCCATTGCCTTCATCCTGCTCTACCTGGGCATCAAGAAGCACTACGAGCCGTTGCTGCTGGTGCCCATCGCCTTCGGTGTGCTCATCGCCAACTTCCCCGGCGGCGAGATGGGTGTCATCCAGGCCGACGAGAACGGTATGGTGATGGTGAACGGGGTGATGAAGAACATCTGGGAGATGCCTCTCCACGAGATTGCCCACGAGCTGGGACTGATGAACTTCATCTACTACATGCTGATCAAGACCGGTTTCCTGCCGCCCGTCATCTTCATGGGTGTGGGTGCGCTGACCGACTTCGGCCCCATGCTCCGCAACCTGCGCCTGTCCATCTTCGGCGCGGCCGCCCAGCTGGGCATCTTTACGGTGCTGCTCTGCGCCGTGCTGATGGGCTTCACACCTAAGGAAGCCGCCGCCTTGGGTATCATCGGTGGTGCCGACGGCCCGACGGCCATCTTCACCACCATCAAGCTGGCTCCCCACCTGCTGGGCCCCATCGCCATCGCGGCCTACTCGTACATGGCTCTGGTGCCGGTCATCATCCCGCTGGTTGTGAAGCTGCTCTGCACCAAGAAGGAGCTGATGATCAACATGAAGGAGCAGGAGAAGCTCTACCCGTCGAAGACCGAAATCAAGAACCTGCGCGTATTGAAGATTATCTTCCCGATAGCCGTGACGACCATCGTGGCTCTGTTTGTGCCTACGGCCGTGCCTTTGATCGGTATGCTGATGTTCGGTAACCTCATCAAGGAAATCGGTTCGGACACAAGCCGCCTGTTCGACGCCGCCGCCAACAGCATCATGAATGCCGCCACTATCTTCCTGGGCCTCAGTGTGGGTGCCACGATGACGAGCGAGGCTTTCCTGAACTGGACGACCATCGGCATCGTAGCCGGAGGTTTCCTGGCCTTTGCCCTGTCCATCTCGGGCGGTATCCTGTTCGTGAAGCTGATGAACC
The DNA here is from genome assembly GCF_019239235.1 of Caecibacteroides pullorum. Taxonomy (GTDB): domain Bacteria; phylum Bacteroidota; class Bacteroidia; order Bacteroidales; family Bacteroidaceae; genus Bacteroides; species Bacteroides pullorum. Next base: position 25,572 of record NZ_JAAZTS010000031.1, on the reverse strand, counting down.
TCTTCTCGAAGAAGAAGATCAATCCGCTGATTGGTGCGACGGGCTTGAGCGCCGTGCCTATGGCAAGCCGCGTGTGCAACGAGATTGCCACGAAGTACGACCCGAAGAACCACGTGCTGAACTACTGTATGTCCAGCAACATCTCGGGTGTCATCGGTTCGGCCGTGGCTGCCGGTGTGCTCATCTCTTTCTTAGGATAAGAGTAATGCTTATAAAGTAAGGAAGTGTATCTTTAGATATTAATATATAAATGTAGAGGTGTGTCGAGTGAATTCGAAAGAAGACAGTTGGACACACCTCTATTTTTATTGGTAGAATAAGTTATTATTGGATGCGGGGAATATGCAATGTATTTCCTATTTCCAATTCGTATTCTTCCTCGTAGACTGTTATTTTTATAGTAGGGCCAGAAAGTAAAGTAATTTTTATTTCCTGATCGATTTCTATCTGCAATTTTCTTCCTTGATAATTGGTTTTAAATATATATTTCTTCCATTGATTAGGGAGAGTTGGTGCGAATTTCAATTTCCCTTTTTGTGTTTGCATTCCGCCGAATCCTTTGGCAATAGCGAGCCATGAACCAGGCATGCTTGTGATATGTAGACCTTCAGCCGTTTCATTATTGTAATCGTCTAGATCTAGGCGGGTAGCGTGCAGAAAAAGTTGATATGCTTTTTCTGTTTCACCAATACGTGCGGCAAGTATCGCATGAATATGCGGTGAAAGTGAGGACTCATGTACTGTCATGGGTTCATAGAAGTTGAAATTACGCCGTATCGTTTCTATATCAAATTTGTGATAGTATAAGTAAAGTCCCAGTAAAACATCACTTTGTTTAATATAACAGGAACGTAGTATACGATCCCATGACCAATGTTGGTTGATTGGCCGTTCATCTGCTGGGATGGCTTCTGTACTTTGTAATGTTTTGTCCATAAAACCATCATTTTGTACGAAAATGCCCAAGTCTTTATCTTCTGGTAAGTACATTTGTTCGGCTATGTTATGCCAAAGAGGTGTTTCAGTTTCGTAGTCAAGGTGGGTAAGATTGCATATACGTGTATAATCTTCTGGATATTTTTGTGCAGCCAAATCTAAATAATATAGTGTCATTTTAAGGCTGCTGGCACAAGAAAGATTGGTATACCAGTTGTTGTCTACATTGTTTTGATATTCGTCTGGGCCTGTTACTCCTAGAATGACATATTGTTGTTTGGGCTTTGAGAATGTGACTCTTTGGCTCCAAAATCGGCAAATTGCTATCATTACTTCCAGACCATATTTTAAAATATACTCGTTGGATCCTGTAATGGCTGCATATTGTAGAATGGCATAAACAATGATATTGTTACGGTGTATTTCTTCAAAAGTAATTTCCCATTCACTATGACATTCTTCTCCGTTATTGGTTACTTGAGGAAAAAGTGCTGCTCCATCTTTAAATCCCAGTTTATGGGCGTTTTCAATTGCTTTAGGTAGTTGGTTATAGCGATACATCAGTAAGTTCTTTACAATGCTTCGGGGCGTAGCCAGCAAGAAAAAAGGGACACAGCAGAGTTCGGTATTCCAGTAGGTGTTTCCTCCGTATTTTTCACCGGTGAAACCTTTGGGGGCAATATTCAGACGCGGATCGTCTCCTCGGTAAGTTTGGTAAAGTTGGAAAATGTTGTATCGTATGCCTTGTTGTGCTTCTGGATCACCTTGAATGACGACATCTGTTTCATCCCAAATTTTATGCCATGCTTGCTGATGTGCTTTTGTAAGTGCTTCCCATCCGTCACTTTTAGCTTTACGAGCCATGCAGGTGGAAGTTTCTACTAAATGTTGCCTTTCATAATAGAGAGATGAAGCTACAATGACATATTTCAACAACGTCACAGTGTCTCCAGGTTTTACGTCGGTTCCTAGACTGAATCCTGTTTGTTTCCCTTTTTCGATGCGTATAGGATTAAGGCTGGTCTCTTTATTGTTTTTGTAAAAATGATAGGTCATGGCATAGCAGACTTGTGAATCTTCCCTTCGAGTTTGTGTCCACAAATAGGCGCAGTCCTGTATCACTCCCGAGTCTAGTATATTCCATATTTTTTCTTCCGTGTATTCTGAATGGTCGTTCAGATTGGCTTCAAGTAGTGGAAGGAGAGATAGTTTGCCGGTATAGTTTTGTGAAGTGACACTGTAACGGATTAAGCAAAGATCTGGGTAGGCCATGTTGACTAAATGTTCTGCATGTAAGTGTAAGCAGTTTCCTCGGGGAGAAGTTACTTTGACATCTCGGTAGGAAATGCCATTATACATGTCAAGTCTTCGATTGAAGCTATTTACATCCCATTGTGCCAGATCTAATTCTTCATCGATTAGACGTAAGTGTATGCTGCTCCAGTTAGCGGCATTGGGAATGCGTGTAAAATAATGGGGAAATCCGTTTTTCCACCAAGCCACACGGGTTTTGTCAAGAAAGGGAATGCCTGCGACGAACGAGCCCTGATAGCTGTCACTACTGTAAGGTTCCTCGAAGTTACCTCGTTGTCCGAATCGCCCATTTCCCAAACTAAATATACTTTCGGACATTCGGAGGTCATCTGCATGAAATTCATCTTCAATGATATTCCATTCATCTGTTTTCAGGTATTTTTTCATGGTGCTGTATTCTATGGTTGCGCCGTAAAGTTAAACATTTATGTCGATAAAAGAATATCACAGTCAGGAATTTCAGAAAAGAAATTCCTGACTGTGATATTTTGATAAGAAAATCTAGGGAAGTATTCTCTTCTTTATTCAGACTTCCCTTCTTTGATAATGTAGACAAATGCTGCACCGATTATCAACATGATGCCAGCTGTGACAAGCATATTGATTTCGGGAGGCAGGCAACCTTCGGGGGTAAATAAGGCTAAAATCGTACCACCCAAGGCGGCTGCCACAATCTGTGGAATGCAAATGGTTCCATTGAAAAGTCCTAAATAGGTACCCATATGACTACCGCTTAATGAATTGGTGAGAATTGTAAAGGGAAGAGCTAGCATGGCCGCCCATGCGCAACCTATCAGGATAAATGAGAAAAACAGAGTGTACTGGCTGTGGATGAAGTAAGTAGAAATAAATCCAATTCCACCTAATACGAGGCTGAGTGAATATACCAATCGGCGATTCTTGAACAGAGGAATGCAGATAGCCCACAGAACAGAACCAATGGCTTGGACAGCAAAGAGCACGCCGACCCAGTTAGCTGCTTCTTGATATTCTTGACTGGTTGTGTCGAGTAATACTTTCTTTACACCGTTTACTACATTTTCTACAGTAGGAGCATCGAAAACATTGGCTGCGATACTACCGTTCGTATAGGTCCACATGAACATGAAAGCAAACCAACAGAAAAATTGTACCAGCCCAACTGTCCAAAAGGTTTTGGGAGCTTTAATCAAAAGTTTCAGCATGTTTGTCTTCTCTTCTTTTTCACTGATGCCATGGTATTCTGCATATTCCTTAGGAGGCATTTCCTTAACCTTGACTGAAGTGTAGATGACACATAGGATGAGGATAGCGGCTCCGATGTAGAAAGAATAGATAACAGAATCGGGAATAACTCCCAAGGAGGCTGTATTTTGGATTCCTATCCAAGCGAAAAAGAAAGGAAATAAATAGCCGACGAGGCTTCCTGCATTGCAAAGGAAGCTCTGAATGGAATAGGCCAAGCCTTTTTGTTTTTCGTTTACCATGTCGCCTACCATCATCTTGAACGGCTGCATGGCCATGTTGATAGAGGTGTCAAGAAACATAAGGGCAAAGAGACCAAAAATCATGGCAGTACTTACGCTCATGCCAAAACTGCCGGCGTTAGGCAACAGGCACATCACAAGCACGGCTATGAGTGAGCCGATGAATAGATAAGGTATACGCCGTCCGAATCGTGTCCACGTACGGTCACTGGCTGCTCCGACAATCGGTTGGACTATGATACCTGCCAAAGGGGGGAGTATCCAGAAATAACTTAAAGAATGGGGATCAGCCCCCAGTGTGGCAAATATACGGCTGATATTTGCGCTTTGTAAAGCATAGGCTATCTGTACGCCGAAAAAACCGAAGCTGATGTTCCACAGCTTCCAGAAACTTAAATCTGGTTTTACTTTCATGGTCTTATTATGTTTTTACATTTTTATGTTGTTTCATTTAGTTGTGCCTCTAACTACTAAGTTGGTACGTACGATTTTATTGGGGCTTTTTTCTTCTCCCTCTAATTTTTCGTAAAGGATGTTGAAGGCACTTTTTCCGACTTCTTCTCCATGTTGTTCTACAGTTGTCAGTTTGGGATCTGTACTTTGGGCTATAACTCCGTTGGTAAATCCACAGATAGATACTTCGTCAGGAACCTTGAGGCCGACTAGCTTGCAGGCATAAAGAATACCAGCTGCTGTTTCGTCATTGATCGCGAAGAAACCGTCTGGACGCTCAGGGCTTTCCAATAGGTCGGGAGTGATGGCAATAGCCCGTTCTCTTGTGTCACAGAGTAGAATCATGGAATCATCGACCGGTATCTTATATTTCTTCATGGCGTCCAGATAACCGTTACGTCGGTTTTTGGTGATTTCAAGATGAGGTGAGGCACCATAGAAGTAAATTCGTTTACATCCTGTTTGTATCATGTATTCTACAGCGGCAAAAGAACCTGCATAATCGTCTACTACTACTCGTTCCGTCTTGATGCCAGTACAAATACGGTCGTAGAAGACAATAGGAATATTGTTTTCTAACAGTTCCTGATAATGTTCGTAATGGGAGGTTTCTTTAGCTAAGGAAGCGATAACTCCACATACGCGGGCGGCAAGAAACGAATGGACGATTTTTACTTCCTGTTCATATGATTCGTTACTTTGGGCAACAATTATGTTGTATCCGGCTTCCGATGATGCTTGCTCAATACCACTAAGTACACATGAGAAAAAGTGATGTACCATTTGTGGAACAATGACCCCAATGGTATTACTTCGTCCGGCTCTCAGGTTTACAGCTTGTGCGTTGGGTTTGTAATTGTGTTCGTGTGCATAGGCATGTATTAGGTCGCGCGTTTCCTGACTGATGTCAGGATTGTTCTTTAAGGCTCGTGACACGGTCGATGGAGAAACATTTAATGCGCGTGCTATGTCTTTAATGGTGATTTGAGGCTTGTTCATATGTATAGGTATTTTCCATCCAAAGGTAGACAATATTTTTTGTCTTGCAAATGGGGAAGGCTATAGCTTGCTATATTTTTATTGCAAAATTAGAGGAACTGACTGATTTCGTTTTATAGATTGAAAATTATCGGATTATCTATTTTCGCAAACGATTGCGATACCTGCTTTTACAATGGGGATAGACTTTTCGTTTTTTCAGATAGCTGAGGAAAGCGAATACTGTTGCATGAATCGTTTGTATTTATTATCTTTGAAAGCGATTATTTCATTATAAAGATTATAAGCATGAAGCATCTTGTTTTTTTGAGTTTGTTTATAGGAACCTGTTTCTTATTCTTGTCTTGTGGTACAAACAATTCTCCTAGGGAAAATGAGGAAGAAAATGGAAGTGGTTCTGAGAATTTGGAGTTTGCTCTTGGAGCCGACATCAGTTGGGTAACCGAGATGGAGAGCCAGGGGCATAAGTTCTACAATGCGGCTGGGCAGGAGCGCGAATGTACCGCCCTGATGAAGGAATGCGGCCTCAATGCCATCCGTCTGCGCGTGTGGGTCGACCCTTCGAAGCACGGCGGATGGTGCGACGTGGAAGATATGGTCGTGAAAGCCGTGCGGGCCAAGAACCTGGGCATGGACGTGATGGTGGACTTCCACTACAGCGACTTCTGGGCCGATCCCAGCAAGCAGGTGAAGCCCGCGGCCTGGAAGGACATGGACCTCGGTCAGCTGAAGGAAGCCATCAGGAACCATACCACCGAAGCCTTGCAGGCACTGAAGGCCAAAGGCGTGACACCCAAGTGGGTGCAGGTGGGCAACGAGATACGCCCGGGTATGTTGTGGGACGAAGACGCCTCGCTCAGCGGTGCCTCGTGGAGCGGCGAAAGCACCATCGACTATGACGGTAACCGCAAGGTGAGCTTTAAGGAAAACTGGGCCAATCTGGCCGCCTTCATCAATGCGGGCTATGATGCCGTGAAGAGCGTCTTCCCGCAGGCTGTCGCCATCGTCCATCTGGACAACGGTTTCGACAAGAGCCTCTACACCTGGTTCTTCGACGAGCTGAAGAAGTACGGCGGCAAGTGGGACATGATCGGCATGTCGCTCTATCCCTACTGGTGCATCAACTGGGATAACAAGGATGCCGACGGCAATCAATATACCGACCCCAATAAGGTGATTACCGACTGTATCGCCAACATCAAGGCCGTCAGTGCCCGCTACGGTTGCGACGTGATGGTGGTGGAGACGGGCATGGAGTGTGCCGACGACAAGGGCAATCTGGCCAGCGACGCCGTCCTCCAGCAGGGCAGGGAGCAGCTGGCACGCATCATCAAGGAATGCCGCGAGAATACCGATGGCAAGTGCAAGGGCGTGTTCTACTGGGAGCCCGAGTGCAAGCCAAGCCAATACCGCCTGGGTGCTTTCACCTCGGACGGAAAACCTACCGTAATTATGAACGCCTTTAAAGACTGACAAGCCTATGAACCAAAGAATGTTGGTAACCTTGTGTTGCCTGTTGTTGGCCTGGACGATGGCAGCCCAGCAACGCACGGAGACGTTGTTGGAGAAGAACTGGAGATTTACGAAGGGCGACGTGGCCGATGCCATGAAGCCGGAGTTTGACGACACGAAGTGGGAGACGGTCACCGTGCCCCACGACTGGGCCATCTACGGCCCCTTCGACCGTAACAACGACCTGCAGAATGTGGCCGTGACGCAGAACCTCGAGACGGCCGCTTCGGTGAAGACAGGCCGAACGGGTGGTCTTCCCTACGTAGGGGTGGGGTGGTATCGCACCACGTTCGAAGCTCCTGCGGGCAAGCAGGTGTCGCTCGTCTTCGACGGCGCCATGAGCGAGGCGCGCGTCTACGTCAACGGGCAGGAAGCCTGCTTCTGGCCCTGCGGCTACAATTCCTTCCATTGCGACGTTACACCTTATATATATAAGGACGGTCAGCCGAACGTATTGGCTGTGCGGTTGGAGAACCGTCCCCAGTCCTCACGCTGGTATCCGGGTGCGGGCTTGTACAGAAACGTGCGTGTCGTAGCCACGGAAGCGGTGCATGTACCCGTGTGGGGTACCCAGCTCACCACGCCCCACGTGGCCGCCGACTATGCCTCCGTCTGCCTCAAGACTACCGTCGAGGGAGCCGGACAGCAGGACGTGCGCATCGTCACCGAAATCCTCTCGCCCGAGGGACAAGTGGTGGCCGTGAAGGACAATACGATGAAAATCAACCACGGCAAGCCTTTCGAGCAGAACTTCCTCGTGGACAAGCCTCAGTTGTGGAGCCCCGAGACACCTTATTTATATAAGGCTTCTTCGAAGATATACGTGGACGGCCGTCAGGTGGACGAATACGTCACCCGCTTCGGTATCCGCAGCATCAAGCTGGTGGCCGACAAGGGCTTCTTCCTCAACGGAAAGCACCGCAAGTTCCAGGGCGTGTGCAACCATCACGACCTTGGTCCGTTGGGTGCCGCCATCAATGTGGCTGCCCTCCGTCGCCAGCTGACGTTGCTCAAGGACATGGGTTGCGACGCGATCCGCACCTCCCACAATATGCCCGCGCCCGAGCTGGTGCAGCTCTGCGACGAGATGGGCTTCATGATGATGCTCGAGCCTTTCGACGAATGGGATATCGCCAAGTGTGAGAACGGTTACCACCGCTTCTTCAACGAGTGGGCGGAGAAGGACATGGTGAACATGCTTCGCCAGTATCGCAACAACCCCAGCGTGGTGATGTGGAGCATTGGCAACGAAGTGCCCACCCAGTGCAGCCCCGAAGGCTACAAGGTGGCATCGTTCCTGCAGGACATCTGCCATCGCGAAGACCCCACACGTCCCGTCACCTGCGGCATGGATCAGGTATCCTGCGTCTTGGGCAATGGCTTTGCCGCCATGCTCGATGTGCCCGGTTTCAACTACCGTACACACCGCTACGTGGAGGCCTACGGCCAGTTGCCGCAAAACCTGGTGCTGGGCTCCGAGACGGCTTCCACCGTCAGCTCGCGTGGCGTCTACAAGTTCCCTGCCGAGCTGAAGAAACACGCTATGTACGACGACCATCAGTCTTCGGGTTACGACCTGGAGGCCTGCTCGTGGTCGAACGTGCCCGACGAGGACTTTGCTTTGGCCGATGACTACGACTGGACACTCGGCCAGTTCGTCTGGACAGGCTTCGACTACCTGGGCGAACCGTCGCCCTACGACACCGACGCATGGCCCAGCCATAGCTCCGTGTTCGGCATCATCGACCTCGCCAGCCTGCCCAAAGACCGCTACTACCTCTATCGCAGCCTTTGGAACAAGCGCGACAACACCCTCCATGTATTGCCCCACTGGACCTGGCCCGGCCGTGAAGGGGAGAACACGCCCGTCTTTGTCTACACCAGCTACCCCGAGGCCGAACTCTTCGTCAACGGGAAGAGCTACGGAAAGCAGCGTAAACTGGATGCGAAAACAGCGCTTTCGTTGAAGGAAAAGGATGCTTTGTGGTTGCAACGCCGCTACCGCCTGATGTGGATGGACGTGCCCTACGAAGCCGGTGAACTGAAAGTCGTGGCTTACGACAAGGATGGACGCCCCGCTGAAGAGAAGATTGTGCGCACGGCTGGCAAGCCCCATCACCTGGAAGTGGTGGCCGACCGCATGCAGCTCACGGCCGACGGCAAGGACCTGGCTTACATCACCGTCCGCGTGGTGGACAAGGACGGCAACCTCTGCCCAGCTGACAACCGTCTGGTGACCTTCTCTGTCAAGGGAGCTGGTACTTATCGTGCTGCCGCCAACGGTGATGCTACCTGTTTGGACCTCTTCCACCTGCCACGCATGCATGCCTTTAGCGGCCAGCTGACGGCTATTGTACAGAGTGGATTGCTGGAAGGAGATCTCATTTTTGAAGCCAAGGCCAAAGGTTTGCGGACAGGAAAACTGATATTGAAGGTTGCACCTTAAAACTTATTGTCCCCGTTTGTTGTTTCCTTCAGGCGTGGATTGCATAGATTATTACGGAGATGATGAAGACTCTGTTTTTATTTTATGCGGTTCACGCCTGATGTGTATTTCCCTGTTCTAAAGTCCTACTTTAGCTTGCTAAACATCTACTTTACGACCGTAAAGAGGCACTTTATGACATTTGCATTTATCATAATGTGTGAAAGGATACATTCGGTCGTTTTTGTGGCATTATGTAGCTCTTAGTACATTAAGTATAAATTCGGATCTGATCTTTCACGCTTTCACAGTCTTTTTTATATATTGATATTCATGTAGATATGGTGAAATGGCGTATTTCACTGTGAAAGTATATGCGTTTGCAATCGTTTGCATTGTTTCAAGGGTATCTTTAACTCTTTTGCTGACCTGCCGTAATCTTTAAACTTATATTTTTGTCGTGATATGCTATGGCCTTTTATTTAATCCCATGGTTAGATGTAGTTCGAATTTAATTCGGAAAATGATAATAATTTATTGTTAACTTTAATTTTTTAGATGCATGAAGCAAGTTAATCTTAGAATCTTTCGAACGATTCTACCCCTTCTTTTAGGGATGTTCTTGTGTGTTAGCGCTTATGCACAGACAGTCACCGTGAAAGGACATGTGAAAGATGCCTTAGGTGGCGTGATTGGCGCGAATGTTGTAGAGAAAGGTAACACTTCTAACGGTACGATTACCGATTTGGATGGTAATTTTACTTTGACTGTTCCGCAAGGTGCCACTTTAGTTGTTTCATTTATCGGTTACAAAACTCAGGAAGTAGCTGCTTCCCCACAGGTAGTGGTGACGATGCAAGATGACACGGAACTGCTGAACGAGGTCGTGGTTATAGGTTACGGTGTGGCTAAGAAGAACGACTTGACAGGTTCTGTAACAGCTATTAAGCCTGATGAAAAGAACAAAGGTCTCGTAGTCAACGCTCAAGACATGATTCAGGGTAAGATTGCCGGTGTGAACGTCAACACCGCTTCGGGTGCCCCGGGTGAAGGTGCGCAGATCCGTATCCGTGGTGGTGCTTCTTTGAACGCTAGTAACGACCCGTTGATCGTGATTGATGGTATGCCCATGGACGGCAATAGTACCAAGGGTATGAGCAATCCTCTCTCGCTGGTCAACCCCAACGATATTGAGACTTTCACTGTATTGAAGGATGCTTCGGCCACCGCCATCTATGGTAGCCGTGGTTCGAATGGTGTCATCATCATCACAACAAAGAAAGGACATGAAAATCAGGCTCCGAAGGTGTCTTATAATGGTACGGTATCTGTCAGCACTATCGCCAAAAAACTGGATGTACTGAATGCTGCCGAGTACGTAGACGTTATCAAAGAAAAGTATGGCGAAACATCTACGGCTTATTTAGGTTTGGGCTGGAAGAAGTTTAACGACGATGGTACACCCGATTTTTCGGCTGGTACATATGATACAGACTGGCAGAGCGAAATCTATCGCGCCGGTATCAGCCAGGATCACAACGTCAGCATCACAGGTGGTGTAGGCAATGAGGAGTGGTCCATGCCTTATCGTGTCAGTGTAGGTTACACAGGACAGAACGGTATTTTGAAAGGTTCGGACTTTAGCCGTGTTACTGCCGGTTTCACTTTGAATCCCTCTTTCTTTGACAAGCACCTCAATTTGAATGTCAACGCCAAGTATTCGTATGCCAAGACCAATCCGGGTGGCACGGATGCCATTGGTGCAGCCATCACCATGGATCCCACGCGTCCTATTAAGAGCAGTGACGAACAGTTCAAAAACTGGGGCGGCTACTGGCAATGGACCAAGACAACGGCTGAGTTTGATCCTACTTTCCCTTATGCTCGCAACGACGATGCTCCGAAGAATCCTGTGGAACTGATTGATCACTATACGTTCGACAAGAGTGCTCATGTGCTGTTGGGTAATTTTGAGGCTGACTATAAAGTTCACGGTCTTGAAGATCTGCGTTTGCACGTCAACTTGGCTGGTGAGTACTCCGACGGTGGTGAATACACCAACAATAACCCCTTCTCTACCTATGGCTTCTATTTCGGTGGTGTAGGCGAGAACGTGGAAAAGAAATACAATGTAATGCTTTCGTCTTACATCCAATATTATAAGGACTTCAACGAAAATCATCACTTCGATATCATGGGAGGATATGAATACGCTCACATGAAATATTGGGGTAACCAATGGTATCAGAATTTCTATCCTTCTACAAACGAGAGTGTAGACGACAATGGTAACCCAAAAGCGGGTACTGTGAACAGTTCCAGCGCTACTCGTTGGAGAGGCCAAACATTTTTGGTCAGCTGGTACGGACGTGCCAACTATACGTTGATGAATCGTTACCTCTTCACTTTCACAGCTCGTTATGATGGTTCCAGTCGCTTTGCTGAAGGACAGCGCTGGGGTTTCTTCCCCTCGGCAGCCTTTGCTTGGCGCGTGAAGGACGAAAGCTTCCTGAAGGACGTTGACCTCGTGAGCGACTTGAAGCTCCGCCTCGGCTGGGGTAACACTGGTCAGCAAAACACGGGTAAGGAATACTATACTGCTATCTATAAGGTTGGTACCAGTGATTACCACCGCTATCCCGTAGGTCCCGGAAACGACGGTCTGCTCTATCAACCGCTGGCCTATAACGATGACCTTACTTGGGAAACCACTACGACTTACAACATCGGTTTGGACTACGGTATGTTCGATCAGCGTTTGACTTTGAACGTAGATGCTTACTATCGTAAAACTACCGACTTGCTTTGCACGCCGACTATCCCCGCCGGTCAGAATTTTGATAACGCCATTCTGCTGAATGCCGGTTCGCTGGAGAATAGAGGTGTTGAAATCGCTCTCTCTGGCAAGCCTGTACAAACAGATGATTGGTACTTGGAATTGGGCGTGAACGTGGCTTATAACGACAACGAAATTACCGAACTCTATGGTGGCCGTGATGTCATTGAAGCAGGCATGAAAGTAGGTACTGACCAGCAGATCACTTACCACAAGGTGGGCCTGCCTGCCAATTCCTTCTGGGTGTACCAGCAGGTTTATGACGAAACTGGCCGTCCCATCATGGGTGCTTACGTAGACCGCAACGCTGACGGTACCATTGACGAGAACGACCGCTACTATTACAAGAGTATCACTGCTCCTTGGACAGGTGGTTTCAATTTCCGTCTTTCTTATAAGAACTGGGATCTCGGCAGTAACTTCCGCGCTAGCTTCGGCAACTATGTATACAACAACATCGAATCGGGCAAGGCCAATTCGTCTGTGCTTTATAACTCGAAGGGCTACTACGAGAACAGCACGAGAGATATCATCAACTTAGGTTGGAGTTCGTACAACTATGCACTGACTGATTACTTTGTACAGAACGCCAGCTTCCTGAAGTGTGACAACATCACATTGGGTTACAACTTCGAGAACCTCTTCAAGTCGGGCAATTACAATGGTATTTCTGGCCGTATCTATGCTTCTTGCTCCAACGTCTTTACCATTACGAAGTATAAGGGACTCGACCCCGAACAGACTTCGGGTATGGAAAGCAGCATTTATCCGCGTAGCCGCACGTTCCTGCTTGGTTTGAATCTGAACTTCTAATTCACTCTAAAAAAAGACTTATATGAATTTCAATAAAATAAGAAAGATATTTCCTGCAGTCGCAATGGTATTGACTGCATTTATGGGTACCTCTTGCATGGACGACCTCAGCAAGGGCAATATCGACCCCAATGTGGAGGCTAATCCTAGTGTGCTGGGACTCTATAGTAAGTGTTATGCCGGTCTTATCATGGAGGGTAATGATGGTAATGCCGACTTTACTATTGACGATGCCGGTAAGTCTACCTTGCTTCGTAACCTCTACAATTTCAATGTACTTTCTACTGACGAAGGTATTTGTTGGTGGAGTGATGGCGGTATCGTGGACATTGGTTACAATGCCTGTATGCCGGGTACAGCCACATTGCGTTTTCTTTATTATCGTCTGATGTCTAACATCACCTATTGTAATCATTTTCTCACTCTTGAAGCTGCCCAAAGTGACAAGGAGAAAATGGCAGAGGTGCGTCTTATTCGCGCTTACAATTACTTCCTGATGCTTGACTTCTTTGGCGATCCTACTTTCGTTGAGTCTATTTCAGCCGATATTCCCCAGCAGGCACATTGCTATAACGAAAAGTATGATGCAAGCCAGACTTACAGTCGTGCCGAACTGCTGCAATTGGGTCGTGAATTTCTCTTCAACTGGGTAAAGGGACAGATTGAGATGGCAGAGCCCGATTTGATTATAGCTCGTGCCAAGGCTGATACCGACCCTGATTATGGCCGTATGGACAAAGCGTCTGCATGGTTGTTGCTCAGCCGTTTATATCTCAATGCCGGTACTTACCTCAATAACGACGGTCAGAACAATCCTTATTGGGATAAGGCTCTGGAGTATGCCGAAATGGTTATCAATTCTGACTACTCCTTGTTTGATGATTCGAAAATTTCAGCTCAAGCTACTTCCAATGGTTACCGTCCCTACGACTTGCTCTTCATGGGCGATAATGGTTCTAATGGTGCCAGTTGCGAGGCTATCCTCCCGCTGTTACAAGACGGTAAGGTAACAAAAGGTTATGGTGGCTCGTTGTTCTTTATTGCCGCCATGTGGAACGACAAGATGCAAACAGTGACTAACCTTACTGCAGGTACTACGGGTAACACCTGGTCGGGTATGCGTTGTCGTCCCGAACTGATTGCCAAGTTTACAAGCAATCCTGAATCGTTTGTAGGTAAGTCTACTGCAGATATCCGTGCTTTGAACATCGATGACCGTGCTCTCTTCTGGGGTAAAGGTGATGGTGCTGACGAACGCACACTCGATTTGGGTGACAATTCCAGTTTCTACCAAGGCATCGTGACCACGAAATGGAACAATAACTACTCTACAGGTGCTACTCCGCACGATACGTATGATGTTGACACAGACTTCTTCCTCTTCCGTGTAGCTGAAGCTTATCTGAATGCAGCCGAAGCTGAGATGCACATTAATGGTGAGGGTTCGAGTAAAGCCAAGGGGTATATTGATGCTCTGCGTAAGCGTGCCCATGCAACAGTCAGCACGAGTTATACACTCAATGATGTACTCGATGAGCGTGCCCGTGAGTTCTACTTTGAAGGTTTGCGCCGTACCGACCTTATCCGTTTCAATCAATTTGGTGGTACGCAAGCTACTTACAACTGGTCTTATAAGGGTGGTAACATCAATGGTGTAACTTTCGATAAGACTCGCAACGTTTATCCTATCCCGACATCTGAAATCTTAGCTAACAGAAGCTTGGTTCAGATTGACGGTTACAGTGAGACTGAAAACTAATACACAGAACAAAAAAAGAATTGTAATATGAAGAATAAATTATTGCTCGGCGTACTGCTTATCAGTGCCGTCGGCGCATTCACAGGATGTTCGGACGATAACGATTCCAACCCTACCTTGATTCAACCCAAGGAATTTAAGCTGAACACACCTGCTTACGTCAACGAAACGGTTGATCTGTCTACTACGGAAGCTTTACAACTGTCGTGGTCGCAGCCTCAATACACAGCCGACAATGCACCCATTAATGCTGTTTATGAAGTGCAACTGTCGCTCACGAATTCCTTTACAGTGCCTTATGCAGAGGCACTCGCCGACGAAAGCGGCGCAACGGTAGCCGATTACATTGCCATAGACAAGACTTCTACCACGTGCGTCACAGACGTAGCTGCTGTAGATTTCAACAAGGCTTTGGTACAGTTGGCACAGTGGAGTGAGGATGCCGTTCCCGCCCAGCAGGCTGTTTCAGTCCGTGTCAACGCTTTCGTTCAAGAAGGTACGAACCGTTTGAATGCTGTGGCATCTAATGTTGTGACAATCAATGTAAATCCCTATTACGTGGAATTGCGTGATGCCGACCCCATCATGTTCTATCTCATCGGTGACATCTTCGGTGATGGTGGCTGGAGTACCAGCAATGATATGATTGGCGTAAGTACCTTCCCCTTGTTCATCCAGAGCGGTTACTCGTATGACAAGGCTACCGGTGCAGGAGAAATTGTTTACCTCAACTACTTCACCACAGGTGGCTGGAAAATGAATCCCTCTGATCTGGGCAACTGGGATTATGGCTTCATGAGCGGTGGAAGTGCCAACACAGCTGTCTTCCGCAATGGTGGTGGTGATGCAGGTAACATCTCTTGTAATCCTGCAGGTTATTACCTCGTTACGGTGAATACAGCCGACAATACGTGTGTCATCGCTCCGCAGGATATCACGCCGACAGTGTACGACCAAATCTGTATCACAGGTAGCTTCAACGAATGGGTAGATGATAATATGACTTCCGTCAATAAGGAAGGTGAGAACCACGTATGGTGTTACGAACTGACTGTAGCCGAGGATGCCGTAGAGCAAATCAAGTTCAAGATTCCTGCTTCTTGGGATACGAACTGGGGTTATGGCGCTGAAGATGGTGAAGTTAACACTTGTGGAAAGGCTACAAATGGTGGTAAAAATATCGGTGTTCCCGCAGGCACGTGGATTATTATGTTTAACGATATCACCGGTGAGTTCAGCATCATTGCCAAACAAATCTAATTATTGACTTTAAAAGCATATTTATATGAATAAGAAACTAATATACGGCTTTGCCATTATTGCAGGACTTGCTTCCTGCAATGATGACTACACAGACTGGTCTAGCCCGCAGAGTAATTCTGAGCATGAGGCAGTAGAGAAGTTCACGCTTACTGTACAACCTGCTGTTGAAACCATTGATTTTGCAACGGAAACAGCAGAAAGCATTCAGCTGTTCTCCACCAATTTGGAAAGTGGTCAGACGAATTCATTTGCATTGACCTTATCAGCAGAAGACATAGTTGAAACGGTTGTCTTGACGGCTGCAGCTGACGGTACGGTAGTGTCTGCTGAATTGCAGGATGCAGTGGCCACTATATACGGAAAGGCTCCCGTAGAACGTACACTGAATGTAAAGGTTGCTGCGGATGTAATGATTACAACGGAAGATGGAAAAATTGTTGCCAAAAAAGAGGCAGATCCTTTCAGCTTGAAGATTACGCTGGATGCACCGCAGATTTCGGAACATTATTATCTTATCGGTGCACCGAGCTCCTGGGAGATAACTGACACTTCACTTTCTTTCAGTCACAGTGGTAAGAATGTATACGATGATCCGGTATTCACTTGTACTTTCCCGGTTGAGGATGGTGAAATATGGTTTGCCATTACGGATGATATTACGCTTGAGAAGGCAGATTGGGACTATGCTTTTGGTTGTGCAGAAGGAAATGGCGCAAATGGAATGGAAGGTAAGCTGAAACGCCGTTCGGAACTGACAGATGATGGCTCTTGGAAGGTTATGGTAGATGGCGATGCTAAGTTTATAAAAGTCACTATCAACATGATGGAATATTCTTACAGCATTGAGAAACTTAACTTTGCAGAGTATATCTATGAAGTGGGTAATAATAATGGATGGGGAACTGGATATGCTTTGCAAGGTCCTAACTTCAATGGAAAATATTATGGTGCTATGTACTTGGTGTCTGGTTTCAAGTTCCGTTCTAATGTTGATAACTGGGATGGTTCCGGTAATTGGGGATTGAACTCCAACAATGATGAGGGCATTTTAGTTAATGATGGTATGTCGGGTAACATTTCAGTGCCGGCAGATGGGCATTATATGATTGAAGTCAATCTTGTATACATGACTTATACATTGACTCCGTTTGCTCAATTAGGTATTATTGGTGACGGACAACCTGGTGGTTGGGACAGTGATACGCCGTTGACCTATGATGAGGTGGAAAAATGCTGGAAAGCTACTAATGTACAGCTTGTAGCAGGTAAATCTATCAAATTTCGCACCGTTGGTACTTGGGACGTTGTAAATATCGGCGGGTCGAGTCTCTCTAATCTGACATTTAACAGTCAAGATAATATTCCTGTTGAAAAAGATGGAACTTTTACTGTTAAATTGTATTTGGAAACTCAAGGTGCTCCGTATGTTACATTGACAGAAGAATAATCAGTAATTATTTAAGCGAAAGAGGGTGTATCAGAAGTGAGTCTTGTATGATATACCCTCTTTATCGTTTCATTAGAGTGATTTTTGAACTATTGAATAACTTATTAGAACTTTTATGATGCTGAAAATACGATATTATTTGCTGGGAGCAGTTGCTACTATGTTGCTGTCTTTTCTTTGTACCTGTTCGGACAGCAATATTCCAATTCCAGAGCCAACTCCTGAACCGGATCCTGAGCCAACAGAAGAGTGGACAACCTTAACTGCTACTCCTGATGCTTGGGACAATCAGAAGCGAGCTGATATTTCGTATCAACTTCTAGTATATTCCTTTGCCGATAGCGATGGAGACGGATGTGGTGATTTTAATGGTATTACAGCCAAACTAGACTATTTACAGCAGATGGGAGTAGGAGCCATTTGGCTTTCACCTATCCATCCAGCTATGTCGTATCATGGATATGATGTGACTGACTATACGACGGTCAATCCTCAATATGGAACGATGGCCGATTTTGAACGCTTGGTGACAGAAGCACATCAGCGGAACATCAAGGTTTATCTGGATTATGTGATGAACCATACTGGTAAGGACCATCCTTGGTTTGTTAGTGCTAAGTCCTCGCCTGATAGTGAATATCGCGACTATTATGTTTTCTCACAGGATCCGGCTGCCGACATTGCAGCAGGAAAGATTCCGATGATTGCTACAGAAGGGGCGGCCGGATATAATGCAGGTGAATGGTTTTCGACAACTTCTGCCGATGATGAAATGACGGGATGCTATAAGTTCGTACTTGATTGGTCGGATGAAGCCCATCCTACAGTGACGGTGACGAAAGCCGAAAAACCTGATGCTGATAATCCCAATACAAGTACCGCTGGGGCTAAGTATCTGTATTATGGCAATGAGGTCTGCAAGAAGTTCTATGATCGTGGAAATGGTATTTATGATTTAACGGTGGACTTTGCTTCGGCATGGGGCTTTTTGATCCGTACCAGCAATACAACATGGGATGGAGGTACGAAATATGGCGCTTCATCCAAGTCTGCTAAAATAAAGTTGGGAGAACCCTTTGCATTGGATAACAAAACTGCTGCTGATATCCTGTTTGAGTCGATGAACTTGTGGTATTATCACTCCCATTTCTATACCGACTGGTTTGCTGATTTGAATTATGGAAAAGTAGATGAGGTATCTGCCAATCCAACCTATCTTGCTATGGTTAGTGCGGCTAGGGGCTGGGTTGATAAAGGTGTGGATGGATTGCGTTTGGATGCTGTGAAGCATATTTATCATAATGCTAAGTCAGATGAAAATCCTCGTTTTCTGAAAACATTCTATGACGATATGAATGCTTATTACAAGCAGACGGGTAAGACGGATGACTTCTATATGGTAGGCGAGGTGCTTTCAGAGCATAACGAGGTGGCTCCTTATTATGCAGGACTCCCTGCTTTGTTTGAGTTCTCCTTTTGGTATCGGTTGGAATGGGCTCTCAACAATGTTACTGGCTGTTACTTTGCCAAGGATATCATGAGCTATCAGCAGGAATATGCCTCTTACCGTAGTGATTATATTGAGGCGACAAAACTGTCTAACCACGATGAAGATCGTACAGCCTCTAAGTTGGGCAAATCGGGTGATAAATGTAGGTTGGCAGCGGCGGTATTGTTGACAACGGCCGGCTCTCCTTATATTTATTATGGAGAAGAACTTGGATTGTATGGAACCAAAGAGAAAGGAGATGAGTATGTGCGTGGTTCGATGCTGTGGGGCGATAACTATACGACTTCCTATACTGACAAAGTGGATGCAGGAGTGGCTTCGTCGGTAAAATCTGTAGTTGAGCAACAGAAGGATGAAGGCTCATTGTTGAATACGTATTTCACTTTTGCACGACTTCGTAACACCTATCCCTCTTTGGCTGAAGGAACCATGAGCAGACATCCTGTTTATAATGAGACGAATGAAACCTATAAGTCGTTAGCTGCCTGGTATATGACAAAGGATAAAGAAAAAATGCTTGTGCTTCATAATTTTGGAGGAGCAGATATTCAGTTTCCTTTAACTGATGATGTAGAAAAGGCTGTAGCTGTATCAGGGAGTGCGGAACAGACTATTGAAGAAGGGCAGACGCGTGTGAAGTTGGGGGCCTATTCTTCTGTGGTATTTAAGCTGAAATAGACAGTTATTTATAAATCCATGTCAGCACCCGGTTAAGCCACTTCCAGCGGAAGCGGAACCAGCGTCGGGTGCTGATTTGTTTTCCGCCAAATCGAAGAACAAACTCGCGGTAGCCATGGTGGCGGAAGGGAAGTCCTACGTCCAGAAACTCCAAATGGCGGTATCCCTGTTGGCGGGCATCGTCTAAGGCTTTCCATACAGCCAATACGCCAGGGTATTGCAAGGCGTAGGTTTTGCGCATGCCGCCCGAAAACCAAAGGTAAGCATTGTCGCCCGAGTAGATACAGGCACTACCACCGATAATCTTATTTTTGTAAGTGACGATAAAGATGCGGCTTTGCCGCTGAGGGTCGGTAGCCTGTAGGGCCAGTTGTCGGAAGAACTCCCGACTGGGGAAATGACGGCGTATTTTCCATGAATAGACGTGGTGCAGCATATGGGCAAATTCTTTGATTTCGTCGATGGTGCGTGCTACACGTACTTCGGCACCGTTCTTCAGGCCTTTTTTTATCTGGCGGATGCGTGACGGGCTGAAACGTACTTCTGTGCGAGGTGTATCGTGCAGGGAATTGCGCACGCGTAGCCAGTTGATGGGAAAGTAACTGTATGAGCGGAACGAACGGTAGCCGAAACGGGCATCGGGCAAGTTACGGAATTCGATGAGAAAACAGCTTCGGAGAGCTTCTTCAGTAAGCCGCTGGAGCATGTCCCTGAAAACAGCTTCGCGATCGATGCCTTCGATCAGGTATTCGCCGTTGCCGAAGACTTCACAACGATGGATGATACTAGGCGGAAACAGGCGTACACTGCGACGGACAACGGCCAGCAGCTTGGCAACGGGCTGCCCCTCGAGACTGGCCACGATGAGCAGGGGACTGTAACCTGGTGTCGCCTCGTAGATGCGGAACAGGGTCGTCGAATGGAAGGTATCATTTCCCGGCAGGGGAGGAATGTCGCTTCCTATGTGATATGTCGTCAGTTTCAAAGGCATCGACGGCAAATTTAGAAAATATTCTCGTATCTTTGCAACGTTTATCAAGTTTAATCAGGAAGAGATTGTTCTCTTCGCTACAAATAGATGATTCAGTTATGGAAAGTTTCAGCGAATTAATAAAGAACCGTCGCAGCATGCGCAAGTTTACGGACGAAGAATTGACGCAGGAAGAAGTGGTAACGCTGATGAAGGCGGCTCTGATGGCGCCGACATCCAAGCGCAGCAATGCCTGGCAGTTTGTCGTGGTAGACGATAAGGAGACGCTTCAGAAGTTGTCTCGTTGCAAGGAACAGGCTTCGCAGTTTATAGCCGATGCGGCGCTGGCGGTGGTGGTCATGGCCGACCCGATGGGCAGCGACGTGTGGATCGAAGATGCCTCTATCGCTTCCATCTACCTACAACTGCAGGCCGAAGACTTGGGGCTGGGTAGCTGCTGGGTTCAGGTGCGCGAACGTTTTGCTGCACCAGGTGTGACGTCGAACGAATATGTGCACGATGTGCTTGATATCCCCTTGCAGCTTCAGGTGCTCAGCATCATCGCCATCGGACACAAGGGAATGGAACGCAAGCCCTTCAACGAGGAACACCTGCAATGGGAAAAAATTCATCTGAACAGATACGGAGGAAACGACAGTGAGTGCGGCGAAAGCGAATAACAACAAGGATACCTACAAGGCTACTGGCATTACGCTGATGGTCTTTGGCGTGCTCTACCTGCTAGACAAACTGGTGCATTTTGCGGCACTGGGGTTACCGTGGGTCATGCAGAAGGACAACTTTCTGCTCTATACGGCCATCATTTTCCTGCTGGTCAAGCACGACAAGTCGGTCGGTCTGGTGCTGGCTGGCCTTTGGCTGGTGCTGAACTTTGGGCTGATTACTGCTTTGCTGGGAACCATGTCAGCCTACCTGCTGCCGCTGGCCCTGCTGGTGATAGGTATCATCCTCTATTTTATAGCTACGAGATAACGAAACGAAATCCATGATAAAAAGAAGTATAGAAGATACATCCATCGTGTTCATAGGTGCGGGCAACCTGGCCACCAACCTGGCCCATGCCTTCTACCGCAAAGGCTTTCGGGTGGTACAGATATACAGCCGTACGGAGGATTCGGCCCGTACACTGGCTCAGGCCGTAGAGGCCGACTATACCACGAGTTTGGAAAATGTAGTGCCCGATGCGCAACTCTACATCGTGTCGCTCAAGGATGACGCCTTGGTTGAGCTACTGCCGCAGATTGTAGCAGGTAAGGGGAAGGGACTTTGGGTACATACGGCAGGAAGCATCCCGATGGACATCTGGAAGGGGCATGTGGAGCGCTATGGCGTGTTCTATCCCTTGCAGACTTTCAGTAAGAGTCGCTTGGTGGACTTCCACGAAATTCCTGTCTTTGTGGAAGGAAGTTCGGACGAAGAAGTGCATTTCCTCAAGCAGATAGCCTCGGCCTTGTCGCGCAAGGTGCTGGAAGCCAATTCTGAACAACGGCGCAATCTTCATTTGGCAGCTGTTTTCACCTGCAACTTCACCAACCACATGTATGCATTGGCCGAACATCTGCTGCAGAAGCACGGCTTGCCTTTCGACGCCATGCTGCCCCTCATCGACGAGACGGCACGCAAGGTGCACGAGCTTTCCCCCCGATTGGCTCAGACGGGGCCTGCTGTTCGTTATGACATGGGTGTCATCGGTAAGCACCTCGACATGTTGGCCGACGAACCCGAGATGCAGCAGCTCTATCGCCTGCTTAGCGACGATATCCATCGGCTGGTATAGGCTTTTTGCAGGAAAGCACTGTTTTCTTGCAAAGAACTCATCGCTTTCTGCTCTAGAAAACAATGCTTTCTGTTTTTGAACCTTTAGTGAAACCCAATTAAACGAATGATCCTATCGTGAGTACTATCAATTATGATTTAAAGAAGATACGTGCTTTGCTCTTCGATGTGGACGGCGTGCTCAGTGCAAACGTCATTCCCATGAGCTCCGAAGGCGAGCCTATGCGCACTGTCAACATCAAGGATGGCTATTCGCTTCACCTGGCAGCCAAGATGGGAGTACTGCTTGGTATCATTACAGGTGGACGGACCGAGGCTGTACGCCGTCGTTTTCTTTCTTTGGGCTTGAAGGAAGAAAATATTTACTTGGGCTCGTCGGTCAAGATACATGACTATCGTGACTTTCGCGATCGTTATGGTTTGTGCGACGAAGAGATACTTTACGTAGGCGACGACATCCCCGACCTTGAGGTGATGCGTACCTGTGGCCTTCCCTGTTGTCCGCGCGATGCAGCCCCAGAGGTAAAGGCGGTGGCTCGTTACATTTCGTATGCCGACGGCGGTTATGGCGTAGGGCGCGACGTGGTGGAGCAAGTCCTCAAGGTACAAGGCCTTTGGATGGCCGACGAGAGGGCTTTCGGTTGGTAGTTATTGGTATTTATTATTCACTGTATATTGTTTTTATGCTGGACAATCTGAAGAAATACAAAGTGATTTTGGCGAGCAATTCGCCTCGGCGCAAGGAACTGCTTTCTGGTTTGGGCATCGACTACGAAGTGCGCACTTTGCCTGATGTTGATGAATCATATCCTGAAACGTTGCAAGGTGGTGATATCCCTCTGTACATAGCTCGCGAGAAAGCAGCTGCCTATCGCGACCTGATGCAGGCCGACGAGCTGATGATAACGGCCGATACCATCGTTTGGTTGGACGGTCGTGTGCTGGGTAAGCCTCGCGATCGTGAGGATGCCTTGCTGATGCTTCGTAACCTGTCAGGGCGCACGCATGAAGTATTTACAGGAGTTTGTATAACGACGACAGAGTGGCAGCGTAGCTTTTCGGCACAGACTGAGGTACGCTTTGCACAGCTGACGGAAGAAGAAATCAGTTGGTATGTAGACCACTACCGTCCGATGGACAAAGCAGGAGCCTATGGCGTACAGGAGTGGATAGGCTTCGTAGGAGTGGAGTACATCTCAGGTAGCTATTTCAATATCATGGGCTTGCCCGTACAACGACTCTATCGTGAACTGAAGTCTGTAGAGTGATGCCAAACACGCAATACGAAGAACGTTTGGGTACCGACCGTATGCTGCCGTTGGTCTTTCGCATGGCACTGCCAGCGGTAGCTGCCCAATTGGTCAATCTGCTTTATACGTTGGTAGATCGTGTCTACATCGGCCATATCCCTGGTATAGGTACCGATGCGTTGGCAGGGGTGGGGGTGACGAGTTCGGTTATCATCCTTATTTCAGCCTTTTCGGCCATTGTAGCTGGAGGTGGTGCTCCGTTGGCAGCCATTGCTTTAGGGCAAGGGCATCGTGAACGGGCAGGGAAGATATTGGGTAATGGCTTTGTACTGTTGGTTCTTTTTGCTGTGGTTACTTCGACCGTTTCCTATCTTTTCATGAAGCCCATTCTGACCTCTATCGGTGCATCAACCCACACGTTGTCCTATGCGGTAGACTATCTTTCCGTTTACTTGTTGGGTACTCTTTTTGTCGAGGTGGCCGTGGGGCTTAATACATTTATAAATTGTCAGGGACGGCCAGGTGTGGCCATGTGCTCGGTCATTATCGGAGCTGTGCTTAATATTGTGCTCGATCCTCTTTTTATTTTTACATTTGATATGGGAGTGAAGGGAGCCGCTTTGGCCACTATCCTGTCTCAGGCGTGCAGTGCCGTGTGGGTACTGGCATTCCTTACCTCCAAGCGTGCTTCGTTACAGCTCGAACGTAGGTATTTGCAGCTGGATCGTCGTATCGTGGGGGCTACGTTGGCTTTGGGCCTTTCGCCCTTCATTATGGCCAGCACTGAGAGTTTGGTGGGTTTCGTGCTGAACGGTAGTTTGGAACGCTATGGTGATATCTACGTCAGTGCACTGGCAGTGATGCAGGCGGCTATGCTTTGTGTCAGCGTGCCGCTAACAGGTTTTGCCCAAGGTTTTGTTCCTGTAGTCAGCTATAATTTTGGGCACGGTAACCGTGAGCGAGTGAAGGAATGCTTCAAGATAGTGGTGACTGTGATGTTTCTCTTCAATTTTCTACTGGTATTGTTGATGATACTTTTCCCTTCGTTGGTGTCTGCTATCTTTACTAGTGATGCACATTTGACGGAAACCGTGACTCGCGCGATGCCTGTATTTCTGGCTGGTATGACTATTTTCGGGCTGCAACGTGCTTGTCAGAACATGTTTGTCGCTTTGGGGCAGGCCAAGGTGTCTATCTTCATTGCCTTGCTTCGCAAGGTTATTTTGTTGGTGCCATTGGCCTTGTTGTTGCCCCGATGGATGGGTGTGATGGGTATTTTTGCTGCTGAAGGAATCTCCGATGCCGTGGCTGCTATCTGCTGTACTACGATTTTTGCTTTCTTCTTTCCCCGTATATTGGCAAGGATGAAGGTTGCATAACCTTTCACAAGTTTAATATTATATATACTGCTGTAGATTTTACGTGACTTTTACAGTTGCTTTTCCTCAACTTATGTGGTATTATTCCCCAAATTAGTCTGTTTCTGTGTAGAATTTATTCTTTTAATTGCTTGTTTTATAGGTGGTTGCTTCTAGAACGGAATTGTGGCATTACATTTGTCCTTAGTTAGGCAGATAGCTTGATCAACTATTCTATTCAATAAGTGTTTTAACTATTAAACTTTACGATTATGAAAAAATTGTTTTTTGTAGCAGCTATGACATTGAGTTTAGGAACCGCAGCTTTTGCAACGACTGTCGATACGAACGATATGATGACCGTTCAAGTAATGGATGATTTTGTTCCCGTTAAATTGGAAGAAGTTCCTCAGGCTGTGGTTGATGCTGTAACCAAAGCTTATCCTGAGCAAACGCTGAAGGAAGCGGCTGTACGTCAGGAAGAAGAATCTGAGACACAGATCTATAAACTGACATTGGTAGCAGAAGACGGAACAGAAACGTCAGTCCTCTTTACTGATAAAGGTGAAGAAGTGAAATGAGACTTGCTGTTCGTAGAATGAATATTTTTTAAGAGACAGGCCGGGAGTAGTAGGAAACGCTTCCGGCTTGTTTCTTTTTGTACTTTAATACCAACGTCACTACTGTCCCGTAAAAGTTGATAAATAGTTCTTTGAAATTATTGAAATATAGTCAATTACGTGGTTTCTTGAGATGAAACGGACTTGATTTTGCAACTTTGCAGTC
>NZ_JAAZTS010000030.1 GCF_019239235.1 Caecibacteroides pullorum | reverse complement strand
TTTAGGCTTAAAGATACAAAATCTTTAGGTAATAACAAAGCCCCAGCTTGTGAAAGTCGGGGCTTTGTGCTAAACAAAGAAGGTGTGCTTTTTGACACACCTTCTTTTTATGTCGTAAGATATGCACGTTCGCTTATTGGTGTGAGTAAGTTGTATATATGAATTCTTTATATTAAAGAATTCTCATCTAGATTTGATTCTGGATATTGGTGAGGCATTGTAGATAGATTAGAGTCTATCTGTTTGATGTTTGAAGGTGAGATATGATTCTTTTTTTGCCCTTTGAACATCTTATAATTTAGGAGGGATAAGATGTTTTTTATGGAGCTGTGAGGCTATAGAGTGTTTGTGGAAGTCTTTGCTAGTTATAGCAAATTTATATTATGATGAAAAAGAAAAGAGGGTACATTTTTGAATGACCCTCTTTTCATATGTTTTGTTCTTTATATATTACAGGCTTACATCAGGAAGCCCAGCAAGATACCGGCGGCTACAGCCGAACCGATGACGCCTGCAACGTTGGGACCCATGGCGTGCATCAGCAGATAGTTGGTCGGGTCATATTCCAGGCCGACAATCTGTGAGATACGGGCTGAGTCGGGTACGGCTGATACACCGGCGTTACCGATAAGCGGGTTGATTTTGTTGCCTTTCTTCAGGAAGAGGTTGAAGAACTTCACGAAGAGTACGCCTGAAGCGGTGGCTATAAAGAATGATGCCGCACCGAGTCCGAAAATCCACAAAGAGTCGGTTGTCAGGAATTCAGACGCTTGTGTAGAGGCACCTACTGTCAGACCCAACAAAATGGTGATGGTATCAATCAGCGGGCCGCTGGCTGTATTGGCCAGACGGCGGGTCACACCACTTTCTTTCAACAGATTTCCGAAGAACAGCATACCCAGCAAAGGCAGACCGGATGGTACCAGGAAGCATGTCAATAACAAACCGATGATGGGGAACATCACTTTCTCCGTGTGAGAAACTACACGAGGCGGTTTCATGCGGATCAGACGTTCGTGCTTTGTGGTCAGCAGACGCATGACGGGGGGCTGGATAACCGGCACCAGTGCCATGTAAGAGTAGGCTGATACGGCGATGGCACCCATCAGGTTAGGAGCCAGCTTAGACGACAGGAAGATAGCCGTAGGACCGTCTGCACCACCGATGATACCGATGGCACCGGCTTGCATGGGGTCGAACCCGATGGCCAACGCAATCATGTAAGCTCCGAAGATACCAAACTGGGCAGCTGCGCCGATCAGCATCAGCTTCGGATTGGAAATCAGCGCCGAGAAGTCCGTCATGGCACCGATGCCCAGGAAAATGAGCGGCGGATACCAGCCGGATGTCACGCCTTGATACAAAATGTTGAGTACAGAGCCTTGTTCATAGATGCCGACCTGCAGTCCGGCCTCCATGTTGAAAGGTATGTTGCCGACCAGGATACCGAAGCCGATGGGGATAAGCAGCATCGGTTCGAACTCCTTGGCGACGGCCAGGTAGATGAAGAACAGACCCACCAAAATCATGATGAGGTGTCCCGCTGTGGCGTTCGCAAAACCAGTATAGGTCCAGAAGTCGGCAAGGTTGTTTCCAATAAAATCTATAAATTCTCCCATATTATTCGATGATTACGAGGTCAGTACCTTCGAGAACAGAGTCCCCTTTGTTTACATTGATGGCGGTCACCTTTCCGTCACGGTCGGAGTTGATGTTGTTTTCCATCTTCATGGCTTCCAGGATGATGATAGTCTGGCCTTTCTTCACCGTATCACCGACGTTCACCTTGATTTCAAGGATGACACCGGGCAGCGGTGACTTCACGCCCGACTTGCCGGCAGAGGCGGCGGCGGGTTTCACCACTTGCGTGGTCGGTGCGGCCGGTGTGGTGGCGGCTTGTCTTACGACGGGCTTGATGACGGTAGCTTTGGGTTGAGGCGCCTTCTCCATTTCTACCTGGTAGTGGGTGCCGTTCACTTCAACGTGGGCAATGTTGCCTTCAATGTCTCCAATGACTACTTTGTAGGGGTTGCCATTGATTTTGTATTTATATTCTTTCATTGTTCAGTTTGTTAAGGGTGATGTTACTTTTTATGCGGTGTCTCGCGCAGGGTATATATCTTCGAGCTCCACGGCGAGTAGCTGCGTTTCACGCGGGTGATGGTCAGTACGGTCTCCTCCACGTCGTGTACGTCGCTCTGCATCTCGTGCAGGGCCATGGAGATGGCGGCGAATACTTCGCCCGGAGCCTGGCCGAGTTCTTTTTCCTTGGCTTCTGCCTTGTCCGTAATGCCTTTGGCGGCCATGGCTCTCTTCCGGCTCATGGCTACCGAGGCCTTGCCGATAAAGCGGAAGGAAACGTAGAGCAGGATGAGGCCCACGAATACCACCAGCATGGCTGTGATAGCCATACCGATGCCTATGCTGTCGTGTTGCTCGAATTTCTCCATCTTCACGTTCTTGTCCAGCGTCTTGTTGTTGGTGCTGGGCGTAACGTATTTTTCGGGTGATTCGTCTTTCACTTCCCAATTGGCGGAAGCATCGTCCACACGGGCATACGATTGGTCGGCTTTCAGCAAACCGGCAGGGACGGTGATCTCGTCCAGCAGTTTCTTCCCGGAATCATACAGGCCTATCCAGTTAGAACTTTCTTTATCCAACAGGAAATTGGTGTGGAAGGTACCGCGGTTGGGTTTGTTGTCCGCCCAGAACAAGGCGTGCTGGCGCGGTGCGATTTTGGTCAGCACGTCGCCTTTGGGAATGAAATACACGGCCGTGTCGCCGGGCTGGCTGGAGTGCTTCAGGTAGCATCCTGCCAAGTCGGCCGAGCCGTATGACTGGTTGAATATTTCTATCCACGCGCTTTGTACGCCGTAGTCGTCCTGGAAATTGGTCTCGTTGTCTACCAGCACTTCGTTCAGTATCAACTTGCTTTCCCCTTCGACTCCGCATGAGGAGCAAATCCCCAACGTCAGCAGCAATGAAAAGAATATTCCTATGTTCACTTTTCTCATTGTAATGTTCTTTATAAGTTAGGAATTAGAGAGGAATGTTGCCGTGCTTCTTGGCCGGGTTCGTCAGCTTCTTGGTCTGCAGTTGCTGCAGGGCACGGATGATGCGGAAGCGCGTGTTGCGCGGTTCGATGACATCATCGATGTAGCCATACTTGGCCGCATTGTACGGGTTGGCGAACAGCTTGGTGTATTCGGCTTCCTTCTCTGCCAGGAATTCGGCCGGATTTTCATGCTCTTTGGCTTCCTTGGCGTATAGTACCTCTACGGCGCCCGCACCGCCCATCACGGCAATTTCAGCCGTAGGCCAAGCGTAGTTCATGTCGCCGCGCAGCTGCTTGCAGCTCATTACGATGTGCGAACCGCCGTAGGATTTGCGCAGGGTGACGGTTACCTTGGGCACGGTGGCTTCGCCGTAGGCGTAAAGCAACTTGGCTCCGTGCAGGATGACACCGTTGTATTCCTGGCCTGTGCCCGGCAGGAAGCCCGGTACGTCAACCAGTGAAACGATAGGAATGTTGAAGGCGTCGCAGAAGCGGACGAAGCGTGCGCCTTTGCGTGAAGCGTTGCTGTCCAGTACACCGGCCAGGTACTTCGGCTGATTGGCTACGATGCCCACCGACTGGCCGTTGAAGCGGGCGAAGCCGATAATGATGTTCTTGGCATAGTCCTTTTGGATTTCCAGGAACTCGCCGTTGTCCACGATGGCGCCGATGACCTCATACATATCGTAAGGCTTGTTGGGGCTGTCGGGGATTATCTCGTTCAGCGAGTCCTCCAGACGGTCGATGGGGTCGGTGCAGTCAATGTAAGGCGGTTCCTCCAAGTTGTTCTGCGGAATGTAGCTCAACAGCTTGCGTATCAGGGCCAGGGCTTCTTCTTCCGTAGCGGCAGTAAAATGAGTTACACCAGACTTCGTGGAATGTACGCTTGCGCCACCCAGATTTTCTTGGCTTACGTCTTCACCGGTTACGGTTTTTACAACTTTCGGTCCCGTAAGGAACATATAAGATGTACCTTCCATCATCAGTGTAAAGTCGGTCAGGGCAGGGGAGTATACTGCACCACCGGCGCAGGGACCGAAGATACCAGAAATCTGAGGAATGACACCTGATGCCAGGATGTTGCGCTGGAAAATTTCAGCATATCCTGCCAAAGCGTTGATACCTTCCTGAATACGTGCACCACCCGAATCGTTCAAACCGATGACTGGAGCGCCCATACGCATAGCTTTGTCCATGATATGGCATATCTTCAGTGACATGGTTTCAGACAATGAACCAGCTGAAACGGTGAAGTCTTGTGCAAAAATGTAGACCAGACGGCCATCGATCGTACCACATCCGGTTACGACACCATCGCCCGGGTAGTGTTTTTTCTCCATGCCGAAGTTGGTGCAGCGATGTTCAACGAACATGTCCATCTCTTCGAAACTGCCTTCGTCCAGCAGCATGGCTATACGCTCACGGGCTGTATATTTACCTTTTTCGTGTTGCTTGGCAATAGCCTTTTCGCCACCGCCCTGACGCGCTACAGCGCGACGGTCGATAAGCTCTTTGATTTTCTCTAATTGATTGCTCATCGTTATTAGAATTTTAGTAATGTATGATTTGGTTTAGTTACAAACTACCGGCTACAAGCATCCACTCAGTATAAAAACGGTCTGTCGCTTGTAGCTGGTAGCTCATTACTTCTTTATTCGGGTTTCTCGCAAAGTTCAGTCAGTACACCTAAAGTTGATTTCGGGTGTAAGAATGCAATGTTTAGTCCCTCGGCACCTTTGCGGGGGGCTTTGTCTATCAAACGGATTCCAGCTGCTTCGGCTGAAGCCAATGCGTTGGCTACGCCGTCTTCGATAGCGAAAGCCAAATGGTGCATACCGCCGTTTCCGTTATTCTTTTCGATAAATTTGGCGATAGTGCTTTCCGGAGAAGTCGGTTCCAATAGTTCAATCTTTACGTCGCCAACTTTTAAGAAGGCGGTTCTTACTTTCTGATCTTCAACAGTTTCAATGTTGTAGCACTTCAGACCTAAAACATTTTCGTAATACGGCAGGGCTTCTTCGATGCTTTTTACAGCAATGCCCAAATGCTCAATGTGTGAAATCTTCATAACTTTATTCTTTTTAATCGTAAATAGAATACGGGTTTGAATTCTCTGTTCCCGGTTTCCGAATACAGGAGTTCCAAGTTGACCGAAGAACTCAGATTCTAAAAATCCATGAAACTTGGTACAAAGTAAGTCATTTCTTGCAAAATAGAGAAATTTTTCCTCAATTAAATTAGGGTGCAAATAGAGTTTCTGAAGCCTTTTCGGGTAGGCTATTTTTAAGAAAAGAGGGGGGTAATAAATAAGTCCTGGAGATTTTTCAATCTTCAGGACTTGTAGTACACCCTCAGGGATTCGAACCCTGGACCCACTGATTAAGAGTCAGTTGCTCTACCAACTGAGCTAAGAGTGCAATTTGTAGTGGATACGAGAATCGAACTCGTGTTCCATGCGTGAGAGGCATGTGTCCTAGCCGCTAGACGAATCCACCAACTATTTAAAATGTTGCGGAAGCTGGGGGATTCGAACCCCCGGTACGGTAACCCGTACGGCAGTTTAGCAAACTGCTGGTTTCAGCCACTCACCCAAACTTCCTTAGTGACCAGCATTCTTTCGAAATGCGCTGCAAAGGTAGAGAAAGTTTTGGACTGTGCAAACCTTTTGAGCATATTTTTTTCGTGGAATTTTTGCTTCAATCGCTAATCTGTTAACTCTCAAAAATATAAGTCTGATAAAAAAGTGTAGCAGATTGAAGATTGTAAAAGCGGAAAATACAAAGATCAGAAGAGCCTTTGCAAAAATACTCCGGTAGGCTCGTTTTTATGCTTTCGATTTTTCATCCTTTTTTAATATGGTAAGACACGCTTCGGTATAATCAAATAGAAAAACTCTGTTTTTCATTTGTCTCTGCTCTCACCTTTCGCTATCTTTGTGCCTGCTAAACCTAGAACAGAAGTTGCAAATGGATACTTTATTAAAAGAAACTGTAAATGCAGCGGTGAATTCCCGATATCCGACCATGAATCCTGAAGGTCGAAAGCTCATTGAAGAGATTCTGGTGAGAAAAGATTTTGAAAAGGGAGAAATTCTTCTTTCCGAAGGGCAAGTTAGTCATGATATCATGATTGTAGGAAAGGGTATGATACGCCAATTTTATTATAAAAACGGAAAAGATGTGACTGAGCATTTTTCTTACGAAGGCTGTATCGTTATGTGTATCGAAAGTTTGTTGAAGCAGGAACCTACCCGTTTGATGATAGAGGCCCTGGAAGACGGCACTGGTTATCTTCTGAATCACAAGAAGTTGAATTTGTTGGCAGAGACTTCATGGGAAGTTAATATGTTCTATCGGAAGATTTTGGAGTTTTCGCTCATTACTTCTCAGATTAAAGCTGATTCGTGGCGTTTTGAAACGGCCCGTGAGCGTTATAATCAATTGCTGCAATCGCAGCCAGAAGTGGTTAAAAGGGCTCCTCTCTCACATATTGCTTCCTATCTGTTGATGACACCAGAGACATTAAGCCGGGTTCGTTCGGGTATTTTATAAGAATAAGATTCCTTTGTTTTTGAGAAAAACTCTTTTTGATTTATGTCAAAGGCACAATGGAAAGTTGTGAGTACTTTTGCATCGCAAAAACAATAGGAGAATTTAGTTTTTATAGAAGAGAGAGAATTGGTTTTAAAAGGGTACAAAAAGAAACAGGTTCCGAATTTCGGAACCTGTTTCTTTTTGTTATATGCGGGTTACGGTTGTTTTTCATTCCCGAACAATTTGTTGTAATCACGTTGTGAAGCTGTTTTTGTCCACGTTTCAGGAATAAAGCGCCATTGGTTTAAGGCTTTAGGTGAAATGGTTTGCTGCTGTTCGATATACTTCATCAGATAGTAACGCAAATCCTTGTCTGTGGATGAGAGGATGCGTTTTTCCAATTCGTCTTGTGGGATGCCGGCTCCTTTAGTCAGTAGCTCGCCACCACCATTGCCACGGTAAGAGTTGACAGCCACTTTATACATTCTTGTTTCGTCGAAAGGAGTGCCGTCAGCCATGCTTAGGATATGCACCTTTTCGCCTTCGGGTTTGGTTACGTCTACAGTATAGAGGATACCTGCTGCTGAGTCGAAGTTGTAGCTGGGATTCTGGAATACAGCACGGTCCGCTGCGCCTTCACGCGGTTGGGTGCGCAACAAGAGGAGTGGATCGTCGGCAGACTTCATGCGATTTGTCCATAAGGCGTACGACATCTCGAGGGCGCCGCGGATTTCTTTCCCGGAAAGACTCATGGTATATAGCATGTTTTCGTATTTGTAAAGGCTGAACATGTCATTCACGAAAATATCGCCCGCTTTTATTTCAGCATCAAAAGACAAAGGTGCGGCCAATGAGATGTCGGCTCCGCTAATTGCAAGTTGGAGCTGGTGTATGAGGTCGATGAAAGCTGAGGGACCGAAATAGGCAGGCCGTGTAGAAATACTTTCAGTAAATCGGCCTATTCGTTTGGATACAAATTGTTCCACGTCTTTACGTTGTGAGGCGAAATGACTGATGAACTCCGCATCTGGCTCGTAGCTGTCCATCCGTACAAGTTCGCCAGAAATTTCTTTTTGGGTTACGTGGCCATCCTGTAGCGTTAGCTTTACGTCTACGGAAGAGATTACTGAGGCATTATTGGCTGGGTTAATGATCAGAACTGAATCACCTTCTGCATTGATTACCTTTTCACAGGCCAGAGCGTGATCATGGCCTATCATTACTATGTCGAAACCGGGTATGTGGCGTGCTATGTCGGCTGAAGCGTTTTCGTTATACTTGCCATTCATCACATAGGCGTTGCGTCCTGCGTGGAAGATGCCTATTACTAGGTCTGGCTTTTCCTGTTCGCGGATAACCGTCATCCAATGGCGGGCTGTTTCCTCCATGTCATCGAAACGCAGGCCACGCCATAGGTTTTCCGATAGCCAAGCTGGAATAGCTGGAGTTATCATTCCTAATATGGCTATCTTTATTCCATCGCGCTCCAGTATAATGTAGGGCTTAAAATGAGGTTGTTCTGTAGCTGTTTCTATTATATTGGCTCCGAGGATAGGGAAGTGACAGTCTGATGCCCAGCGATCGAACACGGTACGGCCCGTTTCTATGTCGTGGTTACCCATATTGCCCGCATCATAATCCATAAAGTTCATCATTGCGGCGCATAGGTGTGTAGTTGTTGTATCTATATAATTATAGTAATAAGCTGTGGGTTGCCCTTGGAGGATGTCACCGTTGTCCAGTAAGATTAGTCGGTCATTATACTCTTTGCGTTCCTGGCGTATATAGGAACAAACTCTCGACAGACTGCCTGTTGCATCTTGGCGGAGAATGAAGTCGTAGGGGAAATAATTCCCATGCACGTCACTGGTTTGTACTAATTTTAGTTTTACGATTCGCTGTTGAGCCCATGTAAAGGTTGCCAGCAACAGGAATATGCTTAGAATAAGATGGCTCTTTTTCATATAAAAATGATGATATGTAATTAACTTTTAGTGATTTAATCTTCAAACATTCGACTTCTGGCCAGCATGCAGGCACCGATGATGCCGGCTTTATCTTTTAACTTGGATGTGACAATGACAGAATCCTTGTTTACCAGATTAAGTGAATATTTTCGGACGGCTGTCTTAATGGGTTGGGTGATATAATCTCCCGTCAGTGAAAGGGTCCCACCGATTATTACCATTTCCGGGTTGAAGATATTGATGAGTCCTGCAATTTGTTTGCCTAATTTTTGGCCGATTTCTTCTACAATTTCTATGCATAGCGGATCTTCCTTGCATGCAGCTTCGATTAGTTCGTCCAATGTGAGCGGCTTATTTTTTTCTTTAAGCCTGTTGGACAGGATGGAGGTTTCACCGTTCTTTATTCTTTCCAGGAATATTCGGTGGAAAGCGCTACCCGAAGCTTCTGTTTCCAAGCATCCTTTTTTACCACAGTGGCAGATGATTTCGTTGTCGAACGCATTGACGTGTCCGAATTCTCCTGAAAAGCCCGATTTCCCCGTGTATATTTTCCCGTCGATAATTATTCCAATGCCTAGTCCCCAGCTGATATTGACGAAAATGATATTTTTTTCTCCCGTAACACTTCCTTTCATATATTCTCCGTAGGTCATGGCGCGTGTGTCGTTGTCGATGCAGACTGGGAAGCCGATCTTTTCGGTTAATACTTCAGCTAATGGACGTTCTGAGAAGTTAAACATGCTAAAACTGTACCCTGATTCTGGATTAACCCGACCGGAAATGTTGATACAGATATTCATAATTTTTTCAGGGGTTATTTTTATCTGTTTTATGAAATTTCTGATTAACTTACATAGCTCTTCCAAAGCTTCCGGTGTGTTGT
This sequence comes from Caecibacteroides pullorum, assembly GCF_019239235.1. Classification (GTDB taxonomy): domain Bacteria; phylum Bacteroidota; class Bacteroidia; order Bacteroidales; family Bacteroidaceae; genus Bacteroides; species Bacteroides pullorum. Next base: position 21,085 of record NZ_JAAZTS010000030.1, on the reverse strand, counting down.
CAAACTTATAAGGGATATTCAATTTTAATTCTAACATATCCCCTTTGAAGTTAATTAAAGCTATATTTATAGCAAACTTTTTAATGTCTATTCCTATAAAATATCCAGATTCAGGATTTAATCCATATATACTTGGGTGACGCCCACCGCTGGTTTCTAGTTTACCATAATCATTAATGTAGCCTTCTTCACACATTTCCGATATAAATTTGGTTACAGTAGGCACACTTAAATCTAGCTCTTTGGCTAGATCCGTAATTGTTGAACTTCCATTATATATATAATGTGTAATAATTCTCTTTTTAAGGAGAGCATTTTTACTACCAATTTCTATTTCTTTTAGTAACGCTTGTGCCATATCATCAAAATTATGAGGTTCGCTACAAAGATACTAAAAAGTTTTATTATATATATCGCTTAATAATTTTATGTATATCATATTATTTCATTATTCATCGTTTATCTAATAAAATATTTTATTAAATATTTTGCTATTAATAAAATTGTATTTATATTTGTGACGTTCTAATATAAAAATGAAAAATATGGATAGGAAAAACACTGGTGATCGTAGAGAGTTTCTAAAAAAGTCCATCATGGCAGGTGCGTCCTTGTTGCTGTCTCCGTCATTATTGAAAGCTTCGTCGGATAGTGAAATTTGGGAAATGACAAACAAGAATGGAGGGGTGATGCTTAAGTCTGATGGGTTGAAGATAACAGGTACTTTTTTGGATGAAATTTCTCATGATATTCCTCATCAGAATTGGGGGCTGAAAGAGTGGGATCGAGATTTTCAATATATGAAAGCCATTGGTATTGATACGGTCATCATGATTCGTTCTGGTTATCGGAAGTTTATCACTTATCCTTCCAAGTATCTGTTGGGGAAAGGTTGCTATATGCCTTCGGTTGATTTGCTGGAGATGTTTCTGAAGTTAGCCGAGAAGTATGGCATGAAGTTCTACTTTGGTCTTTACGATTCGGGACGCTATTGGGATACTGGTGACTTGAGTTGGGAAATAGAAGATAATAAATATGTGATAGAAGAAGTTTGGGAGTCGTATGGGAAACGTTACAAAAGTTTTGGAGGGTGGTATATCAGTGGCGAGATAAGTCGTGCAACCAAAGGAGCTATTGATGCATTTCATGCTATGGGAAAACAATGCAAGGATGTGTCAGGAGGTCTTCCTACATTTATATCGCCATGGATTGACGGGAAGAAAGCTGTAATGGCCAGTGGCAATAAGCTAACAAAAGAAGAAGCAGTGTCTGTGCAACAACATGAGAAAGAATGGAATGAAATTTTTGATGGTATCCACGATGTTGTAGATGCATGTGCTTTTCAGGATGGGCATATTGATTATGATGAGTTGGATGCTTTTTTTGCCGTTAATAAAAAGTTGGCAGATAAATATGGTATGCAGTGTTGGACTAATGCAGAATCATTTGACCGTGATATGCCAATTAAATTCTTCCCAATAAAATTTGATAAGCTGCGAATGAAACTGGAAGCCGCCAAACGTGCAGGATATGATAAGGCTATAACTTTTGAGTTTTCTCATTTTATGAGTCCACAGTCAGCTTATTTGCAGGCGGGGCATCTGTACGATAGATATAGAGAATATTTTGGTATTGAATAATAGTTTTTTTAATAGGTATGAAATCTGATATAAATTTTTCTTATTTGATATTCCTTTCTGTCGTAGCGGCTTTGGGTGGTTTTTTGTTCGGATATGATGCAGCTGTTATTTCTGGTACCATATCTCAGGTTACAACCCAATTCCAACTTGACCAGATTCAGACTGGCTGGTTCGTAGGCTGCGCGTTGGTCGGCTCCATTGTTGGTGTATTGTTTGCAGGTCAACTGAGCGATAGGTATGGGCGTAAGATTACTATGCTAATAGCCGCTATGTTTTTTTCTGTGTCCGGTATTGGTTGTGCATTTACAGGTAGTTTTGACCAGTTGGTTGTAGCCCGCATTCTTGGTGGTGTTGGTATTGGGGTAGTATCTATTGTTTCACCGCTTTATATTTCTGAGATTTCTGTTGCTCATTATCGTGGAAGGCTGGTTTCTCTTTATCAATTGGCAGTAACTTTGGGTTTTCTTGGAGCTTATTTGGCTAATTATCAGCTTCTTCATCTTTCTCAGAGCGGAGTGGAGGTCGGTTCTGGTTGGATACACACAATTTTGGTGTCTGAAGTATGGAGAGGTATGTTAGGGCTTTCAAGTGTTCCTGCGTTATTGTTCTTTTTTGTTGTACTTTTTATTCCGGAAAGTCCTCGTTGGCTTGTGCTTAGGTGTCGTAATGATAAGGCGCTCGATGTTTTCCAAAAGATATATCTGCATGGACAGGATGCACAGGCACAATTGAATGAAACAGTGTCTGTAGTACAGTCTGAAAATAAATCAGATTGGAAATTCCTTTTCCAACCAGGCATATTTAAAGCTGTAATGATTGGTGCGGCCATAGCCATACTGGGACAATTTATGGGTGTGAATGCTGTGCTCTACTATGGCCCTTCTATCTTTGAAGAAGCCGGCCTTTCGGGTGGCGATGCCTTGTTCAGCCAGGTGTTGGTGGGTTTGGTCAATGCCGTGACGACGGTGATTGCCGTCTTCATCATTGATAAGGTAGGACGCAAGAAACTTGTTTACTATGGTGTATCGGGCATGGTGCTTTCGTTGTTGCTGATAGGTTTCTATTTCCGTTTCTCGGCTTCGCTGGGTTTGCCCAACAGCTTCCTGCTGTTCTTCTTCTTGCTTTATGTATTCTGTTGTGCCATATCCATTTCAGCGGTCATCTTTGTCCTGTTGTCCGAGATGTATCCCACGCGTATTCGCGGTATGGCCATGTCTATTGCCGGCTTCGCCCTTTGGGTTGGCACTTATCTGGTAGGACAGCTTACTCCTTGGATGCTCCAAAATCTTACCCCCGCCGGAACATTCTTGCTGTTTGCCCTCATGTGTGTGCCTTACATGCTGATTGTATGGAAACTGATACCCGAGACTACCGGCAAGTCGCTTGAAGAAATAGAACGTTATTGGATGAAAAAATAATCGACCTAATAAAATATAAAATTATGGATTTCAAGAAATTAGCTGAACAGTACAAAACAGAGCTTATGGAGAATGTGCTTCCTTTCTGGTTGCAGCATTCCCAGGATAAGGAGTTTGGTGGCTATTTCACTTGCCTGAAACGCAATGGCGAAGTGTTCGATACAGATAAGTTTATCTGGTTGCAAGGCCGCGAAGTCTGGATGTTTGCCATGCTCTACAACAAGGTAGAGAAACGCCAGGAGTGGCTCGACTGTGCCATTCAGGGTGGTGAGTTCCTGAAGAAGTACGGTCATGACGGCAACTACAACTGGTATTTCTCGCTCGACCGCGAAGGACATCCGTTGGTAGAACCTTACAACATCTTCTCTTACACGTTTGCTACAATGGCTTTCGGACAGTTGAGTCTGGCCACGGGCAATCAGGAATATGCTGATATTGCCAAGAAGACTTTCGACATCGTACTGTCGAAGGTGAACAACCCGAAAGGCAAATGGAACAAACTCCATCCCGGCACACGCGACTTGAAAGGCTTTGCCCTTCCTATGATTCTTTGCAACCTGGCATTGGAAATAGAGCACTTGCTCGACGAAGATTTCCTGGTGAAGACCATGGATACCTGCATCCACGAAGTGATGGACGTATTCTATCGTCCTGAGTTAGGTGGTATTATTGTAGAGAATGTGCTGGCTGACGGTTCATTGTCCGACTCCTTCGAAGGTCGCCAGGTTACTCCTGGTCATGCCATCGAGGCCATGTGGTTCATTATGGACTTGGGTAAGCGTCTTAATCGTCCGGACCTGATAGAGAAGGCTAAGAACATCACACTGACCATGCTCAACTATGGTTGGGACAAGCAGTACGGTGGCATCTATTACTTCATGGACCGTTTGGGCAATCCTCCCCAGCAGCTGGAATGGGACCAGAAACTTTGGTGGGTTCATATCGAAACCTTGATTTCGTTGCTGAAAGGCTATCGCCTGACGGGCGACCGGCAATGTCTGGAATGGTTTGAGAAGGTACACGATTATGTATGGTCTCACTTCAAAGACCAGGAATATCCCGAATGGTATGGCTATCTGAACCGTCGCGGTGAGGTGCTGTTACCTTTGAAGGGTGGCAAGTGGAAAGGCTGCTTCCATGTTCCTCGCGGACTGTATCAGTGTTGGAAGGTGTTGAATGAATTAAGTGAAAAGTGTTAGCCTAATAAATATTATTAATTAAAAAGATCGAACTTATGAGAGATTTTATTAAAGATCCTACAAGAAGTTTTCGGTGGATGAGAATGCTTTCGTTCTCATTATTGATGCTCTTATTATATCCTTTGGGTATTCAGGCACAGGATATAACTTTGAAGGGAGTGGTATCTGATGGTACCGGAGAAGGCTTGCCTGGTGTGAGCGTGTTTGTGAAAGGTACCGGTAATGGTACGATTACGGATGTTGAAGGAAAGTATTCGTTGAATGTAAAAAGCAGCGATGTCGTTGTCTTTTCTTTTGTCGGCATGAAAACGCAAGAACATAAAGTGGCTGGTCGTACGGTCATTAATGTAGAGATGAAAGATGATACAGAACTGCTCGACGAAGTGGTTGTCGTTGGTTACGGCACGCAGAAAAAAAGTTCGCTGACTAGTGCTGTTTCAGCCATGAAAGGTGAAGAGTTGCTGAAGGCACCGTCTACAAATGTGTCTCAGTTGTTGGGAGGTCGGTTGCCCGGTATTTCTTCAGTGCAAGAGTCAGGAGAACCGGGTTTGGACCAGGCTTCTTTGAAGATTCGTGGTTCTATCTATAATGTAGCTTACATTGTGGATGGCTTCCCGGTAGACAATATCAATGACCTTGACCCGAACGACATTGAAAGCGTATCTGTTTTGAAGGATGGTGCTTCGGCTGCTGTATATGGTCTGAAGGGTGCCGGTGGTGTTATCATCGTAACAACCAAGAAGGGTGAAGTTGGTAAGACGAAAGTGACTTATGATGCATCCTTTGGTGCTTCTATGAATGCCAACTTCCCGCAATTTATGAATGGTCCTCAGTTTGCATACTATTATAATATGGCAGAGATGATGGACCAGTTGGCCAGTGGCGCTATTACCGACCGTAGTCAGTACGTGCCCCATTTCACAAAAGAGAATGTGGAAGCCATGACCAATGGCGATCCTACCGATGGTTGGGACAACGTAGACTATATTGATAAAGTGTTTGGTACAGGTTTCACCCAGAAACACAGTGTAACAGTACAAGGCGGTAATGAAAAGATGCATTATTTCACTTCTTTGGGTTACTTGGGACAAGATGGTAATATTGATAACTTCAATTATCGTCGTTACAATGTACGTACCAACATTGAGTCTGATTTCGCCAAGAATTTCCACTTTACGCTGGGTGTAGCCGGCAATGTTGGCCGTCGTCATACTCCGGGTTATGCTTCTGGTGGAACGGATAGTAATTCTTATTTGGGAGAACAAGGTTGGTTGTCTGTTGCACGTCAGACAATTCAGATGCATCCTTATTTGCCAGTTCAATATAATGGTATGTATACAGCTGCCCTACAGAATAATACTTCATTACCCAATAGCCCATTGGCTGCCATTTATGAGTCAGGATACAAAAATACCCGTAGCCTTGACTTGCAGACAAATTTCTCATTGAGCTACGACGTTCCTTGGATTAAGGGCTTGTCGCTGAAGATTAGCGGTTCTTATAACTACGGAACTTCACATAATAAGAATTTGAATACTCCTTATTCTACGATGGTATACGATAATGCAAGTGGTTGGAGTATAAAGTCCGATCCTCGTGGAACAGACCAGGGTATTAATATAGGCGAAGGTCAGTCTACTTATGAACAGTTGGTTGGTCAGGCCAGCATCAATTATCTTCGTTCATTTGGCAAACACAATGTAGATGCAATGTTCTTGGTAGAAGGCCGCGATTATAAATCGAATAATTTCTCGGCTTATGCACAGAACTTACCATTTTCTCAGCTCCCCGAGTTGAACTACGGTGTTGCAACCAAAGATCCCGTAGCAGGTTCAAGTGATGCATCACGTTCTGCCGGTTATGTTTTCCGTCTGAAATATGACTATAGCAATAAGTATTTGGCAGAGTTTACCGGTCGTTACGATGGCTCTTATAAGTTCTACGGAATGGCAGGTCAGCAGTGGGGTTTCTTCCCGTCGGCTTCTTTAGGTTGGCGTTTGTCCGAAGAAAGTTTTATGGATAATCTCAATTTCCTGGACGACTTGAAGATTCGTGCTTCTGTCGGTTTGCTGGGTAACGACTCTGTGACTCCTTATTCTTTCTTGAGCCAGTATGTTGCTGGAACCAATGTACTTATCAACGGTGTCTTGTCACCAGCTTATTATACCAACGTTATAGCCAACCCCGATTTGACTTGGGAGAAGACATTGTCTTGGAATGCAGGTTTTGATTTCACTATGTGGAATGGTATGCTGGGGATGGAATTTGATGCTTTCTATAACTATACTTATGACATCCTGACTGCTATGGGTGGTGATTATCCTCCTTCTATGGGTGGCTACTATCAGACTTATGCTAACTACAATAAGATTGATAGCAAAGGTGTAGATATTCTGGTTTCTCATCGCAATTCATTCCAGTTGGGTGGCAAACCCTTTACCTATGGTGTAAGTGCCAATATTACATACGCTAAAACTCGTTGGTTGCAATATCCCGATAGTCCTAATATCATGGAATGGCGTAAAGTGACAGGCACTCCTTATGGTGCTACAATGGCATGGGTGGCTGAAGGCCTGTTCCGTTCGGAAGAAGAGATTACCAATTCTGCATGGTATAGTACACGTCCTAACGTAGGCGATATCAAGTATAAAGACCTGAATGGCGATGGAAAAATTACAGAAGATGATAAAGCTCGTGTAGGCCGCAGCAATCGTCCTGAATTGACTTACGGTTTGAATCTGAACTGTTCTTGGAATGGCTTTGATTTTAATGCACAGTTTACAGGTGGTGCTCTGTTTGATGTATCTCTGACCGGAACATATTACAATGGTTATGATGATAATACAATCTGGACACAGACATTCAAAGAAGGTGCTAATTCTCCTTTGTATTTGGTAGAAAATGCTTATAGCATTGATAATCCTGATGGAACTTTCCCACGCATAACTCTTGGTAGCCCTGGACACGGTGGAGATAATGGCTTGGCTTCAACTTTCTGGTTGCGCGATGGTAAATATATTCGTCTGAAATCAGCTCAGTTAGGCTATTCATTCCCACGTCAATGGATGCAGAAAATTAATATTCAGAATCTCCGCATCTTTGTAGAAGGCTCTAACTTGTTCACCATTAGTGGTCTGCCCGAAGGTATTGACCCTGAATCACCGGGCGTGAACAACGGTTATTATCCGCAGCAGAGAACTATAATGGGTGGTATTTCATTAACATTCTAAAAAACGTATAGTCTATGAAAACAAGAATAATCGGTTTATGTATATTGGGGGCTTCACTGGGATTGAGCTCTTGCAATGATTTCTTGGATATGACTCCGACTAATAGTATTTCGGATAAGGTCATGTGGAGTACCACTACGAATGCGGAATATGCAGTCAATGATTTATATAAATACTTTTATAATTTAAGTAACTTTACTTTGGGACAATGTGCTGCTGGTATGACCGAGGCTTTGACTGACCAGTTGAAGTATGGTTCTTATAATTATAATGCTCTTTGTTTTATTCCCAGTGAGATTGCTTACGGTGGCACGACATTACAGCCTTCTTATGTAAGTACATATCTTGGCAACTGGGCAACGATGTATGAATATGTGCGTCGTACGAATGAAAATCTTTATAACCTGCATAAGTTTGGCACATTGAGTGATGCAGATTCTGAACGTTTGGAAGCAGAAATGCGTTTCATTCGTGCTTTCCTGTATTTTGATTTGCTCAAGCGTTATAAGGAAGTGATTATTTATAATGAAGACCTGACTCAGATAACTCGTGATAAAGCGTTGAGTACTGAAGAAGCCGGTTGGGATTTTGTAGAAGAAGATTTGAATTATGCCGCCACTCATTTGCCCGATCAGGCAAATGCCAATGGGCGTATAGATAAAGGTGCCGCTTATGCTTTCCTGACTCGTGCAATGCTTTATGCAAAACGTTATGATAAGGTAAAATTGGCAGCTGCAGAGGTTCAGAAACTGGGTTATACTTTGGAGAGCAATTATGCAGATTCGTATTCAAAAACAATAAAAGAAGGCAATAAAGAAGCTATTTTGCAGTATTGCTTTGACCGGACAATCGGCCACGATTTTGATACCTACTATACTCCGGGGGGTGACTATAAGCTGATTGGAGTAAATAGTGGTGGATATGGCACTCCTACTCAGGAAATGGTGGAATCCTATGAGTTGGCTGAAGGTGGTTTCCCCGATTGGTCAACTTGGCATAGCACTGAAGGTGTAACGGATACTCCTCCTTATGACAAACTGGAACCACGTTTCCAAGCTACCATTCTTTATAATGGTGCTCAGTGGAAAGGCCGTACTATTGAGACTTTTGTTGACGGTGTAGACGGTTGGTGTCAGTGGAACAAAGACAAAACTCCCGAAGGCAGAAGTACTACAGGTTATTATTTGCGTAAGTTGGTTGATGAAAATCATAATCTTTCTGAACTTGCCGTTAGTACGCAACCTTGGACTGTTATTCGTTTCGCTGAAGTCTTGTTGAATTATGCTGAAGCTTGCTATCAAACAAATGATAATGCTGGTGCCAATGAAGCAATCAAAGCTTTGCGTGCTCGTGTAGGTCTTTCTTATTCAGACAAGAGTGGCGATAACCTTTGGAAAGCCATTGTTCAGGAACGTAAGGTGGAATTGGCTTATGAAGGACAATGGTATTGGGATTTGCGTCGTTGGAATGTAGCAGCAAAATCATACGAAGAGGGTGGTTTGAATGGTTATCAGGTTCATGGTTTGAAGATTGAGAAACAATCTAATGGTGACCTGAAGTACACTTATGTATCTTGCGACGATAAAGACCGTAACTTCCCGGAAAAGATGTATCGCTGCCCGTTGCCACAATCTGAGTTGGATAATAATAGTGCTGTTTCCCAATATCCGGAGTGGAAATAACAGGTAGAATGGATATACATATCACTTTAGATGGTAACGGATATTCATTAAATCTAATAAAAACAATGATTATGAAGAAGATATATTTATTATTTTTAGGCTTGTTGTCTATAATGACAGCCTGCCAGGAGCCTGAATATGTGCTCCCTACAGCAGATCGTCAAGGTATTACGAGTCTGACAGCCATCTTTACCTCTGGTCCTTTTGCTGACAAGGAAATTGTTAAATATGCAATAACAGATGCTACGGCTGACAAGTATGTAATTCCTATTCCATGGTTCTATCCAGAAGATAGTGAGGATGAGACTACACCGTATATGACGGCCGTCAGAGTACAGGCCGAGCTGGCTCCTAATTGTACTATTGAACCCGGTCTGACAGTATTGGACCTGACTCAAGACAATTATTTTGTATATACTAATGCACAGGGCGAGAAACGTGAAATCTGTATTACTGGTGAGCGGACAAAATCAAGTAAATGTGAGTTGCTTTCTTTCTCCCTGCTTGAACCTGCAGTTTCTGGTGTTATCGACAAGAGTACAAATGTCATTTCCTTGATTAGTGCAGATGATTTAAGCTCTTGCTTGGCCGACATTACTTTGTCACCTCATGCTACTATTACGCCTGATCCCCGTGTAGAAGCTCTGAACTACAATGATGAAGTTACTTTCACAGTAGTAGCTCATAACGGCGTTGACAAGCAGGAATATGTAGTCAAGAAGACTATTCCAGAGAAGATACCTTACGGCTTCAATGCACCGCTTGAAGAATTGTTCAGCTTGGATGCAACTGCTGGCGCTTCTATACCTTGGAACACTACCAATGCTCCTACATTGGGTGTTGTAGGTGGACAGCTGGTTGTTTGTATGGGTGATGGAACGACTCCTCTCTATTTTAACCAAGAAACAGGAAGTAAGGGTGGTACTATAAATCTGGGCTCTGCACAAGCAGGTTGCGTCACTAGTGATGAGGGTGGACATCTGCTTATCTGTAATAAGGTCGATGCAGGTGGTCAATGCAATATTTTTGTTACTTCTTCTGTGAAAGATGCTCCTCAGCCTTTCTATACGTTCACTAATAATACAGGTCTGCCTACAGGTGCGAAGATGAAGGTAATAGGTGATGTGACAAAAGATGCTGTGATAATCTTAACCAACGATGGTATTGACGGTGTTACTACTTCAAGTGTCTTTACTCGTATCGTAGTAACCAATGGGGAAATTAAAACTCCTGAAGTGGTTGATATCTCTTCTACAGGTTTGGCCTGGGGTTCAGCACCAGTTAATTCAACTTCTGTAGTTCCGGCCTCTACCAATGTAACGGAAGGTTACTTCCTGTCATACTATGACAAGAATATCCTGACTTATTTGAATGGTAACAACCAGATTGCAGCTCAGTTGGCTAACAGCAGTGGTAATAGCTGGGCACAGAATCAGAACTGTCTGGATACTAAGAAGTTCAACAATGCTCATTATCTGGCTATGCTGCTTGTTTCTCACTTCCCGATGTGGGGTGTTGGCCCACAGTTGTATCTGTATGATATCACAAGCAAGGGCTCTTTGGGCAATGATGTATTTACTTCACCGGCATTGACATTCAAGGCTGATGCTTTGAAATGGTATCAACAAGGTGAATCGAAGACCGCTTCGGGCGATGTACTGATTGCTCCGTCAACTAACGGTTTCAAGATTTACGTTTACTACTATGACAATAACAGTGCTACTATCGGTGGCTTTGCTGCTGATTGTATCCAGAAATAATTTGGTAAATTAAGAGTTTCCAGGAGGCTCGGGAAGCTGGGTCTCCTGGATTTTTAATGAATGACGAACTATTTGGAAAATAATTATTTGCGATGAAGTTTTTTAGATATTCTAATGCCATTGCGGCTTTGTGTTGTATGTTCTTGTTGGGAGCTTGCAAAGACAGTAATGACGGTATATCTGATTGGCCTTGGGAGGGAGATACGGATGAACCGGAACAACCGGTTGAAGTTAAACCTCGTTTTATTTGGATTGATGCTGCTGCCAATTTTCCCGATTATGCTAACAGTAAAGAAAATATAGAACGTGACTTGGCGAAAGCTAAAGAAGCCGGTTTCACTGACATTGTGGTGGATGTGCGTCCTACTATGGGCGATGTATTGTTTCAGACCTCGGCTGTAGAGCAAGTGAAGAAGTTGGACTATTGGAGTGACAATGGTTATGTTTATTTTGAACGTACGGAGACTTGGGACTATTTGCAAGCCTTTATTGACGCCGGGCATAAATTGGGACTGAAAGTCAATGCTTCTATCAATACCTTTGTAGGTGGTAACCTTTATCCTTATGGCTTGGGCGAACAAGGGCTGCTTTTCAGAGACGCTTCTAAAAAAGAATGGGCCACTACGCTTAATCTGGAGGGAGGTCTTACCAATGCTATGGATATGACGGCTGCAAACGACCCCAATAATGTGTATGGCACAAAATTCCTGAATCCGGCGAATGACGAAGTTCAGCAGTTCATTCTTCAACTGTTAGGCGACTTGGCCAAATATGATATAGATGGCATATTCCTGGACCGTTGCCGTTACAATGACTTTGCTTCTGATTTTTCTACTATTTCCAAGCAGAAGTTTGAAGAATATATTGGTGAGACGGTCGAAAATTTCCCCGATGACATCATTAAGCCCGGAAGTAGCTATTATCCGCTACCTTCTCCGCAACCCAAGTACATGAAGCAGTGGTTGGAATTCCGTGCAAAAGTCATTCATGACTTCATAGCCAAGGCGCGCGATAAGGTGAAATCTGTTAATCCAGACTTGCGCTTCGGAGTATATGTCGGTGCCTGGTATTCTACTTACTATGAAGTAGGTGTCAACTGGGCCAGTCCTAAGTATGACACTTCTGCCGAGTATCCTAATTGGGCAACAGCTAGGTACAAAGACTATGGCTATGCCGATATGCTCGACTTTATGTTGCTTGGTGCCTATGCTTCGGCCGATGAGATATATGGTAGCGGAGAATGGAACATGCAAGGCTTCTGTAAGAATGCTAAAAAACTTCTGATGAACGATGTCAAGTTTGCCGGTGGTCCGGATATAGGTAATAGTACAGGTTGGACAGATGGCGGACAAGGAGCCAAAATACCTCAGACCATAGATGCCTGCATCAATGTGGCTGATGGCTATTTTGTCTTTGATATGGTACATGTTAAGATGTACGACTATTGGAATGATTTCAAGAAGGGATTTGACGATTACCTGAGTTCCGTACAGCAATAGATTGATTAGTTTATAACTTGACACATCCCCTACTTAATCAAAATAAGCTGTCTCTTGCATTTCCGTTAGTTGAAAGGGCAGCTTCTTTTATAATGATATTATGAAGAATTCAATATTTTCTTTATTCTTTTTTTGTTTGTTGGTTTCCTTCAGTGCAAGGGCTTCCGAACGGTTGATTAAGGCTACCTTCATCCAACCATATCTGGTAGAGCAGTGGGACGATAGCCGTTGGAAGCAGGAGTTCAAGTCGCTCAAGGCGGCTGGTATGGAATATGTTATCTTCATGCACACTGTTCATACAGACCAGGAGGGAAACACTACGGCGGTTTATCCTTCGGCTCTGCCTGGTGTGTCGGGCAATAAGAGCGATTTGCTTGAAAACTGCCTGCGCAATGCTCGCCGAGCAGGATTTAAAGTATTTGTAGGACTGAATTTCAATGAGGCCTGGTGGAAAGCTGATTTTACTCCGCAATGGCTTATGCAACAGATGGAGTTTGGAAATCAAGTGGCTGAGGAGTTGATAGGGCGCTATAAGTCGCGCTACAAAGATACCATGTATGGCTGGTATTGGGTTTGGGAAGTAGATAATTCATATTGCAAGACACCGATGCATCGGGAGTTTCTTGTCAAGGCTTTGAATATGAATCTGGATTATCTACATCAGCAGACCAAAGGCATGCCATTCCTGTTATCGCCTTTCATGAACAGTCAGAATGGTACTGCGGCTCAGTGTGCTGAAATGTGGAAGTATGTATTGACTAATGCACATTTTCAGGATGGTGATATTTTTGCACCGCAAGATTGTATCGGTTCCGGTTTCCTTAACTTGGATGAAGTGGCTGACTGGTTTTCTGCTTTGGCTGATGTAATTCCGACTACTCCGCGTATTCGTTTTGTGGCCAATGTAGAGATGTTCGACCAACGTTTTTGGACAACAGCGACTTTAGACAGGATTCAGCGTCAGATGGATTTGCTCTCTCCATACGTTTCAGGGTTCATTTGTTTTGCCTATTCTCACTATTACAGTCCTTGGTTGCGCCATCCGGCTTTCCATGAAGCTTATACTTATTATGCTCAGAAGGGCTGCTTGCCATCTCTAGTCACACCTTTGCCGGTGTCACAGTTGGCTTGGATGCAGAATAAAAAGCAGGGTGTATTTTTGTCGTGGAAGGACGAGAGCAAGCCGCAGGCTGTAGGCTACCATATATATAGAGAAGGACAATTGGTAGGTGATGTCCAGCGCAAAAAGGAGGAGGCTGAGCCATTCGGAATGTTTACTGTCAGGGAGGCAGGCACGTACGAAGTAGCTGCTTACAACGTGTGTGGAGCGGAGTCGGTGAAGACACAAGTTTCCGTGCCCGACTATTTGTTCGGACAGCGAATCTGCGGACGGGTTACTTGTCAAGGAAAAGGTGTTGCTGGGGTAGTAGTGACCGATGGTTTCGACTGTGTGGTTACTGACGGACAGGGTCGGTATGAGTTGAAACGTAACCGCGGAGCGCGTTTTGTGTACATCAGTTCGCCTGCAGGTTATCTGGTTCCTGTGAGTGAGCAGACTATTCCTCAGTTTTATTTGCCACTGGATTCGTTAAAGGAAAAAGACTATGATTTTGAGTTACTGAAAAATCCGAAGGACGACAATCGTCACACATTCTTGGTTCAGGCCGATGTGCAGGCCACTTCGGAGAAGGATATAGCTGGCTATCGTGCCTATTTGCAGGATGTACAGGAATTGCTGCGTACTTCGGACGGTCAGTCTGAAGTATTCGGTATTGATTGTGGTGATATTGTAGGTGATTCACCGCAACTGTTTCCTTCATACATACAAGCGTCCTCGACTTTGAACATTCCGGTTTATCGGGCTATTGGCAACCATGACATGACTTATGGTGGTCGCACTTTTGAGTATTCTTACCGTACTTTCGAAGACTATTTTGGTCCCATCTATTACTCTTTTAACAGAGGTAAGGCACACTACATTGTGCTTGACAACTGTTTCTATGTCAATCGCGATTATCAGTACATAGGTTATATCGATGAACGCACGTTTGCCTGGCTGGAGCAGGATTTACGTTTTGTAGCAAAGGGAAGTCCAGTGTTCGTTGTGGTACATATCCCAACCAGTCTGACTCCGAAACTACAGTGGAATGCTTTATTGCAGGATGAAACCAGCAATGCTTCCGGTCTGTACCGGATGTTGGAAGGATATGATGCACATATCATTTCGGGACATACGCATTTCAATCTGAACGTTTGCTTTAATGATTCACTGATGGAACACAACACGGCTGCCGTGTGTGGCATCTGGTGGAAGGCTGACATCTGTATGGACGGCACACCGGCCGGATATGGCGTTTATGAAGTGGATGGTACGGACGTGAAGTGGTATTATAAGAGTGCAGGCCAATCCAAGGATTATCAGTTCCGGGCTTATCCTGTGGGTGCCAGCAGGGAGTATCCCAAAGATATCATTGCCAATGTATGGAACTGGGATGAGAAATGGAAGGTGGAATGGTATGAAGATGGGAAACGGATGGGCGAGATGACCCGTTTTACCGGTTATGACCCCGATGCTGAGGCCATTTGCTCAGATAAGGAAAGAGTGCAATATGACTGGATTTCACCGGTGCAGACCAGTCATTTGTTTAGAGCTACTCCCCGAAGTAAGACTTCAAAAGTAGAGATAAAGGTAACTGACCGCTTTGGAAATGTATTTAGCCAGTTATTGAAATAAGAGGAAAAGATTTCTAATGAGTATACGGCCCTTTCGTTTAAATTGTGGTATCCGGCATTTGCCAGCAGTTTGTTCTCACAAACAGGCAGGAATGTTTATCAGGAAACTCAGTCAGGGCAATTTAGTTTCATTCGTTGAAACTGATGGTTTCATCCGCTGAAACTAACGGTTTCATCCGTTGAAACTACTGGTTTCGTCCGTTGAAACTACTGGTTTCATCCGTTGAAACTACTGGTTTCATCCGTTGAAACTGATGGTTTCATCCAATGAAACCAATCTGAAACTTTACTCTTAAGATGAAAGAACCGTGTAAATGAGTATGTAAAAAGGAAAGGAAGATATGAAAAGATTAGTTAGTTTGTTTAGCTTGCTGCTTTTGTGGTCAGCTCTCTATGCCAAAGTAACACTCCCCTCCATTTGGGGTGACGGTATGGTGCTGCAGCAGCAATCAAAAGTTGTTTTCACAGGCCAGTCAACAACTGGTAAGAAAGTGTATGCCGTGGCTTCGTGGAACGGCAAGAAAGTCTATGCCGACCGTCAGGAAGGGCAACAATGGACATTGACGCTGGAGACTCCGGCCTATGGTGGCCCTTATACCATTACTTTTAACGATGGTGACAAGTTGGTATTAAAGAATATTCTGATAGGTGAAGTTTGGTTCTGTTCCGGTCAGTCCAATATGGAGATGCCTGTCAAAGGTTTCCGTGGTCAGCCTGTCTATGGCTCTCAGCCCTATATTGTGTCGGCTAATGCCAAACGTCCTCTGAGGCTCTACACAGTGAAGAATGCCTGGAGCACTACTCCGAAGACAGAGGGTATTGACGGATATTGGACGGAACTTTCGCCTAAGGAAGTAGCTAATTTCAGTGCCACTGCATATTTCTTCGGCGATTTACTCCAACGTACGCTTGATGTACCTGTAGGATTGATACATTGTGCCTGGAGTGCTTCGAAAATTGAAGCTTGGATGAGCCGTGAGACGTTGGAGCAGTTTGCTGAGGTAGAGCTGCCCGATGTGCAGGCTACAGAATTCGGTTGGCCGGCCGGCACACCGACTCTGCTATGGAATGCCATGGTCAACCCGTGGAAAGGTTTTCCAGTGAAGGGAGTCATCTGGTATCAGGGTGAGGCCAACAGCCCGGCCCCAGCTCTCTATAAGAAACTTTTTCCTGCCATGGTAGCCGAGTGGCGCGCTTTTTTCCAGTCACCCGAACTTCCGTTCTATTATGTCCAGATTGCTCCTTGGCAATCGGAAGGTAGTGATAAGTTCGATTGGGCTCTCTTCAGACAATGTCAGCTTGAACTGATGTACGAAGTGCCCGGCACAGGCATGGTGATTACCACCGATGCCGGCAGCGAGAAGTTTATCCATCCACCTTATAAGATAAAAGTAGGTGAGCGTCTGGCTTATTGGGCTTTGGCACGTACTTATGGTTTGGAGGGTTTTACCTATTCAGGCCCCATCTATCGGCAATGTCAGATGAATGGCCGGCAAGTTGAGGTAGACTTTGAATTTGGTGAGGACGGCCTTGGACCCGAGAATCAGTTGGTAGAAGGCTTTGAGCTTGTTGACGAGGCTGGTAATATACATCCTGCCAAGGCAGAGATTATCGGTGGAAGTTCGAAGGTAAAGGTATGGAACGATTCTGTTCCGAGTCCGGTAGAAGTGCGCTATTGTTTTCGCAACTACAAGGTCGGAACATTGCAAAACAATGCCGGACTTCCGGCCGCTCCTTTTCGGGCAGTCATAAAATAGAAACAAGTATTAATCAATAAAACATGTATATACCAATGAAAAAACTAAGTTTGAAAAAATCTCTTTTACTGCTTGCCTCGGGCATGCTTGTGTTGACTTCTTGCGGTGGAACCAAGAAAAAGACCGAAGTGTCAGAAACGCCAGTCAAGCCGGCACTGATGTGGTTTGATGCCGAAGCCAACTTTGGACGTTTCAATCAGAAAGACTCCATTGACTATTATTTGCAAAAGATAAAGTCGCTCGGGTTCACACATGCTATTGTCGACGTACGTCCCATTACCGGTGAAGTACTCTATGACAGCAAGTATGCGCCACGTATGGAAGAGTGGAATGGTGCTAAGCGTGGCGACTTTGATTATCTGGGCTATTTCATTCAGCAGGGACATAAGCTTGGATTACAGGTACATGCTTCGTTGAATGTATTCTGTGCCGGTCACAATTATTTTGACCGTGGTATGGTCTACAGTGGCCATCCGGAATGGGCGTCCATGGTTTACAATCCTGAAAAAGGGATTATCTCTATCATGGAGGAAAAACATAAGTATGGGGCCATGATTAATCCGCTCAACGAGGAATATCGTACGCATATTCTTAATGTGCTGAAAGAGTTGGTTGGAAAATATCCCGATTTGGACGGACTGATGCTCGACCGTGTACGCTATGATGGCATCAGTGCCGACTTCTCACCGCTTTCGCGCAGCAAGTTCGAAGAGTATATTGGTGCTAAGGTAGAGAACTTTCCGCAGGACATCCTGACTTGGGAAAAGACAGCAGACGGAAAGTTTGTGCCCAAACGTGGCAAGCTGGCTTTGAAGTGGTTTGAGTGGCGTACAAAGACGATTACCGATTTTATGGCTTTGGCCCGTAAGGAAGTGAAGTCTGTGAATCCCAACATCTCGTTTGGTACATATACAGGTGCCTGGTATCCTTCTTACTATGAGGTGGGTGTAAACTTTGCCAGCAAGAACTACGACCCCAGCAAGGATTTTGATTGGGCTACTCCTGAGTATAAGAACTATGGCTATGCCGAACTGATTGACCTGTATGCTACCGGCAATTACTACACGGACATTACGATAGAAGAATATCAGAAGAATGGTCATAGCGTTTGGAACGAAACAGACAGCCAAGCACAGTCGGGTACATGGTATTGTGTGGAAGGTTCGTGTCAGCACCTGCGTACTATATTGAAAGATAATAAGTTCATGGGTGGAATCCTGGTGGACCAGTTCTATGACAATCCGGCCAAACTGTCGAAGACAATAGCCATGAACCTGAAGCTTTCAGATGGTCTGATGGTGTTTGACATCGTACATATCATCAGTAAGAATCTTTGGAAAGAGGTGGAAGAAGGCATGAGAGAAGGAGGAGCTTGCCGATGAAAGGACGTGCCTACTCGTTGGATGCCCTTCGTGGATATGCTATTCTGACGATGGTGCTTTCGGCCACCGTTGCGGGCAGTATTCTGCCCGCATGGATGTACCATGCTCAGACACCGCCACCCACACATGCCTTCAATCCCGAATTGCCGGGGCTGACGTGGGTGGATTTGGTCTTTCCTTTTTTCCTGTTTGCTATGGGGGCGGCATTCCCGTTCTCCATTCGTAAGCGGAAAGAAAAGGGAGAGAGTGAGTTGAGGCTGGTGTATGATGCGTTGAAGCGTGGCGTGCAACTTACGTTTTTTGCCATCTTCATCCAGCATTTCTACCCTTATATGCTGAGTAGCCCGCAGGACATGCGCGCCTGGCTGCTGGCCATAGCTTGTTTTGCGGTTCTGTTTCCCATGTTCATGCGTTTACCGTTTCCCTTGCCGGCATGGGGACATACGGCAGTTAAACTGGGAGCTTATGCGGTGGCAGTAGTCATGCTGCTTACGGTGAACTATGCAGATGGGCGTGAGTTTAGCTTGTATACCAGTAACATCATTATTCTGTTACTGGCCAATATGGCCATTTTCGGTTCCATCATTTATTTGTTTACGATGGACAACAAGTGGGCACGCATTGCAGTACTGTTGGTGCTGGCCGGTATTATACTGAGTAGTGAGGTGGAAGGTTCCTGGACAAGTACTCTGTTTGGCTTTACTCCTGTTTCCTGGATGTATCGTTTCGATTACTTGAAGTACCTGTTCATTGTGCTGCCGGGTAGTTTGGCCGGTGACTTCCTACTGGAATGGATGAACAGGCGAGGGCACGAAGAAGGAGAGGATAAAAATGACCGCAAAGCCTATGCTGCTCTGTCTTTGTCGGTAGCAATCATTGTGTGCAATCTGGTAGGACTGTATAACCGGTGGCTTCATGTCAATCTGGTTGTGAACATCCTGCTGCTTTTGGCTGGTTGGTGGCTGTTGCGCAAGTCGGCGGGCAGTGCTTCGTTGTGGAAAGAGTTGTTCAATATGGGTGCTTTTCTGTTATTGGTTGGCTTGTGTCTGGAACCGTT
The DNA here is from genome assembly GCF_019239235.1 of Caecibacteroides pullorum. Classification (GTDB taxonomy): domain Bacteria; phylum Bacteroidota; class Bacteroidia; order Bacteroidales; family Bacteroidaceae; genus Bacteroides; species Bacteroides pullorum. The sequence continues at coordinate 1,728 of NZ_JAAZTS010000030.1, read as the reverse complement.
CCAAGGAGGAATAAAGAAAGATGTGGCTACTTTCAGCTATTTCTTTGTCACTTCGGGATTGGCCTGTATGGCTCTGATCGTTTTTCACATCCTCTGTGACTATTTCCGTTGTCAGAGGTCTACTGCGTGGCTTGTCATGTCGGGACAGAATCCGATGATAGCCTATGTGGCTGGCGATTTGCTGGTGATACCCGTATTGCAGATGACGGGTGTGTTCCCGTTACTGTCTTATTTGCATTCCAATCCGTGGTTAGGATTCTTGCAGGGGTTGCTGCTTACTTCTCTGTCGTTGTTGGTTACCATCTTCTTTACCCGTATCAAGTGGTTCTGGAGGACTTGATTAGACATATGTGATTAATTTTAATTTGAATGTAAAATAAGTATTCTGATGGATAAAGGAACTGTATTAAGATGGCTTATTTCGTTTGCAATGTGCGTATCGTTGTTTATCATTCCCGTTAGTGGACAACGTGTAGAAAATCATTTTGTCAAACCAATCACTGGCACTTGGATAAACCTAGCCTATCAGGATGTGCGTAACAAGTACACCAATCCGCAGCATTTTGATTATACAGCCCCAGCTTTATGGAGGCAGAAGATAAAAGAACTTTCTGAGATGGGGATTGAATATCTTGTTTTTATGGCTGTGGCCAATGAAGGGAAGGCATATTATCCTTCTAAATTGATGCCTCATGCATATGCTCCCGAGAAAGAAAGTCCGGTGGATGTTATTATGGATATGGCGGACGAATTGGGAATGAAAGTTTTTATGAGCACGGGCTGGGCAAAAAATCAGGATGACAATTTGCAGGATCCGGCAATCAAGCAACGTCAGCTTCAGATGATGGAGGAACTGGCAGCTCTGTATAGAAACCATAAAGCATTCTATGGTTGGTATTTGCCGGTAGAAGATTGTCTTTGTCCGATTTTTGCGGAACATGCTGTACAGTCGGTCAATACATTGGTAGAGAAAGCACGGGTATTGACTCCTGGAAAGAAAACTTTGATATCTCCTTATGGCATTGTGAATTCTGCTTTTGATGACCCGGCTTATGAAAGGCAGTTGGCCAAATTGAAGGTTGATATCATTGCCTATCAAGATGAAATTGGATGTGTCCGCGAGCAGTTTCCTCTTCTTCGTTTGAAACGAAGTTGGGAAAAATTGCGTGCGATCCATGACAGATTGGGCATTGCATTGTGGGCGAATTGTGAGACCTTTACATGGGAAAACGAAACCAATGATCGTGCTTCTGCTTTAATTCCTTCTGCTTATTCGCGCTTGTTGTCCCAGCAGGTGGCTGCATCGGTTGCAGGGGTAGAAACTATCACATCCTTTATGATGTACGGCTTGTTTGACAAGCCTGATTCGCCGTTTCAACTGGGGCAGCCAATTTGGTCGAATAAGGCATATACAGATTATATGGCTTGGAAGAACGGTGATAAGTATTGGAACTATCTGGCTGCTTCTTTTGCAGGTACGTTAATAAGCGGTGAGATTGCAAAGACAGACAATGTGTTGTGGCAAAAGATGCTGGATGGAAAACTGGCCGAAGAAAGCAGTGCAGATACGTGTTGGGTGGAATTTGCCCCCGGGTATCATGAGCTATTTTTTGATTTTGGGAAAATAGTACATTTGAAGCAGTTCATGTTTCGTGTGCTGAATTATAAATCTCAAGATATCTGTTTGCCGGAAAATATCAGTTTGTCAGTTTCCGATGACGGCATACG
>NZ_JAAZTS010000002.1 GCF_019239235.1 Caecibacteroides pullorum | reverse complement strand
ATCTTTAGGCTTAAAGATACAAAATCTTTAGGTAATAACAAAGCCCCAGCTTGTGAAAGTCGGGGCTTTGTGCTAAACAAAGAAGGTGTGCTTTTTGACACACCTTCTCTTTTCATTTAATAACAACAAACCTCTACTTGAGCGATGTAAAGTAGTACTTTATGTTCCTAAAGCTTTACTTTAGAAACATAATCATTGAGCTTACAAACTAAGTCCGGATTAATATATACAAAAAGAGGATGCGTTACATGAACGCACCCTCTTTTATTCTTTCTCTAAAGACAGAAATGAATTACTCAGCTTGTAACTGAATATCAATTTGCTTCAGCATACCATTTACATTGTCCAACATTGCTTTTTGCTTTGGGTTGGTCAAAAGCTTGGCAACGGACTCCAAATAACCCTTAGCCTCTGTATAAATGTTTTTAGCCTTATCTCTGTCAGTAGCCAATGTCTTGGTAGCATCGTTGTATTTCAATGCACCAAGGCTGTACAAAGCATTTGTATTGTTTTTCTGAACTTCCAAAATTTCTTTGTATGCTTCTTCAGCAGCTGCTGTCTTACCGGCTTTCTGTGCTGTAATACCAGCGTTCAGATAATAAGTGGTATACATCTTGGTCAGAGACTTGTCGCCCGGAACTTCTTTCAACCCTTCCTTAATAGTAGCAAGATATTCATCGTTCTTTTTCAAGTCTTTTAATGCACCCGCTTTTCCGATATAAGCATTAACTAGATTGTATTTCTTCTGTACAGCTATATCAAAGTATTTCACAGCATCTTCAGATTTCTTTATTTTATCGGCACAAATACCACAATTAAATGCGATAACTGAGTCTTGATTGTTTGTCTGGTTCAGATAATTACTGAAATTGGTATAGGCTTTTTGATAATCCTTGGCTTCCAAGGCTGCGATACCGTCGTCTCTCAATTTTGCGAGATCTGCTTCCTGAGCAAAAAAGTTTGTTGCTGCACAACACAGTGCAAGAGATAAGATTAATTTTTTCATATTGCTTTAATTATTTAAAATGTATTCCCAAAAGTAAGAGTACATCTTGTAAGAAACAAGTCTCTTTCACTTTTTTTGAGTATTGCCCTGCGAATGTAACATGTATTAGCTTTAAGAAGAAGAAATCACAATAAATGTTACTTTATATATTCACCAGATCTACCCCTCTACATGCAAATAGCAAGCATAATAATAAAAATAGGCCCTGTCGTCACGACAGGACCTATTCACAACACAAACACAAAATAAAACACGACAAAACTACTATGCAATTATGCCTATTATGTTTTCACATAAAACACCTTCTATGGATATTCACATACACATATCGGCGACATATTGCATTCAATGAACAAATATCATGAAACATTTGTTCAATGAGGTTATGTATTTTTTCTTATTTAATCTATTATTCTTTATTGAATGCCTCTTTCACGAAGTTTCAACTGCCAGTTCCATGCAGAACGTACAGTATCTTCAATTGAGGTTTCAGCCTTCCAACCCAGCTCCTCGTTAGCCAATGTCGGGTCAGCCCATACTTTTACAATATCACCGGCACGACGGCCTACAATCTGATAGTTTAGCTTCACACCTGTCGCAGTTTCAAAAGCTTTAATGAGTTCAAGTACAGAGAGACCACGACCTGTACCGATGTTGAACACTTCCACTTTCTCCTTCTGCTTGTGCTGTAGAATGCGGTTAATAGCTACCACATGTGCCTTGGCCAGATCGACTACATTGATGAAGTCGCGGATACAAGAACCATCAGGAGTATCATAATCATCACCGAATACGCTCAATTTCTCGCGGATTCCAATAGCTGTCTGCGTCAGGTAAGGAACGAGGTTCTGGGGAACACCGTTGGGCAATTCGCCGAGCAATGCGCTTGGATGAGCACCGATCGGATTGAAGTAACGCAACATGATAGCATTAATAGGCGCACCTGAAGCTACAGTATCACGAATAATCTCTTCATTAATCTGCTTGGTGTTGCCATAGGGAGATTCGGCCTTTTTAATAGGCGCAGCTTCTGTTACAGGCAAAACATCGGGCTGACCATATACCGTACATGAAGAAGAAAATACAATTCCTTCTACCCCATGTTTAGGCATCAACTCAAGCAAGTTAATCAAAGAAACCAAATTATTGCGATAATATTTCAAAGGTTTCTCGACAGACTCACCCACAGCTTTGCTAGCAGCAAAATGAATGATTGCTTTAATGCCTGTATATTTGGAGAACATGGCGTCAAGTCCCTCAAAATCCAAACAATCAAGTTTCTCAAACGCCGGACGGATACCTGATACCTTTTCAATATTGTCTACTACATCAGCACTGGAATTAGACAAATTATCAATGATAACTACTTCATAACCTGCGTTTTGAAGTTCTACAACAGTATGAGAACCAATATATCCGGTACCTCCTGTCACTAATATTCTTTCTTTCATAATAGAGTCTTTTAGTTTTTAGGTCGATTTAATGCTACAAAAGTAGCAAATATTTTTAATTTTATACAAGAATTTGAGAAAAAAACGTGCCGACCTGTTTTTTAGTTCCGAAAAGTGTTTCCACTTCTTCTCAAACAGACCGACACGTCACTATTTCAAACGCATGGTCAGCGTCTCAAATTTTCACAACACCTGAGAAGCCCATAAAAGCCATAGCCAGCAAGCCGGCCGTGATCAAGGTGATAGGCGTACCCTGCAAGCCTTTCGGAATGTTAACCAGACTCAACTGCTCGCGGATACCCGCAAAAATAGTCAAAGCAAGTCCAAAACCAAGCGCCGTTGAAAAAGCGTAAACCACACCTGTCAGCAAATCATAGTCTTTCTGAATCACAAGGATGGCCACACCCAATACGCAGCAGTTCGTGGTAATCAGCGGGAGGAAAACACCTAGTGCCTGATACAGCGAAGGAGAGACTTTCTTCAAGATGATTTCCACCATCTGTACCAAGGCGGCAATGACCAGGATAAACGTAATAGTCTGCAAGTAACCGAGCCCCAACGCATCGAGCACATATTTCTGAATCAGGAATGTGACTATCGTAGAAAGGGTCAACACAAAAGCTACGGCTGCCGCCATACCCAATGCCGTATCAATTTTCTTGGAAACACCGAGGAACGGACAAATACCCAAGAATTGAGACAACACAATGTTGTTTACAAAGATTGCCGATATAAATATCAATATATATTCCATAATCACTGTTTAATTAAAGTAGGGAAAAATCACTGTTTATCTCAGGCTTTCTTCAAGCGGTTCACTATGGCGATGAGGTAACCCAACGCAATAAAAGCACCCGGAGCAAGCACAAACACCAGCATACCATAATCTTCGGGCATGATAGTCAGTCCGAATATCTTACCCGTGCCCAACAATTCGCGCACGGCGCCCAGCAGGGTCAGTCCCACAGTGAAACCTAATCCCATACCCAGACCGTCGAACATGGAAGCCAGTGGCCCATTCTTGGCCGCAAAAGCCTCAGCACGTCCCAACAGGATACAGTTCACCACAATCAACGGGATAAACAGACCCAACGTCGCGTAAAGCCCCGGCACGTAAGCCTGCATAATCATCTGCAACAACGTAACGAACGAAGCGATGACCACCACAAACGCAGGAATACGCACCATGTCAGGAATCAGATTTTTGATAGCGGAAATAACCACATTAGAACAAATGAGCACAAAAGCCGTAGCCAGTCCCATGCCCATGCCGTTCATGGCGGAAGAAGTAGTTCCCAACGTAGGACACATGCCAAGCAAAAGCACAAATGTGGGGTTCTCCTTGACAATGCCGTTCATCAAAACCTTAAAGTTATTCATAAATCACGCTCCTTTCTTATTTACCACTGATGGAGTCGGCAGCGGCAACTCCGTCCGTGTTTTGTTCTACATTCTGTTGAGTGGTGGCTCCCGTTACACCATCGGCACTATTCTGCCCTGCATATGCCGCATATGCTACGTTGACCGCGTTCAAGAAAGCACGTGAAGTAATGGTAGAAGCCGTGATGGCGTCTATCTCACCACCGTCCTTGCTGACGGTCAACGGTGTCGCACCAGGATTCTTTCCAGTGATGTCACCTTTCGCCCCTTTCTTAAACCAGACGTCGGCTTTCGAACCCAGACCCGGTGTCTCGGCATGCGACAGCAATGAATAATCAAGAATATTCCCTTGAGCGTCAAAGCCTACCAGCACCTTCAGTTCGCCACCAAAACCCATGGCTGAAGCTTCTACGGCAGCACCGATAAATTCACCGCTTTTGGTAGCCGGATATACGGCATACTCCACACCGTTCACTTCCTGCATCTTCTTCTCGGCAATGGGATCATTATCAAAGCCCGGCACCACCGCTTTCACAGCGTCGCTCAACGTCTTGGCGTTGGCCGCAGCAATGGGTTCCTTGGTCAGTTCATTCACATAAGCCAGCAACGCTACGGAGATGGCAGTTACCCCCGTAAGCACCAGCAACATATTCTTTAAAGATGATTCTAATTTTTTCATTTTTTCTTAGCTACCTCCCCGAAGCGTTTTGGTTTGACATAGGTATTAATCAACGGAGTGAACGCGTTCATGATGAGAATGGCGAACGACATACCTTCGGGATAGGCACCGAACAAACGAATGACCACCGTCAGCAAGCCGATGCAGACACCATAGATCAGCATTCCTCTATGGTTCATCGGAGATGTCACATAATCAGTCGCCATAAACACGGCACCCAGCATCAGACCACCGGAAAGCAAATGAGTAAGGCCATCAGCATATCTGGCAGGATCCACATAGTGCATGATGGTGGTGAATAAAAACACGGTCACCAAGATGGACACGGGAATGTGCCAAGTGATGATTTTCTTCCAAAGCATGTACACCAGCCCCAGCAACAGAGCCACGGCACTTACCTCACCGATACATCCGGGATTGTTGCCAAAGAACAAGTCCAAAGCACCGGGAAGCTGATCCATGGAAAAGCCGGGAGCGCCGTTGGCCACACCTTTCATAATAGCCAGCGGAGTGGCGGTAGTCACGGCATCCGTATAGGCAGTCAACTGCCCCACAGCCGGCCAGCTCGTCATCTGCACAGGAAATGACAGCAACAGAAATACACGTCCTACCAAAGCAGGGTTAAAGGGATTGCAGCCCAAACCGCCGAACGACATCTTGCCGACACCGATGGCGAACAAGGCACCAATGATAATAATCCAAACAGGCAGGTTAGAAGGCAGGTTGAAGGCCAGTAACACACCTGTGATAATAGCCGAACCGTCACAAACGGTCGTTGTTTCTTTCTTCATGATGAACTTACCGATGGCCCACTCGAAGAACACACAAGCCAATACGGAAGTCAGAGTCACAATCAAAGCACCCACTCCAAAAAAGTAGAGGGACACGAGGAAGGCTGGAAGCAGTGCGATGAGCACGCCGTACATATTCTTCTTCACGCTGTCACCTCCGTGAACGTGGGGCGAAAGGGATACAATTAATTTATTCATAAATCTTCTTGAATTCTATTCTTTAACTATTCTTACTTCTTGGCCTGACGGGCACGTATCATAGCGCCAACCTTAGCTTTACCCAAACGGATGTAGTCGAGCATCGGACGGTTGGACGGACAGGTAAACTGACACGAACCACACTCGATGCACGACATGATGTCCTCTTTTTCCACACGTTCGAAATCGCCGTGAGCCGAAACCGTGGCAAGCAGGAAAGGCTCCAATCCCATCGGACAGGCACCTACACACTTGGCACAACGGATACAAGGCTGTACGGCTCCGCGCTTGGCTTCCTTGTTGTTCATGATCAGGATACCGGAACTGCCTTTAGCGGTAGGAACATCGGTATTGACCAATGCCTTACCCATCATCGGCCCACCGCCGATAATCTTGCCTGTATCTTCGGGCAGGCCACCGCAAGCGTCGATCAGTTGCTGCATCGGCGTACCGATACGTGCCAGGAAGTTGGAAGGTTTCGTCAGCGATTTACCTGTTACAGAGATGACACGTTCGAACAACGGTTTGTTCTTCTGCACAGCTTCATACACAGCGAAGGCTGTACCTACGTTCTGCACTACGGCACCCGTAGAAATAGGTAATGCGCCGGCAGCCACCTGACGCTTGATAATGGCATCGATCAACTGCTTTTCACCGCCCTGCGGATATTTCACTTTCAAGGGAACTACCTCGATGCCAGAATAAGAAGAAGCAACCTTCGTCATCAGCTGGATAGCGTCGGGCTTGTTGTTTTCAATACCAATGAATGCCTTGTTCACCTTGACAGCTTTCATCAGGATCGTCACACCTACCATGATTTCTTCGGCATGTTCCAGCATCAGCTGGTGGTCGGCCGTCAGGTAAGGCTCACATTCCACAGCATTAATGATGACACATTCGGCCTTGAATGCAGGAGGTGGGCAAAGTTTCACTTGAGTGGGGAAGCAGGCACCACCCATACCTACAATACCAGCATCGGCTATCTTCTTGACAATTTCTTCGGGAGTCAGGTTGCATTCCTTCACCAGCGTGTCAGTGCGGTCAATGCTTTCTTCCCATTCGTCGCCTTCCACGTCGATGAAGATGGCAGGTTTAGCGTAACCGCTGGCATCGACAATCGTATCAATCTTGGCAACTTTACCGCTGACAGACGAATGAATAGCTGCTGATACAAAGCCACCGGGTTCGGCAATCTTCGTACCTACTTTCACAACATCACCCTTGGCTACAATCGGCTTTGCAGGAGCACCGATGTGCTGCCCCAACAGAATGACGGCCTTGGCAGGAACTTCTGCCTTGATGATGGGCTGATGTGCTGAAAGTTTATTTTCGTGTGGATGAACACCACCGATTGAAAATGTTTTCAACATACAAATTCTGTATTTTAGTCGTTTATGATTCTAGTTGATTATGCTTCGGCTTTGGGGGCTTCGGGAGTCTGTTTTGAAGCCTCGGCTTTGGGAGCCTCTGCCTTCGGAGCAGCAGTCTTCGAGGCAGCAGCCGGAGCGGCTCCTTCTTCCGTCTTCGGCTTACGCGGAGGGAAGTTCAGGGCAATGATGGCGTTCTGAGGACAAACCTCTTCGCACTTACGGCAAGATTTACACTTGTTCGGATCGATGTAAGCCAGGTTATTCTCCAGCGTAATGGCTTCGAAAGCACATACCTTCACGCACTTGCCACAACCGATGCAGGCAGCCGTACAAGCCTTGCGTGCCACGGCACCTTTATCCTTGTTGACACACTGTACGTACACGCGACGTGACTTCTTGCCCTGGGGACGAATTTCGATAATGTTGCGCGGACAAGCTTTGGCACACGCACCACAGGCCGTACACTTGGCCTCATCCACTTCGGGAAGCCCCGTCTCGGGATTCATTCGGATGGCACCGAACTGGCAGGCCGACACGCAGTCGCCACATCCCAGACAGCCATAGCTACAACCGGTTTCACCACCATACAGCGAAGCCGCAATGGCGCAGCTCTTCGCGCTGTCATACTGGTTGATGCGCGGACGGTTCTGACAAGTACCATTACATCTTACTACTGCCACCATCGGTTCAGAAGCGGCAGCGGCCAAACCGAGGATATCGGCAACCTTTGCCATGACCGGCTGTCCGCCAACCGGACAAAGTTTACCTTCCAGCGAACCAGCCTTCACGCAAGCGTCGGCAAATCCGCTACAACCTGGGTAACCACATCCACCGCAGTTTGCCTGGGGCAGCACAGCAGCCACCTGAGCAATCCGCGGATCTTCATACACGGCGAATTTCTTGGAAGCGACATACAGGATGGCAGCCAGTACCAACGCTATCACTCCTAACGAAATCACTGCAATCAGAATTACATTCATAAAGTTAGTTGTTTATTAATTGTTTTGAATTATTAGTTAGTTCATCGGTTGGATGGAAAAAGAAAATTTCTTTCCCAAACGCGACTTGTTCAGCCACAATATAAAATAGTAAGGCACAAGCAAAAACAGCGCGCCCAACGCCGCACCGAGTTCGTCGTTCCAAATAGCCATAAAAACAAAAAGAGAAACGACCAGCACCAGAAAAGGCACCACGAAAGCCAGCAGGACGGCCATTACGCCCATAGACAATTGGCCCGTCACCCATACACGGTCGCCGGGACGATATGTTTCCGCCGCAGCCTCGCAGGTCACGTCGATCAGTTTTTCTTTAGCGTCGGCCGAGGTACAGTGTCCCTTGATGCTGCATGCAGCACAAGCAGAAGTTTGAACTATCCGCACTTGTAGATGGGTACCGTTGATGTTTTCCACAATACCTTGATGTTTTATAGTATCCGCCATTTTGCAAAGTGAGCATTACAAATCGCGGCAAATTTAAGCATAATTTATGAACTACAAGCCTTTCTACGTATTTTTCTGTGTGCGCAAACAAGCTTTTTTCAAAAGTGAGGGATGAATGGAAAAAGAAGAAAGCCTCGATTTTGTTAAAAATCAAGGCTTTCTTTAATTGTTTTTTCTTTCAGAGAGCGGTGCGGACGGGACTCGAACCCGCGACCCCATGCGTGACAGGCATGTATTCTAACCAGGCTGAACTACCGCACCATTTCATTGTTTCGTCGCTATCTCTCTCGATTGCGGTTGCAAAGGTACGACTATTTTTGAAACCTGCAATAGGTTGGGCAAAAAAAATTTCTTTTTTTTCGTTCGGGGCGCCAATATACCGCTTTTATATTACCTTTGCCATATACAATTTATACCAAAAACGAAAAACATGAAAGCTACTCCTATCGAACGAGATATCATTGACCGGACGATCGATGAGTTCCAGGTGGCCGATTTCGGCAGAGCCACCATCCGAGAAGTGAAGGCCATCGCGGCCAAGGCTGAAGCCCAGTCGGGCGTCGAGTTCATCAAAATGGAAATGGGCGTGCCCGGACTGCCGCCGTCGGCCGTTGGCGTGGAAGCCGAAATCGAAGCCCTGCGGAACGGCATCGCCAGTCTGTATCCTGACATCAACGGCCTGGACGAGCTGAAGCGGGAGGCATCGCGCTTCGTCAAGGCGTTTGTCGACGTAGACATCGCGCCCGAAGGCTGTGTGCCGGTGACGGGCTCGATGCAGGGGACGTTCGCCTCGTTCCTGACGTGCAGCCAATGCGACCCGCGCAAGGACACCATCCTCTTCATCGACCCCGGATTCCCCGTGCAGAAACAGCAACTGGTGGTGATGGGGCAGAAATATGAGACGTTCGACGTCTACAACTTCCGCGGCGAACGCCTGGAGGAGAAGCTGGAAAGCTACCTGAGCCGCGGAAACATCTCCGCCATCATCTACTCCAATCCGAACAACCCCAGCTGGGTGTGCCTCAAGGACGAGGAGCTGCGCATCATCGGCCGACTGGCCACAAAGTACGACGTCATCGTGCTGGAAGACCTCGCCTACTTCGCAATGGACTTCCGCCAGGACCTGAGCCGCCCGTTCCAGCCGCCATTCCAGCCCTCCGTAGCACGCTACACGGACCACTACATCCTGCTCATCTCCGGCTCGAAGGCGTTCAGCTACGCCGGACAGCGCATCGGCGTGAGCTGCATCTCGGACAAACTCTACCACCGCGCCTACCCGGGCCTGATGCAGCGCTATGGCGGCGCGGGCACGTTCGGCACGGTCTTCATCCACCGCGTGCTCTACGCCCTGTCGTCGGGCACGAGCCACTCGGCCCAGTATGCCCTGGCCGCCATGCTGAAGGCTGCCAGCGACGGGCGCTACAACTTTCTGGACGAGGTGCGCGTCTACGGCGAACGCGCCCGCCGGCTGAAGGAAATCTTCCTGCGCCATGGCTTCCGGCTGGTCTACGACAACGACCTGGGCGAGCCCGTGGCCGACGGCTTCTACTTCACCATCGGCTATCCGGGCATGACGAGCGGCGAGCTGGCCCGCGAACTGATGTACTACGGCGTCAGCGCCATATCGCTGGTGACCACCGGCAGCTCGCAGGAGGGCTTGCGCGCCTGCACGTCGTTCATCCAGGACCACCAGTATGCCTTGCTGGACGAGCGGATGGCCATCTTTGCCGAAAACCATCCCCTCGGATAGTTGCCGACTGCTGTCGGCAGGTTGCGGACAACGTCTTTCGAAGCTAATAAGCGCCTTTTCACTGTGAAATAGAGGTACGAAGTAGTGAAAAGGCGCTTTTTCATACCAATGTATTCATACGAAGCAATAAAAATGTACGTTTTTATACTAATGTATTAGTACAAAACTATAAAAATGCACATTTTTACGTAAATGTATTTATACGAAGCTATGAAAATGCGCATTTTTCCGTCGATGTATTAATATTTTAGGATGAAAAAGTAGTTGATTGCCAAAAAATATTCCTATTTTAGCGTCTTAAACCAGACGAATAACCTAAAAACGACCGATATGACACAGAAGATGAAAAGAATTGCCCTGACGAGGCTCTCGCTGGGCGCGCATTACACGTTCCACAACATGTTCCGCAACTTGCTCGAGCTGCTGAAGGGCGTATTTGCCCCGCTGGATGCCGCCATCGAAGGCTATACGGCGGCCTTGCAGACGGAGAGCCGCATCGTCGTGCGCCCGACGGCCCAGGTGGCCACACACCGCCTGAAGGAAGCCGACTACCGCCGCGACCGCCTGGTAGGTACCATCTTCATGAGCGTGCGGGCCCACTTGGCGAACCCCGTCGACCGTCGTCGCGAAGCCGCCCGCCGCTTGCAAACGGCCCTCTCACCCTTCCGTGGGCTGACCAGGCGCGGACTGTATGCTTCGGCCACCGGATATGCCCATCTGGTCGAGCTGCTGCGCTCGGCAGACTGGGCGGCAGACGTGGCCACTTTGGGACTGGAACCCGAAATAGATGCACTGGACGAAGCCAACCATGCCTTCAGCGAAGCATTTCAAATAAAAACAAACGAAATGAAAACGCTCGTCGTGCTGAGCGACCTGCACACCACCGATGTGCGCCTCCACACCGATGCCGTCTACCGCGACATCGCCCGCCTGCTGGACTCGCTCGCCGTGGTCAGCCCCACCGACGAGCTGACGTCCGTCATCACCGAACACAACGGCCTGGCCGACAACATGCGCCAGGTCATCGCCAACCAGGGCAAACAGCGCACCCCCGCTCAGGAGTCCCCCACGGTGGACGATGGAAAAATTTGAGACAAAAAACAGGCCGGAAGTTTTGTATTTAAAGAATTATCTGTAACTTAGGAGCATGTCAACCTACACGGATATATTCAAGATCGAAACCAACCACGTGGTACCTGTCCGCGGGAAGGTGCTTATCTCCGAACCTTTCCTCTGCGACAAGATGTTCGGACGGTCGGTCGTCCTGCTCATCGACCACACGAGCGAGGGCACGATGGGCCTGGTGCTGAACAAGCCTTTCCCTCTGTCGCTGTCCGACATCTTCCACGACATTGCGGGCGGCAGAAACATCCCCATCTACCGGGGCGGACCGCTCGGGGCGGACACCATCTTCTACCTGCACACCATCGAGGGCATCCCCGGCGCTTTCCCCGTGGGGAAGGGGCTGTACGTGAACGGCGACTTCAACGCCGTGCGCGATTACATCAACCGCACACCCTCGGTCGAAGGCACCATCCGTTTCTTCATGGGGTATTCGGGCTGGGAAAGCGGACAGCTGGAACAGGAAATCGAAGAAAATACCTGGATCGTCGGACGCGAGACCACCGCCTCGCTGATGGACGAGAAAGCCTCCGTCGGCCTTTGGCAAAAATCGCTGAGCAAGCTGGGAGGGAAGTACGCCGTCTGGTCACGCTTCCCACAGATTCCCACCCTGAATTAAACCTTGTGCAGGCGTTGCAGCAGCACCACGTCGCGATAGCGCCCGCCGGCAAACCACCACTCCTTCAATACGCCGCATTCCACAAAGCCCGCTCCGGCAAACAGCCGCCGGCTGGCCTCGTTGTCCACCGCTACGTGGGCCGTCAGCTGGTGGACGAAAAGGAAGCGGAACAGGTAGTCACACATCAGCGTCAGGGCCTCGCCCGCATAGCCGTTTCCGCGGAACTCCTTCCGTACGGCGATACCTACTTCGCCGCGACGGTGCATCGGGGCAAAGTCGGTCACGTCCACCGTTCCCACCACCACGTCGTCCGTCCGGCGGACAATCATCAGGCGGAGCTGCTTGTCGGCAAACATGTCGCACTGCGAATCCTCGATATACTGCTTCAGCACATAGCGCGAATAGGGCACGGAGAAATTGGACACGTCCCACGTCTCCGGGTCGTTCTCCATGCGGTAGAGCAGGTCGAGGTCTTCCGGCTCCATCGGCCTGAGGCGCACCAGCGTCCCCTCGAAATAGCTCCGGCTCATAAGCCGCCCTCCTCCCGCTCGATGTGCAGCTCGCGGCGCAGGCGCTCCTCACCCGGCAGGCAGAAGAGCGAAGCCGTCAGGGCAATCAGGGCGCAAAGCAGACCCGTCGTGCTCAACATCCCGTAGTAGGTCAGAAAACCCGCCATCAGCGGCAGGGCCAGCAGCACCAGCCGAATGCCACTCCAGAAGACATAGAGCTGCAAGGCCCGAGCAATGCCGGCACGGTCGATACGGCGGTAGAGCACCCAGGCAAACAGCTTCAGCGACAACGGCACGCAGGCCGCCGCCAGCAGGATGGACAGCGTCTCGGCATAGTACGTGGTGCGTACGTCGTCGGCATACGCCCCCACCCAACTGTCCGTCGTCTCGCCCACGAGCACGAACACGACCGGCACCATCCAAAACAGGAGATAAGACATCCGCACAAAGCGGACTGCCTTCTTGATTTGTTCTTCCATATATCCTATATATAAATGTATTCACATCATCGCCCGGCGGGCGGAACAGGGCCTCACAGGGTGCCGTTGAACGGCGTGCGGTTCACGATGCTCCGCCCCAGCGTCACTTCGTCGGCATACTCCAGCTCGTCGCCCACGGAAATGCCGCGCGCGATGACCGACAGCTTGACGCCAAACTTCTCCAGCTTGCGGTAGATGTAAAAGTTGGTTGTGTCGCCCTCCATCGTCGTGCTCAGCGCCAGAATCACCTCCTTGACGCCTCCTGCACGGACGCGCTCCACGAGGCTGTCTATCTGTAAGTCGCTCGGTCCGATACCATCCATCGGCGAGATGACTCCGCCCAGCACGTGGTACAGGCCTCGGAACTGCTGCGTGGCCTCGACCGCCATCACGTCACGTATGTTCTCCACCACGCACACCACCGAAGCGTCGCGCTGTGGGTTGGAACAGATGCGGCAGACGTCCGTATCGGAAATGTTGTGGCACACCTTGCAATACTTCACCTCGCGCTTCAGCGTAATGATGGCGTTGCCGAACGCCTCGACTGCCGCCACGTCCTGACGCAGCAGGTGAAGCACCAGACGCATGGCCGTCTTGCGTCCCACACCCGGCAGCTTGGCAAACTCGCTCACCGCCTTCTCCAGCAAAACCGAAGGATATTGTCCGTTCATATAACCCTAAACTTTCATAATGCGGACGCAAAGATACGCAAATAAGTGCTACCTTTGCAAAGGCAATAAAACTAAATTTTCAGATAGAACCCATGGAGATAACAAGCGCAGAATTCGTCATCAGCAACACCGACGTCCGCAAGTGCCCCGCCGGCAACCTGCCCGAATACGCCTTCATCGGCCGCTCCAACGTCGGCAAGTCGAGCCTGATCAACATGCTGACCGGCCGCAAAGGCCTGGCCATGACCTCGGCCACCCCCGGAAAGACCATGCTGATCAACCACTTCCTCGTCAACAAAAACTGGTACATCGTCGACCTCCCCGGCTACGGCTATGCCAAACGCGGCTTCAAGGGGCAGGAACAGATCAGGAACATCATCGAAAGCTACATCCTGCAACGTCCGCAGATGACCTGCCTCTTCGTCCTCATCGACAGCCGCCTGGAACCGCAGCCCATCGACTTGCAATTCATCGAATGGCTGGGCGAGAACGGCATCCCCTTCTCCATCGTCTTCACCAAAGCCGACAAGCTGAAGAGCGGACGGCTGGGCGCCAACGTCGAGGCCTACCTCAGAAAGCTGAAAGAACAGTGGGAAGAACTCCCGCCCTACTTCGTCACCTCTTCCGAGAACCGACTGGGACGGAAAGAGCTGCTGGACTACATCGAAAGCATCAACAAAGAACTTAAACCCTAAAAGAGAACAGAATATGAACAGAAACATCTGGAAATGTATCTTCATCATCGCATTGGCCCTGCCTTCTGGCATCCATGCGCAGTCTCTGAAAGACCTGCTGAACAAGGAAAATATCGAAAAGGTGGTCAATGCCGTCACCAACAACAGCAACATCGACATGACTGGTACTTGGACTTTCACCGGCTCGGCCCTGGAACTCGAATCGGACAACCTGCTGCAACAGGCAGGTGGCACCTTGGCCTCCTCGGCTCTCGAGAAGAAACTGGACGAGCAACTGAACAAGATCGGCATCAAGCCGGGCCAACTGTCGTTCACCTTCAATGCCGACAGTACCTTTACGGCCAATGCCGGCAGCAAACCCGTGAACGGTTCCTATTCTTACGACGCCTCTACACAGAAAGTGAACCTGAAAATTGCCAAAATCGTCGGGCTGAACGCCAAGGTGAACTGCACCTCCAGCAACATGGATCTGCTCTTCGATGCCGACAAGCTGCTGCAACTGCTCACCTACCTCTCCAGCAAGAGCAGCAACTCCACCCTGCAAACCCTCGGCAACCTGGCCGGCACCTACGACGGTATGCTCCTCGGCCTCGGATTGAAAAAAGCGAATAAATAGTTTCCAAAAAGAGTCAACGTAACAATCCGAGTGGTGAATCTGATAAAATTATACCTTTGTCTGAAACAAATCATCAGCACTCATGGAAAACAACGGTTACCGTTTCCTTCTTCCAGAAGTATTTCATCATCTCAGATGTAAAGGAAAGCAACAATGAAATAGTAATTTACCTGGAAGAGAAAATGAATTTCCAGGGGAATACTCGAATATAAAAGTGGAGAGTAAGGGATTTTATGATCCGGTAGTCGTTCAGGACTTTCCGATCCCTGGCAAGAAGCTTTTCCTGAACATCCACCGTCGCAGATGGATTGTGAAGGAGGATGGATGCTATGTGAGCCGTAACTGGAAACTGGTTGCTGAAAGCAGCCGTATGACGCATGAATTTGCGTCTTTGTTAAAAGAGATTGATACCCTTCCGGTAAGCTGCAAGCTTTTAGGACTTCTCTTTGGAGTAAACTGTGAATTTCTTGAGCGTCAGTACTGCTATTATCTGATCGGTTACATGAACTGGAATCAGCTCTTCCATGCGGAAGAATGGATTCTGTTCGAAAAGAATATCGGTCCGTATGTGAGCATTGATGAAGTCAAGGCGAACTCTATACAATTCTGATAAACAAGGAGAAAAGAGGATGTTCGGGAAGCATCATCGCAATCATAAAAGGTACGGATGTCAGGACTGTCACATCCGTCCTGTTAAAGCTTTCCAGACGCAGACGCTTCCAGGTCAGGGAAATAACCCTTGACATGGCTCCGAACATGGAACAGACGGCACGTGTCTGCTTTCCGGCCGCACGTCGTGTGACGGACCCTTTCCATGTGCAGAAGCTGGCTTATGAAGCGGTTCAGGAAATGAGGGTGAAAGCGCGCTGGGAAGCCCTGGATGAGGAGTCCATACAAATGACACATGCCAGGGCATGCGGAAAAACATATCATGCTCTGGTCTTTGAGAACGGTGATTCAAGAAAGCAGCTGCTGGCCAGAAGCATCTATCCTCTCTATAAGAAAGAATCCCTGTGGACTGAATTCCAACGTATACGTGCCGTCATCCTGTTCTGGGAATATCCTGATATAAAGAAAGCATATTATCTTTCCATGAGACTCGGACTGATATATCACCAGTGCAGACATAAGGATACCGCATTAACAAGGCTTGCCAGATGGTATGACGAGGTGGACAAACATCCGCTGACCCCAAATTCAGATATTTCAGACAGAAAAAAGAAACCTATTTAAAACAAAAAGGCCTGATTTACAATAAAATCAGACCCTTTGTCGGGGTAGCGGGAACTTTATAATATCATTTAATCACTGACAATCAACATAATATCATACAAGTATTTAGTCTTATTATCTGAAAATGTCTGAATTTGTATCTATCTAAATTTTTCTATCCAATTTGGATAATAAACGTAATTTTTTAACATATTTATTCCACAAGTCAGGAATAATTTTTCCCTTTTGATAGGGATTTGTGTTATCATCATAAAACCATAAACAAATGTACTCACCTTTCTCGTTAACCTTATATCGACCTTCTGCTAACTGTTCTAGCAATTTTTTATTGATACCTTTGTAGGAACAATAATAGGATGAATGTTCATCTATTGTTTCGTTTAATGAGTTACCTAAAGAAGTGTACTCTCTATTAAAAAACATCCATTCGTCACGGTCATTTTTTCTCATGCCATAAGGCAAGTTTATTCTTAAGAAATCACTCAGTGCCATATATACTCTATTATAACGTTTTCTTTTCTAATAGAAATGTTATCTCTGATATAGCAGATGGTATAGATTCACACTTTTCTTGTAACTCTTTTTGAGAATCTATCATATCATGAGACATATCTAAAATTGAGCTTTCTAAATCTTTAGTAGCGATTGATTGTACCAATGTGGACACTACTTCCGGATGAGATTCAACAAAGGTTTTACCGTATTTATCTGCTAAACGATTATACACAGAATCCCAATAATAAAATACTTCATTAATGTGTTCTTCCATTTTTTTCGAGTAAGATTTTCTTTCTGCTTTCATAACAAACTACTATTATTTATTCATTAATATTTGAATAGTTCTTTCCTTCTCTAACAACAATTCCTTGAGGTGGGCTATCTCCTTTTGGCAATCACTAAGTGCAATGTCACCATAGACTTTGTTTCCATTACCTTTTACATGATGGCCAACATTCAGCGTTTGGCAGTCAATTTCCCTATCAAAAAAATCATCTATGCTACATTTGAGTACATTAGCCATCTTCTCTAATGCTTTAGACGTGGGATTTGCGTTAGCGTCAAAATAGCCATATAGACTTTGTTCGCTGATACCAGCCTGAGAACAAAATTCTTTTTGAGTCAATCCGGAAGCCTCTATTAAACTCTTTAAATTCAACCCATTAAACATGATATATTATTTTTATGCAGTCTAAATAACTATATTATATTTTACTTTTAACTAAATTATATTGTGCTTATATAAAATATATTTTAGCTTTGCATTATAAATTTAATCATAAATATTATAATTCATAGTTTTATGAGCAAGGAAATTGAAGAAATGGTACTTAGAAACCAGTACAACCAACTCCCGATGCAGAAGAAATTACAATTGCGAGATGAGTATTTGCGACGAAGCGGAATGTCTCTTATTACGTTCTATCAGAAACTACGGACGGACAACTTCAAGAAGTTGGAAAGAGAATTGTTTGAAGAACTGTTTAACAACTTTAATAACTGAACCTATGGACAAGAAATTGATAACTGCGCAAGAGGCAAAAGAAAAGGCTGACGCCTATTACTCTATGCAAAGAATATGCGAACAAATTAGTGAAAATGCAGAGAAGGGACGCACGCTAATTCGTATAAGGAGCATAAGCCCCGACAATAAAATTAAATTGGAAGAATTAGGCTATATCGTAACTGTAGATAAATTGAATTGTGTATTCCCTGTTTCAATATCATGGAAGTAGCGTATGGAAACAATAATCAATATCGAATTCTACACCACCCCCGAAGGCGTCGTCATGGTGAAGCCCGTTGGGCAACCAGCCTATGAACTGAAAGAAGATTGCCGAGAGGTTGTCTGTGCGATGCTGGCTATCATCAGGGAACGTTATCCGAAAGCTCATGATGCGTTGATGAAGCTATACTCATCCAGTTCGATGAATCGAACCTGGTATGAATATAAGGTGGTTCACCGCTTCATCCGGTGCAACTTCGGCGACTATAACCAAGGTGCCATTGACATCAACCATAACGGAACATTCCAGTTCGAGGAAGTGGGATGCCCGTTGCGTGGAGAATGTCCGCTGGAGGGCGTAGTATGCAAGCCAGAACTCGACATGCGGCTCACAGAGCGGGAAATGGATGTGTTCCGGTTGTATGCCCAAAATCTACAGACGGATCAGATTGCCGAAGAACTGCACATCTCACCCTGTACCGTGAACCGTCATCGAGAGAATATCAAAGCTAAGATTCGAGTCGGTAGCGTATCAGAGATGGTTGCTTACTGGTATGCAAACAATCTGAAATAAACTCATGATATTATCCTGATCAAAGCCCGAGCCTCCTGTGAAGGCCGCGAGGGCACCCACCCCGCACTATGTCCGAATGGTAGCGGACTGATGGTCATCACCATCCTCGCAAGCGACGGCGGTTCGAATCCGCCATGCGGGACACGACGATTTATGAACCAACAAAACATGATTAAGATGGAAAATAAGATTTCAAAAGGCTTTGCGTCCGTATCTACACCGGACGGTAAATATCGTATCTGGATGCCAAGACCTACCAAAAACGGGCACATGATTTGTTCATGTAGCTTTGCTTTAAAACGACGACTCCCATTGGTAGATGCTATCGATGCACTGCCCTACATTCAAGTAGACGAAGTACGAGAAATAGATGAAGATTACAGCACAATGGTTCTCACATGCAAGACGCCTCCCTATTCAGCTTGCCTGGAGTCCCTCATGGAGGATCTGCCTGAACTAATGGAAAAGCATCTAAATTATCAAGAATTCAACTTATCAAAAGGAGAATAATCAATGAAAAAAGGAACCCGCGTCCGCGTCCTACGGACAAATGAAATCGGCACTATCGCCGATAAACAGTTCATCCGAAAAGGAGGAGAAACGAAAATATACTGCAGAGTTAAGCTTGACAAGAACCCGAAACAAGATACCTGGTATTTCGCAGACCAGTTAATTGACACGATTGTGAAAGCTGAAGTGAGTATCAAAGCGTCCGACAGCTCTACATCTACATTTTCTGTGATATTTGACACGGATAATAAAAATATATCCATGGAACATATCCGTTCTATATCCGAAAACAAGAATATACCCACAGACAAATCACTTTCATCCTGGATTACAGTATGGTTATTCAAAGGTATCCGTGAGACACTGAAAGAAGCATATGGTGGTGACCCTATCATCAATAACGAGAAGTGGTAGTTTCGTCCTTGAACCACCGACACGACTTCCTTTTCTTTGTATCTCATAAAGATTTTCGCCATGATCAAAGCCACCGACATCTACGAAGCTACCCACCACGGACTGGACATCATCCTGTACTACTATCCGCAGGCAGAAGGGTGTGTAGATAATAAGAAGAAATTCAAGCGCCGCCCTGATGAGGACGACGCTTCCGCTTGCCTCAAGAAGTACGACGACTGCTATAAGGTCACCGATTTCGGCGATAGCGGCACGGCCATGAGCCCCATCGACATCTGTATGCAGGAGGAGAACGTACGTTTCCCGGAAGCCATTTCCATCCTGGCCTCACGTTACAACGTAACAGACGAGCTGAAGCGATCCGTGAACAAGCCCGACATCCGCAAGCGACCGGCCACTGCTGATGAAAAAGAGGGTACCCGATTCTTCGAGCTGGAAGAGAAGTTCACTGCCGACCAATTGGCCATACTTGGCCCGCGGGTGAAGCAGGAACACGTGGATTCGCTGCACTGGTTTGTGGCCAAATCCATCTCTTATGTCCGCAATCGGGAAGTGACCACCAAATACACGACACCGACCTATCCTATCTTCATGCGGGAATGTACAGTGCTGAAAAAAGATGGTTCGACGGATAAGTTCTACAAGATCTATGAGCCACTGAACCCCGACAAGCAATGGCGATTCAGCTACTCGCCAGACGGAGTGAAGCCCAAACTTTACATCAATGGCCTGGCTGAACTGCAAAAGGCTTACCGTGACTTCAACGCCCAGGAGGAAAAGCTGTTTTACAACGATCCCAAGAACCAGGACCAACCCTACAAGGAGAAGAAGCTGGACGAATGTTTCATCTGCAGTGGTGAACGAGATTCACTATGCCTGCGTGCCCTAGGCTACCATCCGCTGTGGTTCAACTCGGAGACCTACAAGGTATCGCCGGAAGAAATCAAGGAGATATACAAATATGTGGAGCGTATCTATAACATCCCCGATATCGACAGCACTGGTGTCCGCAAGGGGCGTGAACTGGCTTTGCGTTTTTTGGACATCCATACCATCTGGCTACCATCGTGGTTATCCCAGCATCGAGACCGACGGGGCAAACCACGCAAAGATTTTCGTGACTTTGTGGAATTGCGCCCGACCAACGAAGACTTCCGTAACCTGATGACGTTGGCCATGCCCGCCCGCTTTTGGGAAGAAAGCTGGAGTGAACGCAGCAAGAAGAAGACATACAGCATCAACACAGCCTACCTGCACTACTTCCTCACATTGAATGGATTCTACGCCCTGCACGACGACAACATCGACAGTGTGCGATACATCCACATTGACGGATGCACCGTCAGCCAGATTAAGGCCAAAGACATATCAGCCTTCCTGAAAAAGTTCACAAGGGAGAGGTTCCTGCCTGTGGAGATACGCAACCTGATACTGGACTCGCCACGAACCAGCGAGGCCTCACTGTCGCAACTGGATGAGATTGATTTGGACTTCACCAACTACACCGCCACCAGCCAATACCTGTTCTTCAAAGATTGTAGTTGGGAGGTCACCAAAGACGGTATCACACCCCATGAAGGAATGCTACCGAATAATCGATTTGTGTGGGACAACAACGTGATACCCCATAAAGTAAAAGTGCTACCACCCATGTTTACGATCACGCAAACGGATGATTTGGAAGGTAATCCGGTTTTTGACATTGCCGTTGGGGAACACCGCAGTTGTTTCTTCAATTACTTAATCAATACCAGTCGTCTGTATTGGCGCAAAGAACTGGAGTATGCCTGGTCAGACAAGGGTGTGGACGAAGCCAACCGCTACCGTACCGAACATAAGTTCGATATCGCCGGTCCCCTACTCACCACCGAAGAAATCGCAGAACAGAAGCTGAATCTCATCAATAAGATTTACGCTATCGGATATAATCTGCATCGGTACAAATCGCCCTCACGCGCTTGGGCCATATACGCCATGGACAATAAAATCGGCGATGAGGAGCAATGTAACGGACGTAGCGGAAAATCCTTTTTGTTCAAGGCATTCCGTTTTTTCATGCAAACCGTTAACCTATCCGGACGTAACCCTAAATTGCTCGATAATCCACACGTGTTTGATCAGGTAGACAAACATACGGGATTTGTCCTCATCGATGACTGCGACAGATATTTTCCTATTAAGCAGTTCTATGACATGGTAACCGGTGGCATGACAGTCAATCCCAAAAACAACAAGTCGTTTTTCCTGGAATTCGAGGAAAGCCCCAAATTTGGATTTACAACCAATTATGTTCCCCGTGATTTTGATTCATCCACCAATGCCCGTATGCTCTACATGGTGTTTTCTGACTATTACCACGAAAAGACCCCGGAAAATGATTATCTGGAAAGCCGCAGCATCCGCAATGACTTTGGTCGCAACCTGATGACAACTAACGACTACACCGAGGATAACTGGAACCAAGACTGCAATTTCTTCGCACAATGTCTTCAATTTTATCTATCCATGGCAGATCGTGGCATTAAGATACAACCTCCCATGGATAACATCGTAAAGCGAAAATACAAAGCAGACATGGGAGCCAATTTCGAAGATTGGGTCTATGGATACTTTTCCGAAGAGGGTGAGAATGTCAATACCTTCGTACAACGTACCAAAGCATACGATGATTTTATCACATTTGCCAAGGTTAGCAAAGGTCTATGGAGCATGCAGCGCTTCACCAAAGCCCTGCGCGGCTTCGTGGAGCTGTGCCCTTACATCGAGGAAATGAACCCTATTGAGTTTTTGAACAAAGATGGTCGTCTGCTCAAGAAGGTGGATGGCGAAACCAAAGAAATGATCTATCTGCGAACCAGACAGAGAGAAGGAGTATTCACCCCAAAAACCGAAGACAGCAATGGAAACATTCCGTTCTGAGTACATACAGCACTACGACCGATATCTATCCGACCTGATGAAGGACGAGACGGCTGCAGCCTACATGCACCGTGCCTACGACTATCTGGAAATGATGGGTGACGACAAAGTAATGCATCTGCAAGACGATAACCCCAAGCAGCTTCAGTGGTTGTTGGTGGCTTGCGGTGCCTTCCTGGCTGCAGGTGATCATTGGATAGATTACGAATTGAACGACGATTACACCAAAGTACGAAAGAAATTCGTCCCGCCCAATTTCCGAAAGAAAATCCTCCAGCAAATCCAGGAGATATCTTAGGTAAAAGCCGTTGGCACAAATGTCAGCGGCTTTTACTATTTTATATCAAGCCGGCCAACAAGGCATTTGCCCGGTTCCCCACTCCCCTTCTCTATTTACTACTAATTTTTTGTAACTCTGTAACCATTGTTTGAAAAAGAGGATAAATCTCTGAAAAAGAAAGAATAATAGAAGTTACGAAATCAGTTACAAACTGAGGTTACAAAAAAACAAGGTTTGTAACTTTAGAGAATATAGCACCCGATAAAGCTCAAAGTTACAAACTGTATTATCGGTTACGGTTTTATCAATCTGTTTTGTATCTCAAAATATACACTGAAAAACAGCATTTTATGACTGATAAGATACAGGTCACAAAGTCACAAATATTTTGGGCAAAATTGTTAGCTATACCGTTCATGTATTATGTTTATATGAAAATACCTATCTTATTTTTTACATATGTGTAAATATAGAAGAATTTCTATGTTTATATTGTGCACATTCAATATATTCATTATTTTTGTATGAAAACCAATAAGTTACAAGATGAAACCAACTGTTACCATTGAATTGCAACCCTATCTTCACGATTTCCTCTACCATGAGTTCGGATGTCCGCGATCAGACGAAGCTGTTGTCATCAAGGCTTCGAATGACATGGGCCGGTTCATCCAGTCGATGATAACCGTGACTGATAGACCACCCAAACAGGCCATTAAGGAGAATCCAATAACATTAGCACTCCCTGTGCAGGAGTGGAATCACTTCCTCTTTCGTGATAACTTTATATACATCCCGGAGTGGAAGCAGAGATTGATTCAGAATTATGTCGAAGCCTCCTTCAGGCTTAGGATCCGTGAATATTTCATGGCGGGGTATGCCAAAGGGTACAAACAAGACCGTATCATTCGAGCCTTCCTGATGGCTTACAATATCAAGAATAATGTGACAAACTACGACCAGGTGAAAAAGTACGATTATCGGAATCGGCAGAAGGCTATAAAAGAGGTCAAAAAAGATATTCAAAACGTGCTAAAATCTTAATATTTTTTAGCATATTAATTTGTAAGCAAAAATAAGAAACTCTATTCAATTTTACTTAAACCAGCAGCAAAAATGAGTAATCATACCAAGATAAATCAAATATGCGGATTGAAGTTTATTCCGCTGGCTGAAGCCGAGATTTTCAATCTTCCTGGAAGTGACTCAATAAATGTTAGCGGAGCCCTGACAGAAATCCCCATTGCCTCCGGTGAATTTACCGAAGAACAGACTGATGGTTCTCCTGCAAAACAGACCTTATCTGCGAATGTTACAGATACCGGACAGGACACGAGTTCCAATTTACGTCAATTATTCAGTCAAGAGGGTATCTTAGTCATCCAACTGACTTCTGGAGAACAAAAAGTCGTCGGTACCGATGAATTTCCGGTACTCGTTACCATGACCCAATCTGGATCTCCAGCAGCTTACAAACTTACTTTTGACCGCGAAAGCCCTGAACCTGCTAAATTTTTGCAGTCCTTTTGACGAGAAAATGCCATTGTAATTTTGTATCGGTTTTCAATAGGTACTTTTTACAATGGCATTTTCATCTTTATATAGCGCGGTTTGTCGGGGCAAATGGTTCCTCCGCTTCCAGGACGTTGACGCCAACATCCCGTTGGTCGAAAAACTGCTGGAGCGGAGCATGTCCGCCGAAGACAGCAGCACACTCTCCGAGCGCAAACCGCTTGCCCATACTTATTATCACAAGGGAGCGAAGTCTAAGAGCGGAAACCGTTTTGCAGATGCTCCCAAAGGCAGCTCCGCCATCATACCCGTACATGGTACCTTACTTAAATACGGAACCATGTGCAGTTATGGTACCACGGAATATGCGGATATGGTGCGCGAAGCAGTCGATTCCAACAATATCTCATCCGTCATTCTTGACATCGACTCCGGAGGCGGTAGCGTGGATGCAATCGCACCGATGCTTGATGCTATTAGTTATGCCCGTACATCCGGCAAGTCTGTGGTGGCATATTGCGATCTGTGCGCTTCTGCAGCCTACTACATCGCATGCTATTGCGACGAAATCATTGCATCTAACGAAGTATCTTCTGAGTTTGGCAGCATCGGCGTGATGATGAGTTTCATGGATTATGCCAAGTATTATGAAAATGCTGGTGTCAAACTGCATACGGTTTACAGCAACTTGTCTGACTACAAGAACCTTCCATTCGAAATGGCGAAGAAGGGCGAGTACGACAAAATACGGGATGAAGAGCTGGATCCTTTGGCCAAAGACTTCCAAGAAGCCGTCAAGTCGCATCGGACCAACCTGAAGGTTGACACCGAGGGCATCCTTCGTGGGCGTATGTTCTACGCCCGCCGTGCTGTTGAGGTCGGTCTGGCTGATTCCGTGGGTTCACTGGCCTTTGCGGTACAACGAGCCGAACAAATCAATACGCAAGCGATAGTTAACGAATATATTCACTCTAAATCGTAAAGTTATGTTTAGCAAAGTGTTAGGTGTGGTACTTTCGTTTCTGGGAATTTCCGCTTTCGCCAAAGACGAAAATGGAAAATCCATTCTGCTCGACGTTCAGCGCGAGCAGTTGAAACAAAAGTATGGTGAGCTGTTCTTGCAGAGCTTTGAGAAAGAGCTGCAGGAATTTGAGAAAGACGGTGCATCCGCCGAGTCAGCGGTTACACCGGAAGTGGTGGCTTCGCTCGAATCCGAGCGTGACGAATACGCAAGGCTGTTGGCCGAATCTCGGGCAAGATTGAAGAAGCTGGAAGAAGAGAAGGTTCAGTTTGAAGCTGCAATCAAGGAGAAGGATGCCCAAATTGAAAAGATGGGTAAAACAGAAGAACCTGCCGACGGCCAGGCCGTACAGGCACAAAACGGTGGTAAAATGCCTAAGTTCAAACCGGACATGTCACTGATGCACAACCAGTATCTGGAGGCTGCTTTCAAAGGTGCTGCTTATAGTGGCAATGATACCATTGACACGGAAGAACTGCAGCAGGAATTCGGCAAGTATGTAGCTGCCGAACGTTTGCAGATTATGATGGACTTGCTGGGCAAAACAGAGTCCATTCAGTACATGTCCACCATTGTGACTGACAAAACCGAAGTACGCGCTGTGCAGTCGGACATTGACTCCGTGCTTCAGGCATTCGTACCGAAGTGGACACCGAAAGGCAAGAGCACATTCACGCCTCTTGTCATCAAGAACTACAAGTGCAAGATTAACGTGTCTATCACTCCATCCGACATCATGGAGGACATCTTGGGCTATCTCTACGACGAGAACCTTGACCCGAAGGATATGCCGGTAGTGAGGTACATCATCTACCAGCTTATCATCCCGAAGTTGGACGAAGAGCGCGAAATAGCCCTGGCCGTCGGTGAGTACAAGGAGAACACTGCTACAAACGATGGCGATCCTGCCGGAGCTGCCAATGAATCGATGGACGGTTATGTTACCCAGTTGAAAGCGCTCAAGGAGGCCAGCAATGACAAAGTGACCTGGTTGCTCGATGGTGAGACCTTGTCCGATGAAACATTGTTGGCCCAGATCGACAAGGCGGTTGATCAGGTGAAGCCTCTGTATAAAAAGAAAACAATGTTCATCCATGCCGACCCGGACATTGTGACCCGTTACAGCAAGGCGTATCGCGAAAAGTACCCGTGGCTGAAAAACGAAGACGGTGAGAAAGTCAAAGTTGACTTCTCGAGGTTTACCTTTGCTCCGCTCGAAGGCATGCGCGGTACCGGTGTGTTCTTCATCACGCCCAAAGAGAACTTCAAGCATTTGAAGAGCAAGAATCCACAACAGACCAAAATCCGCATGGAAACCTATCACTACGACGTGCATGTCATGGCCGAGTGGTGGGAAGGTACAGGATTCTGGCTGGCTGAAGCTATCTTTGCCTATATTCCTCCCACAGAAGAAGCAGAGTCAAGTCAGGGAGGTGGTGTTTAATCGTAACGAATAGGAGATTTGATTATGGCTGAAGCATATAGCATGATATCAGTGCCCCGCAAGAATAACAATGCGGGGCGCGCATCCGGCAAAAAATCTTATATCATCATCTTTCGTTGGGATGATATCAAGACCTTTGCCAAGGATGAAAAAGGTGTGAAAGTGACTGCATTCGATTTTCAGGAAGGGAAGAAGCCGGTGGCTGTGTACGCTACGGACAGCACCATCAACATCTACCATACGGCAGAAGGCGATGATGACGCCCGTGGCTTCATTCATCACGTGGACTTCGACCATCCGGGATCGGAAGTCGAATGGGATGAGTTCGTCAACAACAACGTGAACGAGAATCTGGGTGCCATCGTGATTAATTGTTCGGGCGATGATTGCAAGATTGCCGGTACTCCTTGCACACCGCTCAAGATGTCGACCGCCGAAGGTCAGGACAACAACGAGGCCAACAAGACTACCGTCAACCTGGCCAGCTCGTTGCGAGGTGACACCCTTGGCCGAATAGCCAAGTCACTGATACCGGCTACCGACAACGAAGAAATCAATGCCATCCTCGGATTGCCTCCTGCGGCAGAATCCAGTCAGGGTGGCGGAGTCTGAATCTTTTAGTGGTTTGATTAATATCCGATCGGAGGGGCGCAGCCGCATGGTTGCGCCTTTTTTGTCCTTTCCCGATTTGCGATTGCAACTTACCTTTGCCGTGTAACAAAAAACAAATCGTATGAAAGAAGAAAAACAAGAAGGTGTTATTGCCACGGAAGAAATGGCCGCAAAAATCGCGGATAGTTCATTTAATATTGTGCAGACAGATGTGCTCAGGGCTACACACACATCAGTAGTCATCCCCTACTGCAAGGAATTTGCACAGGGCAAGGAGTTGCTTTATGCCCTGCGTTCCTGGGATAAGAACTGCTGCTTCCCTGCCGACTTCGTTGTGATCGGCGACAAGGAAGAATGGTTTTCCGACGAAATTCACTTCATCGAATGCCCGCGTGTGTCAGACAATCCGTCGGTGGATACCTATCACAAACTGAAGGTTGCATTGGAGAGCGACTTGGTGACCGATGACTTCATTTGGACAAACGACGACATCTATGTGCTGCAGCCCATAGACCTTTCGCACATCCAGCTCCCGAAAGTGCTCGGCCCGTTGGATACGTCCAAATACAAGGGATTTTACCGTGAAAACATGCAGCGTACCATCGACTTCCTGAAGCAGCTGGGGGCTTCCTGCCAGAACTACGGCACGCACACGCCGGTCATGTTCAATAAGGCTTCATGGTTGGGGATGATTGCGAAGTTGGACGAGCAGATAACGCAGGGCATGTTATACACATCCATCTACTTCAACCTGCAACAGCCACAGGTGACGGCTGTCACACTAGACTGGAGAAAAGACCCTTTCCTGCTGCCTGTGGTCTCTCAAAACCCAAGCACCGAGGTCGTGAAGTCGCTTCTTCCAAAAATGTTCCTGAACAATGCCCGTTCCGGCTACTCGCCGTGGCTGGAGTCATTCCTGGATAAGGAGTTCCCGGCAAAATGCCTGTTCGAGCAGTGAAGAACTTCCTCCGTGCCGTCTTTGAGTGAAGAAGACACGGAGGGACCGTCCTTCCGCGAAGAGTTCCCCTTCCTGAATGAACCGGACTGCCCCATGGAGCTGGAGGCACTTGCCTCCCGCAAGTTCAACCGCTATCATGCTTATGTGCGGTTACATCACGAGCTGAAGGACTGCACTTCCTTGGAGCAGTGTGCCGATGTGAGTCGCCAACTTATAGACAACTACCTGGATAACCGGATGATCTGGGATGAACTGAACTGGTACAAACAGCATCATACCCTGCTTGGCAAACATCCGGCCTTTGCCGAGTTCAACCGCCGCAAGGAGCTGCTGACGTTACCCATCAAGGAACTGCTGCAGCGCAAACGACAGGTGGAGATGAACATCTGGCGGGTGAAGTCGGAGATGAAGAAGGGCGACAAACCTCATCTCGACACTACACGCCGGGAGAGGCTGGCCGGGTATGAACGTGAACTGGAGGATATCAACCGATTGCTGGAATGAGCTACTATTTTTCACTCGATGATCTCCGCCGGGAGATGGCCGACTCGCACCTGTATTCGCGCAGGTTCGAAGAGATGCTGACCTTCAAGCTGAACAACTTGAAGGAACTCTGTGGCCGACTGCCAGGGCCCCGTGAAGCCTTCTTCATCGAAACGAAGAAGAGCTTCACGGCTTTCACGTTCATTGTGTATCTCATCAAGCATGCCGGACGTGTCCGCCATCTCTACATTGCCACCTATTCAACCAACGAACGCATCCTGAATGCCTTGCTTCGTTGGCGCGAAAGAGGTTTGATAGACAGCATCCATCTGCATGTATCCGAAACGCTCCAGTTCCGTATGCCGAAGATCTTCGCCCGGTTGGTCGAGCTCCATCACGCCGGTGTACTCACGCTGTCGTATTCCTGGAGTCACAAGAAAATTACCTGCCTCGACACCGAAGCGGGATTCTTCGTGGTCGAAGGTTCCGGCAACTATGGGGAGAATGCGATGGAAGAGCAATATGTTTTCTTACAAGACCGTAACGTATATGAGTTTCACAGCAGACGAATTGGTTAAGTGGCGGGATGCTCCCGCCTGGTTCGACCGTATCGACATCGACGAATACGAGAGACTGGCCGGAATCGGCTACCGGCCCGAACAGATAGCCATGTACTACAACATACCGGCTGAAGATTTCTTGTGGTACTTCAACCTGGTAGGAAGCCCGCTGAAGTACCACTACGACCGTGGCCAGCTCCTGCAGTCAGCCAAAGAGGGCCTGTCCATGTCTACTGCGGCACAGACAGGCGAGAATGTCACCCAGGCGCAGCGCTTCGACAAGTTCCGCAAGGCTGCAGGTTACAAGAACTCGATTAACAAGATTTTTTTTGATGATATCGGATAATGGGAATGTTTGACCAATCGCACTTCGACGTGCTTCAGGATTACATCGCTTCAGGCTGTACGATGGAGCTGACGGACGAAGAACTGAACTACTACAATGCGCTTTATGCCTTGGTGGGCATCAACCGGAAGTATGGCAAGGACAATGCCATCGCCTTCTTAATGCACGAACCGTTCAACATGGACCGGATGCGTGCCCGTCGCATGTACACCGAGGCATTGAATCTGTTCTTCCTCAACGATGCGGTTGAAAACGATGCTCACCGCAACATCATCTTCGACAATCTTCAGAAGGCCGCGCTGGCCGTACTTCAGAATGCCACGTGTGCTAAGGATATGGAAGTATATGGTAACCTGCTCACACAGGCTGCCAAGATTAAGCAGCTGGACAAGCCCGACCCGGTCAAGCCGAAGGAGATTACCGAGAAGCCCATCAAGGTCTACGACCTCGACCCGACGGCGGTTGGATTGCCTATCGTAAGCCGCCATGTCCTAGGCCGTCAGATTGACTCCATGGACCTTCCCGAACGTGAGAAAAACCGCCTACGCCGCGATGCTAACATTGTAGATATCGATATAGAAGAGATGCTTGATGACACGGAAGAAAAAACTAAAGACTACGAATGACGTCGAGGTGCGCTACTCCAACTGGATGGCGCAGCTCATCACCCTCATGATGCCTTGGTCGCTCTACTGGGTAGCCGGTCGTGCCAGCGCCAAGACGGTACAGGTACTCTCCGAGCGTGTGCAGGAAGTGGTTCACGACTGCCCGGGCGCTCCTTTTGCGTGGGTGGCCGACACGTACAGCGACCTGCGCAAGAACATCATCCCGTCGCTCATCGACGGCCTCTCTATGCTGGGCTGGCAGATGGGTGTGCATTATGTCATCGACCAGGAGCCGCCGCAAGCTTGGCGCGACCGCATGTACAACGTCAATACCAAGTGGACGGACACCATGACCTTCTTCACCGGCTTCAATTTCACCTTCATCTCGCTGGACAGGGCTTCCATCGGCGCCGGTCGCTCGTATGTCGGTGTGTTTGGTGACGAGGTGAAATACTTTCCGGAGGAGAAGTTCACCAACCTCCTGAAGGCCGTCCGCGGCTTTCGTGTGAAATATGGCAATAGTGTTTGGTACCGAAGCCGCACGCTCACCACCGACATGCCGAATCCCAACCACCTGGGCGAATACGACTGGATTCTGAAGCTCGCCAAGCAGAACGACAAAAAGCGTATCCTGCTGCTCATGCAGGCCAGCTTCGTTTACAACGATACCCGCCGCGAATACGTTGCCCGCCTGCAGCAGTACGAAGAACTGGCCGAGCAGGCCCGCACGGACGCATCCCTGCGTGCCAGGCTGCCCGAAGCGCACCGCACCATGGAATTGGCCAAGCGCACCATGGAGCGGTGGGAGAAACGATGGATATCAGCCCGCCGGAGCGTATCGTTCTTCTTTATATCCTCAAGCTACGTCAATGCTGACGTCCTGGGCGAAGACTGGTTTGCGGGTGAACTCGACGAAGGTCTCGAGGGGCTTGCCTGCAACGTGCTTTCCATCATCCCCAAGCTCGAGGCTACCGAAATGTTTTACTGTAACCTCACCCTGAAGAACTTCTACGCCGACGGCTTCCTCAACGAAGTTATCGAACGCCACCCCATCGGGTGGGAACAGGACTGCACCGTTCTGCGCTATCTCGATACCAGCCGCCCCATCGAGGCGGGCATGGATGCCGGAAACATGCTCTCCATGGTTTTCCTGCAGCAGACGGGGCATGTTGTTCGTGTGCTCAAAGAACTTTATACGCTCCCACCACAGAGCGCGCGCGAGCTGGCCGACAAATTCATTGCCTATTTCCGCCCGCATAAGCGTAAGATCCTGAAGCTATACTACGACCGCTCCATGAACAACTACAAGCGGGTGA
Organism: Caecibacteroides pullorum; assembly: GCF_019239235.1. Taxonomy (GTDB): domain Bacteria; phylum Bacteroidota; class Bacteroidia; order Bacteroidales; family Bacteroidaceae; genus Bacteroides; species Bacteroides pullorum. The sequence continues at coordinate 279,581 of NZ_JAAZTS010000002.1, read as the reverse complement.
ACCAGGATATGGCCACTACTATCAAGAAGTACATCGAGTTCGATGCCGAGGGCCGGCGCACAGGCTGGCAGGTGCAGCTCATGTCGCTTGGGCAGGGCAATATCGGTAGTAACCTCGAGTATCGCTTCTTCATGGACTTGCTGGCCGGAAACCTGGAGCGCCAGCTGTTCGTGTTGCTCATCGACCAGTACAACTGCCCCAACCTCAAGAGCGAGATGGAGGTGACCCGCACCAAGGTCAAGGTAAACCAGTCCGACCAGTCGAAGATGGTGGTAAAAGAGAAGACGGGCGACAAGCTGCCAACCGCCCGCCTGCCCAAGGAGAGTACCAACCTGACCGATGCCCTGAAGTATGCCATCCTACGCAAAGATACCATACGAGTATGGCAGCGAGGGCACAACATATCCGCCTCTTCCTTCATCTGATACTTTTTGTTATGTGTTGTGGTAGGCCCTGCCGTCCGTGAGGATAGCAGGGCTTTTTCATGGACTGCGTGCGGGATGGTAGGATTTGTATGTAAGGATGTTTTATCACATTTCCGACCCTTCTCGCCCCTGCAATCGCAAATGGAGGGCGGCGCGGCACGGGCAGAAACGTCTTTCCCTCCTCCCGCAGTGGCGGTCGGAGGGGGTTCTTTTATTAGTTATCAGCGGTTTGCGGTTTCCAAAGTAAGAAGCGAATGAGTATATCGGCCTGTATGAATGAAAATACGCCCCATATTCATGTGGGCGCGCGAAAAATTCGGGCGGCACGCTTTCCATCTTAACTGCATTCCTGCAGGAGAAAGAAAACTTTGCCGCCCGAATTTTTCGCGTTAATTTGTAGAAAGTGACCTTTCTGTTTGTCTGATTGCGTTCACGCAGAGGTCACCGCTTCTTGCGATGCCGTGACCGGTTCTTTCGCCTCGTCATCCCCGACGGATAGACGGGGCATTTGCCTGATCCGTCACTTCGTCGGAAATAACCAGGCAGAGTGGTACTCTATTTTGCGTACACGCAGAGATTACCGCATGTCTCATGCCGTAATCAACCATTTCCACCCAGATATTGCGCTATGGAACCTCGCAGGCTTCGTTGTCCATTCGCATAACCGGGCAGAGCGGTATAGTCTGCAATTATATCTTCCCAGGCTGTTTCCTCTTCTGATTATCGCCATTATTTTGGCACCTATCACCACGCAGTTTCGCTTTTTTTGCCACGAATGTAGGGCACCGGTCTGACAGGCAAGGTCGGGCGATGTCTGCTGAAAAAATCTCCACCTTACAGGTAGTATTCAAGCCTACGGTTTTCGGCAGAACCTTGCTGGTAGTCATCCTCGGCACCGCAATTCTTGTGGCGTAAAAAAGGCGAAACATACCGCGTAGCGACAGGCGACGCACAAAAAAAAAGCTCTAATCAGGGAAACAGCCGAATAAAGGCTCACACCCACGAGCTCAAGGTTCAACATTAAAATTACGCACAATGAAAACTTTTACTTTGGCACAGGCAATCAACGTTTTAAACGAAAATTTCAAGGGCTATAAAATCCTGAAAAAGTGGGATAATGTACGAGAGCTTTGTATCGTTTTTTTGGACGGAAATGGGAAGAAATGGGAGCTTTTCAGCAGTGGGGATAATTACTTCCAAACGGCAGAGGACTTTGTGATATATGAAGCATAACTATTTAAAATATAAGGATATGAAAAAGAAAGAGACCAAAAATTCTGCTGAAATGCAGGAAAAAAGGATGAAGTTAAGAGAGCTTTCCAACGCCTTGGTGTCTGCTCGAGATAAAGGCCAGTACATGGGAAATGAGGATGACACCGTGAACGGATTATTACGGTTTTATTACGCATGCAAAGGATTTAAAAATTTGAAAACTTTTTCAGAGTGGAAAAAGGATGGCTTTTCTGTAAAAAAGGGAGAAAAGGCGCTTCTTGTGTGGGGAAGCCCTGTTTCATTCAACAAGAAAAAAGAAGAGGACACAGCAAAGGAAGCAGAACAGGAAGAAGAGAAGAAAAAAGATGATGATTATTTCCCTTTGTGCTATCTGTTTGCAGAATGCCAAGTTCACAAAATTACGAAATCACAAAAAAACGATTAATCAACCCAATTTATTAACTCATTAAAAAACAAAATTATGGAAAGAGAAGCAAAGAAAATCGGTAGTGAAATTATTAAATCTGTTGAAGAAATGAAGGCAAACGGTAATGTTCTGGTTGTTTCCCCAGCTTTGAAAGTCGCAGAAAAGACCGACAAGCTGGAAGAACCGGCCGCAGTTCCCGTCAAAAAGGCTAAACAGAAGATGAAGGAAGCCGATGAGCTGAAAAAGGAAATTGAGCAACGCACAGCGGAGCTGCAAAAATGCTTGGCCGAGCTGGAGCGGAAAAAGAAACTTTCGGAAAATCGGGTGCAGTTTATTGACGTGATGGATAAACTGGAGAAAGCAGAGGATGAACTTTCACAAGAAGAAGATTTTAACACCGTTTTGTATAAGCTGAAATTCTGCCAGGGAAATTCGTATCGGGATGATGACACTTTTTCGATAAGCAACCGACTTATTATCGTGGAATTTATCCACTTTATTCGTGGTAAGATAACAGAGAAAATCCAAGAGATAGAAGCGCAGCTAATTGCCTAACAGATGCCCCCGTCAGTTCGCTGGCGGGGCTTTTCTGTGCCCTCCCATGCCGTTTTGCTCGCCACCTCGCAAAACGGCATGGGACCCGAATAAGTAGGTTTGATATCCGTTCCTTCAACCATTGAAAAAAGTTATTTACAACTATTTCTTTGTGGTATCAGAAATATTGTATATTTTTGTTATGCCAAAAAAAGAATGATTAATTAGATGAATCCATCACTACAGCGTAATCCGTAAAACCGGGTTCAGGTGTTTATTCATTTACCTGTTGGCGCGCAGTAGTGAAGGATTCTCCCGTTTATTAGCCATGATCAGCATAATATTAATTCAAAGGCGTTTTAGAAGGAAATTAAAAAGTAGAAAGAAAAAGCATAATAGGAATAAAGGTAAAAGCTATTTTTTAAACATATTTAAAGAATATAGAAAAATAGGGAAAAACATCCATTCCTATCAAGAAGCTTTGAACACATTTCTGCCTAAGAATTTGGCATATCTAACAGAAGAAGAAAAAAGTCCTTTCTACATTAATAAATTGAAACAGAAAAATAAGAAGAATGTAGGAATACATATAGTTCCTAAACATTTTTCAATAATAGAAAACAGTTTCGAGAGCATAGACTTTTTACGATCAATAATTGAAAGTTTCATATTTCAAACATACGAAGAACTTTGGTTAGATTATCGGAATTGTGAAAATGTGGATTTGCCAACTCAAGTATTTTTAGATTCAATTTTACTAGATATAGACGAGTTTATAAAGACATGCAAAAAAGCAAATGTTTATAAATTTGTAAGATTGGCATCTATTGGGGGAAGAAATATAAACAATCAAAGTGTTATTCGATTGTTATACTCTGTAGGATCTCCTGTTGAGCTTATAAATAAACAGGTTAGATATAATGATATTATCCCGTATAAATTAAGACGATTTGACGAAGAAAAACTTAATAAGAACAGTGCTTTGGTTCAAAAGGAGATAGATACTACTACCTTGCTTGATTATGTAAATTCCTGTTTGTCAAGAGTGAAAAAAACTCTATCAAGAGAAGCTTCCATGGATTTAGGATATGTCATAGGAGAAACTTTGATAAATGCAGAAGAACACTCATCTCTAAAATGCAGGTATCTGATCGGATATTTTGAAGAATGCAACAAAGACGGGAAGCATTTTGGCCTTTTGAATTTGGTTATTATGAATTTCGGGCAAACTATCTATGAGAAATTCAAATATCCGATAGGAGATAATCCAATCAATGAAGACTGCCTTCACAAAATGAAAATAATGTCAGATAAATTCAGATCTCATAGTTTATTTAAAAAGGATAAATTTACCGAAGAGACATTGTGGACTTTATATTCTTTGCAAGGAGGAGTAAGTTGCATTCCTAGGGAGATTCAACAGCGAGGGAATGGTACAATTCAATTCATTAATAGCTTCTTTAAATTGAAAGGAGATGAAAATGTTGATAATATCTCAAAGATGTTCTTATTGTCAGGCAATACGAGAATTGATTTTGACGGAACATATAAATTAGTCGATGACAAAGATGAAAATGGGAGTCCAAGAGGAGTTATTTCCTTTAATAAAACGGGGAAATTAACGGATGCACCGGATGAAAAATATGTTAGAAATGTACCGGATTATTTCCCAGGAACTATTATATTTGCTAAACTATCCATAAATGATGATGATTTGAACAATGAATAAAACAATAGATTTAGAAAATTTCAGAACTCAATTAGGAGCAGTAAAATCCAGAGTTTTTACTGGAAGAGACCGAGGAGAAGTAGTTAGGGATAAAAGTAACATAGATAAGATATTTGATACTTGTGATAAGATTACGATTATTATTCCTAAGGATGTATATTCTATAACTCCTTCTTTTTTGGAAGAATTTTTTGTCAACATTGTTAAAAAATATGGGAAAAAGACATTCTTAAGCAAAATCCAATGGGTAGATAACGGATATGATATTTCAAGCCAACTGGACGAAGCCATAGAACGAATTTTGCGAAAAAAGACTGGACTTGATTGACGCGTATGGTTGAAGATACTATTTTCATAGAACAGGCTTTGGATTCATTGTCCAACGTGCCTCAAGCGGTTTCCGTTTTCTTGAATACATCAAGTCCTATATATAAATCTATTTTGGATGATATTTACAAGATTGCAACCGTAATTATAGCAAGCTTTAATGCTTGGTTTGCCTATGTCATTTTCAAATTGAAGAATAAAAAGGAAGATGAGACTAAAGAGGCAGACAGAAAGTTAGCGTTGATGAAAACTTTAGTTCTTGATTACAATCTAAAGCACATGTATTCTTTCTTCGATGATTTAATAGTGCATTTGAATGAATTAAAGCAGAAGAATGCAAACAAAAAGGATATAGAACAACACATCCAGACAGATTTTAAATCATTGAACGAGAGTTTTATTAATCTATTAGCTGCTATAGATTTAAATTTGCATAGTGAACTCCTCCAGAAAAGCGACAATTTTAGGGATAAGTTAGTGGAAAACATTGGGGATGAAGGTATTAATTTATATGTATCCCAGAAATACAGTGAGCTGATTGAAGATCCATATTGCAAGTTCAAGCAGGATATGATTTCTTGTTTGTTTAATTATAAAGGAAAATGATAGCAATTTTTGTTGAGGAAAAAGCGGAACCCTAAAAAGTTCCGCTTTTTTATTGCCCATCCAAAAACAATCCCTATATTTGCAGTGCTCAACATTTGATACAGGCGACGAGACGTTCGCCAACCGATTGCCGTTGGCATTTTTTATGCCTATCGGTTAACCATATAAGTTCCGACCCCCGTGTGGAGTGCTTAATGGCCTCCCAGCCTGTATCAGGTGTTGAGCAACGGGAAAGCGGAACTTTCGTTTTTTAGGCAAGTTTCTTAATTTTTTGGGTACTGAAAGGGCCGCTTTCCCGTATTATTAACCTATTTGTTTCATTTAATTGCTCAACAAAATGAAAAAGAACAAATCAAGCGAACGCGGACGCTACGTATCCGTTGAGAAAGTCCAGAAAATGTTATCTGACCTTGGCCTCCAGCTCTGCGAAGGCCGCAAGCGCATCCATGCGGCCCAACGAGACAACTCCATTGTTTTCTACGTGTCCGGTGGTACCGTGAACATCACCTTTCAGGAAGGAGGTGCACAATGAAGAATACGGTAGATATGACGCCCGACGTAGTGGAAACCCTCAACCGCTGGCAGACTGGCGGAGCTGAATTATGGATAGACGTACTGCAGCGCAGCGTGGAAAGCATTGCCTGCAATGACAACGATGATGCGAATGCCCGGCTCAAAATAATCAGTGAACTGATATACTTCCAGCAAGAGATGAAAAGTTTTATAGGGCAGAAAGGAGGTACACATGAATAATGCATCTCTCCGTTACGACCTTGAGAACATCACCACCCTACCCCACTTGCTTTGCCTGGCGCGCGAGTTCTTCTCCGAGACGGGCATGATTCCTGCAGAACTGGAGTACCACGGTGTGCGGTTATCCTACAACAGCATCGAGGCGAACGCTGTCATCAAGGGCGCCCTCGACGAACAGGTGTACATCGAACGGAATAAGCTCTGAATGTCGCAAACTTTTTTTATACATTTTGATAGCCCTGTCTGTCCGTGAGGACAGATGGGGTTTTATATTTAAATAGTATTAAAACTAATACTATTTTCGGGCAAAACTTGTGTATTAGTATTAGTTTTAATACCTTTGCAGTGTTCCAAAACAATCGATTTATGAAAGTATTAAAAGTTAAAGAGGTTGTCAAGCTCCTCGAAAAAGACGGGTGGGTGTTGTCATACTGGAAGGGAGACCACCGACAGTTCAAGCACCCCGACAAGCCCGGCAAGGTGACCGTGAGAGGGAAACCGAACGAGGACATGGACCAGAACAACCTCAACAGCATTTGGAAACAAGCGGGGTGGCGATAAAGCCACCCCTTTAAAAAGATATGGCAATGGAAAAGAAGATTATCAAAGTGAATGTGGAATGGGCGGAAAAGAATTTCTGCGCTTCGGTTGACGAACAGGTGCCAGGCGCTGTCGTGGTGACCGACAAGACACTGGAAGGGCTGAAGCAGGCTGTGCGTGAAGCAGTCGAGTTCCACGTAGAAGGCATGCTGGCCGACGGCGACGAAGTGCCCGCTTGGCTGGCTGAAGGCAACTATGATTTTGAGTGGGTGCTGGGCGTATCTGCCCTGTTGCGCAACTGCGGACAGTTTGTTTCGCTGGCTGCCATTGCGCGGGCATCGGGCATCAACGAGCAGCAGCTGAGCCACTATGCCAACGGGCTGAAGCATCCTCGTCCTGTACAGCGCCAGCGCATTGTGGACGGGCTGCACCGCATCGGGCAGAGCCTTATTTCGGTAGAATAACGATTGTTTGACGTATTTTTCTATTTAAGCCAGACACACCTTGGAGTGCCTGGCTTTTTTATGTCCTTTTCTCCCGCGCCCGCGGGCGTTACCTTTGCGCCAAACAAAGAGTAACGACAATGATCAGCCAAGAGAGTGACGAAGTGAAATTGCTATTCATCGAAGAAGCCCTGTCGCTTCACGGTGAATGGCTGTGCGACATTCTGGTCGAAGCCATCGAAAAGAACAAGCTACGGCGCACGGATGCGCTGCTGGACAGCATCAACTACAGCAGTTTCACCGACAACGGCAATCCGGGCCTGCGCTTCTCTTTCTTCGGATACGGTCGTGCGGTGGATATGACAGGATACAAACGCAACAAGCACGAAGTGGACACCATGCACGACATCTGGGGCATGAAGCGCAACAAGCTGAAGAGGACTTCGAATCGCTGGTATGCCAAGAACATGTACGCAGGCTATTACAAGCTCGTGTCGAAAATCATGTACGGACTGGGCGAGCAAGAAATCGCACGACTCAAAGGGATCCTCGAAAATCGTAAGAACGCAACTATATGAGTACAATCAAGAAGAAAATCGGAAACTATTCGTTCGTGGACACGGCGAAAGGCCAGTTCGCGCTGCACATGGACTGGAGCTCGAGCATGAGCCAGTTTTTCAACTTCCGGACGCCACACTGGGATGATAGTCCTGTCAGCGTGGCAGGTGTGCGCGTGGTTCCCTGGGGGCAGGACAACAACCTGCCAAACGGTATCCGTAACCTGCTGGAGCGCAATAACCTCGGTCCGGGCATCCTCGACCGGAAAATCGGCCTGCTCTACGGCCAAGGCCCCGCACTCTACCGCCTGAAGCTGGAGAACAACGAACGCACACAGGAGCGGGTGGAGGATGAAGAGATACAGGAGTGGCTGGAGTCGTGGGATTACCGCCGATACGTTCGTTCGTGCCTCGTGGAATACACGCACATGAACGGCGTGTTCAACAAGTACGTCATGGGGCGTGGACGCCGCATCGGGCGCCCTTGGGTGAGCCGACTGGAGTGCCTGCACAGCGCGGAATGCCGGTTGGTGTGGCCCGAGAACGACAGCCGACACCTGGAGGACGTGACGCAGTACCTGCTGGGCGACTTCGACTCCTACCGGAGCCAGACATTCCACCTCTTCCCGGCCTTCGACAAATGGGAGCCGACGAAGCATCCCGCCGCCGTGAAGTACCACAGCCTGCGGTCTTTCGGACGCAACATGTACGCCCTGTCGTGCTTCTTCGGCTCCGTTCCTTGGCTGGAGAACGCCAACGACCTGCCGGAGATCATCCGCCACTTGAACGAAAACATGATAGCGGCGGCCTACATGGTACATACGCCGCAGCAATACTGGGAAGACAAACAGGCCATGCTGAAGTCCATGCACGAAGAATGGACCGATGACCAGCTGGCCAAGGAAATGGAGAAGCTCAAGGATCAGCTGGTGAATACCATCGCCGACGTGATGGCCGGGCGTGAAAACGCCGGCAAATTCTTCACCTGTGTGGACTTCATCGACCCGAATGGAAAAGAACAGAGCTGGAAGGTGGAGCCCATCGAGATGAACATCGACAAGTATATCGAGGCTCAGGCCAAGATTTCACGCATTGCCGACAGCTCTACGACCAGCGGCTTCGGTCTTTCGCCCGCCTTGGCCAACATCATCATCGATGGGAAGAGTGATAGCGGAAGCCAGATGCTCTATGCCCTGAAGATCTTCTACGGTGCCGATACACAGATAGCCGAAGACATCGTGCTGGAGGCCATCAACGACGCCATCCGCATCAACTTCCCGCAGAAGAAGGGCATCTTACTGGGATTCTACAGGAAGGCCATCAACAAGGAGGACAATGTGAGTGCCAGCAACCGGACAACCAATAATATTTGAGAATTGAGAATTGAAAATGGATAATTGAGAATTGGGAATGAAGAGTTTTAAAGAATATATAGGCAGACGGGAGGCTGAACGTTTGGACTTCCCGGAATGCTGGGAAGAAGTGGACAGCAAAGAATGGATTCACTTGCTGTGGCTACGCCAGCAGCTGATGGAGCGCAAAGGTATCACTCTCGACGATATCCGGCGCGACTGGTGCGCCTTCGTCCTTCAGAACAGAGGGCTGAAGAAGAGCAAACCCGACTTCTGGCTGCTGGTGCACCAGCTGGCCGGCACGCTGGACTGGATGTGGCGGACCGAACAGGAGGGTGAAAACACCTGGATCTCGCTTACCTACGACAGCACGGTCAACCTGCTGCCACAGGTGGCCGGACTCATGGGACCGGCCAGCCACGGAGCCGACCTGACGTTCGGTGAGTTTCGTGCGGCCACGGCGGCCATGAACCTCTACGACCAGTCGCACGAGGATACCGACCTGCTGGCCTTGTGCGCCGTGCTCTATCGTCCGGCCAAGAAGCAGAAGGGCGTGTTCCGTCGGGAACCGTTCGACACCGACCGCCTGCCGGTACTGATGACGCGTGCCAGCATCCTGCAGCCCTATCTGCGATGGGGCATCTATGCCTGGTTTGCCTACTTCTGCCAGTATCTCTACACAGGTACTTTCCTGATTGACGGCCAAGAGGTGTGCTTTGCACCCGTATTTGACCGTTCAAAGCGCACGGAAGGCAAGCCGGCTGAAGGGTTGGGGCTGAACAGCATCCTTTACTGCGTGGCTTCGAGCGGTGTATTCGGTACCGCTACCGACACCGACAACGCGCCGCTGCTGCGAGTGATGCTGAAGCTGCTCGACGACAAGCATCAGGCAGACCGCCTGCAGAAGAGAACGAAAAAGAAATGATAACGTTAACAATACCGATATGGAACTACTGATTAATTCGAGCGAAGAACTCCGCCAGCTGACGGGCAATTACTACGCCAACAACGATTTCTCCAAGGTAGTGGGCGACATCGAGCAGGCTACCGAGGAACTGACCGAACTGGTGGGCGAGAAGGTGATGGAAAAAGCGGCCGGCAGAGATGATGCCGAACTGCTGAAGAAGGTACAACGCCCTATCGCCATCCTGGCTACCTTGCGTCTTTATCGCAAGAACGACTTGAGCCACGAAGACGACGGCCGCAAATTCAAGGTATCGACCGACGGCGCGGACAAACTGCCCTGGGAGTGGCAGCTAGACCGTGACGACGCCATGCACCTCGAGGAATACTATCGGGCGGTGGACGCGCTCATCCGCTACCTGAACAAAACCAACCTGCAGGAGTGGACAGAGAGCGATACTTATCTCGAGACGCAGAAGCTGATTATCCGCAGCGGGCGGGAGCTGAACCGCTACTTCCCGACCGAGGGCAGCGAACGCCTCTACCTGATGCTGGTGCCTTTCATCCGCGAAGTGCAGACGCGCACCGTGAGCCGTGCTTACGGAGAGAAATGGCCGGAGCTGCTGGGGGAGAAAGGCACCGAAACCGAAGCCCACTATGCCGCCTCGATGGCCGTTGCGCTGCTGGCCATGTCCGCCGCCTTGCGACGGTTGCCCCTCCGGCTTTTCCCGATGGGCGTAATCCAGGGCTATCTGGCCGAGAACGGCATGAAGGGTAGTCGGATTCCGTCGCTGGACGACGTGGCCCGAACCGCCGCATGGATGGCGGGCGACGGCGAACACTGGCTCGACGAAATGAAGCGGGCACGCGACGGCTCCGCACCCGATTATCAGCTGCTTCCTGAAAACGACCGACGTAATAAATACATGCGCTTATGAACGTGCTACAACGACCCCGAGAATACGAGTTCTGCGCCACCATGCAGGACTACATCATCGACACCGACGTCACCATCCGCTTCTCCGTGCAATACGGAGGGCGTACCATCCTCGACGAGGACTATGTGCCGGACGGCAACAACCAGGTACGCATCCGCCGCCTGGGCAAGTTCTGTGCCATGGCCTTGTGGGGCGTGTGGCCCGACGGCGAGCACACCCTTCAGACCACGGCCGCAGGAACCTTTACTTTCCTGATCAACGAAATGCAGGACGCACAGAGCTTCGTCATGTACAGCCGGATGCAGACTAACAAGGCGGGCGACCTGCCGGCGGTGCTGAGCGAAGTGAACCGCAAGGTGACTCATCCGTCCGTCACCGAATACGCCAGCGGCGACCGGCATGCGGGCGGATACATTCTGTACGGTACCGATGCTGAAGGCGCAGAAAAGAATAAGGTAGTGCAGGTTCCCGGCGGTGACAATGCGATGCTGACGGTTGACGTAAGCTACAGCCGGGTGTGCAGCCTGCTCGAGGTGGATGCCCTGCAGAACTACAAGGTGAATTTCAACGGCGGCACGCTGGAGTTCCTCGTGGATCCGACGCACTACGGCCAGCTGTGGCAGTTCCGCTTCAAGAATGTATATGACATGCCGGAGGTGCTGACGGCCACGGGCGGCCTGACGGTATCGGCAGCTGACGAAAGCGATACGGCGCTGATGTGGGGCGTGGAGCGCAAGTTCGGCGTCAAGGTGACCGACGAATACACGGCCAACAGCGGCGTCATCCTCCTGCAGAGCGACTACCGCCTGTGGCGTGACATGCTTCACGCCCAGGAGGTTCAGGTCAAGGCCGGCGAGAACTGGCTGCCGATAGTGATAACGAATATGAAGTATGATCGTGACTTCCGTCGCTCCAACCTGAAGACGGTGGAGTTCAGCTTCCGGCTGGCGGATGGCACACAAAGCAATCTGATGGACGTATGATTGATATTGTACAATACCGAGAGATCCTGGCCGAGCTGCGGGAAAAGGTAAACCAAAAGAGTGAAGAAAAGATAGAGGGCATCGTGATGGCGGTGCGTGAGGGGCACATGGTGAAGAAGCTGAAGGACCGCACAGGCATCCAGCTATGCGCCAACTACCCCGACGCACAGATGAACGGTACCTTCGACAACCACAGCGACCGTAACAAGGTGCTGATTTTCCTGCTGGAGAAGGTGCCGAGCGGCCAGCAGACCGACGAAGCGGAGCTGCAGCACTATGCACGCATCCAGCGCATGATGCGGATATTGCGGGATTCCCTGCTGGAGAATGATGCCTTTTGCGGCGAATTGCGCTCCGGCGACGACCTGCTGACGGAATGGGAGTACGACATCTGTGGCGGATGGAACGGCTTGAGCATCGGCCTGTACATCGAGGACTTCGATTAATTTTCAATTATCCATTGTCAATTTTCAATTAAAGAAATGACCGAATTGATTATCGACGGCACCCATGCCGTACTGCCTCAGGACTTCAGCGCTTCGGTGAAGCGGGAGAACCCGCTGTTCACCAAAAACGGTGAATACACCTACGACATCACACTGCAACTCAGCAATCCGACCAACGCATCGCTTTACGAGCACTTGAACCGCTTGACATCCGTCACCGAGGTGCGGAGTGAGCGGTCGGCGGTGCTGATTGCAGACAACCGTGTGTACTGCAACGGTACCGAAGTCATCACCGCCTGGACAGACGACACCGTATCCATCCAGATTGCCAGCGGTAACTCCGAGCTGAACTACGTCATCGGAGGCGACTTGATGATTTCATTCCTGGACATGAAGGAAACGGTACCGGCTACGGGTGACTACAGCCCGAACGAAAAGACATACCCCGAAGCGGAATACAACCTGGCACCCGTGTACAGCGATACGGAGAGCCGTGTGCTGAACCAGTGGAATTTCTTCCACGATACGGGTGTCGTTCCGCAATGGATAACCGATGGCGTCTATATCCCACAGCCCTATCTGTGCGCTTATATCCGCGAGGTGCTGCGGGCACTGGGCTATACGCTGACAGAAAACAGCCTCGAGGAGACCGTTTTCAAAGACCTGTACCTGTGCCATACGCAGCATACATCGAAGTGGTGCGAGATGTTGCCGGGCTGGTCGGTGCTCGACTTCCTGGAGCAAATCGAAATCACCTTCAACATGGTTTTCGTCATCGACGCCCGTACCCGCAATGTGCGCCTGCTCTTCCGCAACGAGTTCTTCGCTGGTGTCACCACGCTGCATGTACAGCGGGTGAAAGACGAATACGAGGCCGAAGTGGACGAAGAACCGGACGTAGAAGATGCAGCCGCCAGCGACGTGGCTTACAACCTGGGCAGTGACAGCTTTTGGAAATATGCCTGCTTGAACGATGCCATCCGTCAGGCAGCCAAATACGACACTATCCCCGAGGACTACGAGGCTACGGACATTGACCGCATCTCCCGCTGGTTCCGCGAAGAGGAGCACGCCCGCACGGACACCATCTATACGGATGCCGTGACAGGCAGGCAATTCCTGTACCTGGGTACCGTATTTGACGAAATTGCAAAGTGGCCGGTATATGTGATGGTGGACCAGTTTGCGGAAATGAAGCGTGACGAAGCGGTGGCCGAAGTTACGTCCGAAATCGTACCGGCCTGCTTGGTACAGACGCAGACGCACAAGTATGCCTCCGGATCTGTCATATATTCCTATACCGTGTGGATACCTTCGCCAGACGACGCGAGCTCTTCATCCGAAGATGAAAGCGATATGTCGCTGGTTGATATGATCGAGAATGGATTGAGCGATACAGAAAAGGATTCAACGTCAAAAAGCACGCTGGCTTTGGCCTTCTACACCGGCGACATGACGATAGAATACAAGGGTGCAGGCGGCAGTGTCGTAGCAGCAGAACGGGCCAGATATCCCGTTCCCTATATCGACGAATACGCCATTCTCCCGGTCAGCGGTACCGAACAACGCCGCCGCTATTACAAGACCAACACCGTAGGGGCTTCCCTCCGCCTGCAGAAGCTCGACGAGCTTTGCTACCAGGGCGCATACGACATTGACTACCGCAATGAAATCACCATCGAGAGCTACGACCCGAATGTATATGACCCGCGCATGATCTTTGAGATTGCCAACCGGAGATATGTCTGCAAAGAGATGGAATACACACTGGACGCCAACGGACGAAAGGGCCCATGGAAGGGTACCTTCTATCGCATCAACATCAGCGATACCGAAGCCGACGTCCGATGGATCCTGTCGGATGGCAAATGGCGTGACGGTGGCGTATGGCTCGACAACGGGCGATGGCTCGACGAATAGACATGTCCTTTTCTCAGCATCCGGCTGCACGTACTTTTGTCTTGTCATCAATAGGTAGTAATTATGAGTCTGAAGATAGATAGAGTGCAGCTGGAAATCATCGTTCAGCAGGATAGTGCCCGGCAGAAGATGATTGAGCTGGAGAAGGACATGAAGAATGCCTCCAGCACTTTAAACAAACTGAAGAAACAGTTTGGCGAAAATAGTGCGGAATACAAAGCTCAAGAGCAGGTCGTAAAAAAGCTGAAGGCTGAATACGACAAGCTTTTCGAAGAGATTGGCATCGGCAAACTCAGTCTGAAGGAACTGGGCAACCGCCAGCGGGAACTGAATGCCATCCTTCGCAATCTCGACCCGAGCCTCCCGCAATGGAAGCAGTACAACCAGCAGCTGAAAGAAGTCAATGCCCGTATCCGTGAGCTGCGAAACGAGGCCAAGGAGACGCAATTCTCCATTGCCAAGCTGGCCGACGGGTTCAACCGCTACGCCGCCATCGGCGCATCGGTCATCGCTTCACTGACCGGCGTGGCATTGACAGCTCGCAAATGTGTCGATGAATATGCGCAGATGGAGGAAGCACAGAGTCAGGTCATAAAATATACGGGCATGACGAAAGAAGAGACCGAAGCTTTGAATGAATCATTCAAGCAGATGGATACCCGCACACCGCGCGAAGAGCTGAACCGACTGGCCGGAGAGGCGGGCAAGCTGGGTATCAGCAGCCGCGACCAGGTACTGGAGTTTGTCGAAGCAGCCGACATGATCAACGTCGCACTGGGCGAAGACCTGGGAGAGGATGCCGTGAAGAATATCGGCAAGCTGTCGCAGATGTTCGGTGACGGAAGCCGCACGCTGAAAGAAGACATGCTGGCCATCGGTTCAGCCGTGAACCAGGTCGCTCAGAGTTCTTCGGCCTCCGAA
The DNA here is from genome assembly GCF_019239235.1 of Caecibacteroides pullorum. Lineage (GTDB taxonomy): Bacteria > Bacteroidota > Bacteroidia > Bacteroidales > Bacteroidaceae > Bacteroides > Bacteroides pullorum. The sequence continues at coordinate 264,565 of NZ_JAAZTS010000002.1, read as the reverse complement.
CCTTATTTGGTGGAGTTCACAGCCCGCATGGGCGGTGTGGCCAAACAGGCCGACCTGGCCGTGACCGACGTCATGGGATTCGCTTCAGCCCTCGACCAGAACATGCTGCGCAGCGAGATGGCAAGCACCGCCCTGCAAAGTCTCATACTGAAGATTTATCAGGAGCCTGCCAAGTATGCCAAGCTGGCAGGCATGGACGTGCAGGAGTTCGTGAATCTCGTGAATACTGATGTCAACGAAGCCCTGCTTCAATTCCTGGGTACGCTGGGCAAGATGGGAGGCATGGCACAGATGTCACCCATCCTGAAGGAAATGAAACTTTCCGGAGCCGAAGCCGCCGGCGTCATTTCCGCACTGGCCGGCAACATAGATCAGGTTCGCCGGGAACAGGTGAATGCCAACCAGGCATTCATCGACGGTACCAGTATCATCAATGAATTCGGTGTACAGAATAATACCGTACAGGCAGGGCTGGACAAAGCGAAGAAACAATTCAAGGATGTTCGTGTAGAACTTGGCGAACAGCTCTTGCCAGTAATGAAGTACATGGTAACGACTGGAAGTCTGACGGTGAAGGGGCTGAAAGAAGTAGTATCCATTATGGTCGATTACAAGAGCGAGATCCTCACTGCCGGTGCAGCTGTCGTTACCTACACGCTATACCTCAAGGCTGCTACCTTATGGACCAACCGGCATACGGTGGCCACTAAAACGGCTACCGTAGCCACGACGCTATTCAACAAGGCACTGAAGATGAGTCCCTGGGGCTTGGCGTTGGCTGGAGTAGCCAGCCTGATATCCTATTTCGCAATTTTCAAGGATAAGACAGACGAGGCGACCGCCTCGCTTGGCTCAATGAACAACGAACTGGACAAGACCAAGGAGACAATGGACTTGATATCCAAGGTGAAGTTGTCCGCTGATAACTTTCAGTTCTTGACTGACCGGCAGAAGCAACAGATGAAGGCTGACGCCCAAAAAGGTATTGAAGAGCTCGATGACCTGATAACACAGGGCATGATTACGAACAAACAATGGTACGAATCGGAGAAACAGAGCCTGCTGAAGCTGGCAGGTGATAATGAAATCCTGCGGAAACTCTATATGAGCGGACTTGAGCACGATTTGCGCGAGCGAATGTCGGTCATCGCCGGATATATAGAGGAGAAAAAAGAACTGCAGAAGATTATAGGCATGGTTCCTGACAGCAATAATCAGACCAATGTCACTGTACCAACCGACCAAAAAGACGCCGAAGCCGCCCTCAAGTCTCGTTACCAAAACGAACTGAACCTGCTCAAGGAGAAGTATCTGAATCAGCAGCTGACCGAAGAGCAATACAACAAAGCGCTGTATGATGCAGAAGTGAAGTACCTGGCCTCACGCAAACTGCTGCTCGAGCAATACGGGCAGGACAGCAGCGAGATACAGGGACAGATTTACGACAAAATGATTGCCGAGGCCAACCGTCTGTACGAAGAAACGAAGACGGTCGATGCCAACCGGCAAACTGATTTACTAGGTCAGGCGGAGCTGGAGTACCAGCAGGAGCAGAGCCGCCTGAAGCAGGCTTATCTCGACGGAGACATCCGCACACAGGAGGATTATCAAGAACGGATGCTGGAGGCTGAGCGGAGCTACCTGGAGCAGCGTCGCGACATGCTGGCTGCCTTCGGGATGGATACATCGGCAGAAGACGGGCGCCTGCTTGACATGGATCTGAAGGATAAAGAGTCAGGAAGAAAAAAGCAGCGCAAGCGCGGCTTTGAGGACATTGCCAACACGACTGACCTGGACCAACAGCTGAACCTCCTGAAGGCGATGTATGATGCTGATCTTATCAACTACGAAGAATACCAGGAGACGAAAACGCAGTTGACCGAAGCGGCAGAGCGGCAACGAGAAGAGATAACGAAAACCTCTCTCGATGTCATCAGCCAGGCCACATCGGCGGCCAGCCAGTTGATACAAGCCTTGCAAGATGCTGAAATCAGCAAGATTGAGAGTCGATACGACAAGCAGATCGAAGCCGCAAAAGCAGCGGGGAAAGATACGACAAAGCTGGAGGAACAAAAGGAAGCGGCTGTTAACGAAGTGAAGCGGAAATATGCAGACAAGCAATTTGCGGCCTCCGTCCTTCAGGTTACAGCTACGACTGCAGTGACCGCAATGGAGGCTTACAAGGCCATGGCCGGTATTCCGTTCATAGGCCCTGCATTAGGTGCAGCAGCTGCAGCCGCCGCACTGGCTGCCGGAGCAGCACAGATAGCCGTGGCCAAGCAGCAGCGCGACGAGGCCAAGGGGCTCAAGTCCGGTGGCTACTCCGACGAATATGTGGATGGCTATACCCGTAAGGGTAATCCCAATGATGTGGCCGGAGTAATCCCTGTGCACAAAAATGAGTTTGTGGCCAACCACGAAGCGGTGGGCAATCCGGCGGTGAAGCAATTCCTCGACGTATTCGACGTAGCGCAGAAAAAAGGTACCATCCGTATGCTCAACACGACGCAGATCCTGGAACAAGTCCGCACCCGCAGCGGTCGTTACTCCGGCGGATATACCTACGACAATCCGACACGACCATCTGCCACAATCTCCGCAGAACTGGGGCAGATGACGCCGGAGCAAAGACTGCAGGTCATCGCACTCCTGCAGGAGAACAACCGCCTGCTGGCTGTCCTCTGCAACAAGGAGCTGGTGGTTGATCCGCGTAAGGTGCGAGACGGCATCAAGCGGGTGGAAACACTCGAACGTAACGTCAGCAGATGATGTCCTTTTTTTCAAACCTGCCCCCATATACTTTTGCGACATGGATGTATTCACTGCAATAGACAAGATGCGCCGCCTCTCCGAAGAGGGGCAATCGTTCTCCTTCTCGTTCATGAGCTACAGCTACGACCGGAAGAAGAGCGAGGGGATTGTGCAGGTTCGACATGCCCGCCTGCGCAAGCAGAACCGTAAAGAGCACAACCGATTCAGCGACTACATGCTGAACTACATCAACCTTGACACGCTGGAGAATGGAAGCTGCTGGCAGCCTCTTCTCCTGACATTCAACAACGAAGAACTCGAGCTGAAGTAATGGACAATGAATTTGAAAATATAGTACCGTGGAATGGAGCGAAAGACACCGGTCGTGACGTCCGTCTCAAATGGCAGCGGAATTTCGAACGGATCAAAGCGAATTTCGAAGAAATCCTGAAAATTGTCGGTGATGGTGAATTTGCAAAAAAATACCTGCGCAAAGATCAGCCGGATCAGACAGAATATTTGGTAAAGTTCCTTGCTGGCATAGAGATAGGTCAATTTGTATCGGGACTGCTTGGAACCGGAGGAGCCATACAGATAGACAAGGACGGAAACAGCCACGCAGAATTCGACTACCTCACCATCCGCAAGCTGGCCATATTCATCGAACTCATCATACAGGAAGCCAAGCACGTGGGGGGTATGTTGGTAGTATCGCCTTCGGGAATGACTATTTCCAAGGTAGAAGAAACTGATACAGCATACCGATGCTACTTTGACCAAACTGACGGAGACCGCACTTTGCAAAACCAATTCACCGTAGGCACGCAGGCCCGCAGGCAAACATTCAACCTATCCAACCAGGCATACTACTGGAGATTGGTGACGGCGGTCGGTGATGATTACATAGACCTTAGCAAGGCCGACTGCGATACCGGTTCAACTATTCCACAGGCAGGGGACGAACTGGTAGGACTTGGACACCGCACAGACAAGATGCGCCAGTCAGCCATCATAATTTCGGCTTTCGGAGCAGGCAGCCCTTCCATTAAGTATTATCAGGGAATAGACTCTTATAGCCTTGTAGACAAAGCCGTAAAAATGGATTACTACGACCCGGTAAGCGGTAGATTCCAATCTGTTACTTACGGTGACACTTATGTAGGTGCAAAAGATGGAAGTACCTACATTAAATATAATCAAGAGACGGGAGCAGAAGTTAAAGGAACACTTCATATAGAAAATGGCTCTACCGGATGGAAGAATATGGACGGCCTGCCTGAAGAAATACAGGCGGCTGCCGACTTGGCGCAACAGGCGCAAGACGACATCAACAACGCCACTGTCGGCAGCGTCAACATCTTGCTGAATTCGGGATTCACCGGGAACTACGAAACCGAAGTCATGGATGGTGACAAACAGCTGGATGCAGACACGGAGTTATACAGCAAGGCTCTGTTGAATTGGTCCGGCATGGCTACCGTGCAAGAAGATGCTGGTGCGACCTCAGGACGATCGGCCACTATCGGAAGTTTATCCCAATCAGTTGCATTGATACCCAATGAAGTTTATGTTATCAGCTATAAAGCAAAAGGTACGTCACTGGCTGTGTCATGTGGCGACTACAACGTATCTCAGCCTATCACAGCCGAATATCAACGGTACACACACAAGTTCACCTATACAGGTACAGGTGTATTTCTTATCAGCGGTACCGCAACCATTTGTGACCTTCAGTTAGAGCGTGGTACCATTGCCACGGACTGGAAGCCTTCTCTGCTTGACAATGACAAGACGAATGTGAAGTTCCAAGCCATTCAATATCTGTCAGATGCGATGAAGAATGGCAGTGTGGATATACTTGGCGGATTAATACTGGCCAATATCATTCAGCTCGGTAATTACAAGGATGGTGTGCTACAGAAAATAACTGCCGGTATATCGGGCATCTACAACGATGACGATGATGTGTACACATGGGGAGGCGGATCTATGGAGAAGGCCATCTATACCGTAATGAAGTATAAGGATAATCCGCAATACGAGCCCACCGAAGAAGAGCTGCTGAATATGGCCAAAGCAGTCATCACACACGGAGGAAGGGCCATTTTTAACGACGTCATCGTCCGCGGATATATACATGCGTTGGGAGGATTCTTCCGGGGAAAGGTGGAAACAGCAGTGGACGGCCAACGAATTGTCATCGATCCGTCGGAAAATTCTATCCAGATGTTCGACGCAAATAACAAGTTGATATACGATCTGTCATTCAATACGTTTGACGATGGCAAAACCATTGTCCCCAAGATGATGGTACGCGGATACAGCGGTGACGAGAATGTGGTACGAACCGCCTACGGAGCCAACGGTTTCAGCGGTTACTACAACAATATGAATTTCGCAATGGGCGCAAACGGACTGAGTTTTTCATACCTCAAGTCAGATGGGTTGATACAAAATATAGTACTGGGTATACGACCGGACGGAATCGCAATGGTCCGAATAGAAGGGCTACCGACCGAAGACAAGGTCGATGCATTGGACCAGCTGTATCAGGATGCCAACGGATTCATTAAAATCAAGAAGATATAGCTATGGAACTGAATACTATCAACAATACGGACAAATGGGGCAGCACTGTATCCCGTCTCAATGAAAATTTCGGAAAGATTTCCACCGAAATAGATAAGTCAAAGTATTCTACTTCGAAGAATAAAGGTCTATTCTCGACACTGTCCGACTTGAAAGCAACTCATCCATCGCCACAGGTAGGAGACTGGGCTGTCGTTGGAAGCACTATACCCGGTCCAATTTACCAGTGCAAGACCGCAGGTACTTGGACGGCTAGCGGGCAAACAGGCGGTGGCGATGAAGTAAACTTGGCTGACTACTTGACTTCCGAAGAAATTACTGACGTTACAACTATCTTGTAAAATGAAACAGATAAATTATAAATCAGACTTCAAGCTGTTCGAAAAGGGCGAGTTACATACGGCTCCTTTCGAATACGAATACAGCACGACCTTCGGCAAGAGCTACAAGGCCAGCTATCTCGATGGTGTGTACACCAACTGCCGCCTGCTCGATGATGGCCGGCTGATGGTTATCTTCGACAACCACGGTCTCCCTCCTGGCATCCTGCGCGTCACCCGCCGCTACTACCTGACCGACAACGACTATCACGATGGTATCTGCGACTTGGTCAGTAAGGACGAAACCGGTGTGATACTGACCGCAGGAAAGACGGATGAGTGCGAGGTGGAGGTACAGGTTCCACCGCATTACATGCAGGGCGAACAGGGTGACCCTGGTAAAGACATGACATGGGATAACATGACTGAAGAGCAACGGGCAGAACTTGTACAAGAAGTGACCGGCAATATCGAGGGGACAATGATAACCTCGACGCAGCTATCTGATACTGAATACGAAGACTTGTTTGATAACACTAAAAAATAACGAATATGGCAAAGATACATAAGCTGAGCAAAAACGGCCAGACCATCTATCCGGCCACCACAACCGATGCGGTTGCACATCCGACGCTCAAAGTGTCAGCCTCCAAGCTGATCGGCGAAATCAACGTTTCAAATCTGTACCCGACCGGCGGTACTGACGGTACAAATAAATATACACTCGCGTCCGCCATTGCGAAGATACCGACCGACCTCCGGACCGTCGGGATAAAATGTTCGTTTTTGAACGAGGAGAATACTGTGGAGAGTTGGACGTATCAAGATGGAACGTTCACAGATGCAAGTAATTGGGAAAAAACAGGATTAGACAGAAACTTGAATAAAGCTGTATATTATGCGACCTTTGATATTCAAGAAAAAACTACCAATTATTATGAAGGCAGCCCCGTACCAGTGAAACCGGGGTTATCCGTGATAATACATACCAATTCCATCAATAATTCGTCTTATTCAGAATGGTACGATGTAGAAATGAAATCATTGGGTAAATTGCCGGAAATTTCTAATACGGACTATGAGGTTACAGTACCTGAAAATGCATATTACCTGATCATAAGGTCATATAATTACAAGGATTCAATGAGTTTGAGATATGCCAGCAAGTTTCAGAACGTACCCACATACGCGGACTTGGAATCTACAAATAGCAAGGTCAGTTCTCTTGAGAAAAGAGCTAAACTTGTCGAAAAAGATTATGCTCCCGCTGATGTGATATACGTGAACATTTCTATCAATGACAATGCCCCCAAAATAGATGTCAGCAAGGCTGATTACGTAAGTATCTGCACGACGATGAATTATGCTAATCCAAATCCTATTGTCACTTTCTATGATTCATCGGATGAGATTACAAAGTCTATGATGCGGTCAGATTTTAGCATATCAGGAAGTTTGTGCGTAAAGAATGAAATACCTACGGATGGATCGTCATACATGAAAATTATCGGCTGGAATGAGGCCTCATTTAACGAAAACATCGACAGCATGTACGTGAAGGTGTATGAGAGATTGGCCGACATACTCACGGAACTTGAGAACAATTCAGGAGGCGGTGGCTCATCAGAAGGAAAGGAAGAAATTATTAAGGAATACGACCCATCTGAATATATTTATACAAAAGGCTATAATGATTTAGCGATGCAATCTGCTCCGGCCATTGACATAAGCAAGGCACATAAGGTAAGTGTTTGTACGGTTATGAATTTTGCAACGACTTTTCCTGTCATTAGCTTCTACAATGATGGTGGAGTGATAACTAAATCAATCATGTATTCCGAATTAGAAAATGCAGGCGGTGCGCTTAGAAAGGCAACTGACATTTCTACGGACGGTGCTGCCACTATGAAGATAGTGGGTTGGAATCAAGCCGCATTTGATGAAAATATCAAGAGCTTATACATCAGGTTGTACGAATATAAGTCGGAAGAAGACGAAAGGATTGGCGACTTGGAAAAGCTGACGACCAACAATAAAAAGAACATTGTGTCAGCAATCAATGAAATAAATGGGAAGAGCATCGAGAATGTATCAACCAAGGTTTTGACATCAGGTAACATCGTGAAGCAGATTGATAGTTGCAATGGCGATTACAAATCGTTTACCGTACACTCTACATGGTCTGACCGTAAACTTATTTGCTTCAAGGTAGGTGAAAATGCTAATGTGCATATCAAAGATTTATCTCACATTTACTCATTGGCTGCTACAAAAGAAATTCCGGAAAAAGGACCAACTGGTACTACGCAAATGGCACAATTCGGGAGTTCGGAAATTGTCAAGAACGAATATGTGACAATGCCATCGGAAAAAACTTATTTTGTAATTTGTGTGACAGTTAACGCTAATGTAGATGAACTGTTCGAGGTTGTTGGATTGTATGAAAGGATTGGAGCATTGGAATATGCCGATTTCAATTTCTTTGCCGGGAAGAAAATCGCTTTTGTCGGAGACAGTTTGATGGCGGATGGCGACAAAGTGCCCAAGAACATTGCAATGCTGCTTGGTTTGGAATATAATTCGGACGAGAATGAAGCCACTTCAAAAGGCGGTACACAAACCCTTGAAGATTTGCGCCCTGACTTGTGCGGGCAGATGAGGGCAAGGAAATTGGAAAACTATGATTCTCCTGACATCATCGTCGTGGAAAACGTCAATGACGGCAATGGAGAGGATTATACGGATGAAGAGATGGGCAATGTAGAGCCTTTCATGCTCAGCAGTTATACAGACATTAAATCCTCCTGTTGTTGCAGCTATGTTTCAGATTCATTTTGATTCTAGTAATTTGAAATTAGAAGATTTTTCCAAGTTTGATAATAGTATTAAAGAACTTGGTTTTCCCAAACGTGCTGATGGTATTGAAGCTAGCTTAAATGTAGATCAATCCAGAATTCCATTAGGGAAATCTAAGATTTCAGCAACATCAGATGCTAAATTAATTCATTATAGTTATTCTTCTGATGATAATAAGAAGAAATTAACACTGTCAGTTAGTAATATAACTTATATTGATGAATCTGATTATGAAGGATGGGAAAGGTTTACTGATAGTGTTATCAATATACTTTCAAAGCTTGATTCGATCTTAGAACATAGAACTATAAAACGTACTTCAATACGTTTTTTAAATCAGTTCAATTTTGATCAATTTGATGACCCTACAGAATATTTTAAGGTGGTAATTTCTTCTACAGAAGATTCTCTTTCGTATCCTTTGGCTAAATATGCATTTAAAACGACTTTTAAGGTATCCGATGTATCCCATGCAGTAGTTAATCATTTTCTAGATAGAGTAGATGAAAGATATATTTATATATTGGATTTAGATATTCTAAATAGTAGAAATTATGAATATGCTCCTTCAATCATTTTGGAGTTATTAAGCCAATTGAGAGAAGTAAAGAATACCATATTTTTTGATAGTGTAACAGATAAGTTGATTGAATTATGCAACTAATAAATACTTTCACTAAAGGTCTAAAACCTTTAACTTTAGCAGCTGCAAGTTTACTTGTAGCACCTGCAAATGCTTACTCTGATATAGATAAGTATAGCAAAGTAACATCAGTTATGCAAAAAACAGAATCTTCTAATTATCTGTTGAATATTGATGATCGTGAAGAAATGTTTATGCTTAATAAACGAAAGTTTCAATGTCATTTAGAAAAATGGCAAGAAGACACAATGTTCACATCTTCTATCTCTGATATAATTGAGCATAAAGATTTTCAAGCTATTATTGCTATGGGGAAAAAAGCGGTTCCTTTTATATTAGATGAGATTGAATATGAACCTTCTCATCTGGTTTGGGCATTAAATATAATATATGGGAAAAAAATAACGAATAGAAATAACGCTACAATAGCTGACGCATGTAAATTATGGGTAAAGATATTGAGAAGTTGAAACGTTTGATAATAAATTATTTCCCAAGATTAGCACATGATAAAAACTTTCAAATAACAAGTCCTCAAACTCCTAATTATAATTGTATAGCATGGGCTTATAATTATAATGATAGATGGATGTGGCCTGCCCCTTGTGCAACAGAAGCACTTGATGGAGTTTGTTATTGGCCAGATGACGTTACAAAAACTCCTGATGTAGATTCTTTTATAGAGGCCTTTCGTAAAAAGGGATATGAAATTTGTGATAATGCTGAATTTGATGAAAGACTTCAAAAAATAGCTTTGTATGTGAAGCCTGGAACTAGAGAATGTACACATGCTGCTAGACAACTAAGAAATTCTTTTTGGACAAGTAAATTGGGAAAAGGAAATGATATTCAACATGGTACACCATATACTATAGAAGGGAATAATTATGGAATAGTGTATTGTATTATGAGTCGTGCTTTTTAGTTATTGCAATGAGGGTGACTCAAAAGTCCAATTTGGCAAGGGTAGATTTATTAGCAGTAACTTGATTGTAGTAACTTATATTTTTAGAGCCTTATCATAGCCTCAAAATAGGATTTGATAAGGCTCTTTTATACTTAAACTTAGACAACATTATAAGTGACCGGTTTATTGCTTACTCATTCCCTACAATTTATTTCAATAATCTCTCCAAGATTTGTCGTGTAGTGCTTGGATAGCTGCTCCTGCTTCAGCTTACAACCGTTCCCCTGACCCTGCACGGCCAACTTGACAGAATGCCCATGCTTGCCGTTGATACTATCTATGGCATTCATCAGCCGCTCCCGTTTGCCCCGGTCAACTGTGTCGAACAGGTTATGCTGGACATTATACGTGATTTCCGTGATGATGACACCAGCCTTCTTATATTGGTACCCAGTTCTGAAGATACTCCTTAACCCGGACAGGGCATAGTGAACAATCTCCAGCGTATCGTCTGTGGGCACCGGAAGATTTACTGATACACTCTTCCAGTATTGTGGCAGGTCTTCCCGGAATCGGTTGGTTATGATGAACACATGAAGCGACACGGCATAGCCTTTCTGCTCTCTAAGCTTCTTGGCACAAGTGGCCGCGAAGGTAGATACGGCTTCATCCATCTGTTCTATGCAGTCTATCATCTGGCCGAAACTTCTTGAGGTGCAAATCTGCTTACGGGGCGTGATATTCTCAGAAATACAGGGTATTCCACGAAGTTCTTTCCAAGTACGTTCGCCGACTACCGTCATGTACTTGCGTACCCATGAGCCTGGTAGTTGGGTGAAGTCGTAAGCTGTTTTCACGCCTTCCTTTTCCAGCTTGGCCGCTTGTCTCCGGCCGATTCCCCACACATCGCCAATACTGAATAGACGCAGGGCTTTCTCCCGCTTATCATCCGTATCGATGCAGCAAACACGCTTATAGGCCGGGTATTTCTTCGCAAACTTGTTGGCCATCTTGGCCAAGGTACGGGTCGGCGCTATGCCCAGACTAACGGGAATACCTGTACCTTTATATACCTTGTTGACGATGGTAGTTCCGAGGCTTTGGTAGTCCTTGACGCCATCCAGATTGACGAATGCTTCATCGATGGAATATACTTCGATATCGGGGGCCAGCGAGGAAAGGATGGACATGACACGGGCGGACATATCCCCATAAAGGGTGTAGTTTGATGAAAAGACTGCAATCCCGTGCTTCTCGACCAGTTCTTTTATCTGATAAGCCGGCGCACCCATCGGGATGCCCAGTGCTTTCGCTTCATTGGAGCGAGCAATAACACAGCCATCGTTGTTCGATAGCACGACAACGGGCCGCCCATTCAGCGAAGGGTTGAATACCCGCTCGCACGAGGCGTAGAAGTTATTACAGTCCATTAAGCCGAACATATTACCTCCTTCTACGGTTCTTCTTGATGGTGTAGGTGACGATTCCCCAGACTAAGAAATCATTATCGGCTGTTACCTTGATACGAGGATAGGAAGGATTGGACGGTACAAGCCAAACGGTGTCGCCTTCAATGGAAACTCGCTTGACGGTAAACTCTCCATCAACATAGCAAACTGCCAGGTCACCCTCAATCAGCTCAAGTGACTTGTTGATGACGAGGATGTCGCCCTCTTCAATACCTTCATCCTTCATGCTGTCACCGACTACACGGCCGTAAAATGTGCTGGATGGGTGCTTGATAAGCTCCTTGTTTAGATCTATGGCCTGCTCCATATAGTCCTGCGCTGGGCTTGGGAAGCCAGCTCTGATACCTTCATCGGCGTATGGCAAAGGCAATGAAGTAGAAAGATCTACAAGATGTATTTCGATGTTCTTTTTCATGTTGGCAAATGTAGAAATATTATCAGATATCAGGGAAGTGATTCTTAATTTTATCGCTTTTCACCGCAAAATTTCTACGAATATATCGCTCTGTTGTATCAATAGATTTATGTCGAAAATGACGTTGTAGTTCCCAAGTATCTACACCAGCATTAACCAACTCTACCCCACCCGTGTGCTTGAAACTGTATAGTTTATATTCTGCCGACAAACCCAATCGGTTACGGATGCGGTCAAAGCGAAAACGAAAATTATTCTTTCCTAACATTGACTTCCCGGGCCGACCACAACTAGAGAACAGATAGAGCCCACCTTCATGTTCATCAACCTTCATTGCAAGTAATACATTATATAATTGGTTCGGGATATTCACTAATTCAGTTTGACGGTTCTTACTAATAGTACAAGGAACACGGATAATGTGCCTGACAAAATCAATATCTTGAATACGTAACTGTCGCAATTCATTCGGACGGATGGCGCAATAGTACTCCATCTGACAAAACAACCATAGCTGAGGATCGTTCTTTTTCATATATGCCATCAGCTTTGAGCGTTCCTTCTCAGGAATTGGCCGAGGAGCTTCATCCGTCAGCCTTCCCATTTCAGGAATATCATGAACAGGATTGGTTAATATAATCCCCCGTGCCTGAATCATATAATCAAAGAACCCGTGCAAAATTTGTTTATACTTTAGAATGGTCCGTCTGGATACATTGTTCTGTTCAATCAAAAAGAACATAAAATCACAAATATGATCCCTTGTAATACAACTGATATGGATAGTATCCAATTCCTGATGTTCTGCCCATTCGGCAAAAATACGCAGCTTTGATCTATATGTTTGATAGGAATGCTGGATGACGGTAGCTTTCTTTACCTCAAGAAACTCAGACAAATATATCCGAATGGTTGGGAGTGATTCACGCTCACGTCCCCATCTGTCAGCATGAACCTGCATAATAAGTTCATCTTGAAAGGTCACTTTTTCCTCTTGAAATGGAACCCATCCTGTAGCAAGTTTCTCCTTAAGTTCTGCAATGATTTGCTTGGCTAAAGTATATCTTTCTTTGGCAGACTTATGCTTACCGAGACCTGTATATTCTCTGAATCGTTTGAGCTTATCAGTTCTTGGATCACGGCAAGAATATTCCACGAACCAATTTTTACTCAAATCGCCGCCAGCATCTACCAGATGTGGCAAAATAATAACTTTCTTTCTTCTCATAGGGTCTTTTTGCTGGTTTATTTTTGACAATTTATGAACCAGACAAATTCAGACATTTCAGACAGAAAAAAGAAACCCATTTAAAACAAAAAAGGCCTGATTTTCAATGAAATCTGACCCTTTGTCGGGGTAGCGGGATTCGAACCCACGACCCCCTGCTCCCAAAGCAGGTGCGCTAACCGGACTGCGCTACACCCCGAATACCTTTCCCAAGAAAGGTTTTTCTTGATTAGTACACCCTCAGGGATTCGAACCCTGGACCCACTGATTAAGAGTCAGTTGCTCTACCAACTGAGCTAAGAGTGCCTCTCTTTTTCGTTTGCGGGTGCAAAGGTAGTTCTTTTATTTGAACCAACAAATAAAAAAACAGTTTTTTTTCGATGGAAGCGGCATTTTCTATTCAAATTCGTAGAGTTCGGAAGGTGTAGTACGCTTTAAAGCGCATAGTTGGACATCCCGTCCGACCACAATTCCATAATCATGCAGCTTCAGTTCTACCGTCTTATAGGCAAGTTCAGGATGATTATTGTCTTTACTGAGATGACACAGCCAAATGTAACGCAGTTGGTTACTGAAGTGGTCTGCTAGAAATTGAGCAGTTGCTGCATTACTCATATGTCCTGTCCGGCTTTTGATACGTTCCTTTAAATAGGGAGGATACGGCCCCATTTGCAACATTTCGTCATCATAATTAGCTTCCAAAACCAAATAGTTGGCTCGACAGATATATTCTGCAGCAACGGGAGTGATTTCACCCAAGTCGGTCAAAAATGCAAACTTCTTGTCGTCAATCGTAATAAAATAGCCCACGTTGTCAGTTCCGTCGTGAGGAACTTCAAAGGATTCAATGCAAAAATCTTCCAGTTGCATAGGAGTCTGCTTTTCCAAATAACGGGCAGAAGTATGCAACTTTTCCGTCATGCAATAGCTGCGACCAATGCCTTCATGGATACGTGCGGTAGTATAAATAGGGATATTCAGTTTTTCACCCAAGCCACCCAATGCTTTGATGTGATCGGCATGATCGTGCGTAACAAACACTGCAAGGATGGTCTCCATGCCGATGCCATATTCTTTCAAGATTTTCCGGATGCTGCGGGCCGCTATGCCTGCATCTATCAAAATACCATATTTTTCGGTGCCCAGATAGTAACAATTGCCACTACTGCCACTGGCCAGGCTTATAAATCGTACTTTCATTACTTACTTCTTTACATTTTATTCATTACGAAACTTACGCTTCAGCAAAAGTGGCGCAAATATAGAAAAAAAAGCCTGTTTAACAACTGCTATTACCTAGAAATTATGAATGCCTACACATAAGAAAAAAGAAAAGAAAATCTTTCCATTTGATAGCATTTTATAGATAAAAGTGTATATTTGCACAAATCTAATGCAGAAAGTTTTTTAATCTTAAACACCAAAGAAGAAAAAATTATGAAAAAATTTAATCTTAAAATGGCAGCTTCCGTAATGATTTGCGGTGCATTCCTTTTCAGTTCATGTATTGGCTCTTTCGGCTTGCACAGCAGATTAGTCAGTTGGAATCAAAGTATTGGAAATAAATTTGTGAATGAACTGGTTTTTTTAGCTCTCAATATTATTCCCGTTTATGGCGTTTGTTATTTTGCAGATGCGGTTATTATTAACTCCATTGAATTCTGGAGTGGAAGCAATCCGATGGCAAGTGTCGGTGACATTAAGAAAGTGCAAGGTGAAAATGGAAACTACCTAGTCGAAACACTAGAAAACGGATATTCTATCACGAAGGAAGGCGATGAAACGGCGCCGATGGAACTGATCTACGACAAGAGCCTGAACACGTGGAACGTGGTGGCCGACGGCGTGAGCACCGAACTCGTAAGACTAAACAACGACGGAACGGCACAGATGACGCTGCCCAACGGCGAAGACCTGACCGTCACGCTGGACGCGCAGGGCGTGGCCAATGCAAGACTGGCTGTGTCGACAGACATGTACTACGCTTGTAGATAAACGACTATAGAAAGTAGAAGAGTACCCTCATTCTTTGTCTGCAGAGAATGGGGGTTCTTTATGAAAAATAAAACCAACAAAATACTTTTCAATATGGAACAGCAACCCACGCTCAACGAGCACAACAAGCAGGAATACCCGCCTATGCACACCTGCGAACACATCATCAACCAGACCATGATACGCCTTTTCGGGTGCGGAAGGTCGATTGCGGCACACATCGAACGGAAGAAGAGCAAACTGGACTACCGACTGGAACAGCAGCCGACGGAAGAGGACGCCAGGCGGCTGGAGGAGGCCGTGAACGAGGTCATCGGCCGACACCTGGACGTCACCACGGAATTCATCACGCAGGAGGAGGCGCGCGGACGCTTCGACCTGAAACGCCTGCCCGACGACGCCTCGCAGACGGTGCGCATCGTCAAGGTAGGCGACTACGACGAATGCCTCTGCATCGGTACGCACGTGGCCAACACGGCAGAAATCGGTACCTTCCGCATCATCAGCCACGACTGGGACGAAGCGGAGAAGCGTTGGCGCATCCGCTTCAAGCTCGTCAGTCCGGCATAAATTCGTATGGATGTACCCGTTCCCTCAGAGGGGAACGAGCGTTTCCTTGTACAGGGAACGGGTGTTTCCATATAGAGGAAACGGATATCATCCCCAGAAACCAGACCTTTCGTGCCCGTTTCTCTCTGCAAACAGGCACTCAACCGCTCTTGCGGTAACTCTTCACCGCCCACAGATTGAAACCTGCGGCAAAGAGCAGCAGCATACCCAGCTGAGGAAGCAGGTCGGCCACACCGCCTCCACGCAGGTAGACGGTACGCATCACCTCCACGAAGTAGCGCAACGGATTGGCGTAGGTAAGGGCCTGCGCCCAGCGGGGCATGCTGTGGATGGGGGTGAACAGACCGCTCATCAGTACCAGAATCAGCATGAAGAAGAACATGACGAACATGGCCTGCTGGAGCGTGGACGAATAATTGGACACCACCAGCCCGAAACCCGACACGAGCAGCAGGAAGATGATTGCAAAGAAATAGAGCGTCACGAAATGGCCCGCAGGCAGAATGCCGTAGAGCAGCCACGCCAGCACAAAGGCAATGGTGAGCACCACCAGTCCCGTCAGCCAGTAGGGCACCAACTTGGCACAGATGAAGGTGAACTTGCGCACAGGCGTCACGTTAATCTGCTCGATGGTTCCCGCCTCCTTCTCGCCCACCACGTTCAAGGCTGGAAGGGCACCACAGATAAGGGTGAGCAACATCACCATCAGAGCCGGAACCATGAAGAGTTTGTAGTTGAGCCGCGGGTTGTAGAGGTTCAGCGTCTGCACCGACACCTGCGGCAGCCTGAAGGCGGACGCCATGGAACGTCCTTCAGTAGCGGACAGGCTGCGGGCGTAGTCCGAGATGATGGACGACAGATAGGAACTGCCCATACCACCCTTCGTACCGTTCACCGCATTGGCAGCCACCAGTACACGGGGCGCTCCGCCACGCATCCAGTCCTTCTCGAAATCGCGCGGAATCTCCAGCACAATATCGGCCGAACCCGCCTCCACATGCCGCAGGGCCTCATCGTAAGTTGCAGGAAAGGCCGACACACGGAAGTAGTCCGATGCCGCCACCTTCTCCACCAGCCGCCGCGACAGGGGGCTGTGGTCGCCGTCTACAATGTCCAGCCGGATGTTCTTGATTTCCAGGCTGGCCGCCCATGGCATCAGAATCATAATCATACAGGGGAACAGCAGGATGAGTTTCGGGATGAACGGATTCCTGAAGAGCTGCTTGAATTCTTTTTCTATCAGATACTTTATCATACGACTTTCATTCTAACCGGTTCTTGAACTTTTTGAGGCTGACCGTGACCAGCACTACCGCCATGCCCAGCAACACGCCCACCTCGGTGAGCACATTCACCACGTCGACGCCCTGTATCATCAGCTTGCGCACGGCCTGGATGTACCACCGCGCCGGAATGGCCGCCGAAATGCCCTGAAGCACCCAAGGCATGCTCTCCACCGGGAAAATCATGCCGGACAGGAGCATGGTGGGCATCATCAGCACCAGTCCCGAGGCCAGCATGGCGGCCACCTGCGTCTGCGTCAGGGTGGAGATGAGCAGACCCAGCGAGAGCGACACGAAGATGAAAAGCAGCGACACGGCCACGAGCCACGGCAGGCTGCCCGCCACGGGCACGTGGAGCACGTAGACGGACAGCAGGAGAATGGTCGTGAGATTGACGAACGAAAGCACGAAGTAGGGCACGGTCTTGGACAGGATGATGAAGATGGGCCGAACGGGCGAGACGAGCAGCACTTCCATTGTGCCCATCTCCTTTTCGCGGACGATGGAGACAGACGTCATCATGGCACAAATCAGCATCAGGATGAGCCCCATGACGCCGGGCACGAAGTTGTAGACGCTCTTCATCTGCGGATTGTAAAGCAGCTTCACTTTGGGCCGCAATTGGGGGGCGCGCACCCCGGCAGGCAGCAGTTCGCCGGTGGCGGCGGTGATGATGCCCGTGGCGTAGCTGGTCTGCATGGTGGCCGTATTGGGGTCGGTGGCGTCGCAGACCAGCTGGACGGCGGCATCGCCGGTGTAGACTCCGTCGGCAAAACCGGGGCTGAAGACCACGGCCATGTCCACCTGCGAACGGCGGAAGGCCTCGTCCATCTCCTGCGGCGTGTGGAAGCGGGCCGTCAGGGTGAAGTACTCCGAAGCGTCCAGCCGCTCGACGATGCGCCGCGTCAGCACGTCGTCCGAAGGGTCGAGTACGGCCATGCGTACGTTCTGCACCTCGGTGGTGATGGCGAAGCCGAACAGGATGATCTGCACCACGGGCATCACGAGCAGGATGAGCATCGTCCTGCGGTCGCGGAAGATGTGGCGGAATTCCTTGCCGGCAAATATGAGGAACTGTTTCATTTCTATCAGAAGTTAAAGAAGTTAGAAGGAGTTAAGGGGAATTACAGGCCGATAGTCTTACATATCGCATCGTTTCACGTCGTCCGCTCCGCCTCGCGCGCCAGCCGCCGGAACACTTCGTCCATCGTGGCGGCGTGGAAGGTGCGTTTCAGTCCGTCGGGCGAATCGAGGGCGCGGATTCGCCCGTCCACCATGATGGAAATGCGGTCGCAATACTCCGCCTCGTCCATGAAGTGAGTGGTGACGAAGACCGTGATGCCGCGGTCGGCCGCCTGGTAGATGAGCTCCCAGAACTGGCGGCGCGTGGCGGGGTCCACCCCACCCGTCGGCTCATCCAGGAAGACAATCTCCGGCTCGTGGAAGACGGACACGGAGAAGGCTAGCTTCTGTTTCCAGCCCAGGGGCAAGCTGCCCACGCGCGTGTTGCGCTCCGCCTCCAGCCCGATGCGTCGCAGCACCTCGTTGGTGCGCGGAGCGATATCGGCCTCCTTCACGCCGTAAATGCCTGCAAAGAGGCGGATGTTCTCCCACACTTTCAGGTCTTCGTAGAGCGAGAACTTCTGACTCATGTAGCCGATGTGGCGCTTCACCTCTTCGGGCTGCCTCTCCACGTCGAAACCGGCCACTGCGGCTCGTCCGCCCGTAGGTCGGCTCAGGCCCGTGAGCATGCGCATGGCGGTGGTCTTCCCCGCCCCGTTGGCACCCAGGAAACCGAAGATTTCGCCCCGCCCCACATTGAACGAGATGTGGTCCACGGCCACGAACGAGCCGAACTGCTTCGTCAGTCCCTCCACCTCGATAACCGGACGGTCGGCATGCCGAGTCTCGTCGTGACTGAGGCCCGGCGGACAGAGAATGTCGGCAAAGCGCGTCAGGATGCAGTCTGGCGTATCAATGCCGTTCACCTGTCCCCGATTAAGGAAAGCGATACGGTCGCACTGCCGCGCCTCATCCACGATGGGGGTGGAGACAACGATGGTGATGCCCTGCTCCTTCAGGCGGCGGAGCATGTCCCACAGTTCCCGACGTGACACAGGATCCACACCCGTGGTGGGTTCGTCTAGGAACAGCACCTCGGGCTTGTGGATGAGGGCACAGCTCAAGGCCAGCTTCTGCTTCATGCCGCCCGAGAGGGCACCGGCACGGCGCGTGCGGAAGGGTTCTATCTGGCTGTAGATATCGCGCACTAGGTCGTAGTTCTCGCGGATGGAGGTACCGAAGACAGTGGCGAAGAACTGTAGGTTCTCCTCCACCGTCAGGTCCGGGTAGAGCGAGAAATGGCCGGGCATGTAGCCCACGCGGCGGCGTATCTCTTTGTACTGCCGCTCCACGTCGAAGCCCGCCACCACGGCCCGTCCGCTGTCCGGACGGAGCAGGGTGGTCAGGAGGCGGAACAGGGTGGTCTTCCCCGCCCCGTCGGGACCGATGAGCCCGAAGATCTCACCGCAACGCACCGCGAACGACACGCCGTCCAGCGCTTTTACCGTGCCGTAGCTCTTTGTCAGTCTGTCTGCTGTCAGTATATATTCCATCGATGTCTGTAGAAAGATTTTTTATCCAGTCAGAGAAATATATTTCTCCAGTTAGGGAAAAATCATTTTCCAACTGAAGAAAAACGCAAGCCGCCGTACATGCCTATCTTCAGCCCGCCGTCGTTACGCACGGCCACCTTGACGGCATAGACCAAATTGGCCCGTTCGTCACGCGTCAGGATGTTCTTGGGCGTAAACTCCGAGGTATCCGAAATCCACGTCACCTGCCCCTCGTATTCACGCTGCTGCCCGCCACCGTAGTCGGCTACGACGGTCACCGTCTGCCCCAGCCGGACTTCGGCCAACTGCTCGCCGGTGACATAGGCACGCAGGTACATCCGTTCCATGTCGCCCAGCCGAAAGAGCGGTGTGCCGGGTACCACGAACTCGCCCGCCTCGGCATACTGCGCCAGGATGGTTCCAGCCACGGGGGCACAGACACGGCACTTGGCCAGCTGGTCGTCCACCTGCGCCACCTGGATATCGACGGACGACGACTGCCACGACAGGCTGCGGTCGCTGTTCTGCAAGGAAGAGTTCTGCGCCGCCAGCTGCTTGCGCAGCACCTGGAGCAGCGACTCGGCGTCGTCCAACTGCTTACGGTTGGCCGCATCGGCCACCAGCAGACGCTTCACGCGGTCGCGCTCACGTTCGGCCTGACAAATCTGTTCCTGCGTGGCGGCTATCTGCTTGCGGATGTCAGGGCGCTGGTCCGATACGGAACGCGCGCTGGCCTCCAACTGCAGTTTCTTGAGGTAGAGCTGCACGGTGTCCACCTGTCCCACCGCCTGACCGGCTTCCAGCTTCATGCCCTCCTCCACGTCCATGCGAAGAAGTTTGCCCGAAGCCTCGGCAGACACAACGACCTCGGTCGTCTCGAAAGTCCCCGTGGCGTCGTAGCTGTCACCGCCACCCGAACAGGCGGCCAAAGTCAGAAGAAGAAAAGTTGTTGTAAAGAATCTCATATGCATGGTAAATGATTAATGATTAATGGTAAATGACGAACAATTAATTCTCCATTCTCAATTTTCAACTCTCAATTATTCAGCGTGTGCCTCCAGTCGTACAGCCTCATCAGCCACTGTATCTCGTGGATGGCTTTCTGCTGGCGGGCCAGGCTCTCGGCGGTGATGTCGCGCAGGAGATCGTTCACCGTATATGTGCCGCTTTGCAGCTTGGCTTCCGAAGCCTGACGGATGCGGGTACGCAGGCGGATGATTTCGTCGTCGTCCTCCATCTGACGTCGCAGGGCACGCACATCAGCTTCCTGACGGGTAGCCTCCAGCCCCGTGTTGAAGAGGAAGGTACTGCGTACCGTCTCCAGTTTCCGGCGGCTATTCTCTATCAGGCGACGGTCGTTCTTCAATGTGTAGAGCCGTCCCAGGTTCCACGACAGGCTTACGCCCGCCACGTAGTAAGCCTTGAACTTGTCCTCCAGCATGTTCAAGCCAGGGTTTCCGTATCCGCCTTGTACGAAGAGGCCCAACCGGGGCATATAGCCCGTACGAAGCGAAGCGTCCTGCGCTGTGAGCCGGGCTGTCTGCGCGTCATACCATCGCAGCTCAGGACGACGGTTCTCCCCGCCTTCCGGTTCATCGGCGGCCGGTTTCTCCAGCTTCAGCTCTTCTTCGGACGGGCGGCCCAGATAGAGCAGGAGCATGTCGGCATAGGCACGGCGCGAAGCCTCCATCGCTACACGCTGCTGACGGGTACTGAGCTGTTCCACGGCTACCTCATCTAGGTCACTGCGGTTGGCCGTGCCGTTGTCCACGCAGGCGCTCACCGTGCGGTGCGTCCGTTCCAGGTTGTCCTGCAACAGGCGGTTCTGCTCCAGCTGTTCGTCCAGCAGCAGAATGCCGAAGTAGAGCTGGTTCACCCGCTCGTCCAACGCATAGAGGTCCACGTTCAGTTTCTCCGTATTGACCTCGGCTCCGGCACGCACCAGCTGTTTGCGCCATTTCGTCTCGCCGCCGTCCCACACAGACTGCTGCACCTGCAGCGTTACCTGATACTGGTCGCGGGGCATGAAGTTGATGTCGATGCCCGGCAACTCGAAAGGCAGTTTGGTCACATCGCTCTGATAGGACGCCTTGGCCGAGAGGCTGACCTGAGGCAGATAAGCTTTGGCGACATTGGCCACATCGTACTGCGCAGCCTGCTCAATCAAGCCATATTGGCGGATGAGGGGATAATTGTCGCGTGCCTGGTGGCGGCATTCTTCCAGCGAGAGCTGCGCACGAAGCGGCGGCAGGCACAGGGCAGACAATAATAAAGAGAGGAGCAATCTGTTTCTTTTCATAAGCAACAAGAGTTAAGTGAACCAATCATGTTGCAAAGATAAAAGGAAACGGGACAGATATACATTCTTTCGCGCAGTATCTCTGTCCCATTTGTACGATTTTCGGTAGAAATGTCCGCCAACATTCCCCTTTTTCTGTTTTTATCCGCATATTTGCGTCATCATTATCAAACGAAAGCATCATGGAACACCAGAAACCCATCCACCTGACACTCGACTTTCTGAACGGAATCGGTGTAGCCGCCAACAACGACTACGCCTTCATCAACCGCGAAATGGTCATTGTGAGCAGCATGTGCGGCATGAACAACCGCCTCTTCAAGACCGGCCAGCCCTATCGGGCCAAGGAAGTTCGGATATTCCACGTGAAGCAGGGCAAGGCACGTACTTCGGTCAACCTCATCGAGCACACACTGGGAGAACACGCCTTCGGTATCATCCCGCCGGACTCTCTCCTGGAGTTCCTCGAATTCGACGACGAGTTCGACTTCCAAGTGCTTGCTGTGGACAGCAACTTCATTCCTACGCCCCAGCACGTCGTCCTGACAGACCAATATACAGGACAAGCCTTCTGCATGAGCGACAATCTGGAAGAATGGCAACGGACAGGTGCCTATTTCTCGCTGATATGGGATGCCGTCCATCTGCATCCCTACCGGCGTGAAGCAGTACGCCATCTGGTCACATCGCTGTTCTACCACTTCCACTACCTGCAGGCCGACAACCACCGCGACGAACAGCTTCGTCCGTCACGTCAGGAAGAACTGTTCCGACGTTTCATCACGCTGGTCAACGAGCACTGCAAGACACAGCGCACCACAGCCTTCTACGCCGACCGCCTCTGCCTGTCGCCCCGCTACCTGAGTTCCGTCATCCGCGACGTCAGCGGACGCACCGTCGTGGAGTGGGTCAACCAAGCCGTCATCCTCGAAGCCAAAGTACTGCTGAAGCACAGCGACCTGCTCACCTATCAGATAGCCGACGAGTTGCACTTCCCCAACCCTTCGTTCTTCAGCAAGTTCTTCAAACGGATGACGGGTATGACGCCGCAGGAGTATCAGCGGACGTAAAAAACGCCGGACTGTTGCCGGATCCATTTAATCCTGAAGCGACTTCATGTTGTCGCCCAGCTTCTTCATGTCCTCAATGAATTTCTTCCATTCGTCGGAGCTGAACGCACGCTCCAGATTCTTCAAGTCGATATGAGACCCCTGAATACCCATGGCCTGCAAGTCTTCCAAGCGATAGCCTCGGGAAGGAGTGACGTATCCACTGGTATTCTGGTAGAGCAGGATGTTCTGCACGTCCTTGGTCGTCATCTCCCCTTCCAGGTAAACGAACTTCAGCGAGGTGGCCCCGTTGGTTACCATTATCAGCTCCTTCACCTTGTCGCCCTTGCGGCTGACGTAGAACTCGGAGGAAGACACCGTGCCCTTCTGCTTCATCAGCAACTCGTAGCGTGAGGACTTCACCAGTTCGCGGATGTCTTTCAGCAAATCCGATTTGATCATTTTGTCCATCGTAGAGACAATCTGCACCGAGTTCAGCTGCGAAGCCGCCTTGCCGATGTAGATGTCTTTCGTGAACAGGCTGGGGTTCATCTCCAGCATGGCTTTGGAGATATAGACAGACGACACGTTCTTCCTGTCGCTGTATTTCTTGAACAACTCCTGTTGGGCCTGGCCCAGCAATGGTAATGCCAGCAGTAGGCTGACAAAAAACAATTTGACGGTTTTCATAACAATTGATGTTTTTTATTTGGATAATTCTTGTTTCACTTCCTGCTGCACCACGTCCACCTGCGACTGCACTTCCTGCATCTGCTCGATGCCGGCCCTCCAGTTGCTCGACATCTCGCTGAACGTAGCCTGTAGCACGTGATAAGCGTCCTGCGGGTCGCTGAAGGTGTCGAGCGGCGTGGGCGGCACAGGTTTCTTCTCCATCGTGGTCACGCCCCACCCGATGCCCATCAGCACCAGGAACGTGGCTGCCACGCCGGCCGCCCAGCGCCAGTTGCGGCGCGTACGGTTGGGACGGAGGAAGTGCGGCAGCTCCTCGTCCTTGCGGTCTATCAGGCGCGACAGCTTCTCTTCCAGCCCTTCAGGCACGGGTATTTCCTGCGGACTCTCCTCCTCCAGAGCCACCAACAGCCTGCGGTCGGACTCCAGATGTTCGGGTACGTCCTCCGTGCACAAGGCTTCCTTCAACCTGTTTTCTTCGTGCTCGTCCGTCGTCCCTTCGTAGTAGGCAGCGAGCAACCGTTCCATTTCATCGACTTTCATAGTTGTTCCATTTAGTAAATTCTTCACGTATCTTCTTTCTCGCCCTCGACAGGAGCACACGGACGTTCACCGCGTTCAGTCCCGTCAGCCGCTCCACCTCTTCGTAGGAGCATCCCTTCACATCGCGCAGCATCATCACCATCCGCTGCTGCTGGGGCAGACGGGCTATCAGCATCCTCACCAGCTGTGCGTCGTCCTTCGCGTCCCGGCCGTCGGCGGGCAGGGCGTTCTGTGCCTCGGTCAGGGGCAGGTGTTGCCTGTCGGAAAGGTATTTGCCCGATCTCAGCAGGTCGAAGCACATGTTCTTCACCAGCGTGACAGCAAAGGCTTCAGGATTGCTGATGAGCGTCAGCTCCTCGCGCTTGCTCCACAGCTTCAGGTAAGCTTCCTGAATGAGGTCCTCGGCGTCTTCGGCGTTCTCCAGCAACCTGCAGGCCACTCCGTACAGCTTGGCGTGGCAGGGTAGAAACATTCGTTTGAAACTCTCGGCATCCATGTGCTCTTTCTTCTATTCTTCTTTTATCAGTCCTATACCCATCAGACGTCGGGGCAAAGTGTTTTGTTACAAAGACAACCTGTTTTTTTATGCTTCCCCTGCATTTAGACACAGGACATAATGATTGTTTAAGCCGGGCAAACAGACATTGTAGTTGGGATCTATAAAGTCCGTAGTTACGGCGCTAATGTTCATAGTTACGGTGCTGAAGTCCATAGTTACGATGCTGAAGTTGCATTCTATCCAAACGCAGATGCAACAGTAAAAAAACAAATGGGCTGCCCCGAAAGACAGCCCATTCATATAACGGTTCGCGCGGAAGCTCGAATCACTTATACTCCGCCCACGACTTGATGCGCAGGTCGTCCACCGACATCGTGCAGAAGGCATTGATGAAGGCGCTGGCCAGACGGGCGTTGGTGATGAGCGGGATGTTGAGGTCGATGGCCGCACGGCGTATCTTGTAGCCATTGCTCAGCTCGCCCGCCGTCAGGTTCTTGGGGATGTTGACCACCATGTCGATTTCCTTCTTGTGGAGCATGTCGAGCGCCTGGGGCTGGCCGTCCTCGCTGGGCCAGTAGACGCGGGTGTTCTCCACGCCGTTCTCGGTGAGGAACTTCGACGTGCCGCCCGTGGCGAAGAGCTTGTAGCCCTTGCGCTGCAGCTGACGGGCCGCCTGAAGCATGTCCACCTTCTGCTTTGTGGAACCGGTGGACAGCAGGATGTTCTGCTTCGGGATGCGGTAGCCCACGGAGAGCATGGCCTTGAGCACGGCACACGAGGTGTCGTCGCCGATGCAGCCCACCTCGCCCGTAGAGGCCATGTCGACGCCCAGCACGGGGTCGGCCTTCTGCAGGCGGTTGAAGGAGAACTGCGAGGCCTTGATACCCACGTAGTCCAGGTCGAAGAGGTTCTTGTCCGGCTTCTCCACGGGGATGCCCAGCATAATCTTCGTGGCCAGCTCGATGAAGTTCAACTTCAGCACCTTGCTGACGAAGGGGAACGAGCGGGAGGCGCGGAGGTTGCACTCGATGACCTTGATGTCGTTGTCGCGCGCCAGGAACTGGATGTTGAAGGGGCCGGAGATGTTCAGCTCCTTGGCTATCTCGCGGCTGATGCGCTTGATGCGGCGCACGGTCTCCACGTAGAGCTTCTGCGGCGGGAACTGGATGGTGGCGTCGCCCGAGTGCACGCCGGCAAACTCGATGTGCTCGGAAATGGCGTAGGCGATGATTTCGCCGTTCTGTGCCACGGCATCCATCTCCACCTCCTTGGCGTGCTCGATGAACTGGCTCACCACCACGGGGTGTTTCTTCGATACGTTGGCCGCCAGCTGGAGGAAGCGCTCCAGCTCTTCCTGGTTGGAGCAGACGTTCATGGCGGCGCCGCTCAGCACGTAGCTGGGGCGGACGAGCACGGGGAAACCTACCTTCCGGATGAAGGCATTGATGTCTTCCATCGACGTCAGCGCGCTCCACTCGGGCTGGTCCACGCCGATGCGGTCGAGCATGGCGGAGAACTTGTCGCGGTCTTCGGCATTGTCGATGCTCTTGGCCGAGGTGCCGAGGATACGGACCTGCTGCGCGTCGAGACGCAGGGCCAGGTTGTTCGGTATCTGACCGCCGGTAGAGACGATGACGCCGTGCGGGTTCTCCAGGTCGAGGATGTCCATGACGCGCTCGAAGGTGAGCTCGTCGAAGTAGAGGCGGTCGCACATGTCGTAGTCGGTGGAGACGGTCTCGGGATTATAGTTGATCATCACACTGCGGTAGCCCTCCTTGCGGATGGTGTTCAAGGCCTGCACGCCGCACCAGTCGAACTCTACGCTGGAGCCGATGCGGTAGGCGCCCGAACCGAGGACGACGATGCTGCGGTGGTCGCCCAGATAATGCACATCGTTGGCCGTGCCGCTGTACGTCAGGTACAGGTAGTTGGTCTGCGCCGGATATTCGGCGGCCAGCGTGTCTATCTGCTTCACCACGGGCACGATGCCGCGCTCCTTGCGGTGGCGGCGCAGGGTGACGATGGCGTCTTCCATCTCGCCTTCCATGCCGATGGCGCGGGCCACCTGGAAGTCGGAGAAGCCCTGACGCTTGGCCCTACGCAACAGGTCGTCAGGCAGGTCGGAAAGCAGCTTGTGGTTGCCTGCCCACTCGTGCAAATCCTTCGAGGTGCGCATGATGTTCATCAGCTTCTCCAGGAACCAGCGATCTATCTTGGTCAGCTCGTGTATCTGGTCTACGGTGTAGCCGGCACGGAAGGCTTTCGAGATGACGAAAATACGTTTATCGGTCGGCTCGCGCAGTGCCTTGTCTATGTCGAGAATGACGAGTTCCTTGTTCTCTACAAAGCCGTGCATGCCTTGGCCTATCATACGCAGGCCTTTCTGAATGGCTTCCTCGAAGGTGCGGCCGATGGCCATGACCTCGCCCACGGACTTCATCGACGAGCCCAACTCCTTGTCCACACCGTGGAACTTGCCGAGGTCCCAGCGCGGTATCTTGCACACCACGTAGTCCAGCGCGGGCTCGAAGAAGGCCGAGGTGGTCTTGGTCACGGAGTTCTTCAGGTCGAACAGTCCGTAGCCCAAGCCCAGCTTGGCGGCCACAAATGCCAGCGGATAGCCGGTAGCTTTCGACGCCAGAGCCGACGAGCGGCTGAGGCGGGCGTTGACCTCGATGACGCGGTAGTCTTCGGACTGGGGGTCGTAGGCATACTGCACGTTGCACTCGCCCACGATGCCGATGTGGCGGATGATGCGGATGGCCAGCTCGCGCAGCTTGTGGTAGTCGGTGTTCGAGAGCGTCTGGCTGGGGGCGATGACGATGGACTCGCCCGTGTGGATGCCCAGCGGGTCGAAGTTCTCCATGTTGCAGACGGTGATGCAGTTGTCGAAGCGGTCGCGCACCACCTCGTACTCCACTTCCTTCCAGCCGCGGAGGCTCTTCTCGACGAGCACCTGGGGCGAGAAGGAGAAGGCTTTCTCCACCAGCACGTTCAGCTCTTCCTCGTTGTCGCAGAAGCCCGAACCCAGTCCGCCCAGCGCATAGGCGGCGCGGACGATGACGGGATAGCCCAGCGCGGCGGCGGCGCGGCGGGCGTCTTCGGCGTTCTCCACGGCCTCGCTCTTGATGGTCTTCACATCGATTTCGTTCAGTTTCTCAACGAAGAGTTCGCGGTCTTCGGTGTCGATGATGGCCTGCACGGGGGTACCCAGCACCTGGACGCCGTACCGCTCGAGCACGCCTTCCTTGTAGAGGGCCACACCACAGTTCAGCGCCGTCTGCCCGCCGAAGGCCAGCATGATGCCGTCCGGCCGCTCCTTCTCGATGACCTTCTCAACGAAGTAGGGGGTGACGGGCAGGAAGTAAATCTGGTCGGCCACACCCTCCGAGGTCTGCACGGTGGCGATGTTGGGGTTGATGAGGACGGTCTGGATGCCCTCTTCCTTGAGGGCCTTGAGTGCCTGCGAACCGGAGTAGTCGAACTCGCCGGCCTCGCCGATCTTCAGCGCGCCCGAACCGAGCAGCAGGACTTTACGTATGTTGTTCTCTTTCATATTTTGTTCAATTATTTCGTTCTTTCTTTATTTATCTCATTTGCCGGTGCCCGCTGAGGGCGTTTTCAGGGGAAGTGGCCTCAGGAGTACTTCTGGAGGGGGTTCGGAGACTCCAGGGAGTGACGGACGAAGACTCTAGGGAGTGTTGGCCTATGACTCTAAGGAGTGTCGGTCGATGACTCTAAGGAGTGTTGGCCTATGACTCTAAGGAGTGTCGGCCGAAGACTTCGGGATGTCTTCGCAAGCCCCTCAAAGTGTAAATATCCATTACCTCTTTGAACGGCTATTCCCCCTCAGAGCAGCTTCACGAACTCGTCGAAGAGGAACTCCGTGTCCGTAGGTCCCGAAGCGGCTTCGGGGTGGAACTGGGCGGAGAACCAGGGGTTGCGCTTGTGGCGGATGCCTTCGTTGGAGCCGTCGTTCATGTTGATGAACAAGGGTTCCCAGTCGGCGCCCAGCGTGTTGTTGTCCACCGCGTAGCCGTGGTTCTGGCTGGTGATGAAGCAACGCTCTGTGCCCACCATGCGCACGGGCTGGTTGTGGCTACGGTGTCCGTACTTCAGCTTGTATATCCGCGCGCCTCCGGCCTTGGAGAGGAGCTGGTTGCCCATGCAGATACCGAAGATGGGGAGCTTTTCGTTCGCCATAGCGCGACGGATGTTCTGCACGGCGGCGTCGCACGTGTCAGGGTCGCCTGGTCCGTTGGAGATGAAGAGGCCGTCGAACTGCAGCTGGTTGAAGTCGTAGTCCCAGGGCACGCGGATGACCTCCACGCCGCGGCGCAGGAGGCAGCGCAGGATGTTGGTCTTGACGCCGCAGTCAACGAGGACGACCTTCTTTAATTGAGAATGGAAAATGGATAATTGAGAATTAAGTTCCTCCTTCGGGGTGGAGACGGGGAAGGTCTTGCTCTCCCCTGCGGCATAGACGATGATGTCTTTGCAGGAGACGCGGTCCACGTAGTTCACCTCTCCATAGTTGAATGAAGAATGAAGAATGTCGGCTTCGCCTCCGAATGAAGAATCAGGCTGCACTGCGGCGCCGCACGGCAATTCTTCATTCTTCATTCTTAATTCTTCATTTTCATCGAATACGATGCGCCCCATCATGACGCCATGCTCGCGCAGCACCTTGGTCAGCTCGCGGGTATCGATGCCCGTGATGCCGGGCACCTGTTCGCGCTTCAGCCAATCGGCCAGGCTCTCCACAGCGTTCCAGTGGCTGTAGTTTTCGGAATAGTCGCTCACGATGATGGCCTCGGCGTGTATCTTCTCGCTCTCCATGAAGGTGGCCAGTCCGTTGCCTTCGATGGTGAAGGGCGGCACGCCGTAGTTGCCCACCAGCGGGTAGGTCAGAGTCATCAACTGGCCGGCATACGAAGGGTCCGTCAGGCTCTCGGGATATCCCGTCATGGCCGTATTGAACACCACCTCGCCTGCTACCGGCTTTTCATAACCGAACGACTGGCCGCGGAAGCGGGTACCGTCGTCGAGGATAAGGGTTACGTTTCTCATTGTTTGTTCGTATCGTTATTGTTACTGTTGTTGTCTTTGTTCTTTCTCTTCTTCATCACACTCAGAGAAAAGGCCATGGCTACACCCATGGGCAACCAGAGGGCCAGGTTGTCGAGAATGATACCCAAGGCCGTACCTAATGACAGGCCGATGGCTAACGAGGAACCGTCGATATTTCCTTTGTCCTTCTGCTTCTGTTCTTCTTCCATATACTTAGAATTGATAGACTTGTTCGATGTAGTCGATGAAGGCCCTATTGAGCAGCTTCACGCCGCCGGGCGTGGGGTAGTTGCCGCTGAAGTACCAGTCGCCCGGATGGTGGGGGCAGGCCTCGTGCAGCCCCTGGAGAGGCTGATAGACTATCTGCACCTTGGCACGGACGCTCTCGGGCTTGAGCAGTTCCACCATCTTGGCCGCTATCTCGTCGTCGGTGAAGGGGGCATAGATGTCCTTCACGTAGTTCACCATCTGCTCCTTGGGCAGGTCGGCCTGCGCCTTGGCCTTACGGTAGGCGGCGGCGATAACGTCTTTCATGTCGCGGTCGCGCAGCAGCTCAATGGCCGCCTTGAAAGCGATGAACTCGCTCATGCGGGCCATGTCAATGCCGTAGTAGTCGGGGTAGCGCACCTGCGGCGATGAGCTGACAATGACAATCTTCTTCGGATTGAGGCGGTCCAGGATACCGATGATACTCTGGCGCAAGGTGGTGCCGCGCACGATGGAGTCGTCGATGATGACGAGGTTGTCCACGCCCGGCTCCAGGCTACCGTAGGTGATGTCATAGACGTGGGCGGCCAGGTCGTTGCGCGTGTTACCCTCGGCAATGAACGTGCGCAGCTTGATGTCCTTGATGGCCACCTTCTCACTGCGGATGCGGCGAGAGAGAATACGCTCCAGTTCGTCGTGGCTGGGATTGTGGCCCAGGGCAGCTATCTGCTTCACCTTCTCCTCGTTGAGATACTCGTCCAGCCCCTGAAGCATGCCATAGAAGGCCACTTCGGCCGTGTTGGGGATGAAGGAGAAAACAGTGTGTTCGATGTCGTAGTTGACGGCCTTCAGGATGCTGGGCACCAGTTTCTCGCCCAGCAGCTTGCGCTCGCGGTAAATGTCCATGTCGCTGCCGCGGCTGAAGTAGATGCGTTCGAAGGAACAGGGGCGCAGCTCGCGCGGCTTGTTGATCTGTACTGTGCGCAGACGTCCCGCCTTGCTGATGAAAATGGCCTGTCCCGGCTGTAGTTCGCGGATGCTGGTGGTAGGCACGTTGAGTACGGTCTGTATCACGGGACGTTCGCTGGCCAGCACGGCTATCTCGTCGTCCTGATACCAGAAGGCGCTGCGGATGCCCCACGGGTCGCGCACGGCGAAGCTCTCGCCGCTACCAGTGAGACCACACATCACGTAGCCTCCGTCCCAGTCCTTACTCGAAGTGCGCAGCACGTTGGCCAAATCGACATGTTCTTCGATATAATGGGTGATGTCCATGCCCGTCAGTCCTTCGGCCTCGGCCAGGTTGAAGAGGCGTTCCACCTCGCGGTCCAGGCGGTGGCCCACCTGCTCGAGCATGATATAGGTATCGGCATACTTGCGGGGATGTTGCCCCATGGCGGTGATACGGGCAAAGATTTCGTCCACGTTGGTCAGATTGAAGTTACCGCAGAGAGCCAGGTTCTTGGCCCGCCAGTTGTTGCGGCGCAGGAAGGGGTGTACATACGTCAGGCCGGACTTGCCGGTAGTGGAGTAGCGCAGGTGGCCCATATAGACCTCACCGGCAAAGGGCAGGCATTTCTCGGCATAACCGGCATCGGCCAGCTGTTCGGGCGTCAAGTCCTTGAAGTGACTCTGCACGGTGGAAAAGATTTCGGTAATGGCTCCCGAGCCCAAGGCACGTTCGCGGAACATGTATTCCTCGCCGGGATTGGCGGCCAGCTTGACACAGGCCAGTCCGGCTCCCTCCTGTCCGCGGTTGTGCTGCTTCTCCATCAACAAATAGAGTTTGTTAAGCCCGTACATCCACGTGCCATACTTCTTTTGATAATAGTCGAGCGGCTTGAGAAGGCGTATCATCGCCACGCCGCATTCATGTTTTAATGGTTCCATATCGCTATCTGGATTGTTCTGTTGTCTTTTCCTGAATTCGGATGCAAATATCGGTAATTTTACTGAGACCTGTATCATTTTAAGTCGCCAATGCTATAACTTTTTTCCCTTGCAAGCTCCATAGTTCAGTACGCTCCTTATTTCAGCTGCAAATTTAGGAATAAAAATATCATTATGTCATTATTTATATAATTTATTTATCACAATAACATAAAACAACGAATTTAGCGTCATAATGCTTCATTTGGATAAATTTTACAGGAAGGGAGCAAAATAACAATATAACAGATATAAAGACTTATATATTACAATCTAAAACAAAAATAAACTATCTAGGTTTTATTCTATCACCCCACATGAATATATCTAAAAATTCCTATCAGAAAATGAAAGATAGAAAGAACAAACAGAAAGATAATTCATACCTTTGCATTACACTTTAACACAAAAACATCAATAAAAGAAGAAATATGAAAGATGAAATGAGTATTAAAAAGCAGAGAGGAAAATTATCAAGCCAAATTTGCGACAAAACGGACAGGCGAAAGGAAGGACTCTATGACCCCGCGCACGAGCACGATGCCTGCGGCGTGGGAATGATTGTGAACCTGAACGGAAGCAAGTCGCACGAACTGGTGGACTCCGCCCTGCGAGTACTGGAGAACATGAAACACCGCGGAGCTGAAGGCGCCGACAACAAGACGGGCGACGGTGCAGGTGTCATGGTACAGATTCCACACGAATTCATCCTGCTGCAAGGCATCCCGGTACCTGAAAAAGGTAAATATGGTACAGGACTCATTTTCTTGCCCAAAGATCCGAAGGAACAGGAACATATCCTGAGCATCGTCATTGAAGAAATAGAACGGGAAGGGCTCACCCTGATGCACCTGCGTGCGGTCCCCGTCAACTCGGATATTCTGGGACAGAGTGCACGCGAGACGGAACCGGACATCAAGCAGGTATTCATCACCGGAGCCGGACACACGGAGAACCTGGAACGCACACTCTACATCATCCGCAAGAAGATAGAGCAGCGCGTACACCAAAAGGATTTCTACATCGTGTCCCTGTCCAGCCGCACCATTATATATAAAGGTATGCTGTCGTCTACCCAGGTGAGGACATACTTCAGCGACCTGACACAGCCCTACTTCACCAGCGGACTGGCCATCGTCCACTCGCGTTTCAGCACGAACACCTTCCCTACATGGAGTCTGGCACAGCCCTTCCGCCTGCTGGCGCACAACGGCGAAATCAACACCATCCGCGGCAACCGCGGATGGATGGAAGCCCGCGAAAGCGTACTTTCTACCCCTACACTGGGCAACGTGAAAGATATCCGCCCCATTGTCCAGCCGGACATGAGCGACTCGGCCTCGCTGGACAACGTACTGGAATTCTTCGTCATGTCCGGCCTGAGCCTGCCACACGCCATGGCGATGCTGGTGCCCGAATCGTTCAACGACAAGAACCCCATCAGTGAAGACCTGAAGGCCTTCTACGAATACCACTCCATCCTGATGGAGCCATGGGACGGTCCGGCCGCCCTGCTCTTCAGCGACGGACGGTATGCCGGCGGTATGCTGGACCGCAACGGTCTGCGCCCCGCCCGTTACCTCATCACGCACGACGGCATGATGGTGGTGGCCAGCGAAGCGGGCGTCATCAGCTTCGAAGCCGAAAAGATCAAGGAAAAGGGACGGCTTCAACCGGGCAAAATTCTAATGGTGGACACCGAGGAGGGACGCATCTATTACGACGGCGAGCTGAAGGAACAATTGGCAGCCGCCAAGCCCTATCGTCAATGGCTTTCGGCCAACCGTATCGAACTGGACGCCCTGAAGAGCGGACGCAAGGTAGCCAATACCGTGGACGACTACAACCGGCGTCTGCGCGCTTTCGGCTATACCCGCGAAGACGTGGAGCGTATCCTCGTGCCCATGTGCAGCAACGGCGTGGAGCCTACAGCCTCCATGGGTAACGACACGCCGCTAGCTGTGTTGAGCGACCAGCCACAACTGCTGTTCAACTACTTCCGCCAGCAGTTTGCCCAAGTGACAAACCCTCCCATCGACCCCATCCGCGAGGAACTGGTGATGTCGCTCACGGAGTACATCGGTGCCGTAGGCATGAACATCCTGCTGCCCAACGAGACGCACTGCAAGATGGTGCGCCTGCCCCACCCCATCCTGAACAATACGCAGCTGGATATCCTCTGTAACATCCGCTACAAAGGCTTCAACACCGTAAAGCTGCCTATGCTTTTCGAGGCCGCACGTGGCAAGGCGGGCCTGCAGGAAGCTCTCGACCGCCTGTGCAAGGCTGCCGAACAGGCCGTGACAGACGGAGCCAACTATATCATCCTGTCAGACCGCGGCATCGACGCCCGGCAGGCAGCCATCCCCTCACTGCTGGCCATCAGCGCCGTACACCATCACCTCATCAGTGTGCAGAAGCGCGTACAGACAGCTCTTATCGTGGAGAGCGGCGAAATTCGCGAAGTGATGCACGCCGCCCTGCTGCTGGGCTACGGTGCCAGTGCCATCTGCCCCTACATGGCCTACGCCGTACTGGACGACCTGGTGAAGAAGGGCGAGGTACAGATGAACTATGAAACGGCAGAGAAGAACTACATCAAGGCCGTCTGCAAGGGGCTCTACAAGATTATGAGCAAGATGGGTATCAGCACCATCCGCTCTTACCGCGGCGCCAAGATATTCGAGGCAGTGGGTCTGAGCGAGGAACTGCTCAAGGGCTACTTCGGTACCTCCACCTCTACCATCGGCGGCATCCGTCTGGAAGAGATTGCCAAAGACTACATCACCTTCCACGACAACGGCTTCGTGCCCGAAACGACAGACCCGCTCCTGCCCTATATCGGACAAATGTCCTACCGCAAAGACGGAGAACACCACGCCTGGAATCCGGAAACTATCAGCACCCTGCAATTGGCCACCCGCACAGGCAGCTACAAGAAATTCAAGGAATTTACCCGTGCGGTGGACGAAAAGCAGAGCCCCATCTTCCTGCGCGACTTCTTCGGCTTCCGCCGCAACCCGATTGACATCGAACAGGTGGAGCCGGTAGAAAGCATCGTGAAACATTTCGTCACGGGTGCCATCTCGTTCGGCGCCATCAGCAAGGAGGCACACGAAGCACTGGCACTGGCCATGAACGAACTGGGCGCACGCAGCAACACGGGCGAAGGTGGTGAAGACAACGCACGCTTCCACGACACGGTGGACGGTATCAGCCTCTCCAGCAAGACGAAGCAGGTAGCTTCGGGACGTTTCGGCGTGACGGCGGAATATCTGGTAAACGCCGAGGAGATACAGATCAAGGTGGCCCAGGGTGCCAAGCCGGGCGAAGGCGGACAACTGCCAGGCTTCAAGGTGGACGAGATCATTGCCCGCACGCGCCACTCCATCCCGGGCATCTCGCTCATCTCGCCGCCGCCCCACCACGATATCTATTCCATCGAAGACCTGGCACAG
The DNA here is from genome assembly GCF_019239235.1 of Caecibacteroides pullorum. Classification (GTDB taxonomy): domain Bacteria; phylum Bacteroidota; class Bacteroidia; order Bacteroidales; family Bacteroidaceae; genus Bacteroides; species Bacteroides pullorum. The sequence goes on along the minus strand of NZ_JAAZTS010000002.1, from coordinate 229,180 downwards.
CTCATCTTCGACCTGAAGAACGTGAACCCGCGCGCTGCCATCAGTGTAAAACTGGTAGCCGAAAGTGGTGTAGGCACCATCGCCGCCGGTGTGGCCAAGGCGAAGGCCGACCTCATCGTCATCTCGGGTGCCGAGGGAGGTACGGGCGCATCGCCGGCCTCGTCCATCCGCTATGCGGGAATCTCGCCGGAAATAGGCCTGAGCGAAACACAGCAAACACTGGTGCTGAACGGCCTGCGCGGACAGGTACGCCTCCAGACCGACGGCCAACTGAAGACCGGCCGCGACATCATCAGCATGGCGCTACTGGGCGCCGAGGAGTTCGCCTTCGGTACTACCGCCCTCATCGTGCTGGGCTGCGTGATGATGCGCAAATGCCACTCGAACACCTGCCCCGTGGGCGTAGCGACCCAAGACCCCAAGCTGCGGGCCCATTTCCGCGGACACTATAAATACGTGGTAAATTACTTCCGCTTCCTGGCACAGGAAGTACGCGAGTATCTGGCTGATATTGGCTTCACCCGTCTGGAGGATATCGTGGGCCGTACCGACCTCATCGAACTGCATCCTGTTGCCAAAGGCACGAAAGCCAGCCTGCTGGATTTCAGCCGCATGCTATGCCGTATGGATAGCAACGCCGCCCTGCACCATTGTACCGAACAGAAGCACGACATCGCCCACGTGAAGGACGTGGAGATGCTGGCAGCCGCCACGCCCGCTCTGGAAAGCCGCCGCGAAGTGTCGCTGGAGTACGCCATCGGCAACACCGACCGCGCTGTAGGTGCCATGCTTTCGGGAGCCGTAGCCACCCGATATGGAAATGACGGCCTGCCCGACGGTACCATCAGCGTGAAGTTCAAGGGTTCGGCCGGACAGAGCTTCGGAGCATTTCTGGCCCGCGGCATCAGTTTCAAGCTGGAGGGCGAGGCCAACGACTACTTGGGCAAGGGCCTGAGTGGCGGACACATCGCCGTGCTGCCACCTGTACGCAGCAACTTTGCCGCCGAACAGAATACTATCGTGGGCAATACCCTGCTCTATGGTGCCACCAGCGGCGAGGTCTACATCAACGGACGAGCGGGCGAACGCTTCGCCGTGCGCAACTCGGGTGCCATCGCGGTCGTCGAGGGCGTGGGCGACCACTGCTGTGAGTACATGACCGGAGGTCGTGTCGTTGTACTGGGACAGACGGGCCGCAACTTTGCTGCGGGTATGAGTGGCGGTGTGGCCTACGTGTGGGACCCGCACGGCACGTTCGACTACTTCTGCAACATGGACATGGTGGAACTCTCGCTGCTCGAAGACTCCACCGCCCGCAAGGAGCTGCACGAACTCATCCGCCAGCACTACCTCTACACCGGCTCCACACTGGCTCGCACCATGCTCGACAACTGGCCGCGCTATGTAGAAGAATTCATTCAGGTGACGCCCATCGAGTACAAGAAGGTACTGGCCGAGGAACAGATGCGCAAACTGCAACAGAAGATTGCGGAGGTGCAGAGAGATTATTAAAATTCTCAATTCTTAATTATCAATTATCATATGGGAACCCCCAAAGCTTTTCTCACCATCCCGCGCCAGGAAGCGGGATACAGACCGATACACGAACGTATAAACGACTATAGCGAAGTAGAACAGACACTAAATACCAGCGAACGCAAGCTGCAGGCCAGCCGCTGCATGGACTGCGGCGTGCCCTTCTGCCACTGGGCCTGCCCGCTGGGCAACCGCCCGCCCGAATTCCAGGATGCCCTGTGCAAGGGCGAATGGCAGAAAGCCTACGATATCCTGAGCCGCACGAACGACTTCCCCGAATTCACGGGCCGCATCTGCCCCGCCCTGTGCGAGAAGTCGTGCGTGCTGAAGCTCTCGTTCGACGCCCCCGTCACCATCCGTGAGGACGAGGCCGCCATCATCGAAGCCGCCTTCCGCGAAGGATACATCCGGCCGCAGCAATACGAACGCAACGGGCGCCGCGTAGCCGTCGTCGGCTCGGGCCCCGCCGGACTGGCCGCCGCCAACCAACTGAACCGCCGCGGCTACGAAGTGACCGTCTTCGAACGCGACGAGCAGCCGGGCGGACTGCTGCGCTACGGCATACCGAACTTCAAGCTGGGCAAGAACATCATCGACCGCCGCCTGCGCATCATGGAGGCCGAGGGCATCGCATTCCAGACCGGCAGCGAGATAGACCTCGCCCGCCTGCCCGAAGGCTTCGACGCCTACGCCGTCTGCACCGGCACGCCGCAGGCGCGCGACCTCGCTATCCCCGGACGCGAGCTCGCGGGCATCCACTTCGCCATGGAGATGCTGGCGCAGCAGAACCGCGTCCTGGCCGGACAGACGTTCGACGCGAAAGAGCGCATCACCGCCCGCGGCAAGCACGTCCTGGTCATCGGCGGCGGCGACACGGGCAGCGACTGCATCGGCACCGCCCACCGACAGGGCGCCCTGAGCGTGACACAGATAGAAATCATGCCCCAGCCGCCCGTGGGCCACAACCCCGCCACCCCCTGGCCGCAGTGGCCCGTAGTGCTGAAGACCAGCTCCAGCCACGAAGAGGGCTGCACCCGCCGCTGGAGCCTGAACTCCAACCGGTTTATCGGACGGAACGGCCGCGTCACCGGCGTCGAGGTGGAAGAAGTGGAGTGGCTGCCCGCGCCCGACGGCGGACGCCCCGTGATGAAACCCACCGGACGGAAGGAGGTCATCCAGGCCGACCTCGTGCTGCTCGCCATGGGCTTCCTGAAGCCGCAACTGCCCCAGCTGCCGCAGAACGCCGTCGTGGCGGGCGACGCTGCTACAGGCCCCAGCCTCGTGGTGAAGTGCATCGCCGCCGGCCGTCGCGCCGCCGCAGACATCGACCGGATGCTGAACGCAAAATGAGCCGCCGGCAGCGGGCAACACCGGTGAGGCACATCGCCGAAGCCCTGCGAAACCCAGCCTCACCGGTGAGGCACACCGCCGAAGCCCTGCGGAAACCAGCCTCACCGGTGAGGCTCGTCGCCGAAGCCCTGCGGAAACCTGCCACACCGGTGAGGCACGCCGCCGAAGCCCTGCGGAAACCCGCCACACCGGTGAGGCACACCGCCGAAGCCCTGCGGAAACCTGCCACACCGGTGAGGCCGACTGCCGAAGCCCTGCGGAGACTCGCCAACGATCGTTGGCAAACCTGAAAAACAATAAGTTACACCCGAAGCTCGCTCTCCTCATCCCCGGAAAGGAAATCGGAGCAGGAGCTTCCTTATAAACCATCAAGACATTATGTGTGGAATAGCCTGCATCTTCAACATCAAAGAGCAAACCCCTGAACTGAGGCAGAAAGCCCTCACCATGGCCAAACGCATCCGCCACCGCGGCCCCGACTGGAGCGGCATCTACTGTGGCGGCTCCGCCATCCTGGCCCACGAACGCCTGTCCATCGTCGACCCGCAAAGCGGCGGCCAGCCCCTCTACTCGCCCGACCGCCGGCAGGTGCTGGCCGTCAACGGCGAAATCTACAACCACCGCGACCTGCGCGCCGACTTCGCCGGCGAATACCAGTTCCAGACGGGCAGCGACTGCGAGGTCATCCTCGCCCTCTACCGTCGCTACGGCACGGACTTCATCGAACGCCTGAGCGGCATCTTCGCCTTCGCCCTCTACGACGAGGAGCGCGACGAGTTCCTCATCGCCCGCGACCCCATCGGCGTCATACCCCTTTATATAGGGCGCGACGCCGACGGCACCCTCTACTGCGCCAGCGAGCTGAAAGCCCTCGAAGGCCTGTGCGACGAGTACGAGCCCTTCCTGCCCGGCCACTACTACTGGAGCCGCGAGGGCAAGATGCGCCGCTGGTACCGCCGCGACTGGACGGACTACGACGCCGTGCGCGACCGCTACGCCTCGCTGCCCGCCGACGAAGCCTGGCAGGCACAGGTGGCCGACGTGCGCACCGCCCTCGAAGCCGCCGTGCGCCGCCAGCTGATGAGCGACGTGCCCTACGGCGTGCTGCTCTCCGGCGGGCTGGACTCGTCCGTCATCTCCGCCGTGGCCAAGCTTTACGCCGACCGCCGCATTGAGACCGACGGACAGCAGGCCGCCTGGTGGCCCCAGCTCCACTCCTTCGCCGTGGGCCTGAAGGGCGCGCCCGACCTGGAAAAAGCCCGCCTCGTTGCCGAGCACATCGGCACCGTCCACCACGAAATCCACTACACCATCCAGGAGGGGCTGGACGCCATCCGCGACGTCATCTACTACATCGAGACCTACGACGTCACCACCGTGCGCGCCTCCACGCCGATGTACCTGCTGGCACGCGTCATCAAGTCGATGGGCATCAAGATGGTGCTCAGCGGTGAAGGGGCGGACGAGGTGTTCGGCGGCTACCTCTACTTCCATAAAGCCCCCAATGCACAGGCTTTCCACGAAGAGACCGTCCGCAAGCTCTCCAAGCTCCACCTCTACGACTGCCTGCGCGCCAACAAGAGCCTTTCGGCCTGGGGCGTCGAAGGCCGCGTCCCCTTCCTCGACAAGGAATTCCTCGACGTCGCCATGCGCCTGAACCCGGCGGCCAAGATGTGTCCCGGACATACCATCGAAAAGAAAATCGTCCGCGAAGCCTTCGCCCCGCTGCTGCCCGAGGCCGTGGCGTGGCGCCAGAAGGAACAGTTCTCCGACGGCGTGGGCTACTCGTGGATCGACACGCTGAAGGCCGTGACCGCTGCCGCCGTCAGCGACGAACAAATGGCCCATGCCGCCGAGCGCTTCCCCATCAACCCGCCGCAGAACAAGGAAGAATACTACTACCGCAGCATCTTCGAAGAACACTTCCCCAGCGCGTCGGCCGCCCGGAGCGTGCCCAGCGTGCCCAGCGTGGCCTGCTCCACCGCCGAAGCCCTGGCCTGGGACGCCTCGTTCCGCAACCTGAACGACCCCAGCGGCCGCGCCGTGGCAGGCGTGCACGAACAAGCCTATTGAACAGGGCCGAAAGGGAGGTCTCCATCGCCGGAGCCTCCCTTTCTTTTGAAGCCATTTCTGACAAAACCGCCCTACTGCTTCCAAAACACGTTACAGATTGAAAGATTTACGGCCTCTGTAATTTCAAATCGTAAGTTATGCATACTATTTATACATAAAGCCATCCAAAACAATACAACATATTACATAAATTCATAATTTTGCATCAAACAAAAGCAAATAGAAAAGATAAACAGATTAAAGACAAACATAATGACACAAAAGATACGCTTTACGAAGATGCACGGAGCCGGCAACGACTACATCTATGTAGACGCCACCCGCAACCCGCTCCAGAACCCCGGCGAACTCTCCGTGGCATGGAGCCGCCCACACACGGGCATCGGCAGCGACGGGCTGGTGCTGATAGGCCGCTCGGACGTGGCCGACTTCAGCATGCGCATCTTCAACGCCGACGGCTCCGAGGCCCGCATGTGCGGCAACGCCTCCCGTTGCATCGGCAAGTACGTCTACGACGAGGGCCTGACGAACCGGACCACCGTCACCCTGGACACTCTCTCCGGCATCAAGACCCTCGTCCTCCATCCGGGCCCCGACGGACGCATCGCCACGGTGACCGTAGACATGGGCGCTCCCCGCGACCTGCGGACGGTAGACTTGGGCGACGGCTACGGTTTCCGCCACGGACAGTTCGTGTCGATGGGCAATCCGCACCTGGTGCTCTTCGTGCCCGACGTGGAGGCCGTCGACCTGGCAGCCATCGGCCCCCGCCTCGAACGGCATCCCCAGTTTCCCGGCGGCATCAACGTGGAGTTTGCCCAAATCCTCTCCGGCGGACGCATACGGATGCGCGTCTGGGAGCGCGGTTCGGGCATCACGCAGGCCTGCGGCACGGGAGCCTGCGCCACCGCCGTAGCCGCCTCGCTCGTCCGCCTGACGGAACGCACCGCGACCGTCGTCATGGACGGCGGCGAGGTGACCATCGAATGGCGCGAGTCCGACGGCCACGTCTACATGACCGGTGGCGCCGTAAAAGTCTTCGATGGCGAAATAGAACTGACCACCGAATAAGAAACAACAGACAACCCAAGAACAACCCAATAAAAGAACAACGATATGGCATTAGTAAACGAACATTTCCTGAAGCTGCCCGGCAGCTACCTCTTCTCCGACATCGCCAAGAAGGTGAACTCGTTCAAGATCACCCATCCCAAACAGGACGTCATCCGCCTGGGCATCGGCGACGTCACCCGCCCCTTGCCACCCGCCTGCATCGAAGCCATGCACAAGGCCGTGGACGAGATGGCAGACGCGAAGACCTTCCGCGGCTACGGCCCCGAACAGGGCTACGACTTCCTCATCGAAGCCATCCTGAAGAACGACTTCGCCCCACGCGGCGTCCACCTCTCGCCCGCCGAAATCTTCATCAACGACGGCGCCAAGAGCGACACGGGAAGCATCGGCGAACTGCTGCGCTGGGACAACAGCATGGCCATCACCGACCCCGTCTATCCGGTCTACGTGGACAGCAACATCATGTGCGGACGAGCTGGCGTGCTGGAGGAAGGCGGCACGTGGAGCAATGTCACCTACCTGCCCTGTACAGAAGAGAACGGCTTTGTGCCCGAACTGCCCAAGCACCGCGTAGACCTCATCTACCTGTGCTACCCTAACAACCCCACCGGCACCACCCTGACGCACGAACAGTTGAAGAAATGGGTGGACTACGCCCTGGCCAACGATACGCTCATCGTCTTCGACGCCGCCTACGAGGCCTATATCCACGAAGACAATGTGCCCCACTCCATCTACGAGATACGTGGTGCCAAAAAAGTGGCCATCGAAATCCGCAGCTTCTCGAAGACGGCAGGCTTCACCGGTGTCCGCTGCGGCTACACCGTGGTGCCCAAAGAACTGACCGCCGCCACGCTAGAAGGCGAACGCATCCCGCTGAACCAGCTGTGGAACCGCCGCCAGTGTACCAAATTCAACGGTACAAGCTACATCACCCAACGTGCCGCCGAAGCCATCTACACGCCCGAAGGCAAGCAGCAGGTGAAAGCCAACATCGACTATTATATGCAGAACGCCGCCACCATGCGGAAGAGCCTGGAGGCCGCCGGCCTGAAAGTGTACGGAGGTGTCAACGCCCCTTACCTCTGGCTAAAGACGCCGAATGGTATCGGTTCCTGGCGCTTCTTCGAACAAATGCTCTACGAAGCCAACGTGGTGGGCACGCCCGGCGTAGGCTTCGGCCCCAGTGGCGAAGGATTTCTCCGTCTGACCGCCTTTGGCACCCACGAAGACTGTGAAGAAGCCATGCGGCGTATCCGCAAATGGCTGGCATGAAAAAGAAGACAAGAAAATAAAAAGGGAAATAAGGTAAAAAAGGAAACAGGAAAGTGCACTGACTTGAGACAATAGCCGCCGGCCTGATCACCCGGCCCATCAGTTATCATCTTTAATAGGTATAAGCAAATGAAAACAAGGATCAATGCAAAAAGAGTGCTCATCATGGCACTTGTCACGACAAGTACGTCCACGGCCCTCACGGCACAGGATAAGATGGAAGCCTCGGCAGGCGCCGACATTGTCAGCAGCTACATCTGGCGAGGTACCGATTGTGGAGGAGTCAGCATCCAGCCCAACCTTTCGGTAGGCTATAAAGGATTATCACTGGCCGCCTGGGGATCCGTCGGCATCGACCGCAAAGACACCAAGGAACTGGACTTCACTCTGGGCTACTCGCACAAGGGATTCAGCGCTGCCGTCACTGACTATTGGTTCTTCCCCTCGGACGCAGACCTTCAGAAAGGCTACTTCAAGTACGGTGCCCACAACACACAGCATGTGTTCGAAGGGACCCTTGCCTATGACTTCGGCGTGATGGGAATAGCCTGGAACACCAACTTTGCCGGCAACGATTATTGCAACGCCGACGGCAAGCGTTCCTACTCCACTTACATCGCTCTGACAGCCCCCTTCAAATTGGGAGGTCTGGACTGGACAGCCGAAGTGGGACTCACTCCATGGGAAGGACTCTATGCCGACAAGTTCAACGTGACGAACCTCACACTGGCCGCAGCCAAGGAAATCCCGATTACATCGAAGTTTTCACTTCCGCTGTTTGCCCAGGTGACGTTCAACCCCTACACACAAGGTGCCTACTTCGTATTCGGACTGAGCTTATAAACACAAACAGGTAAAAAGATAAAGATAAGAAAGGTATGAAAAAGATTGAAGCAATTATCCGCAAAACCAAGTTCGAGGATGTGAAGGAAGCCCTCCTCGAAGCGGACATCGAATGGTTCTCCTACTATGACGTAAGAGGAATCGGCAAATCCAGACAGGCACGCATCTATCGCGGCGTGATGTACGACACCAGCTCCATCGAACGTATCCTCATCTCCATCGTAGTACGCGACAAGAATGTGGAAAAAACCGTAAAGGCCATCCAGAAAGCCGCCTGGACAGGCGAAATAGGCGACGGACGTATCTTCATCGTTCCCATCGAGGACGCCATACGCATCCGCACCGCCGAACGTGGCGACATCGCATTATTTAACGCAGAACAAGAAAAATAAAACTCACAGACGTATGAAAACTCTCATTATCCGCAGCCTTCCGAGACTGCGTACAGCCCTCCTTATATCCTTACTGTTGACGGGTACAACAGCTTTTGCCGAGGAAGCGAACGCAACCGCTACGGCAGACACGCTGGCCGAAATGGCCACTGGTATAGACACTGTCTGGATGCTGCTGGCCGCCATGCTTGTATTCTTCATGCAGCCGGGTTTCGCCCTGGTCGAAGCCGGCTTCACCCGCACCAAAAACACAGGTAACATCTTGATGAAAAACTTCGTCGATTTCATGTTAGGCTCCCTACTCTTCTGGTTCATCGGCTTTGGTCTGATGTTTGGAGCCGGAGGTTTCGTGGGTGTGCCTCACTTCTTCGATATCTCGTTCCTCGACACCCAGTTGCCACGCGAAGGTTTCCTGATCTTTCAGACTGTGTTCTGTGCCACATCGGCCACCATTGTGTCGGGTGCCATGGCCGAACGCACTAAATTCTCTATGTACGTGGTCTATACCATCGCCATCAGCGTACTGATCTATCCCATCTCAGGCCACTGGACCTGGGGAGGAGGCTGGCTGACAAACGGTGAAATCGATTCTTTCATGATGGACGTTTTCGGTACCACATTCCATGACTTTGCAGGTTCTACAGTGGTTCACTCTGTAGGAGGTTGGATAGCTCTCGTAGGCGCCGCTATCCTCGGACCACGCATCGGAAAGTATGGCAAGGACGGCAATTCCAAAGCTATCCCCGGCCACAACCTCACCATAGCTGCCCTAGGTGTTTTTATCCTGTGGTTCGGATGGTTCGGCTTTAACCCCGGTTCCCAACTGGCCGCCTCTACAACCGCTGATCAGATCGCGATCTCACACGTCTTCCTGACAACCAACCTGGCTGCCTGTGCCGGAGGTTTTGCCGCCCTCGTCACCAGCTGGATCAAATATCGCAAACCATCACTCTCACTCACACTGAACGGTATCTTGGCAGGTCTTGTAGGAGTTACAGCCGGTTGTGACTGTGTATCAGCAGGAGGTGCAGCTATCATCGGACTTATTTGTGGCGTACTGATGATTTATGCTGTAGAGTTTATCGACAAAGTCCTGAAGATTGACGACCCCGTCGGTGCCAGTTCCGTACACGGCGTCTGCGGATTTACGGGCACCGTACTGACCGGTCTGTTCTCCACCAGCGAAGGAGTCTTTTATGGAGCAGGCTGGGGTTTCTTCGGAGCCCAGCTGTTCGGAACTTTGGTCGTAGGAGCATGGGCAGCCTTGATGGGATACATCATCTTCACCGTACTCAACAAGATACACGGCCTACGCGTTCCGGCACGTGTCGAAGAAGAAGGACTCGACATCTACGAACACGGAGAATCGGCCTACAACTAAAGTCAACAAGCCCCACTGATCAACAAACACTGATAATCAATGAAAGTTGTCAGCGGAACTAACAAAAGATAAAACAATACTCATATTCAAACCAATAAAGAAAAAAGATTATGTCAAAACTGAGATTCAGAGTAGTGGAAACGGCCTTCAAGAAGAAGCCCGTTCCTGTAGAAATCCCTAAGGAACGTCCGTCGGAATACTTCGGCAAATATGTGTTCAACAAGGAAAAAATGTTCCGTTATTTACCCAGTAAAGTATATGCCAAACTGGTGGACGTCATCGACAATGGTGCGCCACTGGACCGTAGCATTGCTGACGAAGTGGCCGCAGGCATGAAGAAATGGGCCATCGAAATGGGAGCCACTCACTACACCCACTGGTTCCACCCACTGACCGAAGGTACGGCCGAGAAGCACGATGCCTTCGTAGAACACGACGGTAAGGGCGGCATGATGGAGGAATTCACCGGTAAGCTGCTCGTACAGCAGGAGCCTGACGCCTCCAGTTTCCCCAACGGCGGTATCCGCAATACCTTCGAGGCACGCGGCTACTCGGCTTGGGACCCCTCTTCACCCGCTTTCATCGTGGACGATACCCTGTGTATTCCTACCATCTTCATTGCTTACACAGGCGAATCTCTCGACTACAAGGCACCGCTTTTGAAAGCCCTGCGTGCCGTCAATAAAGCAGCTACCGACGTCTGCCATTACTTCGACCCCGAAGTAAAGAAAGTAAATGCCTATCTAGGTTGGGAACAAGAATACTTCCTCGTGGATGAAGGTCTCTACGCCGCCCGCCCCGACCTGCTGATGACCGGACGTACGCTGACTGGCCACGACTCAGCAAAGAACCAACAGTTGGAAGATCATTACTTCGGTGCCATTCCCCCGCGTGTGGCTGCCTTCATGAAGGAACTCGAAATTGAAGCCTTAAAGCTGGGTATTCCCGTCAAGACACGTCACAACGAAGTGGCTCCCAACCAATTTGAGTTGGCCCCCATTTACGAGGAATGTAATCTGGCCGTAGACCACAATATGCTCATCATGGCTTTGATGCGTAAGATTGCGCGCAACCATGGTTTCCGTGTCCTGCTTCACGAGAAACCCTTCAAGGGCGTTAACGGTAGCGGAAAGCACAACAACTGGTCATTGGGTACCGATACGGGTGTATTGCTCATGGCTCCAGGCAAGACAGCCGAAGAGAACCTGCGCTTCATTACCTTCATCGTGAACACACTGATGGCTGTCTACCGCCACAACGGCCTGCTGAAGGCCAGCATCTCCAGTGCCACTAATGCACACCGTCTGGGCGCCAACGAGGCACCGCCCGCAATCATTTCTTCTTTCCTCGGCAAACAACTTTCACAAGTACTGGCCCACATTGAAGAAAGCGACAAGGACGAACTCATCAGCCTGAGCGGCAAACAGGGGATGAAGCTGGATATTCCACAAATTCCCGAGCTGCTCATCGACAACACCGACCGCAACCGCACCAGTCCTTTCGCCTTTACTGGCAACCGCTTCGAGTTCCGTGCCGTCGGTTCGGAAGCCAACTGTGCCAGCGCCATGATAGCCCTCAACGCAGCCTTGGCCGAGCAGCTGACTGACTTCAAGCGCGACGTAGACGCCCTCATCGAGCAGGGTGAAGACAAAGTGTCGGCCATTCTCGACGTCATCCGCCGAGATCTCAAGATCTGCAAGCCCATCCATTTTGATGGCAATGGATACAGTGATGAATGGAAAGCCGAAGCCGCCCGCCGCGGACTGGACTGCGAAACGAGTGTGCCCGTCATTTTCGACAATTATCTGAAGGAAGACAGCATCGCCATGTTCGAAAAGACAGGCGTCATGACACGCAAGGAACTGGAAGCTCGCAATGAAGTAAAGTGGGAAATGTATACCAAGAAAATTCAGATTGAGGCACGTGTACTGGGCGACCTGGCCATGAACCACATCATCCCCGTTGCCACCCAGTACCAAACAGAACTGGTAGACAATGTCTACAAGATGAACGGACTCTTCCCTAAGGAGAAGGCAACCAAACTATCGGCTAAGAACCTGGAACTCATCGAAGAGATTGCCGATCGCACCGCCTTTATCAAAGAACACGTTGACGCCATGATTGAAGCACGCAAAGTAGCTAATAAACTAGATAACGAGCGTGCCAAAGCAGTGGCCTACCACGACTACATCGTACCAATGATGGAAGAGATACGCTACCACATCGACAAGCTCGAATTGATTGTCGACAACCAGATGTGGACATTACCCAAATACAGAGAGCTGCTGTTTATCCGATAAGAAAGAAAATAAATTTCTTTTATTGGTTGTTTTAAATAAGCAAGGGGAAGACGGCCGTGAGGCTACCTTCCCCTTTTCAGTTATTAAAATGTATTGCCAAAATAAGGTCAGTTCCAGTACTACAAACGTCAACTTCAGCATTACAAACGTCAACTTTAAGAAAACAAAAAAGAGGTCCGATAAAAATCAGACCTCTTTCTATGAGCGGAAAACGAGACTCGAACTCGCGACCCCAACCTTGGCAAGGTTGTGCTCTACCAACTGAGCTATTTCCGCAATTGCCTAACTTAAAATCTGTGTGCCCAGAACAGGACTCGAACCTGCATGCCTTTCGACACACGCACCTGAAACGTGCGCGTCTACCAATTCCGCCACCTGGGCATTTGTCTCGGCAATCTTTACTTTAGAGCGGAAAACGAGACTCGAACTCGCGACCCCAACCTTGGCAAGGTTGTGCTCTACCAACTGAGCTATTTCCGCAGTTTTCAAGATGCGTGAAGAGAAGGAGACTCGAACTCCCACGACATAATTGTCACTACCCCCTCAAAGTAGCGCGTCTACCAATTCCGCCATCTCTCCAGACATTTCAAACTATCAAAGAACGATTACAAAACCTGGTGCCCAGAACAGGACTCGAACCTGCATGCCTCTCGACACACGCACCTGAAACGTGCGCGTCTACCAATTCCGCCACCTGGGCATTGGTTTGTTGCAATCATTTCAATGGAGCGGAAAACGAGACTCGAACTCGCGACCCCAACCTTGGCAAGGTTGTGCTCTACCAACTGAGCTATTTCCGCGTTTGCGGTTGCAAAGGTAGGTATTTTCTGCAAACCTGCAAACATTCCAGCTACTTTTTTTGCCAAATAATTTCAAGCTGAAAGGCAGCTTTTTGATTATCAGCTCATTCTGTCACGATAATCTTCGTAAGAAAATTGTTTGAAAACCTTGGCCTCGCCCTTTTGGGTCCACATTCCGATGGCCGGATGGTGGATTCCGTTGAACATATTGGTCTTGACGGTGGTGTAATGGATCATGTCCTCAAATACAATCCGCTCGCCAATCTGCAGTTCGTGGTCGAAACTCCAGTCGCCCATATAGTCACCGCTCAGGCAGGAATTGCCGCCCAGACGATAAACATATGGCCCTTCCTTCCCCATCTGTGCACCGCGAACGGCAGGCTGGTAAGGCATCTCCAGACAGTCGGGCATGTGGCAAGTGAAGCTCACGTTCAGAATAGCGGTGCGGATGCCACGGTTCTCCACGATGTCCACCACCTCGGACGTCAATACGCCCGTCTGCCACGTGAAGGCTGAGCCAGGTTCAAGAATGATGCGCAGGTTGGGATAACGCTTCCTAAGGCCCTGTAGCAAGCCGATGAGGTGCTCCACGTCGTAGTCCTTGCGGGTCATCAAATGACCGCCGCCCAGATTGAGCCACTTCAGCTGGGGGAACCAGCGGGCAAACTTCTCTTCCAGGTGCACCAGCGTGCGCTCCAGCTCGTAGGACGACGATTCGCAATGGCAATGGCAGTGGAACCCCTCAATGCCCTGCGGCAGGCGGTCGGGCAGCTGCTCGGCCATCACGCCGAAGCGAGTGCCGGGAGCGCAGGGATTGTAGAGTTCGGTCTCCACCTCCGAATACTCGGGGTTCACGCGGATGCCGCACGAAATGCCGCTCCCCTCGGCCTCCACCATCGGATAGAAACGATGGAACTGCGACAAGGAGTTAAACGTGATATAGCTGCTGCAACGCATGATTTCAAGAAAGTCGGCTTCGGTATAGGCTGGCGAATAGGTATGCGCCTTGCTTCCGAACTCCTCGAGCGCCAGACGCGCCTCGTAGACGGAGCTGGCCGTGGAGTGTTCGATGTACTCGCGGAAGATAGGGAACGAACGCCACATGGCAAACGACTTGAAGGCGAGGATGATTTCCACACCCGCACGGTCGGCCACGCTCTTGATGAGCGTCAGGTTCTTGCGCAACAACTCTTCTTCCATAATGTAGCAGGGAGAAGGGAAAAGGGTAAAGTCTATCATGTATCTGTCTTTAATTAATATTCTTGTAAAACATTTCTATTATTGCTATTCAAACCATTCATTTATTCCGCCCGAAAGCGGCCCTCTGCCGTCAGAAACCAGGCAATGTTTTGCCTCAAAGAAAGCAATGTTTTCGGGTAAAGAAAACAATGTTTTCCTCCCAAAGAAGCAATGCTTTTCCACGGCTCATCCGATGACCTTGAAGCGAGCAAAGCGCAAGAGTAACTGTTTCTCGCCCGCATGTTCGAAGCGGATGGTGGCTTTGGCATTGTCGCCCGCGCCTTCCACCCGCAGCACCTCGCCGCGGCCGAAGCGTTCGTGCTCGATCAGTTGCCCTGCCTGCAGGCCTTCTCCACCCGACGGAGCCGGAGCGGCACCCGTCACGGCCTCCACCCGCTTCAGCTTGCGGGGCACGGTGGGCGCAATGAGCGGTTCGCGCGAGAATTTCCGTTCGCCTGCGGGCGATGAAGCCGATGTACCATACTGGGGACGTGCGGCGGAATGGAACAAGTCGTCCGACGAACGGCGGAAGCGTTCGGCTCCCTCATCCACCCGCCGACCCAACAGGGAGTTCTGCGGCAGGCTCAGGTAGCGGGCGTCGATGTCGTGCAGGAAGCGGCTGGGACTGCCGAACTCCGTCTTGCCGTAGCGCATGCGCGTCTTGGCATACGACAGGAAGCAGTGTTCCTCGGCTCGGGTGATGGCCACATAGAACAGGCGGCGCTCCTCCTCGAGGGCACGGGGCGAGTCACCTGCCATGGAGCTGGGAAAAAGGTTCTCCTCCAGCCCCACCACGAAGACGTTGCGGAATTCCAACCCCTTGGCCGAATGGACGGTCATCAGCGTTATCTTCTCGCCGTCGTCGTCCTTGTCCGAGTCCTGGTCGGTGAGCAGCGACACTTCGGAGAGGAAGTCGCCCAGGGCGATGCGTTCGTTGCCCTCCTCCAGCCGCTCAGCGCAGAAGTCCTTCAGGCCGTTCATCAGTTCCTCGATGTTCTCCTTCCGGCTGAGGTTTTCGGGCGAATTGTCCTGACAAACGTCGTTGATAATGCCTGCCTGCCGCACGATGTCCTCGCCCAGCTCGCTGGCATTCTTCCGCCCCAAGTCTTCCATAAAGGAAGCTATCAGGTCGCGGAAGCCCTGAAGCTTGCCCGCCGTGCCCTTGTTGAAGTTCAGGCCGTAGGTCAACGGCTCGCAGAGAACGGTCCACAGGCTGACGTTGTTCTCCGTGGCCGCGGCCACAATCTTGCCCACCGTCGTGTCGCCGATGCCACGGGCCGGATAGTTGATGATACGTTTGAAGGCTTCCTCGTCGTTGGGATTGGCCACGAGGCGGAAGTAGGCTATCACGTCCTTGATTTCCTTGCGCTGGTAGAAGGACAGGCCGCCATAAATGCGGTAGGGCATGTTGCGCTTGCGCATGGCCTCCTCGAAGATGCGGCTCTGGGCATTGGTGCGGTAGAGCACGGCAAAATCGGCATATCCATAGCCCGACTGGCGGCGCAGGGCGGCTATCTTGTTCACCACCATCTCGCCCTCCTCCACGTCGCTGTAGGCCTGGAGGACGCCGATGGGTTCGCCGAGGTCTTTCTCGGAAAACACATCCTTGTGTATCTGCCGCTGGTTCTTGCTGATCAGGCTGTTGGCGGCAGACACGATAGTTTGCGTGGAGCGGTAGTTCTGCTCCAGCTTGAAAACGCGTGTGCCGGGATAGGTCTTGGTGAAGTAGAGGATATTGTCGATGTCGGCTCCGCGGAAGGAATAGATGCTTTGCGCATCGTCGCCCACCACGCAGACATGCTGGTGGTTCTTGGCCAGCTGGAGCACGATGCTATGCTGGGCCACGTTCGTGTCCTGATACTCGTCCACAAGAATGTAGCGGAACTGCTCTTGGTAGCGGGCCAGCACGTCGGGATGGTCACGAAAGAGCAGAAAAGTATAGAACAGCAGGTCGTCGAAGTCCATCGCGTCGGCCTGGCGGCAACGCTCCCAGTAGCGGCGATAGACGTCGCGCAGAGCAGGTACCTTGGCCGCGCAGTCGTACTCATACGCTTCCTTGTTGCGGGCATAGTCGGCAGGCGACACGAGGTGGTTCTTCGCGTTGGAGATGCGCGACTGGATCAGCCCCGGCTTGTACACCTTTTCGTCGAGCTGCATCTCTTTGACAATGGAGCGTATCAGGCTCTTGCTGTCGGCCGTATCATAGATGGTGAACTGATGCGTGAAGCCCAGCACATCGGCCTCGGCGTGCAGGATGCGCAGGAAGAGGCTGTGGAACGTTCCCATCCACAACCAGCGTGCCCGTTCGGGGCCCACCTGCCGTCCGATGCGCGTTTTCATCTCGCGCGCCGCCTTGTTCGTAAAGGTCAGGGCCAGGATGTTCCACGGCTGGTAGCCGTTCTCCAGCAGCCAGGCTATCTTGTAAGTCAGCACGCGGGTCTTCCCCGAGCCCGCCCCCGCTATCACCAGTGAGGGACCGTCGTTGTAGAGCACAGCGGCCCGCTGACTCTCGTTCAGTTCGTTGATATAGTCGGACATCATCAGTCTGTTTTTTCCTTATTATATAATGCGATGCAAAGATAATGCAAAGATATGGAAAAGCCACGAACATTTCTCCTACCGAAGTGTTGTTATTACAAAGCATTCTCCGTATCTTTGTTATCAAGGACAAAAAATCAACCTTTTAAAATACTACGTATGACACTAATCACATTAATCACAGCACTTATGATGTTTAACATGCCCACACTTCCTTATGCCCACAACGCATTGGAACCTGTAATCAGTCAGGCCACCATCGACTTCCACTACGGGAAGCATCTGCAAACCTATGTGAACAACCTGAACAACCTCGTGCCGGGTACGGCTTTCGAAGGCAAAACGCTCGAAGAAATAGTGGCTACTGCCCCCGACGGCCCCGTGTTCAACAATGCCGGACAGGTACTGAACCACACGTTCTACTTCCTCCAGTTCGCCCCCTCTCCTGCCCGTCACGAACCCGAAGGTCCCCTAGCCGACGCCATCCGCCGCGACTTCGGCAGTTTCGACAACTTCAAGAAAGAATTTACAGCAGCCGCCACCAGCCTCTTCGGCTCTGGATGGGCCTGGCTCTCGGCCGACAAGGATGGTAAACTGCACATCACGAAGGAAGCCAACGGCAGTAATCCACTCCGTGCGGGCCTCACGCCCCTGCTCACCTTCGACGTATGGGAGCATGCCTACTATCTGGATTACCAGAATCGTCGTGCCGACCATCTACAAGCACTGTGGAGTATCATCGACTGGCCGACAGTAGAAGAACGATTTAAATAACAGCTGAAAGCTGTTACACTAAACAAAAAACATTGGCTGCCTCAATCTGTTTTGAGACAGCCAATACTTTTTTATCATCTTCCAAAGAATGTCTAGAAATAAAAAAGGAAGTCTAAAACCTGTAATTATTAGCGTTTTAATGACTTCCTTCTTTGTGATTCCGTTGCGATTCGAACGCAAGACCCACGCCTTAGAAGTATTTATCCAAAAAGATAGTTAATCCATTATGGTACAATATTATATACGTAATTTACATTTTTGGAAAGACAAGTTTTTGAGCTTTTTGCACATCTACTCCGAGAACATACCTCCCCTCCCAAGCAAAATCCAGTCCGCCGATATTCCATAGTCACGAACCAAGTAAACAATCCATTCAGGTTTAAGAACGCTGACTTCCGGCTGGGTTCTTACCGTAACCAGATTCCACCGATTTATATCATATCTATTAGTAAAGGTTTGCAGCCCTCTGATTTTCTTTTGAGCTTTGAGCATATCTATAGCTTCAAAGAAACGTTTTGTTACCGATACACCTTCTTTTGATATATTCATTGTTCTTATTGTAGAAAGTTAATATTAGAGCCTTTTCATGCAACCAAGTACATGATATATTGTCCTAATCATTTTTTTGGGTAGTTCCTGGACTCCGTATTCCGGCGACTTATTAGCAGGAACTAAAGTATAATTCTCTGGATTGGAAGAAGGCCCCAATCTTTTAATTGTTCTCATGCCATTTGTAGTGACGATAGCATACACCTCTCCAAGTGGAAGGAATGAAAAGTCATCTATTCTCTTTAATGCAATTATATCACCATGAGTAATCTCAGGCTCCATGGAATGACCTGTAACATTGCACCAACACGTTGCTTCATTGTACTTTTGAAAGTCTATGTTGTATTCAGGGTTAATCGTTTGATCATTTTCTACTATATCAAAACCTCCGATAAAATCCACATTATAATAAGGTACACCTGTTGTATAACTGATTTGTGGATTTATAGCTTTATCAACAAGCTCATTCAGGATCTGTTCCTTAAGACGATCCCTATTATTTTTCTGGACATCATGTTCAATAATGCCAGCAATACTATCTCCGTCCTTAAACATCGGGACATCAGCTCCAGACAGCCACCCTGTCGTTAAATGGTACTTATCCTCGATTATCCTCTTATATGAGTCTTTGAATGACGACACTCCATTTTCTATTCTTGAATATGTATTCTGTCCAACATCAAGAATATCAGCCATTTGCTTTTGGGTCATATTCAAATGAACCCTTAGCTCTCTCAGTCTATTCCCTTGACCATTATCCATACGAGTATAATTTGTATCCATTTTAAGGATATTTAATGGATATAATATCCATATTATCCTAAAAATGGATATATTTGCATAACCAAACTAATATAACAATACAAAGATAATGGAAAATGCAATAAAGACAAACACTTTGGTTGGGAATGGCAAAAAAATGACACTCAAGGGCTATTACAAAAGCCTCCCAGACCCCACCTATCCAAAGAAAGAGTTCGCTGCAGAATTAGCACGCCGCTGCAATGTTTCTCAGGCAACCGTGAAGAATTGGATTATGTACGGATTCAGGCCGTTCAATGAGAAGCATATTGAAATTATATCTGAAATGACAGGTATCAAGCCCGAAGATTTGTGGAACGACTAAAGATTTGTAGCAATGAATGATTTGGAGTTCTATATCTACGACAATGACCTCTGGTGCATATTCCCTGATGGGCGAAACGAAAAAATCACTGAAGGAAGTGAACTGGTGAAACCAATTCTTGACTCCATACGGGAGTTTTACCCTGAAGCGTATGCTGATTTAACAAAATGGTATCAGAAAAGTTCCGCAAGAGTACCTTATTTCCAGTTTCTTATGGTAAACCGGTTCTGTAAATGCAACTTCGGGAACCTTGATACTACGAAAAAGGACATAGACAGAAAGGGACTATTCAACTTCGAGCACGTACAATGCCCGTTGAGGGGAGAATGTACACACGAAAACATTGTATGTAACCCGAAATTCAACAGCCGGATCTCTGATGCTGAAATGAGAGTAATGAAACTTGTAAACGATGGTATGAGCAACGAAGAAATTGCAAGTGAGCTGTACTTATCGCCGCACACGGTCAAGAACCACATCAAGTCTGTCTATTTGAAACTTGGAATACATGAAAAATCCGAGTTTATACAATATGCACAACGTAACCATATTTTTGATAAATGACTATGGTAAACGAGGATGTACTTAAGATAGTTTTCAACAACATCACATTTGGCCAGCGTAAAGCTGCTTCCATAGTGGGTGGTCGGCCAAGACTTATGAGGCTAATCGAGAAAGGATTGATACGTGCAGAAAAGAAAAGTAATACACAAAGCGGTAAATGGTATTGTAATGGTTGGGACTGCATAAAGTACGCATCGTGCAAATACATTGTTGGCGATGCAAGTTGAATTTTCCGCAAGTTATACTTAGTTAACACACTGAAAATAAATGATTTACAGCAATGTCAACCAAAATAAATAAAGTATATTTACATATACAAAGAACCATAAAAGATAAACGTATGAAAAAGATGTATTTGATATGGGCGATGACGATATTGGCAACTCACCTGACAATCAGGTCGCTCGACTTTATGTTTTGGTTGTCGTTCACAGCATTCCTTACGACATCCATATTTGTCGCATATACTTGGGATAAAGAGTATAAAAATCGAACAATCAATAAGACGCCCAATGATGAATAAGGAACTTGAAGAATTGTATGCCGAACTTGAAAAGGTAAAATCATCCAACGATGAGTATCTACCTGAATACGGATATTCGACTAAAGATGAAATCGTACAGCTTATTGAAGAAGACATCAAGGATTTGGAAGAGGAAATGAATAATTCCGAATGCTTTTGCTCAGACGATGAAATTGAAATGGAACGGACATCGCTTTGCATGAGCCTTGGAATATCCAGATATTGTTAAACCCAAAAACATATTAGCAATGGAAGAAAGAAAGAACAATGAGCTTCAGAATGCTCAAGCAAATGAATTACAAATCATTCAGGCTAAAAGGGACGCGGAGTTTTCTCTTACTCCTGTAGGCCAGACCATCAAGCAGTTTGAGGTTATGCAAAGAATGGGCAACATGTACACCCAGAGCACGATTGTACCCGACACCTATAAAGGTAACATCGGCAACTGCGTAATCGCCCTCGACATGGCCATGCGTATTGGATGCAATCCGCTTATGGTGATGCAGAACCTGTACATCGTACATGGGAACCCGGCTTTCAGCAGCAAATTCCTGATTGCAACCATCAACACAAGCGGTCGCTTCTCCCCTCTCCGATACGAATTTAAGGGTGAGGAAGGGACACCTTCATATGGATGCAGATGTGTAGCTTATGAGTCCACAGACAAAGAGCACAAGGAGCCTCTTCACGGAGACTGGATTACAATGGAAATGGCAGACAGAGAGGGGTGGACAAAGAAGAATGGCTCAAAATGGCAATCCATGCCAAGTCAGATGCTACGTTATCGTGCAGCCGCCTTCTGGCAACGCGTATATTGCCCCGAGATTTCAATGGGCCTTATCACAAAAGAAGAGGCAGATGACATTCAGGATGCCGATTACGAATACATCACACCATCTGGCAAACTCCAGAAAATTTCAGAAATGGCTGCCGGTGTAGAAGAATTAAATCCTACAACTGGCAAAGAAGAGATTGATGAAAAACAGGATCAGAAAGAACGCAAATCTTTGTTGTGATGGAAGAACAGCATTCACTTGAATGGTATAGAAAAAGACTTGGCAACTTCACAGGTTCCCGTGTTGGGGACCTGATGAAGTCAAGCCGCAAGGCAGGTGAAATGTTTGGCGATACCGCCAAATCATACATCTATCAAGTGGCGGCAGAAAGGAATATGAACCCATCCGTTGTGGAAGACGACGAGTTATTCCAGATGTATCTCCATCAGGTAGATATTGGTAGCAAGGCAATGCGCTGGGGAAATGAGCAGGAAGGAAATGCAAGGTCGCTTTACGAAAAGATAACCGGAAGACGAATTGTAGAAACTGGTTCATGTGCACACCCTTCCATCCCGCATTTTGCAAGCAGTCCGGACGGATACTACTACAACGAGGACACGCGTGAAAAAGGATGTATTGAAATCAAATCGCCCTCTCAGTACGTGTTCATGATGTTCTGCGGAGAAATAACCGGGAACGATTCTCTAAAAAGGGTACGTCCTGAATATTACTACCAATGTATGGCCCACATGATGTGCCTTGAAGCAGACTGGTGCGACTTTGTAGCGTTTAATCCGTTTCAGAAGTATCCTATTCATATCGTACGCATATTACCCGAACCGGACGTGTTTGCAGAAATGGAGAAACGAATCAGAGTTGCCAATGATATTGTGGAACAATTAATAGACTGAACTATGGAAGATGGCAATGAAAACTTACTGACAAGAGTATTCACCGTAACCACAACAAGGGAAAAGATTATCGCCCTCAGTGATTACCTGAACGATAACGACATTGATTTTGACAAGGTGGACATGGAAGCTGCTGACTTGTGCAAGACAGACTTGAACACCATTTCTGCTATGCTAGAATACGGTGTCAAACTGATTGAAAAGACAGCATCCAAGCCTTGTGAGGCTGACAAGGCCAGACAATTCAAGAACATGATCAAGAAACTTAAAAAGAAAATGCAGCAATGAAAAAATGGTTAGTGTCAGGATTCTGCAATCCTATAGAAGTCAATGTAATCCAACAAGCAGGAATTACTTATTATAATGATATAGACGATAAAACATTTTATCAGACTGATGAAAACGATCATTTCTTCGACACAAAAGAAGAAGCGGAAGCCTATAGAAACGAATTAATCAGGCCGTTCACCGGCGAAAATCTCAAGCGGTACATCGAATACCGCATCGACAACGGCGACTACTCACTCCTGCCTTCCTACGTGGAAGAACAAATGAAAGACACATGCAAATATTTCACATACGACGAAAGACAGGCCATCAGAGAAGCCCTCAGAGGAAACATTTGCATAGAAGCCACATCGTTCCGCCAGTCGCAAGTAAAAAGACTGCGTTATGGTGAAGAGAGCATCAAAGTAGTCCTTGACGACGGCACGGAATTGATGGCCCGGTCGGAAGTGGAAAAGTTCATCGTCACCTCCATCTTCGGGGGAAACACGAGCGGCAAAGTTTTTACATCCTTTTAAAAAGAAAATACAGCAATGAGCAACCTACAAGGCAGCATAGACCTGCTGAAACTACAGCGCACTGGCATCGCCACCATCCGCGGCGTGAAATGCCTCTGCATCCCCATCCGAGAGAACGACATCTACGTCAGCGTGGACGAGAACCTGAAAGCGAAATCCGCCTACCTCGGCCTCTCCATATTCGAGCGGCGCGAAGTGGGCAAGTACGGCGACACCCACAACGTCATGCAGTCCTTCTCCAAGGAGTTCCGCGAAGCCGCTGGCAAGGACGAGCTCGACCGCCGACCCTATCTGGGCAACATGAAGCCGCTGGTCGTCGAGAGCCGCAACGCCTCGGCGTCCGTCAGCGCACCCGAAGCCGTCGCCGAGGAGGACGACATGCCCTTCTGACGGCCTCCCGCCAAAGTCCGACCCTTGCCGCATCAAAGTCCGCACAAGGCATGGCAAAAGTCCGCACGTGGCAAAATAAAAAAACATCAACCTATAAAGACAAGAAAGATTATGGAACAAAACTGGTTTGAATGCTCCATCCGCTACGAAAAGACGATGGAGAACGGAATGCTGAAGAAAGTGACCGAAAAATACCTGGTCGACGCCCTCAGCTTCACCGAAGCCGAAGCGCGTATCATCGAAGAGATTACTCCTTTCATTAGCGGTGAGTTCACTGTAGCCAACATCAAGCGCGCCAACTATAGCGAACTTTTCCCCTGCGATGAAGAAGTTGCCGACCGCTGGTTCAAATGCAAGCTCGCCTTCATCACGCTGGACGAGAAGACCGGCGTGGAAAAGAAGACACCAACGCAAGTGTTGGTACAGGCCGCCGACCTGCGCGACGCCGTGAAGAAGCTAGACGAAGGCATGAAGGGCACCATGGCCGACTACGAGATAGCCGCCGTGGCCGAAACGCCCGTCGTGGACGTATATCCCTACGCAGCCGATGAAGAAGGAGGGCATGAAGAACGCCGTGAACCGACAGCTACCGAGCTTCTTGCAGCCTGCCGCGACGGTGAAAAAACTGAAGTCGTCGTCAGAGGGCAGAATGTCATCGTAGACAAGACTGGGAAAAACACGGTCGTCATAACCTATTCATATGACAACAACGAAAAACAATCACCTAACTAATTCAGCATATGGAATACGAATACATCCCTGATTGGGCAATATTGAAATAAGAATATGACCTTTGAAGAAATGCTCGCCCTCGACAAGAATTGGCATGGCCGGAAGAAATCCGACAACAAGGAACATCGTCTGCAGTCGGCCTGCGTCCGCTGGTTCAGACACCAGTACCCGAAATTGAGCAAGGTTCTGTTTGCTATCCCGAATGCCGCAAGAAGAAGCGCCAGAAACGGAGCATATATGAAAGAAGAAGGAATGTTGAGCGGAGTAGCCGACATAATCCTACTGAAAAGAAATCGATTTTATGGTGCTCTTGCTATTGAAATGAAAACCGATGACGGCACACAGCGACCTTCTCAAAAGGAGTGGCAACGTGAATGCGAATCGGCTGGAAACAAATATGTGATATGCCGTTCGTTCGAGGATTTCAAACGAGAAATTGAGAACTACATAAAAGATATGTGATGTTGCAAAAGAAACCGATTAAACTAAAGATTGTGACCTCATGGAAAAAGAGATAAAAGAAATCAGCGACTACCTGAACATCACTTGCTCCAATAACCCGCAAGAGATACAGGAGCGTATATCCGTCATCATGGTATATATGATGCGATCAGGTGAAATGCTGGCCGATGCCAAGAAAATGCTCCGCAAGAAGAAGTCTGACGAGATACAGAATACCATTCTTCGTATCGCACGTGAGAACTGCCTGTCTGCGAAAGTTCAGAATGCCCTATTGGACAGCATTGCGGAAGAAGAGGCTTATTTGGTTGACCGACTCGACCGCCTGAATGCGTCATGCGTACACCAGCTTGATGCGCTGCGGACATTACTGAGTTATGAAAAGGAGTCACTACGCCTGAATAAGACCGGCTATTGATAAATAATGTTTTCCCTAGAAAAATTAATTTGATTTATGTTTGAGTTTCAAACACTTTTTGCTTACCTTTACGGTACTTAAAAATATATATCATCTTAGTGGTGTTTGATGATTAATAAGATATTAAACAGGCTTTCATGGAGTATATATCCTAAACACCACATCAAGGGTATAGAAACGTGGAAGCCGTTTCTATTTTTAATATGATATAAATGGCAAGACCTAATAAGACAGGGTTGAGTTACTTCCCAATGGACATTGATTTATTCCAAGACATACGAATAAGGAAACTAATCAAGTATCAGAGTGGCAAAGCCGTAACAGTATATGCTCTCCTGCTATGTCTTATCTACCAGCGTGGGTACTACATGAGGTGGGACGAAGAGTTGCCTTTCATTATATCGGAACAAACCGGGTTTGAAGAGGCGTATATACTGGAGGTCATAAGAAGCTGCATGACACTGGGGTTATTATCCAAAGAGCTGTATGACAATGAACGAATCATTACGTCAAAAGGGATCCAGAAACGATACCAGTCTATATGCAAATTACTTAAAAGGAGGTCTGATATTACTGAATACTCACTTATTGACGGAGAAAAAGAGCCTATTATTTCGGAAGAAACAAGAGTTATATCGGAAGAAACTAAGGTTATTTCGGAAGAAACGGCTTTAAATTCGGTGAAAATGCCACAAAAGGAAAAGGAAAATAAAAAGAAAGAAATATCTACTGACGTAGATACAAAGAAAGGCAAGCTTTCTTTGCCCAAGACCGAAATAATAGATTTTGCGGCTTTATGTGATTATTACAACAAGCTGTTTATCGGAAAGATTCCGGTAGTGGTTAAGTTGACGGAGAAAAGGAAATCATCTGTTCGTGCAAGGGCTACAGAGCATGGAAAGGAAGCAATAATGCAGGTATTCCAAAAGGTATTGCACTCCCCCTTCTTATTGGGGGATAATGACAGGGGATGGAAATGTGATTTTGACTGGATTTTCAATCCAAACAATTTTGTGAAGATATTGGAGGGAAACTACGATGGAGAAAGCAATGGAAGCAATAGGAACGCTTATACAAGCAAGCAAGAGGCTAACGCCTACGCTCTTAACCTGCTACAACAGCATAAGCGAGAGCTCGAAGAAGGTATGGCTGACGAAATGGAAAAGCCGTTCTGACATTGAGAGGCTGTTTTCACCTGTCCACTGGGGATATACACTCCAGAACGTTGGCAAAGCCTATATGGCCGACTGCCCAACGCTGATGCAGTACGATGAACTATACGGAATTGGTTCTTCCTGTTATTGGATAGAATTGCAGGTGTTTGGGTTATATGGGGCTTCAAGTAGCAGAGAAAGCGGAATTGCCGACGGTATTCGGATATTCAGCCAGTCGTTTGCTCAGGAAGTCCGCCAGTACAAGCTGTCTGAACTGATGCTGTTCTTTGCCCGATACAAGGCAGGACGATACGACAACAGCTACTCCAGTTTCGATACCAAGCGCATAGGAAACGCATTCTTCAAAGAGTTCCTCCCCCAAAGAAATGCAGAGCTTGACATGGCTATCCGGAAACATGAACAGGAAGAAAGCCTCCGCCGCCGCGAACTTCCCGAAGGGTATGTAATTCCCGAAGGATATAATCCCTACACGTGGTACCTTGAACGAAAAAGACGAGGAGAAATACCACCTGTAAATCAGCCAGTTAAACAAAGTTTATGAATGAAACAAAGAAGATATAATATATTGTATTTCAATATATTACAAGTATTTTTACATAAACATTAAAACATTGAAGCAATGAAAGTAAACGTATTCAAAACCCAGTGTCCGATAGGGACAAAAGTGCAGAACATTACTACAGAAGAAATCGGAATTGTGCATAAAATATCCATTGACCGTACTCAGGCTTTGGTAGCATTTCCAAGTGAAAAAGGTTGGTTTTCATATTATGAATTGGAGATTAAGAAATGAAATACAAGAATGCTATTCAATCACTTCAATGCCGACCTTATCCAAGCGTTTGGGGTAAACTGACAATGTTTGCTACAGCAGACAGGAACAACTTTGAGGATGATGGGACAATACCCTATCCAAGAGTAATCTGTTTGCCTAAAGGGTTGGACGGACACGAATACCTATTGAGTTTCCAAAGAAATCATATCAAAAAGGATTTGTTTCATTTGACAGATTTCCAAGATATCGACATTGAAGATGAAATATGGAATAGCCATATTGAAATTTCCGAAACTACAGGTTACTGGAGCAGAAATTGGCGTACTGAAAGGAACAATTACATTCATGTCAATCACATAAATACAATGATGGACAGATGTAGAAAGTATCGAAACAATAATCTACCGTTTACCAGCAAGAATGTATTAAATATCGTAAACGAGTTAATCGGGACTGAATTTACACAAGCTGTGATAATTCCTCCAAATTTTAAATGATAAACAACAACTTAGGCTATTATGATACCCAAGAAAACATTGATAGAAGCCGCGGAGAAAGACGGCTCTATGGCCCGTTTGAACCAACTGCTATCCGCCTCACAAATTCTATTGTGTGAAGCAAACAATCTGGTAGAAGAAGCCTCCGATCTGATGAAGGAACGAGGCCTAATGCTGGGAACAATCAAGCAACTACATACACGCTTTGTGCAATCTGCAGATGCTTATTTCAAGGAATTTTCCTCATTGGTGATAGAAGAACAATCCAAGATGGACATGTTCAACGATATGGACAGCTTTGATACCTACTTCAGAAAGTGGGCAAAGATACCAAAGGGATGGGAACCATTAAAGCAAGAAATATGATGGAAAGACTAAAGGTTTATTACGGCTGGGCAAAAATAGGGAATGTCCGTAAAAAACGTGCTTTGTCTGTCATGTTCGAGAACGAAAAACAGGGCTGCAGAAGCGACAGAGGACAAAGGGTTCTGAGAACAATCCAAGATACCATAATTGAACGATATCAGACGAAAGAAGAAGAGAATGAAGGTCGGAAACAGAACCGGATATTCACGGAATACAGCCTGTTCCTTGACGAGAAACCTATCAATGGTAGCCTTGACAAATGCTTACTGATTAACAGTGAATCAGACAGAAATCATGTTTCTAAGGCCATGCGTGATAAGATTTCCGAAGCACTAAGAAAGGCTTTCCTTTTGGCCAATCCCGGTTATAAAGAACCGAATAGTCAACTATCCTTACACCTTGAATGACTTTACCTAAAGTTTAGGTAAAGTGGAAATAAGCAAGAAAACATTATGGGAAAACAAGAAAGTGTTAGCGATTGGTTTCAGATGGCCAAGGATCTTGCCAAGGCCGAAAAGGAACTGAAAAAGATTCGGTGAAAAGCCATTGTCCAAATTTGTCATAAAAGGGTATGAAATAGAGGCATACTCCCGTAAAGATGCTGTTGTTAAACTTAAACATAAAGGATTGATATGATACGCGAAGTGACTATGTACCAAGCTGTGTGCGACGGGTGTAGAAAAGTAAATTCATCATGTAAAACTAAAGAAAAAGCTGAGTATATAGCATCCGTATGGAAGCGATGGAAAGAAATCGACGGCAAACTCTACTGCCCCGACTGCTACGAGTACGATAAAGAAACGAACGAGTATAAACCGAAAGTTAAGGAGGACTGATTATGGAACACAAGATAGGAGAAATATTCGAGTACAACGGTGAGTGGTATCAGTGTATTATAGGGCATTGCAATCAATGTAGCTTTGATGAAGCAGGAAGTTGCAAATTTATTGGAAATCCATATTGCGCATATAGAAACGATAAGAAATTAGCGTGTTTCAAGAAACTTGAAAAGGTCGGAGAGCCTTTCACTTGCAATATTCATGGAGATGAAAGATTAGTATGGATGCAAGAATATAAGCTGTATGATGTAAATTTCTGTAAAGAAAATGCTTTACTGATGTATGTAAGTGATTATAAGCACAAGCGAATAGCAATAGAAATAAAACAAACCAAAGAAAATATGGAAGAATATAGAATGCATGATGCAAAAGAAGATATTCCCGAATTTGACAAAGTTGTTGACGAGTGTCTATTTGGCGAGGATAAACTAAACTTAAAGCCGTTTGACCTTGAAGCTGCCAAAGCAGGCAAAACTGTCTGCACAAGAGACGGAAGAAAGGCAAGGATTATTTGCTTTGATAGAGATTGGGATATGCACATTGTAGCTCTTGTGTCAGACCCTCTTGGGGAATCAGTACATTATTATTTGTCGAATGGAAAAGTTGATTTTGATAAACAGAATGATGAGGACCTTATGATGCTCCCCGAAAAGAAAGAGGGATGGATTAATGTTAATAAAGATGCAGGTCTTTTCAAATCAAAAGAAGAAGCGGAAAGAGATTGTACAAAAGATTATGCAACTGTAAGGGTTGAATTTGAAATATAAGGAGGAATAGCCATGATAACCTTTGAAGAATTTGCGGAAGCATACGCAGCAGCAGTTCCAAAGATACTTGCCAAGATGAAGTATCTTGAACGTATCGGACGTGACCCGTTTGACGAAAACAAACCGTTGCCTAAGTGGTGGCATAAGGTAAATAATATGAAAGAGAGAAGAAAGCAAAACAGAAGCAACAAAATACCTTTTTGATTATGATAGAAGAAAGTTATGTTTCGTTCGACACGGCGAAATTGCTGAAAGAGGCAGGGTTTGACGTGCCGTGCTTTAACCAATACACAGAGCGTGGCACAATATGGCATTGTGATTGCCCGGAAAATTTCAACAAAAGTCAGTGTGCAACTTCGTGCCCAACGCAGGCTTTGGCGGCGAGGTGGCTACGCGAGGCGCATGGTATTCATGTGTGTATTGATGTGAATGCGTCCGGTTGGTATTACGACTTATGTAAATCTGATAATGGCACTCATATATTATGGTCATCCTATCAAGGCCCAAATGACGGAGGGGAATGGGATAGCTACGAAGGAGCACTCGAAGCAGGACTGAAAATTTGTTTGGAACTGATTAAAAAGCAAGGATTATGAAGAAGATTATGTTCTCAGATTTTTATGGCTTAACGAAAGCCGTATTGGAAGGAAGAAAGACGCAGACGAGAAGAATAGCCCATATCTCTCGATATGAATTTGATGTAGTAAATTACGAATACCCATCTGCCCCATTAGGCTTAAGAAGGTCGATATTAGACATAAGCAAATATAAAATCAATGAAATAATAGCTATTGCTCAAAGCTATAGAGAGCTTGGATATACAAAATTGGATATAGATAACGAATGTATAACAAAAGCTGGATTGGATAATAAAATGTTTGTAAAGGCAGAATTGATGCCTCACCAAATACGAATTACCAACGTACGTGTTGAAAAGCTACAAGACATTTCGGATGATTGTTGTTTTAAAGAGGGAATACAGACATTCTATTATAAAGATTGTAAATTCCCTCCCGACGGATATACATTTGACGGTGGGAAATCGCACTTCAATTCACCCCGTGAAGCCTTTGCTCACCTCATAAATAAGGTGAGCAGAAAAGACGTGTGGAGCAAAAATCCGTATGTATTCGTTTATGATTTTGAACTTATAAAATGAAAGATATGGAATTTAAATCACAAATAGCGACGACCCGCGAGCAGGCGGAGCAGCTGCTTACGTTAGGATTGAAGCCTGAAACGGCAGATATGAGTATACCGATAAAAGACAATCCGAACTTGTATTGTTCCGCAAGACCGTACAATGATTGGAACGGTTATTGGAAACATAATAGATTCGTTATTCCTGCATGGAGCCTTAGCCGGTTACTGGAGCTGATACCTAAGTCAATAGAACAAGTAAACAGACCCAATGCTGATTTAGATATAAACAGCGATGGTCAGTGCTGGTTTGTCACTTATGTGGAGTTTGGATATGACGTGAAACATCAAGAAATGAAACGAGATTTATTTGATTCTGTTATTTCTATGATTTCATGGCTCATTGCCAACGGACACTTTTACATAGAATACCTAAAAGGAGATATAAAATGAGCTTACTTATTAAAGAAACGCAGTTACAGCGTATAATCAGGAAGACCGGTCGCAAGCCGGTACAATGCAAATGTCAGTTGTGTAAGCTGCAATGCCATACGCCTTGTTTAGGCACACCTCAAGATATCTTGAAGCTTATCGAATCCGGATATAAAGACAGGCTTGCTGCAACTGAATGGTATGCAGGAGTCATTATGGGTGTCATTAATATGCCCGTACCGATGATACAGGCCAAACAGGAAGGCGACTGGTGTACGTTCTACAAAGACGGTCTATGTGAATTACATGATGCTGGACTGAAGCCTACAGAAGGCAGATTATCACACCATAGCATTCGACTTGATAACTTCAAACCAAGTAAAAGCATTGCGTGGAATGTGGCCAAGGAATGGTTGAACGAAGAAAATGTTGAGTGCATTGAGAAAATATGTGAGGCTATGGCAGAAGATAAAAGATATTGTTAATGGATGAAATGATTTATAGATTATGGATGCAAAAGAACGAAAATCAAAAGAGTATTCCATCCTGTTGCTTGAAAGTGCAAGACAGCATCATGGCGTAGATTATGCCCCTCACGAAAAGGTATTCAATAAGTCGGATATTCAGGCGGCTTATGAAGTGGGATGGGATGCTGCATTAAGGAGCCAGTGGGTCGTTCCGAGAGACAGGATGCCACAGATATGGCAAAACGTTTTAGTAATGATTGAATATGAAGGAACAATTCAAATATACCGTTATAGATATTTGGGAGGAGACTTCGTATATGGCGATAGTCCGATATTGGCATGGATGCCAATTCCATCGTTTGATGATATTTTGGATGCAAACAAGGATGTTTTGAAACGGTTAAAAGATAAGTAACTATGAGTAGTGTTAATTTGAATGAGTTGCGAGACAAAGCCTACCAGTGCGCAGTAACACACGGATGGCATGAAGAAAACCTGAGTGATGAACATTTTCTTTGTCTGGTTATATCCGAACTGATGGAAGCTGTGGAAGCGGACCGGAAAGGAAGCCACGCTGACTTTGAAGCATTCAATAAATACTATAACCGCATTGACTTTAAGGAAAACTTCGAGCGTCAAATCAAAGGAACTGTCGAGGAAGAACTTGCCGACGCCTGCATCCGATTGCTGGATCTGGCAGGACTTCGTAATTGCGAATTATTATACATGGATAACTTATATATAGAGGAAATATCATTCACGGAATTTTCTTACATGTTTTGCTCATTTATCACCAACCCAGATAAAAGCCATAAGGATTGGTTGAAACTACATATAAGTTGTTCTTTGGGAAGGATCTTTTCTTGGTGTAGAGCAAAAAACATAGATATTGCATGGCATATCGAGCAGAAGATGAAATACAATGAACTCCGGCCTTTTATGCACGGAGGGAAGGCATATTAAAATGTTCTTACTTGCTCAGTTAAACAAAGTTTAAACCACTGATTATTAGATGGTTATATTTGTATAACAAACTAATAATCAGTATCTTTACTATACTAAAAGAACACAATAAGAAAATTGAGCAATGAAAAAGAAAGCAATTGAATTTAGTCTGAAAGCAGAAAAACAGGAATTTCCTGTTGCTAAAATCCGTTCCTCGAAAGATTCGGCAGATTTTGCACGCCAGTTCTATTACGATGACATTTCCATCTACGAAAGTTCGTTTATTCTCCTTATGAACCAAGCAAACACCGCCATCGGATATGCCAAAATTTCCCAAGGCGGTGTTTGTTCTACCATAGTGGATGTAAGATTGATTGCAAAGTATGCAGTGGAATCATTGGCCGCTTCCGTGATACTGGTGCACAATCATCCATCCGGTCATCTTAAATTCTCTAATGAGGACAGCCGGATAGCACAACAAGTCAGAAACGGATTGGAGATTCTTGGTATTAAGCTTCTCGACAGTATTGTTATCTGCGAGAATGGATATGCTTCCATGGTTGACGAAGGATTATTATAAACTTAAAATATAGTAGCAATGACGAACAAAGACAAAATCTTAGAAAAGCTTCGCAAGCTGATGAACCTGAAAGAGTCTGCGCTTGCTCTTGGTAATGAAGGAGAGGCATGCGCAGCAGCAGCCGGCATTACCCGCCTGTTGATAGCCTACAACTTGTCAGAAACAGATATTCCCACGCAGGAACGAATTGACAACCCTGTTGTGGCCGAAGAAATACCATTCAAGCCAGAAGTAAGCAGTGGCAGATGGTATGCTGATTTAATTGGAACCGTGTGCGAATACAACATGTGCCGCCTGCTTATAATATCGACAAGAAAAGACAATGGACGTATGAGCAGAGATAAGTTCCAGATTGTAGGGCGTAAGAAGAATGTTGAAGTAGTTCTGTATCTCGTTTCCTTCCTCGCCAACAGGTTCTACCAGATTGGCAAGAAAGAATACCCTTCATATAGGCATGACTGCCTGTTCAAGTTCGGACGTAGGCCACAAAGTATCGCCATGTACCTCCGTTCCTATCTCTGTGGATGCGTATTTGGACTGAATGAAAAATTCAGATCCGAAAAACAGCAACTGCAACATGAATGCGACATCACTGCGCTTGCTTTGAGCACCCGGGCTGAGATTGACGATTTCCTGAAAGATGAGAAAATCGGAAAGTCTCGTGCAAGCAGTCAAAATGTAGATAATGTGTCTGCCGTCCGCGGATATGAGACTGGAAAAAATGTGGAGATAAACAAAGGAATTTATGCCGAAAGTGTAAGTGAAGATAGGAGGTTAATGTAATGAAAGCAAAAGTTTGTAAAGACGGATTTGTATGGCTGGTTATCAGCAAGGAAGCAGCTTACCAATTATTCTCATCGGATATAGAAGTATTCAGACTATATGATGATGATAGCGAAGGGGCGTGTGATGATGCCAATGACATAAGGTTTCATAATGGAGAGTTCGGTATTGAAGTGGGGTTTATAAAAGACCTACTTCCCAAATGCCCTGTGTGTGATAATGCTATGATACCAAGCAGATACGAAGGTTCTGATTGGGAATGCTTGGAATGTGATAATGAATATTTAGCAAGTGAGATATGAAAGCAAGAAAGGATTCAAGGTCATACAGCCACTCGTGGTGAAATGATGTGCGCCCTCAGTGAATACGGTTGTGCTGGGATCTGTGACAGTTGCGGTTCTTGCAACAGTCATGACGGTTTCTATATTGCTGTTCTTAATTGCTGGTACTGCTCCGATTGCTTCCATGAGTGGTATACCAGAGCCAAACGCTATCCTGAAGATGAAGAAATAGAAAATAGGAACTTTGAGCTATACAAGCAAGTTCTTGAAATTTAATTGTATCCAAGTCTGAAAATAAAGAGTGTAACCCTTTGATATTCAATATATTATATGTATATTTACATATACAAAGTTACACACTTGAATATCAGAATATGAGAACGAAAACAGAGAAAGCAGTAAAGTTATTTCAATCCGGGTGCCTGAAAGAAGCACTTGCTATCTTTCGGACATTCCGGATTGGTTTTACTAAAGAGGAACGCAGGACCTTGCAAATCGCAAGCGAAAGCCTTACTGGGAACAGCGGTTTCTACCAGCAAATCGGAATTGATACTGATTCCATGATAATGAAGTCAAAAGAAATAATTATAGAAAAGTATTTTAGTAATGAACATCAGTAAAGAGACAATCAAGAAAATCGAAGACCTTGGATATTACGTTTGGGGAAGAACCGGACTACGGTGTACCGACGATGGCCTTTCTTATAAAGACGCTGAATATCTTGTTGTTGTAATCAATGATGACATACGGGAATTTAAGACGCCAAAAGTCAAGGAGGTCACTTTAGAATGGGTGCTTGATAGGTTAAATAAAGAATCGGCATATAAGAATTTGCGTGAATACCTCGTGAAAGTTTTTGGTTATTCAATTGGTATTTATCCTGCTTCTTATGGGGTTGGAATAGATAACATGTTTGGCCGATACAAAACAGATGCAGAAAAGGTATCAGAGAAATTAAAAGAGCTTGGGCTGAAGTTTAGGAACGAGTTCTCTGATGCAGCATGGATATATCGGTTTGTAATCAGTAGGGATAAAGATAATATGATAATTCTGCCATAATTTTAAGAAAAAATCAACATCTGGAATACCCAATAAGTTTATCCACGTACAAATAAATCCGTTTATATCTCGTTTGTCATACTTTACTGCACGTATGCCTTCAAGCACTGGAGACAGCAGACTAACTTCGCACCGTAAAAATCAAAACGAAGTATTAACTAAAACAGGAAGGAGAAAACCATGAGTGTAAATTATTCCCTTGCTCTGATGAGCAGCGAGCCGGGTAACCCGGACGGCGAGAAGAAGTATTACGCAAAGATGCAGGCAAGCGGTGAGGTAACGATGGACGAGATGGCAGAAGACATCGCCTATGCGACAACGTTGACCGACGGTGATGTACTCAATGCCTTACGGGCGTTGATTAAGCAGATGAATAAGCATCTGGCATCTGGCAAAATTGTCAGGTTGGAAAAATTCGGCAGTTTCCAACTACAGCTTCAGAGTGAAGGTGCTTTGACCGAGAAAGAATTTACCTCGGCCAACATTATAGGTGCCAGAATTCAGTTTCGTCCTGGTAAACCTGTAAAGGCTGCTACACGTGCCGGCGATGGTGGGCTTACATTTAAACGAGTACCGAAAAAAGGTGAAACTTTGCCTGCTGATGAAAGTACAGGTGATGGAGATGATGAAGAAGGTGGCAGTCCGCTATAAAAACTACCTATAGGTAATTCACCATCTACCTGTAGGAAACCATTTAACTACCCGTAAGTAGTGTACCGACTACCTACGGGTAATTTATTATCTGTCCACCAGAGCAAGCCATTGTAGTCAGCCTTATTTGGGCCTTATAAGAACAATTACCTTAAATCGTTCCGTATCTCTGCTCAAATCGTTTTCTATCCCAACCGGATTGGCAATCCTGTTCTCTGGGTCATACACAAAACAAATCAAAGTTCCAAGATCGGGATGTGCGGCATATCTTTCCTTGTCTATCATCAGTTGCTCGCCTACTTCTTTCGCTCCCAATCCTTTCCGGGTTTTCTTCACTTCGATAACAATCTTCTCGGATTTAAGCAGAAAATCCATGCGTGACGCACTTCCGGCATAGCTCGGCGTACATTCCTCCGCCCGGACATCATCGAAATGCAGCCTCAACAAAGCATGAAGCAGGTCCTGCACATCATATTCATCGTCCACGTCCAGCGCAGGCCTGTCTTCGTGCCTTTTCCTCAACTGGCGTACGACCAAATGAAAACGGTCGCAGATGTTCCTTATGACCGAAACGGCATCCTCCCGGCAACTAGTTCTGTCATCTTCCCGCAACTCAACTTCGGTTATCATGCCACGAAGCATGGTATCTTTTGCATCCAGCCCTTGCAAATAGCGTGCATGATAGTCTGTCGGGGTGCTATCATTTCCAAAAATAGGGTCAAAAAAGAACTGCGGGAATAGGCTGTCGTTTGCTTCCTTGTAATTGGTTGACCATTCGCCGAAGACGGATTTTATCACGGCCAATGTCTGCGTTTTCCAGTCCCTATATTTTTTATCGCCTTCACGCACTTTTTTCAACGCCGGTATTTCATCCAACTGCTTCTTCAGCACCTCTATCGCTCTTGATTTTTTCATAGGACATATTTCAT
This sequence comes from Caecibacteroides pullorum, assembly GCF_019239235.1. GTDB lineage: Bacteria > Bacteroidota > Bacteroidia > Bacteroidales > Bacteroidaceae > Bacteroides > Bacteroides pullorum. The sequence goes on along the minus strand of NZ_JAAZTS010000002.1, from coordinate 192,668 downwards.
TGTTTCTGTGTTTTAAGAAGCGATTTGATTTTTTCAAGCCGCTTCTTGTACTTTTCCTCCTTGAAAACGGATACGGCAAGCTTGCATACCCGAAGCTCATTCCTATAATCCTTTTGTTTCCTGTACAGGACGAGCAGCCTGTCGTAAGCATGACGGGCCGGATAAGAACCCGGTTTTACGTTCTCCTCGTACGCACTGATTGCAAAGGGAATGTTTCCCTGTTTCTCATATTCAATGCCCAGATTGTTGTATTCCGTGCATCTTGGCAGCAGTACATTGAACTTAAGGTTATACGCCTCATATTTCTTTTTCCACAGAGCGAGGTTCCTGTCAGGTACGGTTATAAACGTCCCTCCCCTATCCCGCGCGTCCCACACTTTGAACATGGTAGATGACGGAATAAAAGCCCTCATTTTCTCGGCCTCTTCGATTGTCAGTATTGCCATTGTATTTGTTATTTCAGATAATGATACTTCCGTTAAGAACACGGAAAAACACGGCTTATGTACCCCTCACCCAATTTGCAGGTTTGCTACATTTTCTCCATCATCATCGGTACATCTTTCCTGGGATAATACCTGTAAAGCATATTCACTTTAAATCAATGATGAGGTACAAAAAAGCCCCAATCTCTCGGAGCGGGGCTAAAATACTACTAATTTTGAATATCTGTCAATTTCCCATTTTCAAAATATAGATAATTCCCATCACCATATACCCATTGTTCGTGTGTTCCATAACTTCCTGTTGTTGTATTTATATCATTAGGCTCCCCCCAAGATTCTTTCGCCGCCTGTTTAGACATTCCAATACGTACTTTCTCTGCTATTATCAGATTAGCATTTTCAATTCCAAATTTTTTAGTCAAATAATGATATCTATCATTATCTATCATTCCCCAAACTTTCCCATTATTCAAAACAGACGCCTTAATCTCTATGTTACTTTTATCACCAAGTATCAGATATAAATTATTATATTCGCCTAAATTGACGGCGACATCCTTACATTTAAATACACTTCCTGATTTAAGTTTTATTTTCCCGTTGTTAGTCTGTTCAAATTCGTTATCTTTTGAAACTCTAAACGATTTACCGACATTTAATTGTTTAAGTTTCTCATAATATCCCAAAATTAATAGATTATCAATACCGCTTGCTATCGAAGAGTCCAAATTGTGCAGATAACAATAGAGGCTATCACTCGCATTTATGTCATTTAGTAGCAAGCAATACTCCATACCCATTATATCATGTTTTTGACTATATATATCAGAAATTATATAGTACTTCCCTGCTACAGCTTCATATGGAGTAAACTTCTCCTCATATCCCTTACTGCTTCTTGTGCTTTGTTTATAAAGCGTCTTTTTATAGGCATCGCTATGAAACCCCTTTTGATTATAAAACAAAAAATGGAATCCATTTTCTTTACTAAAAGCATTACCCATCACAAAAAGAGTTTGCCCCTTAAGTGATAAAATATTCTTCTCACTTATATTTGACAAACTATCATATTTAAGTTCCATTTCAGGTTTACTATCCTGTATTCGATTACCTATTGTGATTTGTGCATGAATAAATATAGGCATCATTACCAATAGTATAAATAAAAATTTCTTTATCATAATCCTAAAATAAAGATTAAACTTCCGTAGTTAATTTTATATCTTGTCACAATGTGAATAGGTAGTGTACCACTCCATCTTAGGGCTTTTTACAAGTTTCTTATAGAATGGGTTTGACTATTTCAACCTTCAGTCCGAGCGCATCAATGATACGGAAGAACAGGCCTACTCCGGGTTCGATTATTCCTTTTTCTATTCTTGATATATAAGTTTTGTTGGTTCCCACTTTCTCCGCCAATTCGGCCTGCGTCATTTTTTCCTGCTTCCGCGCATCGCAAATCATCTGGCCTACACAGTAAGTGTATGCCTCACGGTGAAACTCGTTCCTTTCCGGCGTACCGATCTTCCCGTATTTTTCATCCAGTATGGCATCGAAGCTGCCAATGTCATTTCTTTCCTGCATAATATTCCTTTTTTATTTCCAATGCTTTGTTTATCTCACTATCAGGCGTTTTCTGAGTTTTCTTCTGGAAACCGTTGAACAACATAACTATGTTTCCATCGTCAAAGATGAAGAATGCCCGATAAATACACCCGTTGTATGATGCTCTGATTTCATAAAGACCTTCACGTATGAACTTCACAAACTTCTCACTTACCCGTTCTTGTATTTTTAGCATACCCAAAATGTAATCAATCTTCTTTTGCGCTCCACTATCTAAAGAACGATAGAACGAAATGAAATAGTCTTTATAAAACAATATCTTCCTTTCTGCTTCCATTCTGCAAATATAGCAAAAGTTTACATATATAGCAACACAATCAAGCCTTTTCTTTGATTTTCGCCACTATATTTTCCAGTTCGGCTATCGTGGTTGCTTTGTAAAAATCCCCTTTGTGCTGGATTATGTTGGTAATGCCATCGCTCCGGAACAGGCCGGTTTTATTGTTTTCTGTTCTTTTTTGATGTTAAATTCTTAATATCTTTATCAAGCTCTTTTATGCTGTTCAAATGTTCCAGTTTTTTCTGGGCATCTTTATATTTGACATATTCCTCAGTGCCTTTCTTGGCAGCAAGTTCATGGGAAACACTTCCGGCACACTCTAATATTGTCTTTTCATTCATTGTCAATATTAACCGTAATTTTTCTATCCAATCTTTCATATACATTGGTTTATGCTGTGTGGCTTGAGATTCCGCATAAGCAAGATATTGTTCCACTATAAGTTTCAGCACTTTTATCTCCTCCTCACTAAGGTAATTCTTTCCTGTAAGCGCATCCACTTTGGTCACTTTGCCTGGCTTGCTCGTGGACGTAAGTCCCATCATAGGCAATGTTGCATTTGCACGGTAATAAACCAATTCCGCAGCCGTCTTTCCACTAACAGCCCAAAGCAACTTGTTCTGCACTTCTTTATAAAAAGCCAATGTCATTTCATCGGATGGGTCATAGTCTATACTTGTGGCATAAATATCCTTAACTTGTTGGTAAAACACTTTTTCAGACAACCGTATTTCACGTATGCGCTCCAGCAATTCTTTGAAATAGTTCATTGAAGAACCTGTGGTGAAACGCTCGTCGTTCAAAGTAAACCCCTTTATGATATATTCCCGTAGCCGTTGTGTCGCCCATTGTCGGAATTGTGTGCCTTGTTTGGATTTCACACGGTAGCCGACTGAAATAATCACATCAAGATTATAGAAATTGGTCGGTTTGGTGGAAAAATCGGAATTTCCGATTTTTCTTATGGTGTCCGTCTCGGAAAGTTCCCCTTCTGCATAAATATTTAGTATGTGCTCATTAATTGTAGAGCGTGATTTTCCAAATAAAGTGCTCATTTGGTCGATTGTCAGCCATACGGTCTCATCCTCAAACAGAACATCAACCTTAATGTTTCCGTCTTCGGACTTATATATTACGATTTCACTCTTTCCCATTTTTTAATTCTAATAGTTTCTCCAAATCATCAAATGAGTGGACATCATAAAGGGTTCCATGGGTCTCGAACCGGAAGGAACGGGGATAAATTTTTATATGTCTTTACTTTGATAAGATAATGCAACTGAATCTTTAATATGGCGAGTTATTGTATCTTCTATAAACACGTCTACAAAATACATATCATCCTGCTCAGACTTATTCAATTCTCCCCTAATCTGCTTATTCCTTATGTTCCATAAATAGACAATATAATCTTTATCTATTTCAATACTATCTTTATTTATAGTATTTTCTATTTGAGGAGTTCCGTATTTTGCAGAGAAAACCTCTTTTGTACCGTTCAATAAATCCAACGCATCATTTAATCCATCAACGTAGCTATGGAAATTAACCAAAAAGAGTTTGTTTTTGTATGTCATAATATTGGCATCTTCAAATTCCTCGTGTCCAATATTTTTATATTTCAAGTCTATTACCCATTTGGACGTATCTTTTTCCGATACATATCCAAGTTCTAATATAGATTTTATATCCATACCAAAATACATATCTTTATATGCTTTCAATGCTTGCTCTTCCGTATATTTTTCTTTTGGCGTTTCAATTTCTTGCTTTAGATTGTTTTTATTGGAACAGGCAACAGAAAAAGACAATACCAAAAATAACATGGGGATAATTTTTCTCATAACTTTTTTATTTAGTTAAACATCCATTTCTATCAATTTTCTTAAATCCTCAAAAGAGTGAACCTCATAAATAGTTCCTTTCACTTTCACGTATCCGGACACTTCGGAGGTAGAAGGAATGTTTGTAGCTGCAAATAAATCCCTAAATTCAACATCAAGAACTTTTGCAACTTCTATTAGTGTAGATATAGAAGCTCCTTTTCCTCCATTTATTATGTTGCTTACATATTGTGGGGCTTTACCCATTTTTTCAGCAAGTTCTTTAGAGGTCATATTCTTATCTGAAAGAATATCCTTAATCCTTAGCTTGAATATTTCGTTGTCAGTACCCATAATTTTTTTATTTAATGCAAATGTAGTATTGATTCGTGTAATAAAGAAAATAGGTTTATTAAAATATATTAAATAAACTCTTTTTCTTTTCTTTTTCTTGTTTGATAAAGAAAATAGGTTTATATTTGCATCATCAAACAAGAAGTAATAACAACTAAATATAAAGAACTATGGCAACAAAGTACAATAAATCGGAAATCATGAGAAGTGCTCACAGATTTTATAAGAGCAATGCGAGAATGGGAAGAACATTCGGTGAATGTCTTAGAATGGCATGGGAATGGGCCAAGGATGAAATCAAGTTCAAGGAAGAGCGCGAAGCCAAAATCAGACTACTCCTTGCATCACAGAAGCCCGTTCGGCGAACAACATCCAACGAAACCAATATCACGTGGAACGATTGCTACAACGTGAACAGCAGAGGATATATGGGAGCGCAATATTGCGGAGATTAATCGGGCAAACAACCGTAAGAAAGCCATTTACCCGTCAGAAGCAGGCAGGATATAAATAAACCGAATATAAACAATGTGTGCGGTACTCGCACTACCGCACACCATAAACAACCAAATATTATGAATAATCCAGTAGTTTACGACTACAAAGGTAGTCAAATTTCGTTTATCAGCGGCGAAAATGTGATGGTAAATGCTACGCAGATGGCAAAACCGTTTGGGAATGAGAAAAGACCTCAGTTTTGGCTGAGCAATCAGTATGCAAAAGATTACATTAATGAATTAAGCAAAGCAAGAAATATTGCTTTGGCTGATTTAGTGATAGTTACTAAAGGTGGTAACAACCCAGGCACATGGATGCACGAAGACGTAGCCTTGGAGTTCGCCCGTTGGCTAAGCCCAGCTTTTGCAATATGGTGCAACGACCGCATCAAGGAGCTTTTGCGCACCAGCGTAGCCACCGTAAGCAACGACGACGAGGCGATAGCCTACGCCATGCAAGTGCTGAGCAACCGCCTTGAACAGGCAAGGCAGGAGAAAGCCATGCTGGAGCAGCAGAACAACTACCTATCCAACGAAATCAGGCAGCAGGCTCCGAAAGTGAAGTATGTGGACGACGTACTCCAGTCGGCCCACACCTACACCTCCACGCAGATGGCCAAGGAACTGGACATGAAGACCGCGGAGCAGCTGCACAAGAAGCTGAAGGAAAAGGGAGTCATGTTCTACCAGTCCGGCCAGTGGATGCTGACGGCCACACATTGCGGCAAGGGATATACCCGTCCACGGACAACGGCATTCACCCGTTCCGACGGGTCGCAGGGAACCAACACCATCACCACGTGGACGGAAACCGGAAGGCTGTTCCTGCACCAATTGTTTGAAACCTTGCAGGAGGTACGGCCATGAACAGAGACAAGCATCGGCCATGCCATTCGCCCAAGACGATGGTGACCGTATTTGCGCTGGTTGCGGGCATTGTCCTGCTGCTGGGCACCGAGAGTGAATATTGCATAAGTAACATCATAGGCTTGGCGATAGCGTATGCCGCCTGCCGCAAATTGAATTTGTTTTATGAATGAAAAAGTAATCGGACACAGAACCGCCGACGCCATGAGCGTGGCAGAAATCAGTGAAAAGACCAGGGAAATCCTGATGGTATATGCTGCCTTTCTCGACGCGGAACAGGCATTCTACAACTGGCGCAACAAATACGGATATTCGAGGGACGACGCTACCAACGACGCGTTTGCGAACGGCAGCATTGCGTGCGAAAAGCTCATACTTGAATCCGTATCGGACAGCATCTCGTCCCAGATGGACAGTCTGAACTTCAAGGATATCTGAGAATATGCGGAAAATTGAGATAACGGACGAAGCCGCCCGCATCATCGGGGACATCCGTGAGAATACGGAAGAATGGAAGGCGCTCCTGTGCGATGCCTTTGCAGAAGCCGCCCTCCGCATGGGCGAGTGCGGGACATACAGCGAAAGGTCGGCAAGCCCGCTGCTGGCACTTGGCCAATACAGCCGCCTGCTTGACGCGCTGGCGGAAGAGAGCGAAAAACAACTCTAAAAATTATAAATCATGAGCAAAGAAGCAAAAAAGTACATCGCGCGCCACAAGGTGACCGTGGGCGGAAAATGGATGGTACCGCTGATGCGGGCCAACGAAGCGGCGGAAATCGCATTTGAAGAAGGAAGGCTGTCAACCGCGTCGGATAAAAAGGAGGAGAACACCTGCGAAAAACGAAAAGAGGCGGAATGAACAATCGAAAGCCGGAGTATGTATATTGACTTGCATACTCCGGCTTCATTTCCCTCATGGAGGGTCCAAGTGCTCCACTATAATTCTCACCTGCTTCGGTGTAAGAATTTTCTGCCCGTTGTAATATCCGGCTTCCATCATGCGGGCCAGCAGCTTGCCATTATTGTTAATCCACTTCTTCAATTGCGAACTTGCCGCCCTGGGCGTGCTGTTCGGGAAATATAGCATCCCCAGTTCCTGGAGTCCGTAAGCCTTTATTCTGAAAGCCTCCCCTTCCTGTGTTCCATACTTTTCCATACCATACAATTGTTTGTCTTCGTAAACCAACATCGTTGATGTTTCATGCACAAAGTTACAAAATTATAGTAGTGGAACATCTAAAAATGATTGTTTTTCAAACATTTTTCTTACCTTTGTAGTTCAAGAAAGATATCATAAGACAAAAACAGGTGGAATATGACAAAGAAAGAAAAACAAAAGCAGTTTTTAAGCCATTTCCGTGACAGCCACGGGATTGTCTCGTTTGCCTGCCAGCAAGTCGGCATCACAAGGTCCTGTTATTACAAGTGGAGGGAGAACGACCCGAAGTTCAGGGAAAAGGCAGACGAAATTGAGGAAGAAACCATAGACCACGTAGAGTCCAAACTATACAACGCCATAGACAAGGGAGATCTGACCGCCATAATCTTCTACCTGAAAACGAAGGGCAAGAAGCGAGGTTATGTAGAGAAGGCCGAACAAAGCATATCCGTCAAGGAAGTACGGACGGAGATGTCCCGTGAAGAAATCATCGACGAACTGGAACGGCTGGAAAGACTGCGTGACGAACAATGAGGCTGACCGACGCACAGGTAAAAAGGAAGTTGGAACTGGAACGTCTGCTGCTGAAGAAAGACGCTCCCGGTATGTTCTATAAATTCATTCCGTATATCAACCCGTCTTACGTCAGCCAGTGGTTCCACAAAGCCATTGCCGACCATTGCCAGATGATACTCGACGGCAGGATAAAGAATCTGATGGTATTCATGCCTCCCCAGCACGGAAAGGCATTAGATATAAAAACGCCGATACTGACCGCAAACCGTGGATGGGTTGAGCATGGTTTATTATGCGTTGGGGATTATGTATTTGCACCGAACGGAGAAAAGGTCAGAATAGAGGCTGTCACGTGCCATTATCCGTGTAAATGCAGCAAAGTAAGGTTTGCGGACGGTAATCCAATCATTGCAGCTAATCAGCATGAATGGGGATGCTATATTCCTAATTCAAGCCATGATTCTGTGTATTATCCGCAAATCGAGACACAAGAGATAGCGATTAAGATAAAAGACAGAAGCCCTTATCTCAAAGCTGCAAGTCCTCTTGTATGCGAGAACAAGAAATTGCCGACGCCTCCTTATTTGCTCGGATTGTGGCTCGGGGACGGAGCGTCGAGACATAAGCAGATATGCAAGTCAGTGGATGACTGCAAATTCTTTTTGTCTCAATATAGCGGGAAGATAGTAAGTGTCAAAGGAAATGTCGCTTATATAACATTTGACGAGCTGAATAATACGAAGTTAAGACAAATTGGCGTTTTAGGGAACAAGCATATACCTCCTGAATATCTGTATGCTGATATAAGGCAACGCATATCATTATTGCAGGGGCTCATGGATACTGACGGATATTGCGACAAGCGAGGCAACTGTGAGATTATTCAAACAAATGAAGCACTTGCCAATGACATCTGTGAGCTTGTAAGAGGATTGGGATATAAACCGAGAATGCATCAAGGGAATGCAACGCTCGAAGGGCATATCGTTTCAAAGAAATATCGCATTTGCTTCAATCCTGATAAAGACGATGCAGTCTTTTTGCTCCCACGTAAGGCTGAACGATTGCAGAATAAACAAACCAAAGACAGGTCTGATAAGAAGAAACATTTTATCAAATCTATAGTTCCATATGGCGAATGTATTGTAAACTGCATACAGGTAGAGGGCGGATATTATCTTGCGGGGAAAGAATTAAGACCGACCCACAACAGCGAGATAATATCCCGGAGTTTCCCCGCATACGCGCTGGGCTATAACCCCAACCTGAAGATAGTGGGAACGTCATATAGCGCCAACCTTGCCGAACAATTCTCACGATCCATACAGCGCGTCATCGACAGCCCGGAGTACCAGAGCATCTTCCCCGACACCTACCTGAACGGCTCCAATGTCCGGACAGACGTAAGAGGATATCTGCGCAATGTGGACATATTCGAGACGGTGGGTCACAAGGGGTTTTACAAGGCTGTAGGCGTAGGAGGCTCGCTCACAGGTACACCGGTTGACATCGCAATCATAGACGACCCTATAAAGGATGCCATGACGGCCTATTCCCCCGTCAGCCGCGAACGGGTATGGGACTGGTACACTTCGGTGTTGCTTACCCGTCTGCATAATGCGAGCAACCAGTTGTTCATTATGACCCGCTGGCATGAAGACGACCTTGCCGGGCGCATTCTGAAAAAAGAGCCGGACAAATGGACTGTACTTTCCATACCTGCCATCCGGGAAAGTCTTGACGACGGCAACGATTTCGATCCCCGCAAAGTAGGTGAAGCCTTGTGGCCCGGCCGTCATTCACTGGAACGGCTTCTTGACGCACGAAACCGCTCACCGCGATTCTTCTCAGCGCTCTACCAGCAGCACCCCACCATCGAGGGAGGAAACATCATCAAGGAACAATGGTTCAGGCATATTTCTTTATTCGAGTTCAACAAGAAACGTCAAGGCGAACCCGTCACATTCTTTGTGGATACCGCATATACCGAAAAAACGTCGAACGACCCGACGGGTATTCTCGGCTCCTGCATGATTGACAACAACATCTACATTGTCTGCGCCAAGAAGGTGAACATGAAGTTCCCCGAACTGTGCCGCTTCCTGCCCTCATACGTGCGTGACAATGGGTACGGCAGGGGAAGCAGCGTGCGCATCGAGCCAAAAGCGAACGGACTTTCGGTAATCGACCAGTTATATGAAAGCACCAATCTCAACGTTACTTCCACCCCTTCCCCGAAAGACAGCAAGGAAACCAGGCTCAACGCCTCGTCACCGTATGTGGAAAGCGGGCGGGTGTGGCTTGTGGACGGCGACTGGAACGACCTGTTCGTGGACGAAGTATGCGGTTTTCCGGCAAAGCCCCACGATGAGTTTGTGGATCTGCTATGCTATTCCATAGATTATCACCATGCAGAAGGAAAAGTGATGAGCGAAGAAGAAATTCTAAGGGATTTTCTGTGATATTATCCATTCAGGTTACAAGATTTGCACAATATCTGAAAATTAAAAATTGATGATAAAAACGGATTCAGAATTTATCACGAATTATGAATGACAATTAAATTTCATAATAAACAACCTTAAAAATCCATTTTACGCTGATTAATATTATTGTACTAAAAAAATTTTAGTATCTTTGCATTGAGAAAGAGCTATCTTATGATTAATTCAAACCCAAATCCTAAAATGAGCCGTGACGAAATAGTTTCATTTCGTCGGTCGGTAATGAATCGGATGCTTGGAAAACTGAGTGCCGATGAAAGTCGCGCTTTGTCTCAAAGGAAGATACAAATCGAAAGAACCGCCAAACGTATCATAACCAACAATGGAGGAAAAAACCCCATCCTCGGATATTAATATTATTATTGAAAAGTTGTCTGACGATGATTACAGGCAATTGTCTTCATTTTCTTGCGGAACTGAAAAGTTAGATAGCTTTTTCCACAACGAACTTGAACAATGTGTCAAGTACAAATATTTGTCTGCATATTGTGCCAAACTTTCCACCACCAATGAAATAATAGCATTATTTACGCTTGCTAACGACTCCGTAGTCATCGGACAATTGGACGATAAGGATGATTTCATTAATGAAATGAAAGAGATTTTAAACGATGAGTATGCAGAGACCTTTGAAAATCAGACATCGTTTCCAGCCGTAAATATAGGACATTTAGGAGTTCGCGAAGACTACCAAAGCAAAGGTGTAGGCCGCCAAATCGTTGAATTTGTAATTTATACCTTTTCCAAGTATGACATTTCTGGATGCCAATTTATCACCGTGGATTCACTAAATAATCCACGTACAAATAAATTCTATCTAAATAATGGCTTTTCCAATCAAACAAACGGAGACATAATGTCTGATACTAGACGTATGTATCAGCCATTGTTTTGATTTGATATACTGTTATAAATTATATCCCATTTTGCAGAGACAAAGCAAAGACCACACAAGTGTTATACAGATATCACTTAAGATTCTACTATCCTAAATCAACTACTTAAGATTTTTATCAGAAATACTCTGTAATTGTAAAATCCCGTTATTCTTAATTATCTTATATACAGTACCATCCAATTGAACTGTTTTATCTTCTCCGAGCTTCGATACACAATGAAGAAGAAATTTATTTTCATCCAACCAATATCTTTCAGCAATTTCTTTTGACCCAGACTTCAAATTAATGTATGAAATATACTCTTCAATAGAATCGAACTGAAATAATCTCATATTCAAATATACGACATAAGGATTCGCCTTATCATCGCAACTACACACAAACCTACAATTATCTTCATCTCCTTGACTTACATTATTAGGGAAATAAATAATTCCATAAGTTGCCACTTCTTGTGGATATAAATACTCAACCATAAATTCGCCACCACCAGATTTCTCAAAGTCAAATTCATTCTTAGAGCGATATCCTTTCATAATATAACTTTTCCTTTTGCCATCAAATCTGATCAGAATATTATTTGCATTCAATTTTCCTCCATTATACAATTGCAACGTAAGTGCATATCCTGCATCCTTGTTAGAATATATCACATCTATATCATAAGTCTCATTATTCTTTAGCTCATATCCACCTAAACGTAAAACTAAGTCATCATGATATTTAATTTTATCATCATTCAACTTTTCTAATTTCAAGGCTTCAACTTGCATCTTTTCATTCCGGTATTGCACATAAGAAATTATAGTTGCAATTATTGCTACAATTAATCCAATTGTTTGAATCGTAAATATTTTCCTTAATATATTTTTTAACCATGCATATTTAGTATGATCAGATAATTCATTATTAATATCAGGCAATTCTTGACTATCTTTACGTCGCTTATTCTTTTCCATAATAATGCTATTAAAATATTACATCAAATTTAAAGCATGTGATCTCAAAAAAGTAATATGTTATTGCAACCTTAAATTTTCAACCAAAAATAAACATAAAAAGAGATATTTTAATCAATTTCGACCACCAAATATCTTATCAACTACAATTATCCAACAAATATGATTGAAAAACAAACATTTATTGTTAACTTTGCACAATAACCAATCACCGTATGAAGGAGTACGGAGCACGCTTATGGACGAAATAACCGCAATACTCGACCCGTCAAGAAACGTAACGGACATCATCAATGACCTCAAGGAGAAGAGCATTGACATACCCGAATGGGACAAGTTGATAAACGACTATGAACCTACCAAGCATAAGATTGTTCAAGACCATTGCAACCGAAAGGACAAGGAACGTTCTGACGGGGTTATCGAAATAGCCTCCCGCATTTACGTTGGACTTGAAAAGCTTCTTACCAAACGAATTACTGAGTTCATGTACGCCATCCCGGTGAAACGCATCTACCACAACACTGAAGGAAATGAGATCAGACAGCAAATCGCCAAGGCTATCGAGGCTATCTACAAATACGCACGCATTGACTCCGAAAACATCAAACGTGGCGTGGCTTACTTTGCATCCTGCGAGATATTCACTATCTGGTATGTCGTTCAGAAAAAGAATACTTTGTATGGTTTTGAAAGCGATTACAAGCTGAAGTGCAAGACATATTCCCCTATGGATGGAGTATTGCTCTATCCGCTGATTGATGAACTTGGCGATATGCTGGCCATGTCCTTCCAATACAAGAAGAAGGTGAAGGATGTGGAAATAATCTACTTTGAAACCTACACTGCCAATCAACACTACCTGTGGAAACAGGCAGGAAACGGCTGGGAACTTGTCATGTCCGAACCTGTCAGCCTGCTCAAGATACCCGGTGCGTACGCTTGTAGGCCGGAGCCTATCTACCACGGACTTTCGCACATCCGGGAGGAAATAGAATATACATTGTCCCGAAACAGCGATGTGATAGCCTACAATTCATCGCCCATACTGAAGGTAGTTGGAGATTTGACTGGAAGTGAAAACAAGGGAGAAAGCCGAAGGGTTTATCAGCTTAAGAACGGAGGGGATATTGCTTACGTCTCATGGAGCCAAGCTATCGAGGCGTTGAAATATCATGTGGACACATTGCTTAAGTTGTTCTTCATGCAGTCGCAGATGCCTGATGTTTCATTTGAGAACATGAAATCACTTGGAAGCATCGGTTATGACGCAAGGCAAATGCTACTGACCGACGCGCATCTGAAAGTAGGTGACGAAAGCGGCCCGTGGATTGAGTTCTTTGAGCGTGAATGCAGTGTCATCAAGCAGTTCCTGAAAATGATGAATACTTCTTGGGCAAAAGAAGTAGATAATGTCGAGGTTGAACACGTCATCACGCCATTCATACAGAATGACGAAACGGCCATGATTACCCGATTGCAGAAAGGGAATGGAGGAAAGGCCATTTTCAGCCAGCTTGAATCCATTAAAATGGCCGGTTACTCCAATGATGCTGAAAAGACTTTGAAGCAGATCCAGAAAGAGGACGAAATGGCTTTGCAGGCAAGAATGACAAACGCGCTCACTGAAACAGCTCTTTGATATGGCCAAAAAGAATGTAGTAAGTCAAACAAATTACCGATGCCGTGACTGCCGTCACGCATACGATTACCACGAAAAGAACCTGAAAGGTGAATACTTCATGTGTAAATGCCCCTTTCAGAAACGGAGCATGTTCCTGAACAGGGATGTATGTGACAGATTTGAGAAGAAACGATGACAAAGCCCAAAACTCCCAACCAAAAGAACAAGTACGGCGAACTGAGCAAACGGTTGGCCGGATATGTCTCGCTCATCCAGTCTGTTTACGAGACACTGAATCTGGAAGCGGCAAAGCTGGTTGAGAACCTTGGCATTGATGATGCCGTTGAAGAGCCTTTCAGTTTCTCGCATTACCCAGAGACACAAAAGAAGATGGCCGAAATACAGAAACGGTTTGTCGAGGATATAGGTGCCGTCATTTACCGTGGAACCGGTGACGAATGGAAGAACAGCAACGAGGTGCAGGATCTGTTGGCAAACAACGTACTGAAAGCATACGAAGCGGTGGTTGACAAGGAAAAGTACAAAGTCCTGTATCAAACAAATTCTGATGCACTGGAAGCTTTCCAAAACCGGAAGGATAAAGGGTTTAACGTTTCAGACAAATTGTGGAGCCAGTCTTCCGTTTACAAGAAAGAGCTGGAGGATGCCATATCCTGCGCCATAGAGAAAGGAATGAGTGCCGTCACGCTGAGTAAACGTATATCAAAATATCTGCAAGACTTCCCGCAACTACAAAAGGACTATAAAGAGAAGTTCGGTATTGCAAGCAAGGCGATGGACTGCGAGTACCGTTCTATCCGTCTGGCCGCATCTGAAATCAACATGGCTTACCGGGCCGCCGAAAACAAGCGTTGGGAACAGATGGATTTTGTGGTTGGCTATGAAATCAAATTGAGCGGAAATCATACCTTGAACGGAAAGCCGTTCACCGACATTTGCGACACGCTGGCAGGGAAATACCCGAAAGATTTTGTGTGGACAGGCTGGCACCCGCTTTGCCGTTGCTATAAAATACCCATCCTCAAAACAGAAGAAGAGTTCTGGAGCTGGGACGGAAGAAGCGAAGCGTCAACGGATAGTGTAAACAGCGTAAGGGATGTTCCTGACCAATTTAAGAAATGGGTTCTCGAGAATTCAGTCAGGATAGAAAAAGCAAACGCCAATGGAACTTTGCCCTATTTCCTGAAAGACAACAAAGAAATATTCCAAAACATATCGACTGAAAAATCCGTATCTGAAGTGATGCAACGTGCATCCGATGTTGGAAATGAAGTGCAGTCGCTTGCCGAGGGAATAGCTTCCCGATATAGTGGTTATGTTACACCTGTCAATTATAAAAGCAAGTCGTCCATAACGAGAAAGGTCAATACCGAACATGTGACTCCATACGATATAAAAGATGCTGTCAGGACTACCATTATTGCTCCGAAATCCGAAATCGAAAGTATCCTAAAAGAACTGAACAACCTACCATCTTTTATCAGACTGAAACGGCAAAAGCCTGAATCTTTTATGGGATATAGTGGGAACATTGTCAATATCCGTACCTCTAATGAATTGACCGCTGAGATACAGGTAAACACAGACCGGATGATTTATGCAAAAGAACTGCCGGAAGAAGCCAAACGCATACTTGGAGAGAACAGATGGAACGAAATCCACAAGGAAACAGGACTTGAAGGCGGGCTCGGGCACAAATATTATGAGGAATGGAGAATGATGGACAAATCCAACCCAAAAGCCATAGAAATAGCCAAAAAATCGGCTGAATATTATAGTCATTTCCAATAAAAATCACTATCTTTACATACAATTATGAACCAAAGAATTCTATTTGAAAAGTTGAATAATGGTGATATGGTCTATATCAAAGATGACTTTGAAGAAGCCTGTATCAGGCTGTCCGCTTCCGACGGCCACACTACTACTTTCCTCAAACATCGTGGACGAAAAGAAGTGGAAGTCAGCCAATCGTATGAAGCTGTAGGAAATATCATACTTGGAGGAGAAGAAATTGGAAAGGAAGAATATGACAAATACTAATGAACTGCTTGACATTGCCCTCACCATTGCAACCAAGGCACATGAAGGGCAGACCGACAAGGCTGGCGCACCCTACATTTTCCACCCGATACGTGTGGCAAACCGCTGTCTGACAGATGAAGAAAAAATTGTTGCCTTGTTGCACGATGTAATCGAAGACAGTGAAACCTCTGCATCCGATTTGCTTGCCAAAGGATTTCCACGTACCATTGTTGACGCCGTACTATCTGTGACACGCAACGAAGACGAGAGCTACGATGAATTTATAAAACGGTCACGCCTTAATCCTATAGGGCGACAAGTCAAAATCCACGACCTTGAAGATAATCTCGACATAACAAGGCTTGCGCAGGTTACAGAAAACGATATAGTCAGATTGAACAAATACATTTCGGCATACCGATACCTTCGTGAATAAATGATACAACCATAGCGTCCATTATTTTTTCAATAAAAATATTTGTTTTTCAAACACTTTTGTTTATCTTTGTCCCAGCATGTGAAGCTACATGTTACAGGACTTGTCGTAAAGACTTTCATTGCTACAAAAGTGTGTCCTATGATAGCCTGCTTGCATGTACTGCTCGCAGGCTATTTTCATAAAACCAAAATTAGTAACAATGAACAGAAAGCAGCAAGTTTTTGTAAGGTTGAAACTTAAAGCGAAGGCGTTAGGGTTCAACAAGAAGGAGCTTCAGGGTATTGCCGCCAAGATTGCCGATAACCTGAAATCCGAAGAAGATGCCTCCGAAGAGGATGTAAACGCAGAGATTGATGAACAGATTGAAGCGGTTCTCCCCTACCTCACTTTCGGCCAGTCGCAAGCCAACCGTTTGCTTGACGAATGGAAGAAAAATCACCCTGATCCAGATGACGATGCCGATGATGACGACGATGACGACACATCGGGACAAAAACAGCAACGTCAGACTGGTTCAAAAAAGAATCCACAGAACAAAGGAAAGAATGACGACGATGCTCCAGAATGGGCAAAAGACATGGTGAAAACCATTGAAACGCTTACAGGAAAGATTACCGCACTGGAAGGAGAAAAGAAAATCTCCGAGCAGAAAGCCAAGCTGGAAGCCGTATTGAAGGACACAGGAGCATTCGGAACCCGCACGTTGAAAAGCTTCTCAAAGATGAAGTTTGAAAACGACGACGAGTTTGACGAATTCATTTCCGAAGTTGAAGCGGATTTGAAAGCTTACAACCAAGAACGTGCCAATGCAGGACTTTCCACACTTGGGAATCCGCCGGGCGCAGGAGGTGTAAAGCAAAAAGAAGAGCCGTTAAGCGACGCTGAAATCGACGCTTTGGCCGATTTGTAAAACTTAAAAAAAAGTAAGAAAATGGGAGCAGTAGATGTAGGTACCATTGAATCCTTCGGTTTCGGTAACGACCCGATTGTAATCCGCAAATACATCGCTGGTGTAAAAGGCGGAAAAGTTTTGGACGTAAGCAGCTTTAAAGGAGAATACATCAGAGCCGGTCATGTCATTATCCGCGACACGGCAAGTGACACTTACAAGCCGATGCCGCTGAACTCTGGAGGGGACGCATACGACAGCCTTCCCGGCAGTCACGAGTATGTAGGCGTATGTGTGGCCACCAAATCTGTAAAAGAACCGTTCGTGTCCATCATGCACACAGGTGTAGTGAACGACAAGGCAAGCCCCTATCCGCTGGATAGCATCAAGGCAGCGTTGAAGGCCGCTGTACCAACACTTGTGTTTGAACACGACTAAAAAAGGAGGTAACGTATGAATGAATCATTGTTTGCAAAATATGTCGCCAAGTTTTTCCCGAAACTCCAGCGACTGATTGAGAAAGTTAACGGTAAGCGCAACAAGAACCTTACCTATCTCCATAAGGGAGAAAATGCCATGTTGAGACAGGAGTATTCTCCTGACAACAAATGGGAAAGCACGTCGGTAAATACCACTTATGTGGCAGCCGACTTTGTAGCTGTTGACTCTGAACTTCCCGTTAAGAGCCGTGACAGCATCGCTTCGGCCAACGGCAAGTTGCCGAAAATCGGCATGTCGAAAATCCTGAAGGAGTCTGACATCAACAACATCAATGTGATGGAAGCGCAGGGCGGTAACGCTCAGAAGATTGTGAAAAAGTTATCTGACGACGCTGTTGCCTGCTCAGTAGGTATTGACGAAAGAAACGAGTACAACTTCCTGTTTGCACTTTCCAACGGCTATGTGGCCATCAAGGACGAAGACACTCCGAACGCATTGCTCCGACTGAACTTCAACTATCTCGCCGCAAACACGTTCGGTGCAACCACCAAAGGACTTCCTTCGTTGGAGGACATCAAGCGTGTCATCAACAAGGCAGATGCAGACGGAAATTCCATCATCCAAATTTGTATTGCCAAATCGACTTACAACAAGTTGCGCCAGACGAAGGAGGCCAAGGAACTTGTGGCTAACTATAACGGGCAGTCCTTCACCAAGGACACTATCCTTCCCACGCCTACCGCCACGAAGTTCAACGAAGCATTTGCCGACGACAACAACGGCATTTCGTTCAAGGTAATTGACCGCTCCGTCATCTTCGAAAAAGACGGAAAGAAGGTTTCCATGAAGCCTTGGAATGCCAACCGCCTTGTCTTCATCTGCAACGAAGTGGTAGGTACACTGGTGTATGGCCGCTTGGCTGAAAAGACGAACCCTGTGAAGAATGTGGACTATCAGGAAGTGGATGGGTTCAAGCTCATTTCCAAGTACTCCTTGACTAACCCGTTACGGGAGATTACAGGAGGCCAAGCATTCGTGGCTCCCATCATCGAGGATGTTGACCAAATCTATGTGCTCGATATCTCAGAAGCTCAGGAAGTGGACACGTCCGCAGAAGAGAGTGACGCTTCCGATGAGAAGATAACCATCTGGGGAAAGACTTACACCAAAGCAAACTTTGTAGCCGAACTGAATAAGATTGCCGGCTCCAGTTTTGATGCCAATACATCTGACGAGGATCTGATTGCAGCCGTAAACAAGTTGAGCGAGGCCAAAGAAAACAAACTGAAAGAGGCCGTTGAGTCTTATGTAGCTGAATAAGGTATGAAAACAATCCTCGAAGCACTCCGTGACGAAATACACTATCCCCTACCAACCGGGTATCTGGAAAACAAACTCATTGTGCGTGGCCTGAACAAGGACGACGAATTTGACCCTGAAACAGCCCGTGGAAAGGATTTTCGTGGATGCGTTGCGGATTGCTTGGTTGGATTGGTTACTTCGCCCAACATTTCGGAGGGCGGAGTATCAATCAGCCAGTCAGACAAGACTTCCATTCTAAAGATTGCAAATTCCATCTACACCTCCATTGGGGAAGATGAAGTGACTGATGAAAAGGAGCCTACCGTAACCATCGTAAACTATTAGCCATGATTGTATCATTCAGACCTCACACGTTATCCTACCAAATAACCACAGAAGGACGTGAAGACGAAAACGGTGATTTCCACCCCGGCGAGACATCGTTTGCAGGTGAAATACCTTGCAGGTGCGAGCCGAACGGAGGAAAGGCTGAGGTCAGAGTTTTTGATGACGGAACAACTTCTGTCTATCGGTACATCATCTACATGGACAGGGATTGCAAGGATTTTAAAAAAGATGAACAGGTTCGTGTTTCTCGAAAAGACGGAAGCATCCTCGTAGAAGCCAAGGTACTTGGTTTTCAAAGAGACCAACTGAACGCAAGGATATGGGTATAAAACTGGTTACATCTGAATCGGCCATCCATGACGCCATCCTCAAAGAGATGGA
Source organism: Caecibacteroides pullorum (assembly GCF_019239235.1). Lineage (GTDB taxonomy): Bacteria > Bacteroidota > Bacteroidia > Bacteroidales > Bacteroidaceae > Bacteroides > Bacteroides pullorum. The sequence goes on along the minus strand of NZ_JAAZTS010000002.1, from coordinate 173,268 downwards.
TAGGGTAAATAGATTAACGCTACGTGCCCTATCATATCTTGGCGAGAAATGCGTCATCGAAGCACGCGACAGGTCGCCAGAAGAAAGCTGGATAGACCGTACAGGAAATCTGAGAAGCTCCATCGGCTATGTCATTGCTTCCGGAGGGGAAATAATCAAGTATTCAGATTTCACCGTTGTAAAGAACGGTTCCGAAGGGCCTGAAACAGGAAAGACGCTTGCTGAAGAAATCGCCAGAAAATACCGTAGCGGATATGCGCTTGTCGTGGTAGCCGGTATGAACTATGCCGAATACGTGGAAGCAATGGACAACAAGGTTGTGCTTGCGTCCGCCGAACTGTTCGCACGACAGCAGTTGCCAAGTATGATGCAGAAACTTAAATCGCAGATAGCTTCATGAAATCGGATATTGACATCAAAGATGATATTTACAATCACATCAAAGGTTCTGCTTTGGAGCGTGCCGTGACAGGAAAGCTCTGTAAGGCTTCAAAAAGACCATCAGGATCTGACAAGGAAGATATAGTCATATCCATCCTTGACAACGGAAGCGGCCAAATACAGGAGGCTTTCGTGAATGTGAACATCTATGTAAAAGACAATATCCGTGACGGACAGGCTGAGATGAACGATCCTCGGTGTCGTGAACTTTGTAGAACTGCGATTGATGTTCTGGAAGTTGGGCGTGGGGCCGGTTTCCGCTTTACGCTCGACAAGCAGCGTGTGATGCCCGTCAACGGGAAAGACGAACACTTCATCAACAACAAATTATTGTATAAACAAGTAAACGAATAACACTATGGCAGAAAATACCGTAACAGTATCATGGGGACAACCCAAGATTGAAGTAAAGAAATTGGGACAAGAGCCAGAGGCATCATGGGAAGTATTTGCTACTCCTGTAGAAGGAACGACACAGCTCACCACTACACAAGGAGACAAAATAGAAGCAAAAATTGAAGGTGGCGAGAATGAAGCTGTCAAGTACAAGAAAAACACTTATCAGCTTGCTTTCAATGTGCGACAAGTTCCAGAACGTACTGACCCTATCACCGATTCAGAAGGTGTTGTTGAAGATGAATATTCAGTACGTGTAACTCCAGAAAATCCAGAAGCTTTGGGGGTTCTGATAGACAGATCATCTGTGAATGTACAAAAGACGTACGACGCAGAAAACGGACTTGTAAAGGTTTACACATTTGATGTGCTTAAACCGAAAACTGGCGATGCTGTAAAGATCCAAAAGATTGTAGCTGAGTAACTGAATTACACACAGTTGACAGTATAAAAACCGTATAATCAACGAATTTGCCGAGCGTGGGGGCTTTGTACCCACGTGTTTTTTTATACCATCATATGAAAGATATGGATTACAAAGAAACCATTGAAATGAATATCGCCGATACCATCATGGAAAAGCCTGTAAGTTTCCTCATCGGCAGAAGACGTTTCTATCTGTACCCTCCAACCCTTGGAAAGAGATATCTCCTTTCACGCCTCACGAATGGCCTCGGAGTAAACAAACAGATCCTATCATCCAATCCGTATCTTGAAGCGTACAGGCTGGCCACCGAAAAGAAAGAGCTTGTGTGCAGAATACTGGCTTATCATAGCCTGAAACGCAAATGCGACATCCAGAACGAAGGCAAGGTAAGCAAACGTGCCGATTTGTTCCGCAAGAAACTTAATGATGAAGAGCTTGCGCAGCTTCTTGTCATGACATTCAGCCATGAGAATGTATCTGAATATATCGTTCACCTTGGACTGGATAAAGAACATGCTGAGCGAAACCGTATTATGGCTATAAAGAAGAACACAGGCAACCTCTCTTTCTGTGGAAAGAGTACATACGGAACCATTATCGACTGGGCTTGTCAGCGATATGGCTGGAGTATGGAATACGTAGTATGGGGCATTAGTTATGCCAACCTTCAGATGCTGATGGCCGACTCCATCACCTCTGTTTACTTGTCACCCGAAGAAAGGAAGAAGCTTGGCATTACGGACAATCTGGAAATTATCAATGCGGATGATCCCAAGAACAGGGACTTGATACTTGGCTTGCTTAAGGAAAAATCTTAAAAGTAGAACATACAAGGCAAAAAAATATCGGGGGAAGCACTTTTGGAGTCCCCGATAAATATTAAAAACAGAACATTTTTAGTCACTTGATTTCCTTAGCAACGACTATATGTTTTTTAAGATTCACCAAACCACTATCAGTTACAAGAAAACGAGTATTAAACGTGATATGTTCTTGTAGTGGAATCAAAGTAATCGTATCTTGTACGTTTGTGTATTTGGCCCAAATCGAATCCTTGTTTCCTGTGTATTTTGATATGTCCACAAATAAACATGTTGAGTCTCTGAATTCAATCATATTTAAAGAATCAATAGACTGCCACTTTGTATTACGTATGTCTGATTTGTGAGTGCATCCAGACATTGATAGAACAATCACAATTAGAATAAGTAAAATCATCTTCATAGTTAGAATATTATTTAATATTATTTCTGTTCCTATCATTTTCATATGCCGCCAGTGCCACATCAAGTCCCATCTTTAGCTTGTCTTGATATTTACGGATATCCTCAATGCTTTCAAGTTTAATCCACTCGCAACTACCATAACCGTTAATCGGGACGCCTATACGTTTATTATTGTTTTCTAATGACAACCGACATATCCATCTGCGATAATACCCATCCAGATTAATGGCAAAGTAATTCTTGAAATCAATGTATCTGATACGTGATTCATCCACATATTGTTTTAATATATCCTTGATGATGTGGTATGCGTCAATTTCTTCTTTCGTAGTTGTAACACACCGTTTTTCATCCGTGGCCACAATTCCGTCGGCGGACGGCTGCGTTTCCGACTGACATTCTCCTATCTGTATGGCTGTGGTCAGCCTGTCTGCAATCATGTCCCCGATGACGGAGGCGATTGACTTTTTGATGATTGGACGGTATTGTTCAATCTGTTTCGTACTTGATTTGCCGTCATTCAACGCCCGTACAAAATATCTTGTAAACTCATCGCCCGGTTGCTTTAAATTCTGTTCAAGAAGTTTTTTTAGTTGGATGGTTATCTGCAATTCCTGTGCCGTACTTAGTATTTCCCTTTCATCGAAATACGACTTATGGAACCTTTTAAGCTGCTCTATATCTTCATCTGACAGGTTCAACATATTCACAATCAAGAATGGCTTTTCATCCATGACATTCACTTTATGAAGATCTGCGTAAAAACGATATTCTATTCCGTTTGTCAATATACCAAAACGAGCATTCGATGCGACATAATATCTGGCAAGCTGTGTGTTGTGCAGACTTAGATTCTGTTTACAATGTTTACACTCGATAAGAATGACTGGTTGTTCCTCTTTTATGATGGCATAGTCTATCTTCTCACCTCTTTTGGCAAGGTCGCAGTCCATCTCCGGCATTACCTCGAACGGATTGAATACGTCATATCCAAGGGCAGAAATCATCGGCATGATAAATGCCGTCTTTGTAGCTTCCTCTGTTGATATTCCGTCTATTTGCTTTGATATCTTATCTGATAATTGCAGTATTGCGTCCTTGAAGTCCATATTATGTTATCTGTTATAGTATAACAATGCAAAGATATTATATATAATATTGGCAACCAAATTAAAATATCAAGAATATCAGAAAATTATCTTATAGCGTTTTTATTGGATGTATCACATTTTTTCTAACTTTGCAGAAGCGTATGATGTTGTACGCCGCTCATCTAAGGACGAAAAGACTATGGCAGGATTGCATTTTGACATCACTGGTGATAACACCAATTTACTTCGTAAACTACAAGAAACAGAAAATGGCGTCAAGTCTGTTTCAAGAACCGTAGAAAAAGAAGGTGGAAACATCGAAGATTTGTTTAATCGCCTTGCAAGGTCTGCGGCGGCAATCGGTGTCGGTTTTTCGGCCAAAGAATTCATATCGAAGGCTGCACAAATCCGTGGAGAGTTCCAGAAACTTGAAGTTGCTTTTACTACCATGCTTGGTAGCAAAGAGCAAGCTGAAAAGCTTATGGAGCAAATGATACGGACAGCCGCAACAACTCCGTTCAGTTTGCAGGACGTGGCCGGTGGCGCCAAACAACTCCTTGCATACGGAATTGAAGCGGAACGTGTCAACGAAACTCTTATCAGGCTTGGTGATATTGCCGCCGGTCTTAGCATTCCACTCGGCGATTTAGTGTATTTGTATGGTACGACCCGTGCTCAGGGCCGTCTGTACACAGAAGATTTCAACCAGTTCACCAGTCGTGGTATTCCTATGATTGAAATGCTGGCCGACAAATTCGGTGTTGCCGAGAATGAAGTGAAAGGATTGGTGGAAGCTGGAAAAGTAGGCTTCCCAGAAGTACAGGAAGTCATTGAAAAACTCACCAATGAAGGCGGTAAGTTCGGTGGCCTGATGGAGGCACAATCTAAAACCATCGCTGGGCAAATATCCAACATTGAAGATTCCATTGAAACGATGTTCAATGAAATCGGTAAGGCCAACGAGGGAGTTATCAATGAGGCTCTTAGCGGAGTTTCTTCTTTAATTGAGAATTACGAGAAAGTTGGAACTGTTATTGCAAGTCTTGTCGCAGTTTATGGTACGTACAAAGTAGCTGTTATGACTGTAACCGCTTTGCAGTCATTGCAAGCAACAGGGATTGCTGCTTTAACTACAAAAGAAGTAATCCATTACGGATGGCTTGTTGCGACACAAAAGGCACAGATGCTACTGAATGCAACTATGCTTGCAAATCCTTATGTAGCCGTTGCAGCTGCAGTCGCAGGAGTGGCAGCCGCTATATGGAATTTTCATGATAGTTCCACTGAAGCCGAAAAAGCGCAGAAAAGGTTGAATGAGAGGCAGCAGGAAGCACAAAAGGAAGCAGAAGATCATAAAAGAAAGATTGATGCTCTTATTGAAAGTTCGAGAGACATTGCCTTATCCGACTTACAAAGAGGACAAAGCCTTGCGGAGTTACGGAAAGAATATCCGAAGATATTTGCACAATATGACATAGAGACTATCAAACTTGCTGACATACTAAAACTCAAACAAAAAATTTCTGAAGAAGACGCAAGGCAGGCTGGAGAAAAACAGAAACAGGATTTTGCTAATATTGAAAGTGAAATTGCATATTATGAAAATCTCCTGAAATCACTTTCTGGTCAGCAGGGAGTTGATGGTTATGTGAAGAAACTAAAAGAACTTCGTGCTGAACGCGATATATTATTACAGGATAAAGGGAAAGGAATTTCCGAACAATTTATTTCCAGTTTAAAAGATATTGATATTAACGAGTTTGACCGATATATATCAGAACTCGAAAAGCGAATAAAGGGGAAAGGTGAAAATGGGAAAATAAAAATGCGCCTTCCTATTGATGTAAAAGGCTCTTTATCTGACGAAGCGTTATTTGAGGTAAAAGACATTAAGACGTTGATTGATACTGCAAAATCAACAAAGCAGTCTCGCATTGACGCAAAGGAAAATCAAACTAATTACCAGAAAGATTACGACGCTGCCAAGAAAGCATGGGAGGAGGCTAAAAAGAAGCTTGAAGAGATTGAAAATGACAAGAAAGCTTTCACCTCAAAACAATATGAAGATGCGAAAACAGACTATGATGATAAAAAGAAGAAATACGAATCACTTGGAGGAATAACATCCGACAAGGCCATTAATGATGCCAAAAAAAGAGCTGAAGAAGAAAAGAAAGAACAAGAGCAACTTGCCGAAGCACTTCTCCAGCTTCGTTTCCAAAACCAGCAAGATGAAATCAATCTGATGCAGGAAGGCTCCGAGAAGAAAAGAAAGCAAATCGAGCTGGACTATCAGAAAGAAATTGACGCTTACAATAAGGCGAAGGCTAAATATGGAGAGACTGATGAAGTGAAGCAAATGAAAACTCTTGCTGACGAAAAACGTAAAGAAGGGTTATCTGGCCTCGTTGAAGAAGAACAGCAGAAACTACAATCAATGCTGGAGAAATATCAGGATTACGCCGCTCAAAGAGAGGCTATCGAGAAACAACTGAATGAAGACATAACGTATCTGGAGACACAACGCACAGAAGAAAATTCTGCCAATATTGACCGTGCCATCAAGGTTGCCAAGGAGAAGGCCGCCAAGGCCGTGAAAGAAATAACGGATGAAGAGTCCAAGGCTCTTGTCAACGATTCCGGCATATTCGCACGTTTGTTTTCGGATTCCTCTTCAATGACAAAAGCATCACTCAAGAAAGTAATAGCAGAGGCGAAAACACTTGTCGAATACTTATCTGGTATAAGCATTGAGAAGCCGCTTGGATTTACGGAAGATCAGTTGGAAGCGCTCAAGGGAGACGCTGAATCCATCAAAGAAATATATGACGCTCTCATAGAAAAACAGGACGAGCTCGACAAGAGAACAGATTATCCGTTTGATGGAATAGTTAAGGGCTTCAGAAAGATTAAGGAATCATCCGAACTTGCAAAAAGAGCAATCGAAGAGACCAATGAAGAAAAGAAAAAGCTTCTTCAAAGTCAATCTGAAGCAGAGTATGGTAAAGGCGTTTCTTATCTTAAAGATGGAGCACTTGAGGCTTCTGATGCAGTAGGTTTTCTGGCTGAGCAAGTATCCATATTGGCGGAAGCAACAGGAGACGCGAAGTTCAAAGAGTTCTCCGACCAGTTCAGTGCATTTTCGCAGAATTTGCAGGCGGCAGGGCAAGGTGCTCAAAGTGGCGGTTGGATAGGAGCTATTGTAGGAGGTGCATCTAACATGATAACTCAAACAGTAGCTTCAATGGCCCAGCTGCAATCAGAAGCTTATGAATATGAACAGAACAGGATAGATTTCCTGCGTGAGATTGAAAAAATCTCTCTTTCTCTTAAAGACGAAGACTATGATTCGATTTTTGGAACATCCAGTATAGAAAAGGCAAGAGACGCTTATGAGCTCGCTCAGGAAGCTCTCGAGAAGTATAATGAAGAACTTCAAAGAACTTCGGATTTTGAAATTGAAGAAGAGTATAAGAATCTAGGTGCAGCCATATTTGCGCCAATTTTCGGTTCTTTCGGATTTGGGAAAAAAATTAGTGAGGAAACTAAAGCATTAATGGAGGCTTATGAGAAGGGGTATACCGACTTGCAGGCGATGGCCGTAAAAACAAAGGATAGATCCGGATGGGCAAACTTTTGGGGAAAGAAGGACGAATACACGGCTTTGAAAGATCTTGCGCCCGAGCTTTGGAACGATGATGGAACATTTAATGTAGAAGCCGCAGAAGCTTTTCTCGAAACCAATACTCAGATATCGGACGAGCAAAGGAAACAGATACAAAATGTTATTGATTTAAAAAATGCTTATGATGAAAATATATCAATAATCGACGAAATGCTTGCTTCAACATTCGGAAGCCTGGGCTCAGACATCACAGATATCATTTTCGATTCAGTCAGAAATGGAACTGATGCTTGGGAACAATTCCGTGAGGTTGGTTCAGGAGTTATAGATGAACTAGGTAAGCAAATGATTCAGGAATTGTATGTGCAAACCTATCTCGAAACATTCAAGGAGCGTATGCGTGCCGCGTACGGGCTGGATTCCGTTGAGGACACGCAAAAGGAGCTGGCCAACATAATGGCCGATATATATAACGGCTTAGGAGCAGTTTTTGCTGGTGCTTCGGATGCTGCGGAAGAATGGGATAAATGGGCAGCGAGCCAAGGTTTTACTCCCGGAGAATCTAGCGGTTCTGGAGATGTTTCAAGTTCTATCGAGGGTTTAGATGAATTACAAAAAGCTTATGAAAAACTTTCTAAACAGGTTTCTAAAGCCTACTCAAACGAATCTGTTAGAATACTGCAGCAGCAAAATGAAAACTTAAGGGAGCAGGCACGATTGATACAAGAACGCATAGACGCAGGTATGTCCTCTGATGAGCTAAAGGAACAGCTTGAGGACATAAACACTCAGATAGAAGACAACAAAGAGGCCATGAAGGACGCCATCTTCGGTGAAGACATCCAGTCGGCCATCGCGAACTTCGTATCTGCCTATACCGAAGCTTTAGGCAACGGTGGAAGCATACAGGAAATGTCCAAGGATTTCGTTGAAAGCATGGTTCAGAACATGGTGACGGAATCCATGAAGGCAGACGCTTCCCCGGTGATAGAGAATATCCGTGAGAAACTTATCGAGGCATGGAAGGACGGAGTTGTCACGGCTGACGAACAATTATCCATCGAGCAGATTGTAAACAACCTGAACAAGGAGCTGTCGGACAAGTACAGCTGGGCTGAAGAGTTGTTCAAAGAATCGGACATCGAGGGACTGGAAGCCTTGCAGGATGCCTACGACAGACTATCAGATTCAGTATCGGAAGCCTATTCCTCGAATAAAGCGGAGCTTCTACGGCAGCAGAATGAAATCCTCCAGCAGCAGCGTGACCTCATACTGGAAAGGCTGGAAGCGGAGAAAGCTCTTGGTGAGCGTGGCGATTCTTCGCTTGTGAATGAGTGGGAGGAACAGCTGGAGGAAGTAAACAATCAAATAGAAGAGAATAAGAAGGCTCAACTGGATGCCATCTTCGGGCAGAACACCCAGACTCAAATTAGTAATTTGGCTAACGCTTTAATAAACGTATGGTCCGGTGCTGAAAAAAAAGCGGATTCGGCAAAGGACTTCATCAACGGTATCATCAAAAGCATGGTACTGGAAGCTCTTTCTATGGATCTTACCCCTTTCATCGATTCATTGAGGGAACAAATGGCTGAAATGTTCAAGGACGGCATCATTTCAGCTGAAGAGGGAGACGCACTGGCTGGAATGGTTGAGGGGGTAATGGACAGTCTCGAAAAACAATACGCATGGGCTGACCGATTCATTAAGGAAGAGGAAGAAGTGGTTGAAGAAATAGCAGAAACATTCTCCAACATAACTTTTGAATCAATGAGGGATGATTTCACTTCTCAGCTTTCCGACATGGCAACTTCATACGAGGACATGTGTAATAATTTCGAGGAGAAATTGAAAGAATCAATCATACGAGGATTCATACAATCAAAGTACCAAAGCCAGATTCAGAATCTAATCAGTACATGGGATATGTACGGGGACAGTGAGAATATTGACAGTGACGAGATGAAGAAACTTCGTGAACAATATAAAGAACTTATCAGTGCTATGATTAAGGATAGGGACAAGCTAGCCGAACAATTTGGATGGTCAAAGTTCCAGCAGGAGGCTACATCCAAAGGGTTTGAAACCATGTCTCAAGATACAGGCGAAGAGCTGAACGGGAGATTTACAGCGCTGTATGAAGTCGGTCTGCAAATACTACAAAACATATCATCTCTTCAATCCATAAGTGTCTCTGCACAAAGTAGCGACGCAACACTTCTTGAAATTAAGAACTTGATGATTTTATCTAACGGACACTTGGAAGACATTTCCACTTTCGCAAAAAAGATACTTGATGGATTTGGTAAAAAACTTGATGACATTAATGCTAACTTAAAGAATGCTTTATAACGTAACCGCAAAAGTATTATTATGAAAGGAGAGCTTTATATTAACGGAATAGATGCTTATGACACATGGGGAATAAGCATGACTGATACATCACTATCTGCACTGATGACTCCTGCGCCCAATAAAGAGTATATAGAAAACTCATCAAGACTTGAACATGGGAAAAAGGTCATAACAGATAATGCAAAAGTAGACGAAAGAAGTTTGTCGTTGGAAATTCATCTGACAGCTCCTACCAAAGAACTGTTTTTTGAAAGATACCTCTCTTTCTGCGAAGAACTGAAAAAAGGTTCATTGGAAATAAAAACCTCATATCAGAAAGATTTAGTATATCGAATGATATACAAATCATGCAGTCAGTTCAGTCAGTTCATGCAAGGTATCGGGAAATTTACTTTGAAATTGGAAGAGCCCAATCCAGAAAATAGGAATTTGCAATAAAATGTTTGATTTTCAAACATTATTAGTATTTTTGTAAAAACATCGTATGAAGGTGTACGAAACCAAACAATGACAACCATTGACATCAAAGACATATCTGGCCAATTAAGATTTACCACCCCTATCAATAAAGGGGCCAAGGGAAAGTTTACTCTGATGAAGGAGGACTACATTATCCTCTGCTTTTCTACGCCTGAACCAATCCGTTTCTGTATAGGTGATTATACAGACCTCGCAGGAGTACTTGACGATTCATTAGGAGGACGATTATCCAAAGTATACGAAGTCACTGACACGCAGAGCCCAGTTCCGAATATCTCCACAGGTGGATATGATTATCAGCTTAAGATGGAAGCGTATTACATGAAGTGGAAAAACAAGATATTCAAATACATTCCTGAAGGACACGGGCAGGAAGCGGGATGGTCGTTGACAGCTTCGCTATCTGTACACATGGGCATTTTCCTAAGAAACCTCAAGGAACTTGGATATACATTCAGGGGAACTGATTTCACATTTGCAGTAGATGATACTGTTCCCGACAAAGCAGTAGCACTCACCTACTCGAATACAAACATGCTCGATGCACTTACCATGATGGCCGAAGCACTTGAATGTGAGTGGTGGGTGACAGAGAACGTTATCCGCTTCGGAAGATGCGAGTTCGGTGATGCTGTAAAGATAGAACTGTATAAGGAAGCATCCGACATGCAAAGGAGTGAAAGTTCCGGTACATTTGCAACAAGGCTATATGTATTCGGAGGAGAAAGGAATATTCCTGTGAATTATCGCCCTGTAAACGAACAGGTGGTCGTGAACGGCGTGGTACAAAGGAGGCTGATGCTTCCTGAAGGAGTGCCGTATCTTGATGCGTATCCTGGGATGAGTCAGGAGGAAGCAATTGAAGAGGTTCTTATAATAGACGACATCTACCCTAAAAGAATAGGAACGATTTCTGAAGTTACATCCTATAATAGTACGGTCGAGAATGAAGATGGAAGTATGTCGGAGGCCACTTTCTACCGTTATCGGGATACAGAACTTGAGTTCTCGAAGGAATACATTATAGAAGGCCAAACACTGCATGTAATCTTTGAAAGTGGACTTATGAATGGTATGGACTTTGAAGTAATATTCAATCCTAACGGTGATGATCCATATCAATGGGAGATAATACGAAACGAAGATTACGGACGACCTCTGCCAGATGACATAATTAAGCCTCAGGACGGTGATAAATATGTCCTATACGGATATGATACTTCTTTCGTATCAGACAAGTTAATGCCAGAAGCCGAACAAGAGCTGATGCAGGAAGGACAAAAGCGGCTTGACAAGATGATGGTTGATGACAGTACATTCACAGTACCGCTATATTCAACCTGGGTTTATGAGGATAAGGTTAACCGTACATTTGATGTTGGCCAGCGGATAAACCTCATAAACGAAGGATTCTTTGTGGATGGTAGGGTTTCTCGTGTAATCGGCTGGGAGTTTAACCTCGACATCCCTTGGGACACGCCCACATACACGATAGGAGAAAGTGCTGCATATTCACGCATCGGGTCATTGGAAGAAAGTGTAGGAACGCTGACATACAAGGGGCAAACGTTCACTGGAAGCGGAAGCTCAATATATGTTATAAGAACAAATGATTCCACACCAGCCAGTGACAGCAATGTATTCTCCGCATTGAAATCTATTGCGACATTTTTAAGGAAGGATAAGACCGATTCGACAACTTTCCTCCAACGTTTCCTGGGAGGTGCAGACTTCGGGCAGTTCACAACAGGCATGGTTGGTGGTTCTGGGGCACGAATAGACCAATATGGAGACGGTGAAATGCGTTCGTTGAAACTACGTGACTCGTTGACTGTACCACAGATAACCTTTAACTGCATCGATGTGATTTCCGGCGACAAGGCAAACAGCTTTGCCTATGGCACAATCAAGTCCGTAGATACGGAACAAATGATAGCAGAGTTGGAACTGCTGGAAGGCCAGTGGGGAACTCCACATGTGAATGACTTTTGCCGTGGTACGTTTCACAACATTATAGGAGAAAATGCGACAGAGGACAAAGAGGATGCCAACGGGTTCTGGTCGTATTCCGGTTTCTCTACATCCTATTTCATGCCGATTGAGATCCTTGAAAATGTAGCCGGAACTTACCGGTTTAGGTACTCACTACAACAGGGAACATCCGTTCACCCTATTCAAGGTATGAATTTCTTTGCATATGGAAACCCGACAGACAAAACCAGACAATCAATTACCTACGAGACACGATACTATACACGGAGACTGAAGGATGTGACTACCTGGGCCATCAACCCTACGAAGAATATATCCATGCAGGACGGACTTCTAGACGGACTTGTCATCGGAGGTATGGAAATGAGCGGTTATGGTACCTACAGCGAAAACAACTATTTTACCGGAGTGCAGATACAGTTTACCCCGGAACAGGAAGAAAATCTTCGTGGCGAATCGGCATACGGAGTGGTCCTGTCGGAATATTCCGGTATAGTGACACTGGACGAAAATGGGAATGTAATTACAGGATTCTTGGAACTAAGCGACGTGTACTCTGGGGAAAGTGACGTATATTCCGGGGAAAGCGATGTTGTCGTTTCGAATTATAGACTAAAGACCCGTATACAGGCATTCAGAGGTAAAGAGGAACTGTACTACAGTGAAACGTTCGGGAACGGAAAATTCCTGGTCGATGTAGAACCACACGGATGCACCTGCGTGCAACAGGATGGTGTGGTATATATAACAGGAGTGACTGACACGAACTATGCATACGTAGACATCGTTGTAAACTGCGAAGGGAATGCGGAATTCAGGCAGACCTATACGCTTACGTTCGTCAAAGACGGTATCACCCCGGTACTGATAGATCTGGATAACGAGATGGGTGTCCTGACTGTAGATTCATCTGGGAACGTTACCGGAGGACTGCCATTCTCTACGACCGTCCGTGCCTATTCCGGCAATGATGAAATAGCTGTGGAAGGTGTGACGCTGGACGTTCCCGAGGGTGTGACAGCAACCTCATCCGGGAATGTGGTGACCGTACAATCAGTATCAGTATCTACCACAGACCGTATTCAGATCAGTGTGAACGCCACATACCGATATAAGGATACGCTTTACATAAAGTCTGCAACGCTGATACTGGCGAAGTTCAGCGGAGGAGAGGATGCCGTGATATACGACCTGTTCCCATCCGTACAATGTATAAAGATAGAAAAGGATGGTAGCTTATCGACGGCCTACATATCCTGTCACATCAAAAAGGTGGCTGGCCAAAATGCTTCGTTTCTCCAGACACTTCCGGAAGGATTGACGATGAAATTCAGTATTGACGGAGGCGTTGAGACGGTTTACGAGTACCGTTCCAATATCTCTTGCTCCAATATTAAGGATTCAATCAGGTTCTATCTGTATCAAGGTGAGCAGATGCTTGATGCTGAAACGGTTTTCGTACTTTCGGACGGACAGGATGGAGATCCAGGAAAACCTGGAGATGACGGTAGTCCCGGGGTATCCGGGTGTTCAACAAGGGTATCAGAATGGGTTGTTGGAAAAGAATACCGAAATGATACTGGATTGGAAGACGTGCCTATACGATTCCTAGACATTGCACTTGTTCAAAATAATACGCTTGATACTGGGTGGGAAGCCTATATTTGCAAAAAGACACATATTTCTTCTACAACGATTACATACAGGGATACTACATACTGGGAACAAACGAGCCAGAATGTTGCTTCGTTATTCCTTTCGTTCCTACTTGCGAAAAATGCAAAGATTAAGTTCTTGCAAAGTAACGAACTCGTAATATACGACAGCGATGGAAATCCTACTACAGTATTATCAGGTACACTTGAAGGCGATAAGACAAGATTAGCTATAGGCAGCACAGATTTAGATAATGCTCCTTTCAGGGTAAACGAGAAGGGCGAAACATGGCAGACAAATGCACATATCAAAGGAGAAGTTAATGCAACAAGCGGAGCTTTTGAAAATGTTACTGTCGCTAGTATTTCTAGCAAAAATGGTACTTTCAATATTGATAAGGACGGAAATACATCTGTTAAAGACTTAACTGCGACAGGCGGAACATTTAAAGAGGGAACATTTGAAAACATTACTCTCAAGAAATCAATAAATACTCCTAATGATAAATTGTATATTGATGCGGAAGGTAATGTAAAAATTAAAGATCTTTCAGCAGAAGGTGGTTCATTTAATCGTGCTGATCTAACACAGGTTAGAATTGATGGTAACATTATTATTCATAATAATGGTAATCCAATTTTTACAATAAATGATTTTGATGGTTATATAGACATCCAAGTTCTCGGTGCGGCAACAGGATCTAAATCTTCGGCTTTGATTTATACTGACAGATATTATAAGCTTCCTCCATTAAATGGATATTTGAAAACGCTGAGTTTAGATGATACGCTTATTGTAGCAGATGATGGTTTATTTGTAATATCGATAAATGGAAGTTTGTATAAATTCGGCGGCGCAGAAACAATTTCAGGATTTACAGAATGGTTAGACTCTATTTGATATGGAAAAATTATTAGATATAAAGGATTTTCAGCCTTACTCTAGCGTTTCAGACAATGATAGGGTTTTGATGTCGAAGGGCGGAACGGGTTCTGATGCTTCAATAACTATTTCTTTGTTAAGAACAATACTTACAGACCACATAAAACCGGAGATAAAAGAAGGTATTTGGTACATTGGAGGAGTATCAACAGGAGTATCCGCCGGATCAGTTCAATTGCGCTTGGGAGATAACGGTATTGAATACCGTTATTCTGATAACGACGAATGGGCTATGTTGATAACTGTTTCTAAGCTACAAGAGCCAGCAGTTACTATAGCAGAAGAGCTTAAAACGCATCCTTGCAAGGTTTCTGAAAATTATACATGGCTGATATGGGATGCAGTAAATAAGGAATACATAGACACAGGTATCTCAGCCCGAGGAAGAAGCCCTATTATACGAGATATGATATGGTGGGTTTGGGATGATTTAACAGGAGATTATATATCGACAGGGCAGGCCGTTAATGATTCTTTCGTACTTACAAAAGAAGAAGTAGAAGGGGTATTTGTAGGAAACGTAGTAGGACACCATCATTTGGAGTACACAGTTCCTACAATCGACAGCATTCCTACAGATGCTACATTGACATGGACAGACAGCGATAATAATCTTTATATGTTTTTTGTTGGCCAGCTTTGCAGAGTTCCGGATACAATATCTGAAAAAGGATATAAGTTTTACCAACTATATGATATAAAAGATGGGAAAGCTGTTTGGGGAGAGATAAGTGGAAGTGGAAATGGTGTCGGCAAAGGTAATCCAAATTATCCGGGCGCGGAATATTTTAATGACTATATTAACAATAAAGCAGACGGACCGTATGCTCATGCGGAAGGACGGGAAACAACAGCCGCAGGTCCACGAGCACATGCAGAAGGTTATAAAACATCGGTATACGCGGCTGATGCTCATGCTGAAGGAAGAGAAACTTGGGCTATGGCCTCACAAGCGCATGTAGAAGGAATTTACACTATTGGGATAGGTCCTAGTTCACACGTAGAAGGATCTACAGAAGCAGATTGGGATGTTGGAGAGGAAAGTTCTGTAATTCTGAACGACGTAGAGAAAATTAGAGATTTTCTAGGAAACTTTACGACTCAGGTTTATCCTTACGGTGAAGATGGAAGTTACTATTTTCAACTCGATTCTGAAAAGTTAGGGAATTATATTTTTCACGGAGCTTTAGGATTAAGCACACATGCGGAAGGAATAAATAACGTTGTATGTGATAAAGCCGGACATGTCGAAGGTTATAATAATGTTGCCGGCGATATGATACCCGGGCATGGGCAGGACAGTAAGATTTATGCTCCTCATGTTGAAGGCATCGGAAATAAAGTAGCTAGTTTGCTTTATGCCGTCCATGTTGGTGGCGCGAATTGTATAGTGCATTCAGGTAACTACTCTTTCGCTCACGGTTATAATCTTTCTATATCAAATAATTATGAAACGGCGTTCGGCAAATTTAATTTGTCTGAAATAGATGGCAAGAAGATTGTATTTAGTATAGGAATTGGAACATCGGATACAAATCGGAAAAACGCGGTATCAGTATTTGAAGATGGATCAGTCAAAATTCCTGGCCTGCAAGCTTCTATCTCAAAAGAACAAGTAGAAGAGATTGTGTCTAACGCATTGATACCGTTATCTGCAAAAATAGACAGCTTGAATGACAGGATTAATACTGTCGAAACAACCGTAGATGAGATAACAGCGTTGCTTTCTAACATTTATACAGGAACTAAAGTTCATGTTGTTGGAGATAGACTTGTATTTACTAGTTTGATTGATGCAAATGTAACTGATGGAACTCTTGTTATAACAGATAATGAAACTAGGGTTGAAGAAGATACGTTGATTTTTGAATTTACTAATTAATAAAAATAAGATTATGGAAATAATTAAAAAAGTATCTGTAAACGGCCAAGTTTATAATTTGGGAGGTTCTTCTGTTGTTGAACCAATAGAGATAACATACTCTGAATTGAAAGCACTCAAGGATTCTTCGGGTTTAGTACCCGGTCAAAAATATAAAATAACAGATTATGAAACAATAATTAAAAATGTTTCAATAGGTCTATATGCTGAAATTCCTAGAGTTAAATCAGCAAATCATAGATTTGATTTGACTGTTACAGCAAATAGCACAAATTCATTCGATGCTTTAGCTAAAGCATCAAAAAATAAAGATGACAGCTATTTTAATAATTCAAAATTAGATGCTTGGACAATATATTATTGTTTTGATAATGATACTAATTATCCCGTAGATGATAATTGTAAGGGATACATATATAAAATGGTTGATGAGTATAATAATGAAGCTAATTTTGATTTTAAGAATGTATTAATGGCTGTATATTGTCAGACAGTGCACAATATAGTAGATTCTAGGAGCCCTTCAACAGATACATCGGCCGATCATGTTTATTTTTATTTATTTTCATATGCTTTATCTAAAAGTACAAGTGACCTTCAAAATTCGCAAGATGCCTCTGTATTAGGATTTGCAAAAAATAATACAGTAAATATACCGACAAG
Source organism: Caecibacteroides pullorum (assembly GCF_019239235.1). Taxonomy (GTDB): domain Bacteria; phylum Bacteroidota; class Bacteroidia; order Bacteroidales; family Bacteroidaceae; genus Bacteroides; species Bacteroides pullorum. Next base: position 156,095 of record NZ_JAAZTS010000002.1, on the reverse strand, counting down.
TTTTAACTCATTTCAACCTGGTAACAAAGAAGGTTGTGTTCTTTTAGTTATAAAAGGAATACTTCCAATTACATCCTTTTGTATTGTAAATAATATTATAAATAGTGCAAGTACTTTTATTTTTTGCTATAGTTCTACTTTTGCTGACATAAGGAATAATAAAGTCGAAGGGGGTTCTTTCTTAATAAGTAATATTTGCGGACTTGTTAAAAATAATTTGTTATTAAATAATGCGCGATTACAAGTAGGAATACAAAATTGGGAGCAAGAAAGCCATAATCATGTTATGGGAGATATTACAGGTAATTTTTTATATCCTGATTCAAATTTTTATTGTTATGGCACATCTAAAAATGGCGTTAAATTTGAAAACAATATAATATCTACTGCTTATAGATCTACAGTTAATTGTGATTTTAATATTCTTAAGTGTAAAATAGAAGGTTCGTTTCCATATACTTCTGTTTTAGATAGTGAATCCGAAGAAATGTATATTTTAGGAAACGGCACGGATTCTATAAGAAAAGTAGCTATATACGATATAGGAAATTAATATACAGTAAGAAATGCGAAAGATATGAATAGGTAATGATATTTAGGTTCAATGGGCAATAACCCATAATGGAACACCTGAATCACTTGAAGGCAGGAAGCTAAATCTTCAACATCTTAGTTCCAATAACCTGCATCGCAACTTGCACGGATGATCATTGTATTGTCAGTAGGTCAATACCGAATAATTTTCGAAGTTGGGTTATTTATTAAAATATAATCAACAAAAATGTTATAGTTATGGCAAATCAAAAATTAAATTTCACGCAGGAAGGCAGCAAATACAAGGCCAGTTTTGTATCTGCCGGGACAACGGTTGTCCAGCTGGAGAGAGAATACAAAGCCGAGAATAATATCGGCCAGCTTACCGTGTACGCATACATCGACGGTATGAACCCAGTACCCGTGAGAAACTGGACAAGTTACGAAGCATCAAGGAATATGATATTCCAAATAGACATTCCTTCAGGTGTCACGGTAGAAATCGTCAGCTTGTGCGAAGTGATAAACGCATACATAGTTTCGGGGGAATGACCATGGACCTGATTGGTATCGAACAAGTAAAACTGGAACAAGTCAGGTTGGGTGCTGAGAGGATTCCTCGGATTGGAAATTTGCGCCATGGAGAAGCATCAGACCCATTTCCTGTTGAAGGTATATATAATGCTATCCTTCTAGAGAATGGAGGAATATTGATGGGAGAAAACCAACAATATATCCAGTTGGAAGAGAGCATTGAAAGTAAGTTGAAATCATATTATAATTTTTAGCGTATATGGATATACAAGGACAGAAAATCAGCCAGATGTCCGAACTGAGTGAAGTAAGCGGACAAGAATATATCCCTGTTGTGGATAGCGGAGGAAACAACAAGAAGGTAAAAACAGACAAGTTCGCCAAGAAGTCCGACATTCCCGACATCAGCGGCCTTGCGACCAAAACAGAAGTGGAAGAAGCAATCACACAGGCAACCGCCGACCAGCTCACCAAGACCGAGGCGGCTGGTACCTATGCAACGAAGCAGAGCCTTGAAGGGCTATCCGAAGATGTGGAGCAGTTGAAGCTGTCCCAGTCACCTTATGCCGTTGCCGGCTGGGACCCCGACGAGCTGGCACCTGAAAGCGTGTCTTTCTTCCGAGGGACAAAAGACATCCTGATGAAGTACGACTTCTATCTGCTTGATACCACCGACAACACCCGTCAGACCACGAAGCCTGTCGGCAAGCTGATGCGCAACAACCTGCTGCGGTTTGCGGACGGCAGCTTTGCGCCGACCGTCGGCATTACCGAGGCGCAGCGTGCGGAGTGCGACGTCGAGCTGTATCTGGACGAAGCGCAGCAGCAGAAATACTGCGATGCCGGTGCGTTCGATGCCGAGGCGTTCTACAATGAGCACGGCATGGCCAAGCTCTACAACTCGGAGGGTACCGAAGTTCGCGTGCTCCGCCCGTGGGAAACCACCGAGACCAAATACACCATCGGTATTGCCCGTACTGACACCGTGTATCTGCTTGACAACGTAATCGGCGAGAGCGGCAAGGCATGGAAAGGCATATTCACCAATCCAGTTGTGTGGGACGGAATTGACGTGAGCAAGTACCCTCTTGTACCGACCGCCATCGGCCCCGGCCCGGCATGTACGGTGAACAAGAAGACACGAAACTTCCTGTATCTGTATAAGGGTGAAGGCAACTGCCAGTCAGGAAAAGGCCAGAACAACCTGTGTACCATGTTCTACGACCAGGAAAAGACCTATCCTCGTGTCAACGACATGCAACAGATTAACAACATGACCTACGCCCGCTCGAACAATGCGGACGCCAACGCCCCTTATCCGTTTGCAGAAGGCGGCTATCATGCCTTGAACACGTTAATTACGGAGCTTGAGGTGCTTTACGGCACCAAATACCTGCATAACGCCAACATGTTCGGCAGCGGGATATCGTCCAACGACTCTTGTGCCAATGAAGAGAATTGGCTGGTAAACGGTGGTGTCAGGTTCAAAAAAAACGGTACAGAAACATGGACGTACGCAAAATGGAGCGACCAGAAAGATATCTATTACAACGCAACCGGTAACCGTACTCACTTCTATAATTTGATAAATTCGGAATACCCCAAAGAAGCCTGCATGGAAAGCCAGATGGCCTTCAGCTTTGCCGTGGAGACAGGCGTTCCAGAAGACACTGAATTTGAGTTTTACGGATACAAGTACCGTTATGTCAGTGTTCCCGGTACGGACGGTACGGCCAGCATGAATGTGCGTGTATATAAAGTCATGTCACAGACCTTTACGGCCTATACTTCCGATGGCACTGAACAAAGCTGGGATGTAGAAGTCAACCTGCGCATGTCGCTCTATTCCGGAGTAAATCTTTCAGGAGACATATTCATGTATTGTGGCGGCGGTTATGAGCAGGTTGGTACCTGCCTTTATCCTACCAGTGCAAGTACGGGCAATCCTGTCAAGTTTTATCTGCAACCCGACCAGCTGCAATGGCACACCGAAAAAAGTTCGTCCAAAACTGAACTTGGTGTCTTTGACTTTGAAAGCCAATACCTGATGATAGGCGAGGGAACCAATCTTGGTGACGGTTACGCTCTTCGCAGGTTGCCTTATGCACCATGGAAAATCGAGAAAGGCGGAAGCATATCCACCGGGGAATGTCTGTATGTATGGGACAACAACTATTGGAGTACGACACTTAACCAGCGTGTGCGTTTGGCCTGCCGTTCTCGCGGTGCTGCGAACTACAGCAATTGCTCGCCTCGTTACTTGCTTGCGAATCATGCCGTTACGGCTGCCTATCGCGCCACTGGCGGGTCTGCCCAAGCCTTGATTGAGTAGGCGCAGCCCGCTGCAAGCGGAATAAAGGGGCTGCAAGCCCCGCAGAAATCCTTTCGTCTCCCGTCAAGTCCGGCATGAGGACCGAGACCTCCGAAACGGGAAAGGAGGGTTGAAAAAACGGTGAAGCGGACGGCCTGCCGTTCTCGCGGTAATGCGTTCAGCAGCACTTGCTCGCCTCGTACCTTCACTGCGAATAATGCCGTTACGAATGCCAATCGCAACAATGGCGGGTCTGCCCAAACAGGAACAATAAAACTTCGAGAACCGCTTCGCCGTGTCTTGGAATGACGAATATATAAGACAAGCCCGCAGTAAGGAGTGCGGGTGACGGTGGTACCCACACTGTCATGCAAGCCCGGCTTGCAAACAATATGAAGAGAATTGATAACATAAATATTAACCTAAGCATCAGCGATATGCAGTCGGCAGCCTACAGAGCCTTCCGCAAACACGGCTCCAAGCGCGATGTCAAAGCCTTCAAAAAAGACTTCGACAACCGCTGCATAAGCCTGTTCCTTGCGCTGAAGGACGGAAGCTGGAAAGAACGCCTGTCCTACCGGAGCATCGTGAAGGTCAACAACAACGGCAAGGTGCGTAACATCCTTAGCCCGTCGCTGGAGACACGCATCTACCAGCACCTTTTGCTGAACCTGTTGGAGCCACACTATTCCCGGAAAGACAACCTGAACGGCCTGAACTGCAAACCCACATGCGGGATTACGTCGAAGAGACACTCGCGTTCCGTCGTCCACCGGCTGAAGCATATCTATTACGACCGAAGAGACCTTCATTACTGCCTCGTTATCGACCAGCGGAAATGCTACGAGCATATTACTCCTAAGGTATTCCGAAGAGCGTTGAAGCAAATGGTGGCCGACTCTTGGCTGGTTGACTATGCCGTCGATGTGTGTTTCGTAAAAGGGAAACTCCCCATCGGAACACCGACCAGCCCCTTCGTCCACCACATCGTCATGCTCGAGTTCGACTATTTCGTGAAGTCGATATCGCCTGTAAGCGTCCGCTATGCCGACGACAACTTCCTCCCGTTCGCCATGAAAGAAGAGGCGCAAGCCGCCAAGTGGCGCATCAGGAACTGGTGGTGGTACAGATTGGGAATGCGTGCCAAGAGGGGAAGTGCACAAGTGCGACCTTTGTCCAATCCGTGCGACTTCTGCGGGTACGTTTTTCATCGGAACCAAGGCAGGGTAGTTTGCGGACACGACAAAGGCTACGTATCTGTGCGGAAAGCTACCCTGCGACGAGCGAGGAAATGCCGTTCAGACAAGTCGTGGGCATCCTATTATGGCCTGATGAAGCACGCCGACAACTATGCGCTGATGCGATACATAGAAAACAAGATGAAGTTACCCGCATTGACACAGAAGATACGGATAGACCGTAAGATGGATGCCAGACATGTCGAAATCAAAGACCTGTTAGGCATGTCAATCACAATCTATGACTACGAGCTAAGGTACAATTCGCAGCGTGAAGCCAACTGGATCAAGTGCCTTGTCGGCATCGAAGAAGTAGTAGAAGGCGAGAAAACCGGAAAAATCCTTGCCCGTGAATTTCACGGCAATTACCAAGGTATTATTCAGTTCATACAGGCTTGCGAACGAGCGTACGGCAAACAAGCCGTCCTTCCGCTGGAAGAGGTGGAAATCGAAAACCAGTGCGGGTATATCTTCAAGAACTCAACAAACCAATTAACGTATATTGAAGTATGAAATCAATCAATTATCAGGTAGTGCCTTCCACTATGGAAGAAGACTACAACAGCAGCAAAACCGTTTGGAAAGACGGAAAAATCCAATCCATGGACGAGGGTAGATACGTGACTGTGTTCATTGGACATAAGGCCGTGAAGAGTGTTAACGAAGATGGTTCGGAGCAGGACGTGACCGAAGCCTTCTCCGTGCGGGTGCAGAAGCCGTACAGCCTCGATAAGGCCGTAGTGGCGGGAGTGATGAATGCTTACGGGCTGATGAAATCGCAGGATTACACAGCATTGTCCGAAGAAATCGAGCGGAAGAGGCGAATTAATTCCGAAGATGCCTCAGTAAAAGACTACGACATCCTCGTGGACTGGATACGCGGCTGTCTGGACGGCACGTATAAGAACCGTGTGGACGAGGTGAAGGCCAAGGTACTGGCTGAGATTGAGGCGTACGACAAGTCGGATAATGTAAATTCGTTTGTCCTCGATGGAGATACCGTATGGCTTGACAAGTCTACACGTGTCGGTCTTATGAACTCTACACAGATAGAGAAATCCGCCGGACACGAAACCACTACGCTGTGGTTCTCAGGAAACAGCTACACCATTCCATGCGACACAGCAATACAGATGCTTTCCGCGCTTGAGCTGTATGCATTGGAGTGCTACAACACCACCGCACAACATAAGGATGAAGTATCGAAGCTGAATACAATAGAGGAAATAGAGAGCTACGATTATACGACGGGGTATCCCGAGAAGCTAAATCTTCAAACAAAGGAATCATGACGACGTTGATTATCTTATCCGCCTTGTGCATTGCAGCCTATACGGCTGCGGTGTGCATCAAATTCGGAGGTGTACCAGCCTCCATCAGTGCAACCTTCTACAAGCTGGAGCATAAAATGTGGTTCGGAGCGACTATGTGGTTGACTGCCGGTCTGCTGATGCCGGCCATTCTGGAGGCAACCCCTGACTGCTACCAGTTCACGGCCTTCTTAGCCTGCCTGGGTATGCTGTTGATTGGCATCGCTCCCAATTTCAGGGAGGGAATTGACCGGCCGATACATATTACAGGCGCCATTCTCTGCATTCTGTTCTCACAAGTGTGGGTCGGATTAACCTGCCCGTGGATGCTGTTGGTATGGGCGGTTTATCTGGCTAATACGGTCTGGGCGATGAAGAAGCATTGGAAAGGGAATGCGGTTTCGGCATTCCTTATGACGAAGCCAATGTTCTGGGTAGAGATAACGGCCTTATTGGCTACATATGTGGCACTATTAATTTCATTATAACATGGAAGAGTACTTGAAATTTATCGTACAAGATATCCGAGGAGGTGTTACCATCATTTTTATCTGTTCCATGCTAATCTGTATTGCATGTTTGATGGACATGTGGACAGGTATAGATGCTGCCAGAGCCAACAAGGAAAAAATCCGCAGCAAGCCACTTCGCAAGACTGGCGTGAAGATTGTTGATTACTTCAGGCTGATAATCATCTTCGTGTTAATTGACATCCTTGGGCTGTGCTTCCCTTGGTACAATCTGCCTTACGGTGCCATCATCGGCACTGCAGGTGTCTTATTTGTCGAAGGCTTTTCTGTGGTCGAGAATCTACGCCGGAAACGTAGTCATGCAGCTGAAGTGGCTGATGTGGCTGCCAAGATAGTGAAGTGCCTCACGACCGAGGATGCCGAGAAAATAATCAAGATGATTAAGGAGGAGAAAAAATAAAGGGACTATCCTTGCGGATAATCCCTTAGCTTGGAAGCATACTCATCCGGATCTAGGGAGAGTATATCGCTGCAAAATTAACTAAAAGAAATGAATTATGAAAATACTGATTGATAACGGTCACGGGAGTAATACCGCCGGAAAGCGTTCACCGGACGGTAGGCTGATGGAATATGCCTATACCCGTGAAATTGCAGAACGTGTAGTGCATGAACTCCGCAAGCGTGGCCTCGATGCGGAACGTATCGTGCGAGAAGAAGTAGATGTGCCGCTGGCCGAGCGGTGCAAGCGGGTGAACGAATACAAGGCCAGTGAAGCCATCCTTGTTTCTATCCACTGCAATGCTGCAGGAAGTGGAGCGGAGTGGATGAGTGCCCGAGGCTGGGAGGCGTGGACCAGTGTCAGACAGACAAAAGCGGACAAGCTGGCAACCTGCCTGTATAATGCAGCCGAACGGGAAGGCTTCAAATTGCGCAAGGACGAGACAGACGGTGATCCTGACAAGGAAGGGCACCTGTACATACTCAAGCACACCAAGTGCCCGGCAGTACTCACTGAAAACCTTTTTCAGGACAACAAGGATGATGTGGACTACCTGCTTTCCGAGGAAGGAAAGAAGGCTATTGTCGAATTGCATGTCGATGGGATATGCGAATACTTGAGCGTATGATACGGGGACTAAATACATTCAGGAACATTTTCGTAAGTTCACGAAAATGGGTGTGCATCATATTTCTGATGTCAACAATATGTTCATGTCGGAGCGTGAAATACGTACCAGTCGAAAGTAGCGTAGATAGTATAGTCGTAGAGAAGCTGGTTGAAGTTCAGTTGCCACCTGACAGCGCTACTATTCGGGCACTACTGGAGTGTGATGAGAATGGAAAGGTAGTCCTGTCTTGGCTTGATATCGCCAACAGCAAGAATGCACAGGCCCAGCTGGCTATTGACAGCCTCGGCAATCTACTGGCGAAGATGCGGACGCAACAGGATACCATCTACCTTCCGTCTAAAGAGGTGACGGTTACCAAGGAGGTGAAGGTACCGTATCCGGTAGAGAAGGAGCTCACCCGCTGGCAACAGATGAAGCTGGAGCTGGGCGGATGGGCATTCGGGATTATCATCGCTTTTGCTCTGATAATTGTCGGCTGGATGATATACAAGTCTCGAAAAAAGTAGTATCTTCGTCGTGCAATAACAGAGGTTATGGCTAAAAACTAACAAATGTATCCCCGGCTGCTTAATGGTAGTCGGGGATTTCATTTTAATCTCAGTCTACTTCACCCTAAAGCACACTGGTATCTCACGCGGTTTACCATTGTAGAATTGATAAACGTAGCACTCCACCATCTCACCTTTGAACTTTTGGAGTTTCCTGTTTAAATACTCCCTTACTTCATCCTTGCGGGAGAAGTAAAGACCATCCTCTTCCAGAACAGGTTCACCTGCTCCAATCCATACTTGCAATGAGCATGGACAATTTTTGATAATTTGTTGCATCTTATATTGATTTTATGTAGCGGCTTCATTGCCGCATACACAAAACAAGTAAAGAAGTGTCGGACAAATTATCCTCTCATCAGCATAATATCAGACCTCAGTTCAATATATTCCTTATACTTCTCAGGGTTGTTCACGTAATCTATCACACGAGCAATGGCCATGTCCGCCTGTTTCTGCCGGACTTTGGTGTAATACCTTATCACCCCTTTGGATTTGTCCGAGTGGCCCAAGCAGTAGTCTATTATCCCGTCAGGGATGCCTATTTCCGAGGCGTACTGGGCGAAAGACTTTCTGGCCGAGTAATAGACAACCTTCTCAGTAATCCCCAACTCCTTGGCCAAAGAAGCAAGTGAACGAGTTAAGTACCGTGAGAAGTTTGGATATGAGAATTTATACCCAAAGTCGAGCCTTCCGGTGTTTTTGTTCATCCACAGATTTATGATATCTCTTGCCTGTGAAGGAATGCTGAAGCTGATTGTCCTTGTGCCATGCGTTGTGTTCCGTGATTTTGTTCTGATGTACTCCAGTACTTCCACGTTCTTGAAATTGATTTGCAGTAGATCTATGAGGTTTATCCCTCCGAGGTAGAAAGAGAGACAGAACAAGTCGTGCGCCACCCGAAGCTTTTTCTCTTTCGGATGGGCCAGACGTATTTTGTTGAATACCTCAATGGGCAAATCCACTTCCCGAATGTTGGGTGCCGAGATAGAATAATTCAGGAATGGATGGACGTCGTACTTTACTAATTGCTGCTTCACGCCTCTGTTGATGATGGTTCGTGTTCTGGACATCATCATCCCAAGGGTAGTGTCCCCTACTCCCTTCTTGACCTTCAGAAACCTGGAATACCCCTCAATTAGGACAGGTGTTATATCTGAAAGAAGAATGTCCCCTTTGGTGAACTCTGTAAAATACCGGCTGTTTCTTTCCAGCAGAGTGGCGTAACTATTCCTACCCTCCTCTTCCAGCTCAGAGATATATTTTCGGCACACTGCTTGAAAGGTAGCTTCCTCTTTAGCCGTTGTTGAATTCAATAGTAATTGCCTTAACTGCTTGCAGTCATAAATGGAAATGTTCTCTATCTTGTCAAGCTTTTCTTGATAAGAGTTTAGTAGGTTCCTCAATTTAGTATTGAGAACAGCAGCATCTGGCCTTTTTACAACTTGGCCGTTCTTGAATTGGGATGTAGAGTCAAGCTCAATCTTTGTTGGTATATAACACGTGTCTTGATGATGGCATACAGCAACACGTATTTTATGCTTACCATTCTTAAGCACCTTATATTTTAATATAGAAAGTTTGAGAGTTGCCATGACGATTAAAAGAAAGACAAGTTTTAGACAAGTGATTGTGTCCAAAAATGGACATAAAAATCTTTTTTTTAATCAGGCGGTAGGAATATAGAACGAAAAAAAGGAAGCATAAAAGCATGATAATCAACACTTTTAAGAACTTCCTTCTTTGTGATTCCGTTGCGATTCGAACGCAAGACCCACGCCTTAGAAGGGCGTTGCTCTATCCAGCTGAGCTACGGAACCAGCCTTAATTGCGGTGCAAAGGTAGTTCTTTTTGTCGAAACTGCAAAAAAATAGGAGTAAAACTTCAGAGAAAACATAAAATTCATTGTTTGTCCCTGCTGAAATAGTACCAGCAGACAACCAATAAGGGGATATATTGTATCAAAAAGGACACAATCTGCTGTCCTTGCCACCCCCAGTTGGCCAGTATCCATCCGCTGATACAAGTATCCAAACGAGAATAATCCAAGCAAGCGAACATCTGAGAGGCGAAAAAGCAGACGACCAGATAGAGAACCATGAATCGAGACAGGTACAACATCCCATTCACGACATCATAGTCACGCCGATAACGGCCGCTGATAAAGCCATAACACGTCCCCATCAATACCGCTCCCATTGCAAACAAGAACGAAAAGCCATCTACAAAGGGGGAACGAACCAATCCCCCATCAATGCCACGCAATACCGCCCACGGAGAGAAGGTTGCAAACAATACAATGATCCAATAGACAATCCCTACCAAGATGGAATTCTGTAGAGCCCTCCGCTCTTTGCGTGACAATTGGCGGCATTCGCTTGTCCGATGGCAATAAGACCATCCCCATTTCCGCATACACGCATCCGCCAAACCTGAATGCAAGCATACACTTACGCCAGCCACAACCAGCAGGACTGGTCCCAATGCCCTGAACTCCACATAATTCTCTACGACATGGCGCAAAAGCCAGCGCAAACCTTCGGGACTCAGCAGACTTCGGACACGAATGACCTCTCCCGTTTCTGAGCGCACAATGTTCATGCCATAGACTTCTGAAATCCATGACAAAAACACGACCAGACATGCCAACAGAAAGAATACGGTAGCTGGGTGCCAGATGTATCGCTTACTCTTCATCCGCTTCCAAATTGTCTATATCAAGTATCCTCAACTCCAAGGCACGTACAACCAGACGGGTAGCATTCACGCTCCCTCCTTCGTTGTGTGGGAAAAGGCGACCTACCAAATCGTTCTGACGCTTCTCCAACGACTTCACGCCAAACGGCATTCCCTTCAGATTGGCAATCATCTCTTTTGTGTAGCCTAATGCCAGATGTCGCAAAAAACGTTCGTCATACTCGTCAATGTCGTAGCTGATGATGGCCTCCTGACGTTTGGCCTCGTTCAGTACCGAACGGCGGAATCGCTCTACGATCTTCTCCAGAATGGGATAATTGAAAACCAGTTTCTTACCGTCCATTACCGCCTGCACGTCTGTTTTTGTCAGCAGTTCGCCAGTCTTCAGGATGATTCCATCGGCTCCTGCATCCAGTACATCCACCCACAACTTTTCATTCAAGATTTCACCTGTGAATATCAATACATGCACGCCCGGATACTTGCGAAAGATGTTTCGACAGATATCAACCCCGATTGTTGTGGAACCTCCCAGCCCCAAATCGAGCAATACCAGATCGGGCAGTTCCTTTTCCATCAGCGGCCAAAATTCCTGTTCTGTCATGGCGGTGCCGATCACCTCCGCATCAGGAATCTCATGGCGGAAAATTTCTTCCGTTCCCTTCAACTCCAATTTTACATCTTCTACTATGATTACTTTATATTTCATCGTATCTATCGTTTTTATAAATTCCTTATTTTCTTTTTCCTATTTGCAAGGTACTGTAAAATAGAGCGTAAATCCCCGACCATCTCGGGCAGGCTCCGCATTGATGCGACAGCCACGCCGCCCTGCATATTCGTCATGGTCGCGAACAATCTGCTTGCATATCAGGTATTCCGTCCCTTGCAAGCGCCCATCCTTGCCAGAAGTCATCCGCTCCAGGTTCGGATAGAACAAATGGTTCAATTCGTCCTGCGTCTTCCCACGTCGGGTATCTGTAAAGCAGAAGCGGACAAACTTGCCATCCGCACTTGCCTGAAGACGCAATTCTCCACTCGCAGGCACTGACAATGCTTCGTCTATCAGGTTTTCGAACAGAAAATGCAACTGATGGACATCGCCCACTACCTGCCCTTCTGCCTCGCCCTCTATGGTCAGCGTGACTGAAGCCCGACTATCTTTCACTGCCTTACGAAAGTATTTTTCAGCCGACTTTAGAAGTTCTGCCACAGGGATGACCATCCGTCGGAAAGTCACCTCTTCCAACTGGCGCGAAGCGCAGGAACTGAGCAACGTAAATATGCCTCGATAGTATTCGACCAATTCCTTGATATCTTTGACGGTTTCTTCTTCGCTAGCTGCATCCAAGGTCTGCGAACGGAGCCTTCCGACCAACTGTTTTATCCTATTCGGATAGTAGAGCGTCTCGTGCTTGATGGTAGACAGGCAGTTGTCCAGCACCATATTTTGCACATGCAGCTGGCTGTCTTCATAGGAAGCTCTCCGCGCCTCGTCCTCCGCCAGCTCGATATCGCGGTATTTGGTAGCCAATTTTACCACTGCATTGAAAAGCACGATGGACAAATAGCGCGCCATCAGTTCCAGCAGCAATTGGTCGCTTTCCTGCTCCATGCCCTGCCTGCGCTCCAAATGCAGAACGCCGATACAGCGCTTGGCCCCTCCTGCCTCCACCATCAGCGGCAGCATTTGTGTGCTTGAGGAAAACAGTGTTTTCTGCTCCTCAAAGCACTGTTTTATCAGTCGTATCTCTATGCTTTCGTCGCCTCTTGCCCCACGAGGGCTACATGCATAATCCCAATGACGCGCATCTTCATTATAGATCGCAATGCCCAAACGGTCGATGCCGACAAGTTCGTTGACGGCATGAAAAGTTTCATCCACAATCCGCTGGGGAATCAACTCCAAGCCTTCTTCCTCGCTTCCTGCCTCACGAGGAGTCATGCGCGAGGCTTTGAACACCAGGCTGTCTATCTCGAGCACCTGCTCCAAGTTCCAACGATCGACCAACCGCTTGCGGAAGTAAAGGAAATAATACCCCAACGCCAAAACGAAGAAAAGAAAGACCGTCAGCCAAATGCCTACCATGCGGTTGCTGGCCGATCGCTCCAACTGGCGGCAATAGTCTTCCAGCGACTGGTCCTCACCCAGCAATTTGTAGAGGGCAGTATAGGCATCGTTGTTATACCGATAGGCATCCCAGCGCTTCAACGCCATAAAGGCCACCGCCGCCTCGTTGCGAATGTCCAATATCACATGGTAGTCCGTATCAAACCAGGCATTCCACCATTGCAACTCTGCCGCACTGCCCTCGCCCTCCAATGTCATCGGCGCGTCGACACGCCCATCGCCATATCTGTCGGCATGCTCGTTCAGGCACCACATGGCGGAATCGACATACGCCAACGTCTGCTCGTATTGGCGGTCGATGTTGCTATAGTAGGCCGCATTGGCATAGTCTGACGCCCACAGTAACAGCTCGTCGTAGGCCCCATCCTCGATTTGCGACAGAGAGTCCTGCCCAACGACCGACAATGAATCAACCGCCTGCTTCGTCCCTGCCTGCGTATTTCCTCCCTCGCACGATACCAGCCCTGCTGACAACACTATCACAAGCAATGCCAGTGCCTTCCTCGCCCCTACAGGCAGGCGGAAGTAGAAACGGCTTCCCTTGCCCAGCTCGCTCTCAACACCAAACTTGCACACGCTGAAAAGCGCATTCGTTTTCCGATATTTTTCGATGATCCCCTTGCAGTTCATCAATCCGAAACCACTGCCCTTGCTCTCCTTCAGCTCGTCGCGGTCGTCGGCATCATTCATACCAATGGCTTTCGGATCGTAGATTTTTTCTTCGGTCAGACAGAGGACATCTTCCTTCGACAATCCACGCCCTGTATCCTCCACCGAGATTTCCACATAATCCCCACAACTTTCAGCATATACTTTCACGTGTCCTCCCTGCGGCGTATACTTGCGTGCGTTCTCTACCATTGTATTCAGCATAAACAAGGTCAGTGCCCGATCGGCTTTCACACAAGCGTCGGTAGGCACTACCTCGAACGTCTGCCTGCGCATTTCGAACACACGTCTGCCTTTGCCCAACAACGTAAACAGGTCGTTGAGTTCGAAGTTCTCCACATGGAGGCTCAGCGCTCCCTGCTTCATCTTGATCCACAGGGCCAGGATGTCATTGTATTCATTGATGGTCGTCACCAGTTCGTCCATGTACTGATACTTCTCCGCTCGGACTTCTACCTGACTGACAAGACCCTTGCGCGTCAGCTTGTCCGCCTCGTTGGCCAAACGGTCTATATAAGGATAAATGCCATTGACAATGGCCAGGCAGGCTTTCTTCTCCAGATTGCGCCGCTTGTTGTCGGCTATGTGCCGCTCGTAGACGTAGCGTTGTTTCTCCAGCCTACGCCGTTCGTCGCCCAAGGTAATGGTAGCCATACCATTCTCCAACGCCCATTGCACATAGGGGTTCAGTATCTTCCATGCAGCCATCTGATCGCGCCCCATTTGCAGATGCGGAAACGCCAACCTGCGATCTTCGATACAGAAATCTTTTGTACCAAAAAGCTTCTCTACATCGTCGGCTATGGCACGACAGATGGCATCGGCCACTTCCTCCTCTGCCTGGGCATCGGTAGGGATAGAAGCGGTTATCTTCTGGCCCACATCCAGCAAGAGCTGCAATCGTCGTAGATGTTCCTTGTTGCGTGCCTTCGAACGCCGATTGAAGAACCAGAAGAAGACAAGCACGGCTATGATACCTGTCACTACCACCAGCGACCACAAGTTCAGCTGACGCACGCCTTTCTCCAAAGCCTCGTAGCGGCTTTCCAATTCTTTGTCCTGACGGGTATCGTCCAAGATGTCCAGATAAATGTTTCGGTTATAATCCGAACATTCCTTCCTGCCCAGCCCGGCATAGGACACACTGAGCTGTTCGCGGATGCGCGAGATCCATTCGGGTACAGTCTTCAGCTTATGCTTCATCCAGCCCTGCTCTACAGGGATGGCATCACGACGGTCGAACATTTTCAGAAAATCAAGGCTATCTTCTGCATGACAATAGCGCTGGTGATGCCTGTTCACATAGTCAAGCGCTACCTGCAACGTATCCAACGCCTCCTCGTAGCGTCCATGTTCGTTCAGATAGCACCCTATCGACACGTAAGTGCCTGCAAGCTGGTAAATATCACCATACTGAGCAAACTTCTGTAGAGCAAGCTGTCCCAATCGCATGGGAAGAAGCGTGTCTACAGGCAGCCCAAACCTCTCCAAGGCATGCCCCCGATGGGTGCGGAAGAGTTCATAGGACTCGGGCGAAGCCATCAGCCCTGCCAGCCCCTGAATGCCTGCCGCTTCAAAATAAAGATAATCTGTATGCGACGCACCCAGCCAGGTGGCATACAATTCATCAAACTCACGCAAACTTCGCTCCTCCATCGTCTGGCCGTCCACAAGTCCTGCCATGCCACGGAGGTAATGATATTGGAGCCATTGGCTGGTGTCTGCCGCCAAAGTGGTCACTTCGGGCACACGCCTGATGCATTCCAACGCTTCGGAACGTTGTTGCAGATAATAGTAATAGACAGCCGACACCAGGTAGAACTCCGCACGGGCATATTCCAGCCGCTTGCGCCCACGCCCTTCGGCAAAGAGCGCATCGTCCTCGGCAATGCGGTTCAGGCGACGCAGGGCACTGATGCGATAATCATAGAATTCCTTGTTCATGGCCGTACGCTGATAGACCCTCATCAGGCCGATATCGGCCACCAGCAGCTCCAGCTCGTTCTGCGTCTGGTCGCGGACGGACAAATACAATTCTTCTGCCTTCTCGTAATCCATCTGCATGAAGGCATGAAAAGCCAGATTGTTGCAAGCTTCGGCTTTGCCCGACCGATAGAAGCGAACACTTTGCGACGCCTGCTCTGCCGCCTCGTACAGCGAATCGAGGTTCTTGTAACGAAAGCTGTATGCAGCCTGGTTCAGCGAGTCTACCCGATGCACTTCTGCACGCGGAGCCATGCCTGTACACGAAGCCATTACCCCACACATCACAAGCAAACAGCTCCACACCGATAGTTTCCTATGTCGTCCGAACATTCTTTTCTGCATAGAAACAAAGCTACGAATAAAATCCATAATAACCTTGCAGGAAAGCAAAGAAAAAACGTTTATTATCATTACACAAAGCCAGGCAAAGGAATAGCCATCCTTCGAGACAATCGGAAGGAAAAAAGGCACATTACATTTTTGTAACAGAAGTCTTGGGGAAATCGGCAAGAAATACCTACCTTTGCAGAAGTTTAACAAAAATAGGTAACTTCTATTAATAATACAATGAGCGAAAAAGCACCTTTTTTGGTATTCTCAGGAACAAACTCGAGATACCTTGCAGAGAAAATCTGCGCAAGCCTGAATTGCCCGCTGGGACAAATGAACATCACCCACTTTGCCGATGGTGAGTTCGCCGTTTCTTACGAGGAATCCATCCGCGGAGCAAATGTTTTTCTGGTTCAGTCCACTTTCCCCAACTCGGACAACCTGATGGAACTGTTGCTGATGATTGACGCTGCCAAGCGCGCATCTGCCAAGACCATCAATGCCGTTGTGCCTTACTTCGGCTGGGCCCGTCAGGACAGAAAAGACAAGCCACGTGTTTCCATCGGCGCCAAGCTGGTAGCCGACCTGCTCTCTGTAGCCGGTATCGACCGTCTGATCACGATGGACCTGCATGCTGACCAGATCCAAGGTTTCTTCGACATTCCTGTAGACCACCTGTATGCATCGGCCGTATTCTTGCCCTACATCCAGTCGCTCAAGCTGGAAGACTTGGTTATTGCTACGCCCGACGTAGGAGGTTCGAAGCGTGCCAGCACGTTCTCCAAATACCTGGGTGTGCCCCTGGTACTTTGCAACAAGTCGCGCGAGAAAGCCAACGAGGTTGCTTCCATGCAGATCATCGGTGACGTAAAAGACAAGAACGTTGTCCTGGTAGACGACATCGTGGACACGGCAGGCACCATCACCAAAGCAGCCGACATCATGCTGGCCGCAGGCGCCAAGTCCGTACGTGCCATTGCCAGCCATTGCGTAATGTCCGATCCTGCTTCGTTCCGCGTACAAGAGTCTGGTCTGACAGAGATGGTATTTACCGACAGTATCCCCTACTCCAAGAAATGTGCGAAAGTAAAACAGCTCAGCATCGCCGACATGTTTGCCGAAACCATCAGACGAGTAGTGAACAACGAATCTATCAGCTCACAATATCTGATCTAAACTGATACGAACAGTCAACAATAATAAAGGGCTGCATCCTTCTTCTATCGTATGGATGCAGCCCTTTCTATTTTGTCTTATCGTTAAGGATCAGTTGTTGGGAGCAATACGTCCCATCTTGTAGGTTATCTGGCGGATCAACTTACCATTCTTGTCTTTCTCTACAAAGAGGCCGTCTTTCTTGCCTTGCTTGAAGACGCCTTCAGCCGTATTTCCATCTTTGTCCGTCTGAATGCCTTTTCCTTCCTCCAATCCGTTGACAAATCCGCCTTCGTAGCGTGTTCCGTCCGCCATCTTCAGCTTCCCTTGCCCGTCAAATTGATTGTGTTTCCATTCGCCCTCGTAAGAGTCGCCGTTGTTCCACTTGTAGACACCATAGCCGTTTCGTTCGTTGTCAGCCCAATCGCCGTCGTAGACAGCACCATTGGCCCACGTGAATGTTCCCTTGCCATGCTGACGGCCGTTCATGAAACCACCCACGTACTTGTCGCCGTTGGCATGGATGTAGATGCCTTCGCCTGTACGCTCGCCCTGCACGTAGGAACCTTCGTAGCGGTCGCCCGTGTGGAAGGTATAGATACCCTTTCCGTGCTGCATGTCTTCCTTCCATTCGCCCGTATATTTATCGCCGTTGGCATATTCGAAGGTACCTTCACCACTACGGAAATCGTCCTTCCAATGGCCTTCGTAACGGCTACCGTCGTTCCATACGAGGGTTCCAGTTCCGTTCTTCTTGTCGTTCTTCCACGAACCTGTGTACTTCGAACCGTTTTTCCACGTGTAGGAACCTTGTCCTTCGCGCTTGTCGTTCTGCCAGTTTCCTTCGTAGACGTCGCCGTTGTAGTAGTACATGGTGCCCTCGCCGCTTTGGAAGTCCTGATACCACATGCCTTCATAGCGGTTGTTGTTCAGGAAATAGTAGATACCCTTTCCATGCTGCTGGTCCTGATACCATTGTCCTTCGTAGCGTTCGCCGTCAGAGAAGGTATAGACGCCATATCCCTGACGCTTGCCTTTCTCGTACTCACCCTCGTAGGTATCGCCCGACTTGAATACGGTTTTTCCTTTTCCACTCGGCTTGCGGCCTTTCATCTCGCCATTGTAGACAGAGCCGTCCTTGAAGGTATAGGTACCGATCTTTACTTCCGAAGAAAGCGATCCTTTCAACTTGCTGAAGAAGCCTCCTTCGCTCTGCGCCACAGCCCCTTGGGAGAGACAGGCGCATACAAGTGCTATATATAGACAGTTTATTTTCATGCTGACAATCTCTTTACTTTTATACAACTCAACTCACAAAGGTACAATTTATCCCCGACAGCGGAAAATGCCCTATTGCTTTTTAGGACATTTTTTTACCCGATACCACTTCGTTTAAATTCTCTTTGCAAAAATATTTTTGTGCCAGATGAAGCAGTTCCTCAGCCGTCACCTGACTGATGGCTTCCTGCACTTCTCCAAAGTAAGTAGCCGGCAGACGGGAGGTCTGAAGATAAATCCAGGCGTCAGACAGGGAGAAGGCCGACTCGTAGTTGCGGCACAGCTCGCCCAGCATGTAGTTCTTCACCATGGAGAGTTCTTCGTTGCCCACAGGCTCATGGCAAAGGCGGTCCATCTCGCGATATACTTCGTCGATGAGGGGCTCCACATACTCGTTGGCCGTCTCGGAAGAGATGAACAGCACGCTGCTGCCCGGACAGGAGACAAGTCCTGCGGAAATACCATAGGTGTAGCCTTTCTCCTCACGGATGTTCGACATCAGGCGACTGCCGAAGTATCCTCCAAAGACAGTGACCAACACACGCAGTTTCTGATAGTCGGGATGGTGGCAGGGAATGGTCAGCATGCCCATCCTGACGGCACTCTGCATGGCATCGGGGCGCTCGACGAACACACGGCGGACGTCTGCGGGAGTAGGTTCAAAATGCACGCGCTCGGTCTGACGGACAGAAGCGCCGAAATGCCCCGTCCCAAAGCAGGTTTCCAACCGCCGCAAGCAGTCGTCCGTCACCTTGCCGGCCACGTATATCGAGCAGTTGGCCGCATGGTAGTGGCGGTTGTAGAAATCACGCAACACGTCGGACGTGATGCGGCGATAGTCGGCTTCGCCCACCATCCGACCGCTGGGATGTCCTGCGCCATAGAGGTTTTCCATCAACCCGCGATGCGCCAGGAAGTCCACCTTCTGCATATTCACCTTGAACTGCTGGACGTTGTTCTCCACCACCGTGGCCAGCTCGTCGTCGGGGAAAAGCGGCTCCTTGACCAGGCTCTCCAGCACGTCGAACGTCTGGGGCAGGTATTTGTTGAGCGAATAGAGGGTGACAAAGGCATGCTCCGATGCGCTCGACAGGTCGAGCCACGCACCATAGTAATCCAGCCGTTCGGCTATCTGGGCGGCAGTATAGCGGTGTGTGCCTTCGCGCAGCATGCGGTTGGTGAACAGTGCCTGCAAGGGTTGGCTCTGATGCCAACGGCCGCCTGCCATCAGGATGTCGATGCGCACCACCTCGTTATCGCCTGCGTTGAGCACATTGAGGGCGACGCCATTGGGCAGTGTTATTCGTTCGGGCGCCTGCACCTTCAGGTGTTCAGGCTTTTTTATTTCGGGTTGGAGAGTTCTGTCTATCATTTCTTGAATTGAAAATTGAGAATTGAAAATGGAAAATTATCCATAACCAATTATCCACTATCCATTATTCATTAGTTCTTTCAGCCCCTGGCGAACGTAGCCGCGCTCCATATCGGCAGGCTTCAGCACACGGCCGTCGCACGACAGGAGGTCGATGTCCAGCCGCACAATCTCGCGCGACTTGTCCTCGGGCATACGGCCTGCCTCGCGCTCGATGGCTTTCAAGCAGGCACGCACCTCGTCGGCGCAGAGGTCGGAATGGAAGCAGGCCACCTGGTTGGAGAACCGGCAGGGACGATGCAGGTACAAGGGAGCGGTCTCTTCTTCGCAAGAGAAGCGGATGTCGGCAAAGAGTTCCGACAAGCGCCTGCGCGCCAGAAGCATGTTCTGACGGCGGCCTTCGTTGCTACCGATGCTCACCAGGTACTCCATCGCGGCACGTCAGTTGAACAGGTCGTCCAGCCCCATGTCGGGCGTCGGTTCGTCCACCTCCTCGTACACCTCGCCGTTGTCCTTGCAGGGATCGTAGTTCTCGGGCAGTTGGAAGGTCTCCGTCTCGTCGTAACCCAACGTCTTGTCGGCATAGACCTTGTTCATGTATTTCGTCCAGATGGGCAGGGCCATGGAGGCTCCCTGTCCGTGGAGCATGGTGTCGAAGTGGATGTCGCGGTCTTCGCCGCCCACCCAGCAACCCGATACGAGCGAGGGGGTGAAGCCCATGAACCAGCCGTCGGCGTTGTAGTTGGTGGTACCCGTCTTGCCGCCCATGTCGGCCTTGACGCCCAGACGGCGCACACGGCCGCCGGTACCTTCGTTGATGACGGCACGCAGCATGACGAGCATCTTGTAGGCGCTGGAGGTGCTGATGACTTCGTTCATCTCGGGCGAGAAGGTGGCCAGCACGTTGCCCTCGTTGTCCTCGATGCGGGTCACGAGCAGCGGAGCCACGCGGATGCCGCGGTTGGGGAAGGCGGTGTAGGCGCTCACCATCTCGGCGACGGATATCTCACAGGGGCCGAGGCAGAGCGACACGCTGGGCACGATTTCGCGGTTGCGCACGCCGAAGGTCTGCACCAGGCGCTTCAGTTCGTAGGGGTTGAGCTTGCTCATGAGGTAGGCAGTAATCCAGTTGTCGGAGTTGGCCAGGCCCCACTTCAGGGTCACCATCTCGCCGATGCGCTTGTTGTTGGCGTTGCGGGGCGTCCAGGGGATGCCGTTCTCGTCGAGCAGGGTGTAGGACACGTGGCGTGCCTCGTCGCAGGGCGAGAAGCCGTTCTCCATGGCCAGGGCGTAGACGTAGGGCTTCATGGTCGAACCAATCTGACGGCGGCCCACCATGGCCATGTCGTACTGGAAGTAGTGGTAGTTGGGGCCGCCCACATAGGCCAGCACGTGTCCGTTGCGGGGGTTCATCGACATGAAGCCGGCGCGCAGGAAGTGCTTGTAGTAGCGGATGGAGTCGAGCGGCGTGAGCACGGTGTCCACTTCGCCCGCCCAGCTGAAGACCGACATCTCCTGCGGGGTGTTGAAGGCCTTCATGATTTCCTTCTCCGAAGCGCCGCCCTTCTTCATCAGGCGGTAGCGGTCGGTCTGGCGGATGTTGCGCAACAGGATTTCATCGACCTGCTCCTGCGTCAGGCGGAAGCTGTAGGGAGCCTTCTTGCGGCCTTTCTTCTCCTTGAAGAAGTAGCCCTGCAACTCCTTGAGGTGCTCGGTCACGGCCTCCTCGGCATACTGCTGCATGCGCGAGTCGATGGTGGTGTATATCTTCAGTCCGTCGGTATAGAGGTTGTACTTCTTGCCGTCCTTGCGGGCGTTCTTCTCGCACCAGCCGTAGAGGGGGTTCGTCTCCCAGTCGAGCGAGTCTTCGTAGAACTTCTGCATCTGCCAGCCGCGGTAGTCGGACTTGTCGGGCTTCTTGGCCGTCAGCACCGTGCGCAGGTATTCGCGGAAGTAGGGCGCGGGGCCTTCCTTGTGGTCCACGCGGTTGTACTTCAGCTTCAGGGGCAGGGCCTGCAGGGAGTCGCACTGCGCCCGGGTCAGGTAGCCGGCCTTGCGCATCTGGTCGAGCACCACGTTGCGGCGCCCGCGGGTGCGCTCGTTGCGGCGCACGGGGTTGAAGAGCGAGGGGTTCTTGCACATGCCCACCAGCGTGGCGGCCTCCTCAATCTTGAGGTCCTTGGGGTCGCAGTTGAAGTAGGTATAGGCGGCGGTCTTCACGCCCACGGCGTTGTTCAGGAAGTCGAACTTGTTGAGGTACATCGTCAGGATTTCCTCCTTCGTGTAGTAGCGCTCCAGCTTGACGGCGATGACCCACTCGATGGGCTTCTGGAAGAGTCGTTCCAACGTGCTCTCCGCACTGGGCGAATAGAGCTGTTTGGACAGCTGCTGGGTGATGGTGCTGCCGCCGCCGGCGTTCTTCTGGAAGAGGAGGCCGCGCTTCACCACGGCACGGAACAGGGCCTTGACGTCGATGCCCGAATGCTCGGCAAAGCGCACGTCTTCCGTGGCGATGAGGGCGTTGATGATGTGGGGCGACAGATCCTGATAGCCCACGTAGACGCGGTTTTCCTTGCTGTACGAATAGGTGCCCAGCGTCTTGCCGTCGGCCGAGAAGACCTGCGTGGCAAACTTGTAGTTAGGGTTCTCCAGGTCTTCGACGGGCGGCATGTAGCCTATCCAGCCTTTCGAGATGGAGGTGAACACCAGCACGCATGCCAGCAGCATGACGGCCAGCAGTATCCAGAGGGTTATGATGACTTTCTTTATCATGTTCAGCGTTTCGTTTTTACTTTGATTTAATAACGTGCAAAGATACAACTTCCGGCGCAATTACACAAGAGTGTTTGCACTTTTTGGCGGCTTTCCAAGGCCGAAAACGCATGTCTGTCCGGCAGTCCTTCTGATAAACACTTTTTAACTTACACAATTACAAATTACAATTACAGTTAGACGAAAGTGAGTTTCCGCATCCATCAGATTAAATAGTATATTATAAATTTATTATATTATATATTATATATATATTATAATTATATATATAATATATAATATAATAAACATATATATAAGGGGCATGGGAGAAGCGAGCAAAAAACGATATTGACCTAACTGTAATTGTAATTTGTAATTATGTAAGTTAACGAATGTGAATAAAAATCCATCTTCCCACAGCATTCGGCAGGCACAAACAGCCTGTTTTCCCGAGCAGCCGGACACTCCGTTTCCTGAACAAGCAGACAGTTTCCTGCTTTTCCGGACACATATCCTGATTCAGCAGACATACCCTTTCCCCGAATGTGACAATCGGACGGAAAAGAGGATGCTCGATGCCTCGCCACAACGCGCCGCCCCGCCCGCACGAAAGCATCGTTTTCCCGACTGAGAAACAATGCATTAGTTTTATTAACACAACAGGACGGCTTCGTTAACACCTTTTCAGACGCCGGCGAGGCTCTATTTTTGGCGCTTCGGCGGGAGATGCCTACCTTTGTAGGGACGGGAGGAAAAATGGCGGCGGACGGAAAAAAAACGGGGCACAAGCTTCCAACTACCGCAGTTTTTGCCTACCTTTACACACTCGAAAGGCAGTGAAAGGTGAGAGGAGAACAAATATCGAAACTCGTTTCAGATATTTTTATCCCGAACCGCCTCCTGTCTTATTCAAAATTAACAAGAAACAACAACAATATGGAAAACAGAAGTTTAGTGACCATCGCCGAGCACAGCAAGGAAAAAATACTCTACATGCTGGAAATGGCGAAGCAGTTTGAAGAACGTCCCAACCGCCACCTGCTGGACGGAAAGGTCGTGGCAACCTTATTTTTCGAACCCTCGACGCGCACACGCCTCAGCTTCGAGACGGCGGCCAACCGCCTGGGCGCACGCGTCATCGGCTTCAGCGACCCCAAGGCTACCAGCTCGTCGAAGGGCGAGACGCTGAAGGATACCATCAAGATGGTGAGCAACTATGCCGACATCATCGTGATGCGCCACTACCTGGAGGGAGCCGCCCGCTATGCCAGCGAGGTGACCGACGTGCCCATCGTCAACGCCGGCGACGGCGCCAACCAGCACCCCTCGCAGACGATGCTCGACCTCTACTCCATCTACAAGACGCAGGGCACGCTGGAGAACCTGAACATCTTCCTGGTGGGCGACCTGAAATACGGACGCACCGTCCACTCGCTGCTGATGGCCATGCGCCACTTCAACCCCACCTTCCACTTCATCGCCCCCGACGAACTGAAGATGCCCGAAGAATATAAGATATACTGCCGCGAGCACGGCATCCGCTACGTGGAGCACACGGACTTCACCGAGGAGACCATCGCCGAAGCGGACATCCTGTACATGACGCGCGTGCAGCGCGAACGCTTCACCGACCTGATGGAGTACGAGCGCGTGAAGAACGTCTACATCCTGCGCCGCAAGATGCTGGAGCACACCCGCCCCAACCTGCGCATCCTGCACCCCCTGCCCCGCGTGAACGAGATTGCCTACGACGTGGACGAAAGCCCCAAGGCCTACTACTTCCAGCAGGCGCAGAACGGCCTCTACGCCCGCGAAGCCATCCTCTGCGACGTGCTGGGCATCACTTTGGATGAATTGAAAATGGAGAATGGATAATGGAAAATTAGTGAATCATTTCCATTGTCAGTCCCCCCAAAAAATTATCAATTATCAATTTTCAATTTTCAATTAAAGAAATGAACGACAAGAAAGAATTGCAGGTAGCCGCGCTGGAGAACGGCACCGTCATCGACCATATCCCCTCCGAAAAACTGTTTACCGTGGTGTCGCTGCTGGGCCTGGAGCACATGAACAACAACATCACCATCGGCTTCAACCTCAACAGCAAGAAGCTGGGCAAGAAGGGCATCATCAAGATTGCCGACAAGTTCTTCTGCGACGACGAAATCAACCGCATCGCCGTCGTGGCGCCCAACGTGAAGCTGAACATCATCCGCAACTACGAGGTGGTGGAGAAGCGCGAACTGGTGTTGCCCGACGAGCTGCGTGGCATCGTGAAGTGTGCCAACCCCAAGTGCATCACCAACAACGAGCCCATGCCCACCCGCTTCCACGTCATCGACAAGGAACGCTGCGTCATCAAGTGCCACTATTGCGAGAAGGAGCAGACGAGGGAAGAAATCGAAATCATCTAATCAATGGAGAATGGAGAATTGATAATGGATAATGATGATAGAATACAAAGAATCAACGTTGTCGAGGAAAAGAGTTATCAATTCTCCATCCGTATCATCAACTTGTACAAATATCTGGACGAGAACAAGAAGATATACGCCATTGCCCACCAGTTGTTGAGAAGCGGGACGGCCATAGGCGCACTGATTAAGGAATCGGCCCATGCACAAAGCAAAGCCGATTTTCTGAACAAGATGAATGTTGCTTTGAAAGAAGCAAACGAAACGACCTACTGGCTTTCGTTGCTACACGATACCGATTACTTGAAAGATCACGAGTTTGCCTCTATCAACAAAGATTGTGAAGAACTTCTCAAACTATTGATCAGTATCGTAAAAACAACCAAAAGCAGCCTCAACAAATAATTATCCATTATCCATTATCAATTTTCCATTCAAGAAATGAAAGAAGACTGGAAACCCGGCACCCTCATCTACCCCCTGCCCGCCGTCCTGGTGAGCTGCGGAAGCACGCCCGAGGAATACAACATACTCACCGTGGCCTGGACAGGCACCCTCTGCACCAACCCACCCATGTGCTACATCTCCGTCCGCCCCGAACGCCACTCTTACGACATCATCCGCCGCAACATGGAGTTCGTCATCAACCTCACCACGAAGGACATGGCACGCGCCACCGACTGGTGCGGCGTACGCTCGGGCCGCGACTACAACAAGTTCGAGGAAATGCATCTGACACCCGGACGTTGCACCGTGGTGCAGGCACCGCTCATCGAAGAGTCGCCCCTCTGCATCGAGTGCCGCGTCAAGGAAATCGTGTCGCTGGGCTCGCACGACATGTTTATCGCCGACGTGGTGAACGTACGCGCCGAAACCAGCCACCTGAACCCCGACACGGGCAAGCTGGAACTGGCCGAGACGAATCCGCTGGTCTACGTCCACGGCGGCTACTACGAACTGGGCCCCAAGATCGGCAAGTTCGGCTGGAGCGTCGAAAAGAAGAAAAGTTAAACAACAGACAAACGAAGGAACGACATGAAAAGAAACAGAGCTTCCCTCTTGCTTGCCCTGCTGACGGCTTCCACACTGGCGTACGGACAACCGTCGGCCAACCCCGATGCCGACGCACAGGCTGACAAGAAAAAGCGAAAGACGGAAACGTCCATCAACTTTGGTGCCAAGGGCGGATTTACCGCCTCTCTGTTCCTCGTGTCCGACCTCAGCATCAACGGAACCCATGTAGAACAGGTGCAGAACAACTACAAGATAGGCTACTTCGCCTCCCTGTTCATGCGCATCAATTTCGACCGCCACTTCCTGCAGCCCGAATTGTCCTACACCATCAACCGTTGCAATATCACCTTCGACAAGCCGCTGCCCGTAGACAATGCTCCCGAAGGCACCCTGCCCGAACAGGGAAGCATCACCTCGTCTATCCACAGTGTCGAAATCCCTGTCATCTACGGCTACAACATCATCAAGGACGGCCCCTACAGCCTGGCCGTCTTCGGAGGACCGAAGCTGCGCTACATCTGGGACAAAAAGAGTAAAGTCACTTTCGAAAACTTCAACATGGACAACATCCGCGAAGAACTTTACCCCTTCAATGCCAGCCTGACCGTGGGCGTAGCAGTCACCATTTCGCGCATCTTCTTCGACTTCCGCTACGACATCGGCCTGCACAACATCTCTAAGAAAATCACCTACGACATGCCCGACCTCCAGCCTTCGCCCGGCGAAAACATCCCTGACAAAGAGATACGCTTCACCCGCAAAGACAATGTACTCAGTTTCTCGTTTGGCGTGTTTTTTTAAACAAAATGACGCATATATTCATTTATTTGCTTACATTTGTAAACTTCTTAAAGAAAGAACTATTAATCTATTATAGAAACACATGAAAAGAGACGATTTAATTTTCGACATCATCGAAAAAGAACACCAACGTCAGCTCAAAGGCATTGAACTGATCGCATCAGAAAACTTCGTAAGTGACCAAGTCATGCAGGCCATGGGCTCCTGCCTCACCAACAAGTATGCCGAAGGCTACCCAGGCAAGCGCTACTACGGCGGTTGCGAAGTGGTGGACCAGAGCGAACAGATCGCCATCGACCGTATCAAACAGATATTCGGAGCCGAATGGGCCAACGTACAGCCCCACTCGGGCGCACAAGCCAACGCAGCTGTCTTCCTGGCCGTGCTCAACCCTGGCGACAAGTTCATGGGCCTGAACCTGACTCATGGCGGACACCTGTCGCACGGCTCACTGGTGAACACGTCGGGCATCATCTACCACCCCTGTGAATACAACCTGAACCAGGAAACAGGACGCGTGGATTATGACCAGATGGAGGAAATCGCCCTGCGCGAACACCCCAAGATGATTATCGGAGGCGGCTCGGCCTACTCACGCGAATGGGATTACCGCCGCATGCGCGAAATAGCCGACAAGGTGGGCGCCATCCTGATGATCGACATGGCACACCCCGCCGGCCTTATCGCCGCTGGCCTGCTGGACAACCCCGTGAAGTATGCCCACATCGTCACCTCGACCACTCATAAGACCCTCCGCGGCCCTCGTGGCGGTATCATCCTCATGGGCAAGGACTTCCCCAACCCCTGGGGCAAGAAGACACCGAAGGGCGAAATCAAGATGATGTCACAACTGCTCGACTCAGCCGTATTCCCTGGCATTCAAGGCGGACCACTGGAGCACGTCATCGCTGCCAAGGCTGTTGCCTTCGGCGAAATCCTCCAACCCGAATGGAAGGAATATGCCGCACAGGTACAGAAAAACGCCGCCGTGCTGGCACAGGCGCTCATCGACCGCGGCTTCTCCATCGTGAGCGGCGGTACGGACAACCACTCCATGCTCGTCGACCTTCGCACGAAATACCCCGACCTGACTGGTAAAGTAGCCGAGAAAGCCCTTGTATCGGCCGACATCACCGTCAACAAGAACATGGTGCCTTTCGACAGCCGTTCAGCTTTCCAGACTTCAGGTATCCGCTTGGGTACGCCTGCCATCACGACTCGTGGCGCCAAGGAAGACCTGATGCTCGAAATTGCCGAAATGATCGAAACTGTGCTCTCCAACGTAGACAACGAAGCCGTTATCGCACAGGTTCGCGCCCGCGTCAATGAAACAATGAAGAACTACCCGATCTTCGCTTATTGAGTAAATTGAGAATAGAAAATTAAGACAAAAAAAAGAGTGCATCCCTTGGGGCGCACTCTTTTCTTCTATATAGGAATTGCTAATTGAATTCTCAATTCTCCATTTTCAATTTTCCATTAACTCAGCCCTTCTATCAACCCGTTTACGATATCGATATGTTCTGCCTGAGGCACCTTGGGAAGGCCAGGCATACGCAAGATTTCGCCCGCAATCGCCACAATCATTTCGGCACCATGGTTGATGACAATATCCTTGATGTGGAACTCAAAATTATCTACCGCCCCATAAATCTTCGGATCGGCCGAGAAGGAATATTGTGTCTTGGCAATGCAAATCGGATAATGCGTAAT
The DNA here is from genome assembly GCF_019239235.1 of Caecibacteroides pullorum. Taxonomy (GTDB): domain Bacteria; phylum Bacteroidota; class Bacteroidia; order Bacteroidales; family Bacteroidaceae; genus Bacteroides; species Bacteroides pullorum. Next base: position 127,703 of record NZ_JAAZTS010000002.1, on the reverse strand, counting down.
GCCCATCTGCTCAATGAGTTTGAGCATTTTACGTGAATGAATACTATAAGTCACCACGCTCGCTCCATAGAGGTTGCAGGCCACTTTCTCGATCTTACGCTCTACGCTGTCCGTCTCTTCGTACGTGAAGGCAAGCGGCTGGGAAGGCCGTTGTTCGATGGTATCCACCACCAGACGGGCCAGGTCGACGGCTCCTTCGCCTCCTTCTGCAAAGGCGTTGTTGATGGCGAAACCCACACCCAGCTTCTCTTCGCAATGACGGCGGATGGCTTCCACCTCCTCATCCGTATCGCTGGCAAAGCGATTGAAGGCCACCACGACGGTCTGTCCGAAGGAACGCAGGTTGCGCACGTGTTTGTCCAGGTTGCCAAAGCCCTGCTTCAACCCTTCCATGCTCGGCTCCTTGATGCGGTCGAGGCTCACGCCACCATGCATCTTCAATCCTTGGGCCGTAGCCACAATGATGGTCAGCTTGGGTTGCAAGCCACTCTTGCGGCACTTGATATTATAGAATTTTTCCGCACCCAGATCGGCGCCGAAACCAGCTTCCGTCACCACATAGTCGCCGAAGGTCATCGCCATCTTCGTAGCCAGAATGGAGTTACATCCATGGGCGATGTTGGCGAAAGGACCGCCATGTACGAATGCCGCCGTGCCTTCCGTGGTTTGCACCAGGTTGGGGTTGATGGCATCCTTCAGCAGGACGGTGATGGCTCCAGCCACACCCAATTCCTTCACTGTAAAGGGGGTACCGTCGAAGCGGAAACCGAGGATGATGTTCTCGATGCGACGGCGCAAGTCGTCCTGATCCTTAGCCAGGCAGAGAATGGCCATGATTTCCGAAGCAGGCGTGATGTCGAAGCCCGACTCCTGTGTCACGCCGTTGGTGCTCGGTCCCAAGCCGGTCACGATGCTGCGCAGGGAGCGGTCGTTCACGTCGAGTACACGCCGCCAGATGATTTCCTTCAGCCCGAAGCCGTCGGCCTGATGCTGGTAAAGGTAGTTGTCGAGCAGGGCCGAAATCATGTTATGGGCAGAGGTGATGGCGTGGAAGTCGCCTGTAAAGTGCAGGTTGATTTTCTCCATGGGCAGTACCTGCGCATAGCCGCCGCCTGCCGCCCCACCCTTCATGCCGAAGCAGGGACCTAAAGAAGGTTCGCGCAAGGCCACAATGGCCTTCTTGCCTATCTTGTTCAATCCCAATGCCAAGCCGATGGAGACGGTCGTCTTACCAATACCAGCCTTGGTGGCCGTGATGGCTGTCACCAGGATCAGATTGCTTTGCTTTACTTTTTCTTCATCGATGAGATGAATGGGAATTTTGGCGATGTAGCGGCCATAGTTTTCCACTTCTTCGCGAGGTATGCCGACGCTCTCAGCCACCTGCTTGATTTTCTTGAGCTCGATGCTGCGAGCTATTTCGATGTCCGACTTCATAGAGGTATTCAAATGATTTAAAAAATGAAAGTGCAAAAGTACGAAAAAGCCCGCAGCCAGCCAACGAAAGTCTATTGCAATTGCAGAGTGTAGTTCAAATTCGAGTCAATCGGTCGCAACTCGCGGTCGAGCATGGTCAGTTTGTCACCTCCGAACAAGAAGTTCATCGTGTCCTCAGCCTTGTCGAAAGGCACAAACTGAAGGACAGTAGCGTTCTTGTCTACGGCATTTCCACGCAAGGTGTACTGGCGTCCGCAGAACTCGTAGGTCTGGTCCTTCCCGTCCTCAGCCTCCAGGTAGGTGAGGCTCGCTCTGAACACGCCGTCGCCGCTATGCTCGTAGTTGTAGAGGGTGATATCGTAGACGATGCCCGGGCATGAAGCGGCTGGCAACGTGCCACGATAGACGCGCGTCTGCAACTGACCCGTACCTTCCGCCTTCCGAAGGGAGTCGAGCAACGCCTTGTCCTTGCCCAAGACAGGCACTTCCTTCACCCGATAGTAATCGATGCGATAAGCACCGTTCTTGCCCAACTTCAGGGAGTCTGCCGTGAGGGACACCACGTCCAGCGTGTCCGAAAAGTCCAGCGTCTGCCCATTGCCGATGCTCTTGCCGTTGAGCACCAGCTTGCCATCGGCCAGGCTCCACGATTCATACTTCAGCGTAGCCATGCCGATGGAAGCAGCGGTGCCGTCGGCGTTCAGCGTCACCCCCTGCGTAAATTGGGAGTTGACAGGCATCACCTCTAACCAGTTCCCTACAAATTCTCTCTCTTCTTTTTGAGTGGCCGTGTGGCACGAAGCCAGTACGCAGGCAGCCACGGCCAGCATCATTGATTTTTTCATGGTTTATATCTTCTATATAGCTTACTTATTTCGATTCACTTATTTCTGCTCCACAAAGTCGATGGACGTGTCATTTCCTGCGAGCGAGAGGGTTACCTGATGTCCTTTCCCCCTGATGTCGGCCAGCGGATTCCGATAGCCGTAGCCCGAGGCGGTGACATACTGGCGGAGCAGATAGTCGATGCCGTTGTAGCGGATTTGTGCCACCCCTGCCTGGGTGAAGAAGATGGCGGAAAGTTTTTCTCCTTTCGCACCCACGAACTCGGCCTTGAGCTGGTTCTCACAACCGGTCGAAGCATACAACACCTTTCCACCCCGACTCACCAACCATTCGTTACCACACTTTTCCAGCATGTAGGTATCGTCGTCCTCCACATTCCATACGGCCGTACCATCAGGGCGGACACGTTTGTCCAACACGACGGTTTCCTGTGGCAGGAACACTTCTGCCTTGGACGAATCGGACGGAAACACGACATAGCCTGCCATCGTGGCTTGCGGGTCGGTGGCCGACAGGACGCGTGCACCTTCCTCGAAGATGCGGATTTTCTTATCGAGTACTTTGGAGTAGGTGTAACCCTGGGCGGCATCGCTCGCTCCAATAGGGGCTTCTGCCTTGTCGGGGCTTTTGGCCTGCTTGCTACCACACGACATCAGTAACAACAGAGCGGCCAGACAAATAAAGTTTCTTTTCATCTCAAATAAAGTTTTAATAGTTTATACATTCAGTCCAGTTTTCCTTTTTATGAAACAGGCGTCGGACTTGCATCATCGACCTGCACGACAAAAATAGGCAAAAACACCCATGCCCGCAAGCCGACAGACGTCGCCTGTTATGAAGTATAACAAATAATGTATGAAATAGTGCGATGGCCGTACGAAATATTATTTTCCGAAGACCAGATAGTTCGTGTTAGGATAGACATGCTCCTGCGAAACGCCCAAAAAGAGGGTATCACCATCCACCTTGCAGAAGGCATAGGCATCGCCGCCAGGCAGGTAGAGGGCGTCGTGCATGCCATAGTCGGCCAGGGCTTCCGAGAAGTCGTAGAGCGACTCGCGCTGGCGGCTCACCACCACATAGACGCGGGCGTCGTCGGCCTTCCGCGCCACCGCCCGCCGCAGGGATTTTCCCTTCAGGCGGTTGGGCCATATCTTTCCGTCGGCCACCAGCGCATATTGCCTGAAGAAGGAGCCTTGCCGCGAGGCGCAATAGTTCATCACCGTGTCCGAAGCCGAAACGCCCAGAAAGAGCTTCCCTTCGAGCAGGGCGCCATAGCCCTCCTTCCGCTTGCCGTTGCCATAGCGGCGGCCGTCCAAGACGAAGTCGCCCACGATGCCCAGGTTATCCTTGCGCACATCGGCGGCAGGCAGGGCCATGAGCACCGTCGTGTCTTGCGCGGCAGGGCGCCCAATGCACAGGCGCGCTTTGGCCCCCTCGATGACAAACACCTGCATCGGGACGTCGTTCACCGTATCGTCCACGACGCTAATGCGCACCTCCTTCGTCACACCCGCCGCGGGTTGCTGCCCGTCTTCCAGAAAGGCCAGGTCGCTTTCCAGGGGGAAAGCATCGTTTTCCTGTGGAGAAACGGCCGTTTTCCTGAGGAGAAACCAGCCTGTTATCAGAAGGGCTACAACCAAAGCGGGCAACAGATACCCAAGGAAGCGTCTGCCGCCTCCCCGCTTCCGTCCGCCGCCAGCCTGACCCAATACTTGTATTTCGTCTTCTTCGTGTCTCTTCATAATCCTGCCTCCTTTTCCAACAATTCCTTCAGCTGCCGCAGGGCCTCGCGCGAAGCCGAGAGTCTGAAAGCTCCGTCCAGCCTGCTGTCCGACAAAATCAGTTCCTGCTTCGTCAGATTGATTTTATAGATGTAGTTGCGATTGATGATCAGGCTCTTCCCGATGCGGATGAAGCAGGCCGCCTCTTCGGCCAGCTGGGTCTCGACCAGCTTCTGCATGCGCAGGAGGTTGAAGGCAAAGACGTGCTCCGTGCGGTCGTGAAGCACCACCGTCACATAGTTGCCGTCCGAGGAGATATAGGCTATCCGCTCCGGCTTCATCCTGACCAGCTCGTTCGAGTTCGATACTACCAAGACCCTTTCCATACGGGTGACTGAAAGATTTATCGCGGGCAAAATTATCGTTTTTCCGCATATATGCGTTAACTTTACCCCAAAATATTCCAAACAAACCTACGCAGATGAAAACAGAAAAACAGAAAGCAGCCGAAGGCCTGCTCTACGATGCCAACAACGACCCCGAGCTGCAACAGGAAATGCTACAGACGCGCTGCCTGCTGCATGAGTACAACCTACTGCCGCCCGACCGCACGGACGAGCGCGACCGCCTGATACGCCGCATCGTGCACATGGGCGAAGGCGGATGCATCATCTCGCCCTTCTATTGCGACTACGGCTACCACATCCGCATCGGCCGCAACTTCTTTGCCAACACCAACCTCGTCATCCTCGACGGAGCCGACGTCACCATCGGCGACAACGTCTTCATCGCCCCCAACGTGGGTATCTATACCGCCGGCCATCCGCTCGACATCGGCCGCCGCAACGCAGGCCTGGAGTATGCCTACCCCATCCGCATCGGCAACAACGTGTGGATAGGCGGCAACGTGGTCATCCTGCCGGGTGTGACCATCGGCGACGGGGCCGTCATCGGCGCAGGCAGCGTGGTGACGCATGACGTGCCCGCCCATACGCTGGCCGTAGGCAATCCCTGCCGTCCCCTGCGCAAGATTGAAGAGGAGGGATCAGAAAACTCCTGCCGCCCCCGATAGGCTCCCTGCATTAATTATCATTTGTTAATCTTCCGCGCCGAACTTTGGCTTACCTTTGCACCCGCAAAAACGAAAAAGCTATGACAACGAAAAAAGACAATCACACTCCGCTGAAAGACAGCATCGACTTCGGCAGCATGCACATCCCCACCCTGTTCAGGAAGCTGCTGATACCCACCGTGCTGGGCATGGTGTTTTCGGCCATTTTCATCATTACGGACGGCATCTTTGTGGGCAAAGGCATCGGTAGCGACGCGCTGGCGGCGGTCAACATCACCGCTCCGCTGTTCCTCATCAATACGGGCGTGGCGCTGATGTTCGGTATCGGGGCGTCGGTCGTGGCATCCATCCATCTGTCGCACGGCAAGCCGAAGGTGGCTCGCATCAACGTGACGCAGGCCGTCATCGTCTCGTCCCTGCTGCTCATTGCCTATGCCGCGGCCATCCTGGGCAACGTGGAGCAGGTGGCCCGCCTGCTGGGCAGCAGCGATCGGCTGCTCCCGCTGGCCGTGGAGTACATGTACTGGTTCGTGCCCTTCCTGGTGTTCAGCGCGCTGCTTAGCTCAGGCATGTTCTTCGTGCGGCTCGACGGCTCGCCCAACTATGCCATGACCTGTAACATCGTGGCCGCGCTCATCAACATCTTCCTCGACTGGCTGTTCATCTACGTTCTCCAATGGGGTATGTTCGGCGCCGCACTGGCCACGAGCCTGGGCTACATCTTCGGGGCGCTGATGATTCTCTTCTACCTCCTGCAACGCCGGCACGTCATCCGCCTGGAGCGCATCAAGCTGAGCCTGAAGAGCCTGCGGCTGACGGTGCGCAACGTGGGCTACATGATGCGCCTGGGCCTCTCTACCTTCCTGTGCGAAGCGGCCATCGCTACCATGATGTTCGTGGGCAATTACGTCTTCATCCGCTACCTGGGCGAGGACGGCGTGGCGGCCTTCAGCATTGCCTGCTACTTCTTCCCCATCATCTTTATGGTATATAATGCCATCGCCCAGTCGGCACAGCCCATCCTGAGCTACAACTACGGAGCGGCACAACCCGAACGGGTGCGGTCGGCCTTCCGCCTGGCCCTGTGGACGGCGGTGGTGTGCGGCGTGGTGGTGTTCCTCGTCACGGAGTTCTTCACCGAAGGGATTGTAGGCATGTTTGTCGATACCCATTATCCGGCCTACCGCATCGCCGTGGAGGGACTTCCGCTTTTTGCCGCCGGCTTCGTGTGCTTCGGCGTGAACATCGTGTCCATCGGCTACTTTCAGAGTGTGGAGCGCGACCGTCCCGCCATGGCCGTCACCCTGCTGCGCGGCTTCATCCTGGTGCTGCTGTGCTTCTGGCTGATGCCCGCCGTGATGGGTGTGCCCGGCATCTGGCTGGCCGTACCTGCCGCCGAGACGCTGACGCTGCTCTTCGTGCTGACCATCTATTGCCGCGGCAGAAAGAGGAAAGAGAAACTCGGAGAATGAAAATAAAGAGATATGGAAAAATTCGTCGATATATTCAGCAAGAAATACAACCTGAACAGCAAGGACGCCGCTTCCCTGCTGGCGCTGATGGAACCCGTGACCTACCGCCGCGGCGAGATGCTGGTACGCGAAGGCGAGCTCAACACCTCGTTCCATCTGATAGGCCAAGGCATCTGGCGCGGCTATTACCTGCGCAACGGAGTAGATGTGAGCATCTGGTTTGCCACCACGGGCGAATCGCTTTTCTCCACCCGCGGCTATATGGGCGGAAGGCCGTCGGGTACGTCCATCGAGGCCATGAGCGACAGCCTGCTCTACCGCATCGGCAGGCAGGAGCTGGAGGCCTTCTTCCACTCGTCGGCAGCAGCTGCCAACCTGGGACGGCGAATGTTCGAACGAGAATTTCTGGTGTTCGAGGAACGGCTCATCAACGAAGGAGCCACGCAGGCCAAGGAGCGCTACCTATCACTGCTCGAACGCATGCCCGAGCTGCTGCAACACGTACCGCTGAAGCACATCGCCTCCTATCTCTACATCACCCCCCAGTCGCTGAGCCGCATCCGTGCCGAACTGGCCCGAAAGGCAGGCGGCGAACCTACTCGCCCACGCGAATAATCGCCTGCACCTCTACCACGCCATCATATTCGGCGGCAAAGCCTTCGGACGAAGGTCCCAGCATCTTCACCTTCAATTCGGCAGAAACAGGGGTGTAGGGTTCGGCACCGGCCGGCAGGGCCTCCTCGTAACGCTTCTTCAGCTCGCCCGAACGGTCGACTACCCAATAGGACAAGGTATCGCCGTCGGGAGTGAACGAATAGGCTTCGTGCCCCATCACCAGACGGCCGCTACACGTAATTACAGAATCAGGGACGGCAGACGCCGCCTGCGGTACAGCGCCCTCCTGCTTCTGTGCGGCAGGACGGCAGGCAGCCATACACAGGCCCGCCGACACGACAAAAAGAACAGCTAATTTTTTCATGATTATATCGGTTTAGTTATAAAACAGAGCCTAAAATAGGCATTTATCTTTTACAACAACATTTTTAGCGAACAAAGATTTGCCGAATTCATAAAAATTAGTACATTGTGCCGCCATAAACCAAAATGTACAAATACAACCTAATAACCATGAAACGCACCGATTTCTATTTCTGCCTGATTGTAGTGGCGCTGTTCGCACCTTTCGTCCTTTCCCCCAACCTGTATGCGGGCTATCAGTCGTTCAATGCCGAACACGGCATGGTGATGAGCTTCCTGAAGTTTGCCGTCCTCTCCACGCTGGGCGAGCTGCTGGGCCTGCGCATCAGCACGGGCCAGTACCTGCGTAAAGGGTTCGGCGTCCTGCCTCGTGCCGTCGTGTGGGGCGTGCTGGGCATGGGCATCAACCTGGCGTTCATCGTCTTCTCCACAGGTGTGCCTGCCGCGGCAGGCTACCTGGGCGTCGATGACCCTGCCGCCATCATGGCAGGCCCCGTCACCCCGAGCAAAGTACTGCTGGCCTTCGCCATCTCCGTCAGCCTGAACAGCATCTTCGCACCCGTCTTCATGACGTTCCATAAAATTACAGACACGCACATCCTGGCAACGGGCGGAACTCTGCGCGGCCTCTTTACCCCCATCCCGATGGGCGAGATCATGCAGAACCTGAACTGGCGGGTGCAGTGGGGCTTCGTGTTCAAGAAGACCATTCCGTTCTTCTGGTTCCCCGCCCACACCATCACTTTCCTGCTGCCGGGCGAGATGCGCGTGCTGTTCGCCGCCCTGCTGGGCGTGGCGCTGGGCGTGATACTAGCCGTGGCTGCACGCAAGAAGTAACAGCGAAACCAACCTCCGCAGGCCCTCGAAAGCCTGCGGACAGCTTTCCGCGCACCTCCGTACCCCTACGGAATCCTGCCGACAGCTTTCCGCGCACTTCCGTACCCCTACGGAACCCTGCCGACAGCTTTCCGCACACTTCCGTACCCCTACGAAACCTTCCCGACGATCGTCCGCAGCTCCACGAAGGGCTTCAGAAGCTTCCCGACGATCGTCGGCTGCTTTCCGTCAGGATAACGCCGTCCATCATGCGGATGATGCGGCGTGCCTCGCGGGCGTTCTCCTCAGAGTGAGTCACCATGACTACCGTGGCGCCGTCGGCGTTAAGCTCCTTCAGCAGGGACATCACTTCGTTGCCGTTGGCCGAGTCGAGGTTACCTGTCGGCTCGTCGGCCAGGATGATTTTCGGATTGGTGACAATGGCGCGGGCAATGGCCACACGCTGCTGCTGACCGCCGCTGAGCTGCTGCGGATAGTGCTCCGAACGATGGGTAATCTGCATGCGGTCGAGGGCTCGGTTCACGCGCTCCACACGTTCGCGGACGGGTACGCCGGCATAGAGCAGGGGCAATTCGACGTTCTCGAACACCGTCAGTTCGTCTATCAGGTTGAAGCTCTGGAAAACGAAACCCAGGTTGCCGTTGCGCAGGTCGGTGCGGTCGTTTTCCTTCCATCGGGACACTTCCTGCCCCATGAACCACAGTTCGCCCGAGGTAGGATTGTCCAGCAGGCCCATGACGTTGAGCAGCGTGGACTTGCCACAGCCCGACGGGCCCATGATGGCTACAAACTCACCCGGATAGATTTCCAGGTTCACTTCGTTCAATGCGGTTGTCTGCACGCTTTCGGTGCGAAATATTTTGGTCAGGCCCACGGCCTTGATTACGTTGTCTGTTTTCATATTGTTATTTTAGGAATTTAGGAGTGAAGAAATCAAACCGATACTTTAAATTCTTCATTCTTCATTTTTCATTCTTCATTTACTCGTATCTCAACGACTCTACCGGATTCTGCGACGCCTTGCGCCACGTCTGCCCAACGACCGTCAGCAACGTAATGGCCGCCGTCAGCAGACCGGCCAGCAGGAAGAGCCACCAGCTGATGGGCGTCTGATAGGCAAACTCGCTGAGCCAGTTGCTCATCAGCCAGTAACCCACGGGGCAGGCCACCACGAAGGCAATACCCACCCAGACGAGATACTCGCGGCAGAACATACGCACGATGCGGTCGGAATGCGCACCGTTCACCTTGCGGATGCCAATCTCCTTGGTGCGCTGCTCGGTGGAGAGCGCCACCAGGCCGAACACACCCATCATGGCAATGAGGATGGCCAGCACGGTGAAGAACAGCAACATGCGGCTCTGCTGATGCTCGCGGGCGTAGTTCTGGTTCAGCTTGTCGGAGAAGAACTGGTAACTGAAATCCTTGATAAAGGCATCGTCGCGCTTGGCAAACTCCTCGAACTTCTCCTTGATGAAGGCCAAGGTCTGCTGCCGCCGTTCGGGAGCTATCTTGATGTACAGATAGCTCAGAGCCTCGGGGTTGTACCAGATGTAGGCAGGCTTGATCTGCTCGCGCATGGACTGGAAGTTGAAGTCCTTCACCACACCCACGATGCGCAGCGGCATTCCCCACTCCGAACGGATTTCCATCCCGATGGGGTCGGCCACCTTCATGGCTCGCCAGGCCGTTTCGTTGATGACGGCGGTCTTGGTCTCACCCTGATCCCAGTAGTTGTTGAAGTCGTCATCCATCAGCTTGCCCTTCACCAACTGCATGCCGAAGGTCTTCACGAAGTCGCCGTCGGCCCACAGCTGCACCATGCGCACAGAGTCGGTGCGTCCGTCCACATCGGTCCACTCCACCTTGCTGCCGTCCTTGAAATTAGTGCCTTCGCCGAAGTTCTCGATGGGCGACGACATGGAGACACCCTTGATGTCGGGATTGCGCAGCAGCTCCTGCTTGAAGTCGCCTACGTTGTACCACAGGCTGGTATAAATGCAAACAATGTTTTCCTTGTCCAGCCCCATGTCCTTGTTCTGCATGTAGTGCAGCTGCTTGAAGACGATGCCCGTCAGTAACATCAGCACCAGGGCAATAACAAACTGCACGCACACTAATCCGCGTATCAGCCCGCCCTTGCGCCCCGTCTTGCGCCCGCCCTTGAAGGCCAGCAGCGGGTTGACGGACGAGAGATAGAACGCCGGATAGCTGCCCGCCAGGCAACCCACACCCACGATGCCGAAGAGCATGTAGAGCACCACGCTCCAACTCGCCTCCAATCGCAGGTCGGTCTCCATCACCCGGTTGAACAAGGGCAGTGTCAGCTCGGTCAGTGCCATGGCCAACACCAAGGCGATGCATGCCTGCACCATTCCTTCGGACAGGAACTGCCCGATGAGCACCCGTCGCTTGGCTCCCGTCACCTTGCGCACGCCCACCTCCTTGTAGCGCAGCGAGGCGCGGGCGGTGGACAGGGTAGTGAAGTTGAACGCCCCCATGAAGATGACAAGCACCGCTAAGGCGATGAACAGATAGACGGTGGAGAGGTTGCCGTGCTTCTCCACGTCGGGGTCGGCAAAACGGGTATGCAGATAGATGTCGTGCAAGGGCTGGAAGCCGAGACGTACGTTCTTCTCGCCACGGTCGGCCAGCAGGCGGCTCATGGCCTGCGCCTCGCTGCGGAGCATGGTCGATCCTTGCTTCATCTTGACATAGACGTGCATGCTTTCCGTGAAGGTATCCCAATCGATGCTTACGCCCCCTCTGCCATATGCATCCATCGACATGGCCATTTCAAAGCGGATGTGACTTTTGCGGGGAATGTCCACCACAGCCACCACCGTATAGACGTCGTTGGTGAAGCTACCGAACGAATAGGTCAGCTTCTGCCCTACGGCCGAAGACGAACCGAAGAACTTGCGGGCCAGTTCGGAGGAGATAACCACGTTGTTCGGGTTGTCGTTGATGCGTTGGGGAGTACCTTCCACCACAGGAAAGGTGAAGAAACGGAAGAAGGTGCTGTCCACGTAAACTTCGGTCACCGTCATCTTCTTTCCGCCCTCTGCCTCGTAGGAGTACTGATCGCCGTACTTGATGGCCGTGGCGTCCTCCACCTGCGGGAACTTCTGCCGGAAGTCCATGGCCAGTGTGCGCGGCAGGCGGGGCGACTCCTTCACCTCCCCGCCCGCTTCGCGGCGAAGCTCCGTCACACGATAGATGCGGCTGCCGTCGCGGAAGCAGTCGTCGTGCGTCAGTTCGTCCACCACCCACAGGTAGATGAGGAAGGCAGCCGTCAGGCCCAGCACAAACCCCATCAGGTTGATGGAGGAGAACAGCAGGCTCCGGCGGATGAGCCGAAGCGCCACTTTGATGTAATGTCTTAGCATAATTCTGTTTTTATTCGGGTTTTACAAATATACTGTTTTCTGTCGCTCCCGTCAAGGGGAGACTTTAGCGTCATTCCATCTGTACAACGACGATTTCCTCATCTTTCCATTGCTTCGACAAGGGCAAGTCGGGCAGCATCTCCTTCAGCCGCTTTCCTTTGAAGCAGGCAGCGGCCCGGTCTCTTATCGTCAACGAAGGCAGGAGAGAGAGTTCCTTCCCTTCTACCTGGAAAGGCAGGTTGGCGTAGGTGTATCGGCCATCCTTGTCGGTCCGTCCAGGCAGGCTGAAGAAGTCGCCCGTCTGTTTGTCGTACACCAGTGTATGAAGCGTCACTGTTCCCTGGGTGCGGGCATTGGGCGAATCGTAGCTGCGCGACAGTTGAACCAACAGGTATCTGTTTGTTTCTATCCAGCTGTTGACCAGGTAATATCCGTCGAGACTGTTATTCAGGCTACCCACCACATACTTGCCCGTGGGGCGTTTCAGGGGGCCGAAGTCCAACCGCCAGACGGCCTTGAGCGTGGAGGCATCCGTCAGCTCGTAGACGGTGTTGTCGTAAGCCATGCGTAGGCGGAGCTTCCCGTCATAATGATAGACGTCAGTATCCTCACCGCTTCGGTAGGTAGAGGTAGGCACGTAGCCCTCGGCATCGTTCACCGTGAAGCGGCACAGCGTGTCGCCCTTCTGCCCGAAGGTGCAGAGTCGCGAGCTGAAAGGTTCGGTCATCAGCCAGCCGCCAGCCGTGACGGCAAAGGCATTGCCCTGCGTCCTGCCGATGGGCAGCTTGCTGGGCAGGTGGTCGGGTGTCCACGGTTCGGCGGCTTCTGCAAGCACATCCCAGGGCAGGGTGGCGACTGCATATTCATAGCGGAGACGGTCGTCCGCTTCAGTCTCCTGACCGGCATAGAGTCCGCGAAGCTGGCGAGTGGAAGAGTCGTAGCCCACCTGGCTAAGACGCCGTTTGCTGCGTATGCCATATCCGATGCCGTCGCCCATCTTCATTTCGCTGATTTCCACTTCATTCTTGAAAAGCACCTTGCGCAGCTTCATGTCCTTGTCGAGCAGGCAGATACCTTCGTAGTCCGTCAGCAGCCAGCCGTCGTCCACGGGGTTCAACTCCGCACCGAGGCCGTATCCCTCGTAACCGGTAGGATGGAAGGTAAGGGTGCCAAGCTCATTGGGCTTCAACACACGTACATTCTTCAGGGCAGCAGGTACGTCGAGCACCTTGCCACCCGTACGGATCATGGTCGGCTGATACTTGATACCCGCGGGTGGGCAATAATCGGCAGCAAAGGTATCCAGAGTGGCAGCAGCCTGTTGGCGACGGGTTTCCTGTTCGGCAGCCTGTGTCTCCAGTTCCGCCACCGCCTCCTCCCGGCTCATACCCGGACGGCGTTGCCTGCACGAGATTCCTATAGCCAGCAGAAGTAAGGCCAGTAAAGGTAAAGAAAGTCTGTTCATCACGATATACAATGGATTTACAAAGAAAACAGGGCAATATCTGTGCCAAACCTTCAAACTGCTATTCACCAGCCGCTTATCATCGGATAGAGAGATAAAAAACGTCCGAATCCGTACACCAATCGCACGCTACCGTACGGCGTTTATTGAAAAAGAATACGTATCTTTGTACTCACCATGAAAAAAGGAAAGATACTCATCGTAGACGACAACGAAGATATTCTCTTCACACTGAAAATGCTGCTGCGCCCGCTGGCCGAACAGGTGACTACCCTCGACGACCCGCGCGAGATGCTGCCCCTGCTGTCACGCGTCAGGCACGACGTCATCCTGCTGGACATGAATTTCCGCCGCGACGCCGTCAGCGGGCGCGAAGGGTTTGCCTGGCTGGAGGAGATATTGAAACTCGACCCGCAGGCGGTGGTCATCTTCATCACCGCCTACAGCGACACAGAGAAGGCGGTACAGGCCATCAAGCAGGGAGCCACGGACTTCATCCCCAAGCCCTGGCAGAACGACAAACTGCTGGCTACCGTATCCGCCGCCCTGCAACTGAGTTTCAGCCGACACGAAGTAAAGGTGCTGAAAGAACAAAAGAAGACCCTTGAACAACGTGCCGAAGCGTTGGCCACGCCAGCCGAACCGACACACATCATCGGCGAGTCGGCCGCCATGCAGGCCCTGCTGCAAACCGTGCGCAAGTGTTCGGACACCGATGCCAATCTTCTACTCTTGGGCGAAAACGGCACGGGCAAGGACCTGCTGGCCCGCTACATCTACGAGCAGTCGCCCCGCCGCACGAGACCCTACATAGACATCGATCTGGGCAGCATCCCCGAATCACTGTTCGAAAGCGAACTGTTCGGCTACGAGAAAGGTGCCTTCACCGATGCCCGCCGCCCCAAGCCGGGACGTATGGAGGCAGCCACGGGCGGCACACTCTTCCTGAACGAGATAGGCAACCTCAGCCTGCCCATGCAGGCCAAACTGCTCTCCGTCATCGAGCAGCGGCGTGCCTCGCGTCTGGGCTCCACTGCCGCCTATCCCGTGGATGTACGGCTGATCTGTGCCACCAACACCGACCTCTATACCGCCATCGACCGCCGCGAGTTCCGTCAGGACCTGCTCTATCGTATCAATACCATCGAACTGCGTCTGCCTCCCCTGCGCGAACGGGGCGACGACCTCTTCTTGCTGGCCGACTTTTTCGTGCAACGCTATGCCCGCAAATATCACAAGGAGATAAAAGGTATCGGCCGCGAAGCACGCCGTCAGCTACAGCAATACCGCTGGCCGGGCAATGTGCGCGAGCTGGAACATGCCGTGGAACGGGCGGTCATCCTCACCTCGGGCCCGATGCTTGCCGCCCGCGACTTCCACCTGCAAAGCCGACTGACGCACGAACCGCTGGACGAGAAGGAACGCTACAACCTGGAGCGCATCGAACGCGAAAGCATCGACGAAGTGCTCCGCCTGTGCAACGGCAACATCACCCTGGCCGCCGAGATGTTGGGTATCACGCGGACGTCGCTGTATCGGAGAATTGAGAAGTATAAATTATAATGAATATGTCCTCTGTGGTGAACAAAAAATTCTGTCAGATGAAAACAACCTCTACCCTCTGGACCCGTATCCCCCTGCTGCTTACCGCCGCCCTACTGGCCTCGTGCCTCCTCACGGCCTGGATGGCGGTACACGGCTTCTATATCAACACGTGCCTGTCCGCCCTGCTGACGCTGGGCATTGCCTGGTCCGTCTGCCGGTATATAAAGCGTACATCACGCCTCATGGAGCAATTTATTCAGTCGGTGCGCTACTCTGAATTTCCCGAAGCCTTCGGCAGCAACCATACAGGTGGCCATCGCGGCCTGCCGCCTGAACTACTGGACAGCATGCAGGAGGCGCTGGAGCACTACCGTACCAACCTGCAACGCAAGGAAGGACGCCTGCTCTACTTCCAGGCCCTGGCCAACCACATCGACACCGCCGTACTGGTCTATACGCCACAAGGCAACATCGAATGGAAGAACGAGGCCGCTACCCGCCTGCTGGCTTCCGCCGTGGACGAACAGCAGGAAGACACCTGGGTACTGAAGGCTCCGAAGACCGTGGAAGACCTCCGCCTCTTCCATCCCGACCTGCCGCAGCTACTGCGTGATCTGCATCCCGGTTCACTCCACGTAATACAGGTACACCGGCAGGAAGAAGGCACGCAACTGGCCTTGTCAGGCCTGGAATTCATCCTGCAAGGACGAAAACTGATCATCGCCAGCCTGAAGAACATCCATTCGGCACTCGACACCCAGGAGACACTGGCTTGGCAGAAACTGATACGGGTGCTGACCCATGAAATCATGAATTCCGTCACCCCTATTGTCTCCTTAGCCGAATTGTTGGGCAAGCAAGTAGACGGACTGGAAGGTAATGAACAGGAGAAGGAAGACATGCGGCAGATGCTTGCCACCATTGCCCGACGAGGGAATGCGTTGACCCGCTTCGTAGGCAGTTACCGGGAGGTGTCGCACCTGCCCCCACCCCTGCTGCAACCTCTCGACGCTACAGCCCTGCTGGAAGATGTCGTCCGCTTCATGCAGACCGAAGACAACGACCTGCACCTTACACCGCCCCCTGCCCCGCTCCGACTATTGGCCGACAAAGGACAGGTGGAACAGGTGCTCATCAACCTGATCAAGAACGCTCGCGAGAACGAAGCCCGTTGTATCACCCTCTCTGCAGGTGTCACTCCCACCGGACGTATCTTCCTCCGCGTGACAGACGATGGCACCGGCATCGAGCCCGAAGTGCAGGAACGTATCTTCGTCCCCTTCTTCACCACCAAGCCCGGAGGTTCGGGTATTGGCCTCACGCTGGCCCGCCAGATTATGCACCAGCACGGCGGCACCATCGACGTGCGTTCCTGTCCCGGCGAGGGAAGTGTATTTACGTTGCTGTTTCCGTACAACCATTAATCGGAAGCCATTCTTTCACAGACTATATTATACAGAGAGAAGTTATCTTACCCTGTCATTAGTATTGTCCACGAGATATAAGATTGTGAATATTAATCTGATATCCCTATAATTCTGTAAACAACAAAGGCTTACTGTTAATACCTACAGCTTTGATGTCAAATTCAATACCATAACTTCAACATCTAGGAGTTTAGGAACTACCCCCTTTGGGAAACATTTCCTGATTCATAGACTAAATTACCAGCTACTTGGTTACATATGTTCAGAGATTTTCCGAATATTAGAGTTTATACAGAATAAGGGATAGAGCTATTGGCTATCAATACCCTAAAACCTTATTCTATATAACGTCTATTGTATATAAGTTATGCATACTATATTTGTTTATAAAAGTTTAGACATCTTTAATTTATTAAGTTTCAATGATATGCGCAACTTCCTATTCACCAATCTTTTATCAATTTAACTCCGTCAACACGTTAGCAATATAAATGTTATGAGAAAATTGCAATAGAAAACTATAAAATAAGTTCTAGAACAAAATTAATTGCTTTTCTATATCTATGCCTAAATTTAGCATAAGTACTTATGCAATTTTGTGGCATAAAACAAAATGATATGGAAAAAACATTGATACAGTTGATTAAGGCAGTAGCCTCAAAGCTTCATGAGAGTAAACTTAAACGATTGGGTGGTAAAGAAATGCTATTGTCTCTGAATTGTCTTAAAGAACTTTTAGGTTTAGACAATAAAGAAGAAGTAATTATTTTTACAGCTTTATTCGATCGTAGCTGCAGTGGAAGAAGTTGTGATATTGATGATATTGCATCATACTTTGATTGTACTCAGTTGGATATCATGGAGTATGTCCCGGTTATTAAATCATTATTGAAAAAAGGTTTTATAGTTCAGACAAATCTAAGTGAATGCCGTATAGCACGCCAGGATTATATGGTTACCAATTATGTTATAAATTGCATATTGGAGAATATCAAGCCGGAATGCCGTAAAGCACGAATGCTTGACAAAGAGTTTGACAGGTATGATTTCTGTAAGCTTGTAGATTCACAGATTCAGGATAGTGATGTGACTGCTGAAGCATTGTTTCAGTTTATTGAAACACTAGAGCAGGATAACCATGAAATGCAAATCGTTAAAGATTTGAAGAATACTATAACTGACATCCAGTCCCGTACCCTTTTCTATGAAGTATGTTTTGATTTTTTCAATCAAGATGGAGACGGACGTTCTTCATTAAACAGAACTCTTTCTGATATGTATGAAGTGTTTGGATTGCAATTTCGCGAACGTAAGCTTCTTGTTGAAGGTACCCATCCATTGATAAAAGCAGATTTGATTGAACTGTCAGGAGACAATAGTGATATCTTTCTTACAAACTGTGGTAAACACTTGTTCTTAGGAGATGATTATGGTGCATTTGGTCAACAGTATTCAGAACTCAATCCATATTCTTTTGCGCGTAAGGTTAAAGATTATATCTATAGTCGTGAACATGACATAGAAAAGAAACAGGCTCTTTCAAAATTAGCCATAAGGATAAAAAATATGGAGAACTATAATTCCAATCTTACATGTATCAGGAAGATAAAAGAACTGGTATCTGAAGAAGATTATCGTGCATTGTTTTATATGCTCTGTGATGCCTGTGCCAATAGCGATATAATTAATATAAGCCGTGAATTAGCCAGACTTTATCCTATTAAGGAAAGGAATGAGAATATAAAACTTTTCAAGGAAGAGAAACATAAATTACAGCGTCTTGATCTTGTGGAAATGGTTACCATGAGTAGTCTGTTCGGAGAATACACGGTTCTACAATTGACTGATAAAGGCAAGCTCCTTTATTTTGAAGATGATGCAGAACTTTTTATTGAAAAAGTTGACAGGAAAGATCTTATTTTATCTTCTGAGATAAAAGAAAAGAAACTCTTCTTCTCGGGTAGAGAAAGTGAACAACTCTCATTAGTTGGCGAAACCCTTTCAGAAGTCAATTATAAATCACTGGTTGACAGACTTGAATTAAAAGGATTACCTAAAGGAGTTTCCATACTGCTATATGGAAATCCTGGAACAGGAAAAACTGAATCTGTTATGCAATGGGCACGGGAGACCGGTCGTGACATTATTCATGTAGATATAAGTGCTTCCAAAAGTGTGTGGTATGGCGAAAGTGAAAAAATAGTAAAAGACATATTCAACCGATACAGAAGATTATGTAAACGCTCCAAGCTGAAGCCAATATTACTTTTCAATGAAGCCGATGCTATTTTTTCAAAACGTCGTGACATATCCTCGGGTAACAGCGTGGATCAGACAGAAAATACCATCCAGAACATCCTTCTTGAAGAAATGGAAAAACTTGAAGGGATCCTTATAGCCACTACTAATCTTTCTGATAATCTTGATAAAGCCTTTGAAAGAAGATTCCTTTTTAAGATACATTTCAGTAAACCGTCCGTAGAAGTGAAGTGCAATATCTGGCTCAATAAAATGCCGACTCTGAATTATAATGATGCGATACAGTTAGCTTCGCTTTATGATTTCAGTGGTGGTGAGATCGATAATGTTGTACGTAAATATACTATGATGGAGATTATTAATGGTAAAACACCTTCTTTTGATACTATTCAAAAGCTTTGTAAAGAAGAAATAATAAATCTGCCTTATAACAGAATCGGTTTTACCCAATATTAAAATAATTCAGTCTATATTTGTGAATTTCAGATAGAATACATGTCTTTTAAAAAGATAAAACAAAAATCATGGCAGCAAATAAATTTGGACGGTATGTATGGCTTGTGGACTTAATCAGATGTCATCCATATATAACATTTAAAGAAATAAGTGACAAATGGGAAGACTGTGGATTGGGTGATGGCAAACCATTACCATGGAAAACATTCATGAATCATAAAGATACTGTACAGACAATCTTTGATATAATCATATCATGCGATGCCAAACGTGGATATGGATACTATATAGAAGATGCTGATTTATTAGAAGGGAATTCCTTTCGTTCATGGCTGATAGATTCGTATGCTACACTGAACCAGCTTCAGGCAGACAGAAAGTTGGAGAAACGCATCTCATTCGAAAAGATTCCTTCAGGGAATAAATATTTACAAACCATACTTCAGGCTATGCATCAGAACTCTGTAGTGGAGATAACCCATCAAGGCTTTGGCAGGTCTCATGCAAGCACGTTTCAAGTAGAACCATATCATCTTAAGGTCTATAATCGCCGTTGGTATCTTATAGGATGGTCTGTATATTCAGAGGAAATAAGGACATACGCACTTGACAGGATTCTCAATGTCAAAGTTACGGATATAACATTTAAACTTCCGGAGTCATTTGATATAAATGAATATTTTGAAGGATGCGTAGGCATTATAGCTGACGGAGATATTGATATTGAGCGTGTGGTAATTAAGGCATACGGATGGGCAAGAAAATACCTAGCTACTTTACCTATACATGATTCTCAGCATGAAATTGCATCTGATGATGAATCTACTACATTCGAAATGACAGTCCGGCCTACATACGATTTCCTTCAAACATTGCTCCAACAGACAGACCATATAGAAGTTATCGAGCCACAATGGGTAAAGGATGAAATATGCAGGTTTGCAGAGAATATATTGTCTTACTATAAAAAAACAAATAATGACTGATAAATCAGATATAAATTTCATAGCAATAGACTTTGAAACGGCTACCTCCAAACGTGCCTCAATATGTGAGGTGGGAATCTGTGTAATAAGACACGGAGAAATAGCAGAGACCCGTTCATGGTTGGTACGCCCGGAAGACAACCGTTATCAATATTGGAACATAAAAGTACACGGTATCCGACCGCATGATACAGAAGATGCTCCTGATTTCCGTCAAGTATGGGAAGAAATAGAACGGACTTATCTGGATGAGTTCGATACTTTTGTAGCTCATAACGTACCTTTCGACAGAAGCTGTTTGCATCATTCTGCAGAACTCTACCGAATTCATCTGCCTGAACTGAAATGGATATGCTCTTTGCAGATGGCCCGAAGGATTTATTCCTTTGGATGTAATTCGCTGGATTATCTTTGTGAACAGTTGGGAATAGAGCAAGGTACACACCACCGTGCCGGTGATGATGCGGAAATGTGTGCGAGGCTGTATTTGAGAGAAATAAATGATAAGAATTAATATATTTAGTATGGAAAAGACAATTCAAACCTTACTTGGTAAAATAGGAGAATTACAGAAAAAACAAATATTCAGACAAACTGAGGTAAGTAAAAGAGGAGAAAATTTTAATGTATTCAATGTACTTGGCCTTTGGAGTGAAGAAGTGCGTTTACATTCAGCCATGCTTGCCGAATTGCTAAATCCGGAAGGAAGCCATGGATGTGGCGATGCTTTCCTTGCTGCATTTTTAAGGGTAGTTTTGTATAATGACGAAAAGATACATGACCTTAGCAAAGCTATCATTACAACAGAATATAATATAGGATGTATCAGTGAAGATGGCATGAGTGGAGGACGTATTGATATACTTATTGAAATGCCTAATGAATCAAGGCTTCCTACTCTTATAATTGAGAATAAAATTTATGCTGGAGATCAAGCAAATCAATTACGCAGATACTATAACTGGGGACTTGGGCACTTTTATTCTCCTGATAAATTCAAAATATTATATTTAACCCTTGACGGCAGCAATCCATCGTCAGACTCTATAGGGAAAGGTAAGGATTTCAATTATGAAACAATATCGTATGCGAATAATATAAGAATGTGGTTAAAGAAATGTGCATCAATAGCATACGATAAACCCAAAGTAAGAGAAACTATCATTCAGTACAATCATCTTTTAGACCAAATAACAACATCTAATATGGAAGATAAAAATTTACTTGTAGAAGAAATCGCTTCTAACAATGATTATTTAAAAAATGCAGTTTTACTTTGTTCACTTCAGAATGAAATAATTAAAAAAGCCATTATGGGACCCATCAGACAGGCTTTGGAGAACATTCAGAAAATCGCACAAGATAGAATTAGTCCTTTGACTGTAGAATTTGAATATAGTAGCTTTAATGAAAATGGAGGCAAACTTGATTGGGGATTTAATTATATCATAAAAGAAGCAGATAAAATAGTTCAATTAGCATATGTTTTTGAAGCAGGATTGAAAACTATATACTATGGTATACCTAACCAGGGAACTAGTCATGATTTCCTTGTAAAGCAACCGGTTTTTAGAAATAAAAATGAGATTTGGGTTTTAGGATGGGAATTGATGCCTGACAAATACCAGAACTGGAATGGGGGCAATTTATATAACATATTAGAGGAACTAACAAGTGGTGCATTTGAATCTTCTGAGTTTTATAAAACTATAATAAACAGTATAGAAAAGACATCTGAACTATTTAAGATATAATCCGACTGAATATAAATGCAATATCTTGACTTATCATATAAGGACGATTTTGTAGTAGTATGTGGCGACATTCATGGCGAGTTTGAAACGCTCGCCTTCAATGTCGCGCGAAAAGGAATAGAGAATGCAATTGTCATTGTAGCCGGGGATTGCGGATTCGGATTCAATAAATTGGCATACTATGATAATCTGTATAAACAAAAACTGCATAGGAAGTTGGAAAAGCAAAATGTTCTTTTGCTCATGGTACGTGGCAATCATGACGCCCCTTTGTTCTTTGATAAAGAGCTGATTGACTATCCGTATATGAAAACCTTGCTAGATTATACCATCGTACACACAAAAGGTCACAATATCCTGTGCGT
This sequence comes from Caecibacteroides pullorum, assembly GCF_019239235.1. GTDB lineage: Bacteria > Bacteroidota > Bacteroidia > Bacteroidales > Bacteroidaceae > Bacteroides > Bacteroides pullorum. The sequence continues at coordinate 105,691 of NZ_JAAZTS010000002.1, read as the reverse complement.
GGGCGGTGCCGTTTCCATTGACAGGCAGTTCAGACTTTCTCAGATGGACTATAATCAGATTCTCGGTAAAAAACGGTTGCCTTTGTATTGGAAAAATGAGTCTTTCAAGTATGATGAGGAACAGTTGCGGATTCTTGATATAGAAAATATAAAGATTGACACGGTAATCACACATTCAGCTCCAGATTTCTGTCCTCCGTTTGTCAAGAGGGATATGGAGCATTTTTGTGCTAATGATGATAGCCTTGCTTCCGACCTGGATAAGGAGAGGAAAGATTTACCCGGTTGTATGAATGGCTCATAGAAAACGGGCATCCTCTTTCCAACTGGTTTTACGGGCATTTCCATGCTTCCGCCAAGAGTTTGGATAAAACTACCGGAACAAGATTCTGTCTGCTTAATATCCAGGAACTGGCAATGTTGAAATAATCACAAAGGATGAAGTTTGGGTAAATCGGCCGGTAAATCGGCTTCATCCTTTTGATTATCATTTTGGGACAGATTGAATAATCTTTTGTTTATATCCATAGATTCCTACTAGTAATCGATAAATAACTGCATACCCTCTCTGATACGTTCACGTTTTTCTTTCAATGTCATATTCTACTGCATATATATTCTTGGTCCCTAAATATTTTTAGCAAACTGCACAGCATACATGGTTCCGCTTTCAGGTGAGGATTGTGCTACAATTACTTTTTGTGAAAGACCAATCTGTAATCTGCACCGTTCTACCAATCTTGTAGGATTTGCTTTAATGCCAAACGGATATTCTGTGATAATTGCTCCTCTATTGTTTACCATTTCTTCTTGTAGGATCTTATTATTGCATTTAGGATGAGTGATATTCAAACCGGAAGCTACAACTACTATTGTCTTACCACCTGCCTGTAAACAACCTTTATGGGCTGCAGTATCACAACCCAATGCCAGTCCACTTACAATAACCATCATTTCCAAGTATATCCAGTAAACATTTAGGATATAGTTCACAGTGAAATGGAATAGTTGTTATTCCTTCTTTATTTTGTTGCTCTAATATAAGTTTGCATCTTTCCCTAGTATAATCTTGCATTTGAAGGCAAAGCAAATCTTCAACTGAAAATCGCAAACCTCTTTTACTGGTATTGCTATTTATGTTCATATCCATACAATTACACTGATGCAAAATAACATTACCAATTATGCTATATTGGGGAATAATAAATAAAAAAAATATTTATGCTTTAATTGGGCATACCGCTTTTAATAGATTTGCAATAAATAAAAGATATATTTATGAATTTCAAAAATTTACTTGAACAATACAGTTTTGAGGATATATTCCCAAATTTCATGAAGTTGTGGAAAATAAATGTTCCAGAATGAACTGTTAGATAATGATGGGGGGAAGAAAATATATTATGGCATCCAATCATTAAACGTGAAACCTTCAGATTATTATATACTGTTGGTTTGCCGATGGGAAAGATGTAGTCCTATGATTGATATGAACTGTTCGGTTTATTCAAAAACAGACTGTCAACTTGTTTGCCCTATGGCAGAATATCCTTCATGGGAAGGAATTATAGGTATGGAAATAGTCATTGATGAAGATGTTTCTATAACATCCAAAGAACTTACAGCGGGGTTGTTATGGGAAATCACATATTATGGCGGTACTGAAGAAATGTCAAATGAGAATCGGAAGCAGATATTTAATAGAAATTGAGATTAATGTAGATAATATTATTTTTTTTGTTACTATTCCTCAAATTGGCATATTGGTACCTATATATTTGTCTGTATAAAAATAATGAATAAGATATATAACTTTTAAACTTTATGTATTATGTCAAAAGTATTTAGAGTAATTCCAAAGAGAGTAAAGAAAACAAATGGAACAGTTTTGACTCCGGAAATGGAAGTAACCGTTACTACACAACAGCACACTACCGATCCGTTCTATAACGGTGCCAAGGAAATTAAGGAAACATACATGCGCCTGTATGGATTTGATTATCAGAAAGCATGTTGCAGTAAAAACGATTTTGAATTTAAGAAATTGGATTAGTTCAGATGAAGATTTCCCTGACATCATTGTTTAAAAAGAATAAAGTAAATTCTGCAAGTCAGATATTACATGAAATTTCTTTCAATAAAAATTTCATGAAAACGGCTCTTTTAGTTATTTCATTAAAGAATAAGGTTATAGATGAAGCGCTTAAAGGCCCTATATCTGATGCTTTGAAAAGGGTTGGGAAAAAGGTCGAAAAACAGTATCCTTTTTTACATGTAGATTTTCATGGTTTTTCATACTTTGAAAATTCATATCAGATAAGGCATTTCCGTTATCGGATAAGTAATAAGAAAAGGGTTCTATGGCTTACATACGAATTTAATAATAAAGGTGACTTTGCAATTTATTATGATTTTCTCGAAGAATTTTATGACATTCACCCATGTACAGGTAAAGAATGGATTTGGGGGACAGATTGGCTACCAAAGAAATATAGAGACTGGAATGAAGGAACCCCTTGTCAAATTATGGAAGAACTATCAAATAATAATGTTGATGATTCGTGTTTCTGTAATCTGATTTTTGATAATCTCATGATGGCAGCAGTTGGATTTATAAACACGGAGGACAGGGTGTTTGAAATAATTCCGAAACGGATTAAAAGGACAAGTGATGCAGTGTTGACTCCTGAAATGAAAGTAATCGTTACTACAAATATTCATACATCCGATCCGTTCTATAATGGTGCTGAGGAAATAAAGGAAGCATATATGCGTTTGTATGGATTTGATTATAAAAAAGCATGTTGCAGTATGGATGACTTTGAATTTAAAAAATTGGATTAGAATTTATGGAGAAAGTAAATGAAGTATTTTGGGAAAAGGAACTGACTTCAACTTCTGCATCCAAATAGGCCGATTTTACGCAGTGGACAATCCTGGTAATGAAGCAAACTTAAGCCAAATATTTAATTCCGAGTTCTGTAATATTAATGGTTAAAATAGCACACAAATGAAGAAGATAGCTGATTGGTATCAACAAATTATGATTAATGTAATGAAACGTTTGACTACAAAAGACATATTAATAATATTAGTCATCACAATAGTCCTTTTAATTATTGCAAAACTTACCGGCGAAATGTCATCGGAAAGATGGTTGAAAATTTAATCGGTATAATCATGAAAATAGTAGGGAAACTAAATGTCACCTATCTGATTTATAAAAGTGAAAATAAATGAATACAGGCTATTCTAGTTTCAGATTCTAATTTGTTGTATACTTGTAAGACTATGAAAAGATTTTATAAGCACAATATTGGGTGTAAGTATAGATAACCCTACTATTTTCTGCCTTAACATGCACTATCCTCCGAGATACTTGACTTGATTTGTTACTTGACAAGATGTTAGGATAATAGACTAGGGCTGATTGAAAACCTTAACTATTTCTAGTTTAACGGTAATGCCGATTTACGGAAAGTAATTTTCCGTCTGTGGGAGATAAGTGAAGAGGTGCCACTTGACTCTAGTAAGGTTATGCTTTCAGCCGGTACTACTGACAAACAAGTAAAACGCAGGTTGCCAAGGTCTTTTAAAGAAAAAGAGACTGTTCAAGCAGAAAAAGTTCTTTTTAAATGGTTTTATGTAATCAACAATGATATAATTACAACATTTTTAGTAGTAAATCAGTAGATAATGAGATTTTTACGCAGTATATTAGCGCATCCGGATATTTCTGGATTTTCAGTATTTCAACGTGCTGTTGTTTATGTATTAGCATTTCTGACGTTTCTGTTACTGCCTGTTTATTATATTTTAAAGAATAGAAAACATTAAAGAAATATGTATATGGAGGATAATGATTGGGAATAGCCATTTGATTTTCGATTAAACAAAACGTTCGTTTCGATAATTGGTATTGATGGTGGAGCTGGCAGAATAGTAAACCAAATGCAGGCTTATGGGTTACCCGATACAGAATTAAGTGTGTTTGGTATGAACAGTAAAGAGATGGAGAAGCTATCATTACCACATAAATACCTGATAGGAGCTGACGGACCAGGCAGTGGGAAGAATAGAGACATTGCAGAATATGAGTACCAGAAAATATTGCCATGTCTGGAGAAAATTCTTATCGGTAAAATCCTATCTTGTTTTATTGTATGTCTTGGAGGATGTACAGGAAATAGCTGTATAAAAACTTTCCTACAGAAAGCTGTTGATATGAAAATAAAGATAAAATTACTAGTTGTCACATTACCTCACCTATCCGAGGGAATGGAGAAGAGAGAAAAAGCTTTACGGATTATTGATAAAACAAAAAAATTAACTGATGGGATTTTTGTTGTGGACAATGATGTTTTACCTTGCAACAATATTTCAAATTTACATGGTGAAGCTGACAGAAAAGTGATTAGTATTATAACGTGAGTTCGACATAAAATCAAAAGATAGCAAGTTGTCCGTCATTGACAAAATTTACGTCAATGGCGGGCTTCTTTTCGAAAAAACAGTATGCCGCGATAGCCGACAAGGAGTTGGCTATAAAGTTATTGAATGAACGATGCCTTGAGTATTCAATCTGTGCTATGTTCTTCGGCACTATAAAATATTTTGTGTAAATGGAAATACGGGATTCAGAAATGAGTCTCGTATTTTTTATTTTATACATTTGCAAAATGAAGAAGATAATGAAAGAAAAGAATCAAGTAGTGCTTGGTGAGGTATTAAGTAAAGAGTATATTAGTCAGTTTAAGGCAGAAACCGATGTAAGCAAGTGTCTGAAACAATTATATGCCTAGGTATTAGAGAAAATGCTTGAAAGTGAAATGGAAAGATAACCAAGATGATCTAACTATTTTCTTATAGTTCCCATTGAAAACCAGAACGGGAAAGTCAGAAAGTGCACGAAATCGACACTGTCCAAAATTCTGTGTAAATGGAAACAGGATTCAGCTGTAAGTTTGTCCTTATATCTGGATTCTGTTTTCAAAAATAAGCATAAATTGATTCATAATCAAACCCCAGTTATGAATAGGCTGTGTCCTTTTCTTCTCAATCTCCATAAGTGAAAGATATACGGTCTTTTTTACAGCATCATCCGAAGGGAATGAAAGCTTTGATTTTGTGTACTTTCTGATTTTTCCGTTCAGGTTTTCAATGAGATTTGTAGTATAGATTATTTTTCTGATTTCCTGCGGAAACTGGAAGAAAAGAGTCAAATCATCCCAGTTGTTTCTCCATGAAAGTATAGCATAAGGATACTTTCCTCCCCATTTCTTTTCCAGATTGTCAAGTTCTGTGGCTGCAACCTCTTTGTTGGGTGCATTATAGATATTCTTCATATCCGCCGTAAACTCTTTCTTGTCCTTATGAACGACATATTTACAGGAGTTTCTGATCTGATGCACCACACAGATTTGGGTGGATGACTGAGGGAATACAGTACGGATGGTATCCGTAAATCCATTCAGGTTGTCGGTACAGGTAATCAGTATATCCTGCACCCCACGGGCCTTTAAATCGGTCAGGACACCCATCCAGAAAGAAGAACTTTCCGATTAGCCAACCCACATGCCAAGGACTTCCTTCAGGCCGTTCTGTTTCAGTCCGACACAAAGGTAAACGGTCTTGTTTATGATCTTGCCGTTATCCCGTACCTTGAAGACGATACCGTCCATCCATGCTATCAGATAAACAGGATCCAAAGGATGGCTCTGCCACTCCTGGGCAGCCTGGTTTACCTTGTTTGTAATGATAGAAATAGCCGACGTAGAGAGCTCTATTTCATAAATCTCACGCATCTCTTCTTCTATATCAGAAACACTCATTCCTTTGGCATATAGGGAGATAACAAGCTTTTCTATCGAAAGTCCACGACTTTCATGTTTGGGCACGGCTATTGGATCAAATTGGCCGTTACGATCACGGGGTATAGAGATGACAGCTTCTCCATGTTCGGTCTGGATTTTCTTTGGATAACTGCCATTTCTGGAGTTACCTGTGTTATTTCCTGCCACAGAATTCTTTTCATACCCCAAATGGGCATCCATTTCGCCTTCAAGCATCTTTTCCAATACTTGGGCATGCAACTGCTTCAGGAACTTGCTTACATCGGCTTCTGTCTTGAACTGGCTAAGGAATTCTTTGCTTAATACTTCATCGGGCACTACTTGGTTCTTTTCTTTCATAATCTTCTTCATTTTGCAAATGTATAAAATAAAAAATACGAGACTCATTTCTGAATCCCGTATTTCCATTTACACAAAATATTTTATAGTGCCTGTAAGTTTGTTCTTTTGGACAGTATCAAAAATTGATACTGTAATAACTCATTCAGCTCCAGATTTTTGTTCTTCACTTACAAAAGGAATACTCCGAATCCCTGCATCGGCATCTGTACACCATTATTCAATGTTACATAATCCATCGTTTATTTTCATTTATCAATTTGACTTTCAGTAAACGGATCGGCACGATGCCCCATCAGATCAATTTGGGCATATTCCTTATCGAATTCCTCCATTTCCCAAGCCGACAGACGAATGATTCCTGCACCAAGAAAGTCATCCAAATGATCGGGATGGGTCGTGCCTGGTATCGGAACAATCCATGCCTTGCGCGAAAGCATCCATACAAGTGCAAACTGGGCAGGCGTCAACCCTTTTCGTTGCGCCCATTTACGGACAAGTTCCACAAGTGGCATATTATGTTTCAAAGCCTCGGGAGTAAACCGTGGTAAATTCCAACGTCGGTCACCCTGTTTGAAACGACTGTTTTCATCAATCACACCAGTAAGAAATGCACGTCCCAACGGACAATAGGGAACAAAACCGATGCCTAATTCTTCGAGCGTCGGAAATATCTTCGTTTCCGGTTCGCGCCACCAAATAGCATATTCACTCTGTACAGCCGAAACAGGACAGATTGCATGAGCACGACGGATAGAAGAAGCACTCGCTTCTGATAGTCCCCAATGCAGAACTTTTCCTTCTTGTATCAAAGCTTTTACCACATCTGCAACTTCTTCCATCGGCACATCCGGATCGACACGATGCTGATACAAGAGATCGATATGGTCAGTACGCAAACGTTTTAACGATCCTTCCACTGCACGGCGGACATGATCGGGACGACTGTTCAGAGCAGTCGGCTGCTTTTCTTCAACACCGAATCCGAACTTTGTAGCTATTTTCACTTTCTCCCGAAATGGAGCAAGTGCCTCACCAACCCACTCTTCACTGGTATAAGGCCCATACACTTCTGCCGTATCGAAAAACGTGACCCCTTTGTCATATGCACGACGTATCAAGGCTATCATATCACGTTTTTCATACCTCCCGCCATAATAGCCGACCATTGGCAGGCAGCCAAGCCCAATAGCGGAAACATTCAAACTCCTCAACTTTCTATATTCTATACTGTTACCCAACGGATGCCCACCGTCTGAATGTCCGTTTATAGACTTTGACGAAGATTGTGCAAAGGCATTGGACAGTCCCATCCATTCTCCAGCAGCCAACAGAGCCGACATGGATGTCATTCTCAGAAAATCTCTTCTTTCCATAATTATACATCACTATTTATGACACAAAAATAGAAAGCACTTACAAGACCAAAGTGACGATAAGTGGGATGTTTGTATTCATTTTACTGATATAAATCAATTTATACTCCTCTTCTAACTGGAAATTCTTATCTTTGTAATTGAACATCAAATTTGTATAGACTTCATGAGCAAAATATTGAAAGTAAAAAATGTAAGTGATTACAGCTGCTATGTCGGAGCTACAGACTTTCATCCATGGGTCAACGTTATCGATTTTGCGGAAGTATCGCCTGTACGCCATTGTCTGAACAACTATGGAGTTTATGGCATATTCTTGCACGACGAATCAGAAATAGACTTGGCATACGGCCGCGGAAAATACGATTATCATAAAGGAACACTCATTTGTGTGGCCCCTGGTCAAATTGGAGGCAAAGAAGACAACGGAGAAGAGGTTTATCTGACAGGATGGGCATTACTATTTCATCCTGATCTGTTACACGGAACTCATTTGGAAAAGGAAATCAAAGAATATTCGTTTTTCGACTATCGCATCAACGAGGCTCTGCACATGACTGACGAAGAGCGAAATTTATTCATTTCGCTGATGCGGCAAACCCGTAAGGAAATCGAGCGCAAGCATGATGCCGTTCAAAATGCGATTATTGTGGAATACATAGGCCTGATGCTAAATTTCTGCCAACGGTTCTATAACCGTCAGTTTATGACCCGTGAACCGGAAAACTCTGATGTACTCATGAAATTTAATAACTTATTGCGGAATTATTTCGATGAGAACCAACAACTATCACTCGGTTTGCCCACTGTCCAGTATTTCGCAGACAAGCTTTGCATGTCGTCCAACTATTTCGGTGATCTCATAAAAAAGACAACCGGAGATACAGCAAGCAATTATATCCGTCAGTACATTGTTCAAGAAGCCAAGAACCAACTCGCCAGTGGAACAGGTGTTGCCCAAGTAGCATACAGCTTGGGATTTGAATATTCCCAGCACTTGAGCCGCATGTTCAAGAAGCAAACAGGAATGACACCGTCGGAATATTGCTTGAGTATCCAAAACAAAAAGTAAGCCTATGAAAACGAAGAAAAAAAACATCTTTCGCGTGCTCATCGCTTTGGCAGTAGTGATAGTTGTTGTTTATGCCTCCCTGCCCTACTACGCCCGTCAGGCGCTCATCCACTGGATGCCTGTCATTGATGATCTGGAAACCTTCCACCGTCACACGGTACACCACAATCCCGATGATGTATGGCACTGGCCCCTCGCTGCCGACTATAACCGCTATCAACTGACAGAGAATGATGCACACTATCTGGACAGCCTGCACACCGTGTCCTTTCTCGTCATCCATCGTGACAGCATCGTCTTCGAAAGTTATCGCGACGGATGGAACGACACGCTGACCTCGAACATCTACTCTGCCACGAAAACTATCGTAGGACTACTGGCAGGCATTGCACTTGATGAAGGAAAGATACACAGTTTGGACGATCCCGTATCACGCTACATACCGTCCTATACCCAAGGAATGCAGGCCGATGTCACCCTGCGCCACCTGCTCACCATGAGCGGCGGCATGGCGTGGGATGAGGCGTATGCTTCGCTCTTCTCCGTCACCACACACGGTTATTACGGTAACGACCTTTACGATCTGGTAACCGGTTTGGATGTAGTTGACCAGCCCGGCATACAATATTCCTACCGCAGCGGCGAAACGCAACTGCTGGCTTTCATCATCGAAGCCGCCACTGGGCAGACGCTAAGCGAATATGCTGAAGAGAAATTATGGAAACCCATGCAGGCCGAACGCGATGCCTACTGGCTGTTGGACAAAAAAGACGGTGACGAGAAGGCCTTCTGCTGCTTCCACACCACTGCACGCGACGTGGCCCGCTTTGCCCACCTTCTGCTTCACCGCGGCAACTGGCACGGACGCCAACTGATATCCGAAGCCTATATGGACGAACTGATGCGCCCTGCCTCGTACTTGAAAGACCAATGGGGTAAAGATACGCTCAGCTATTATGGTTTCCAGACGTGGATCATGGATTATCACGGTATGCGCTGCCCTTACCTGCGCGGCATGTTGGGACAGTACATCATCGCCATCCCCGAGATGAATGCCATCGTCGTACGTCTGGGACGCAAACGCTGTGATGTTTATAACCGCGAAATAACGACCGACATCACACGGTATATGAATATCGCAATGAAGATACTTAAAAATCAAGAGGCAATCTGACGAACCGGATTCTCGGTTTGCTCTATCTGCAACTCTCCGTAGCGGATAACTGTCCAGTTACCGTCTTCATCTTCAGCCAAAGCCGACATTGTCTCCACCCAGTCGCCCGAGTTGAGGTAATGGATGTCATTGTACCACGTATCGGCCGGATGATGGATATGACCACATATCACGCCGTCGCACTTGCGGGCACGGGCAAACTTCACCAATTCCTGTTCAAAGTCGGAAATATAGGAAACTGCTGTTTTTACCTTCTGCTTGATAGCCTGCGAGAGTGAATAGTAAGGCAAGCCGTGGCGCATACGGTAGTTGTTGTAGATTTTGTTGAGCCAAAGCAGGAAGGTGTAACCCCAATCGCCTAGCTGCGCCAACCACTTCATGTTCGTGGTCACTGTATCGAAAATGTCACCGTGGGTCACGTAGTAGCGCTTGCCGTGGGTCTCGTGAATAAAGTCCTTCACAATGCGAATATTGTAAAAGGTAAAGGGCACCAGACTGTCCAAAAAATCATCGTGATTGCCCCGCACGTAAATGACCTCCGTACCCTGTTTCTCCATCATCTTCATGAGAACCTTGAAGAAGTCTGTGTGACGGGCCTGCCACTTGCGGGTACCTCCCTTACGCAAAGCCCATCCGTCGATAATGTCTCCGTCTAATATCAGGCGACGGCAGTTCACCGATTTCAGGAAATTGGTCACTTCGGTTGTCTTGGAATGTGATGTCCCCAGATGGATGTCGGACAGCACAATGGTAGAATAGAATGTACGTAGACGCATCATTGTTCAGTGTGTTGTTTTTCTGTCACAAAGATGCACACTGTGTATGTCAAACGTATGTAGTTGAGGTTACAATCGTGTAAATAAACGGAAAACAAAAAAGAGGGTAATCCACGCTGGAACACCCTCTTCTCTCTATACTAGTTTACCGGATTACTTTATCGCAATCTGTCGGCAGCTTTCACTTTCACTTCATCACTAAAAATAGCACGGAAAGCCAGATAATTCAAAATAATGCAGACTGCAGGCAGACACAATGCCCATCCCAGCTGAAAGCTGTCAACACCTAATTTGCCCTTCAGCATGTACCAGAACACAGCTGCGACAATGTAATAACCGATCAGCAGCAAACTGTTGAATATGGTCATACGTACCTGCAACATACGATTACGGAACAGAAAAATAGTTCCCAATGCTACAATGGCACACAGCAACAAAATGCCGAACATACCCCATGTAGACTGAAAACTTCCGTCAGCCAAAGTCACTCCCAGCGGCTTGAATACCGATGCGTTCACTCCATCTGCTGCAATGAACGAACCTACCGGCTGACACATGGTGACAACCAGCAAGATGGTGACTACCAACAGATAAACAGATTGAATACGCTGTATCATTACTGCAGTTTTTCTTTTTCTTTTGCCGGATTGCGGTAGTATACCTTGCCTTCGATATATTCCTGAGTAGCAATCAACGTCGGTTTCGGCAGTTTCTCATAATAGCGTGAAATCTCTATCTGCTCACGATTTTCAAATACTTCTTCCAAGTTGTCATTATAGGATGCGAACTCGGCCAGTTTCTTGGACAAATCATTTTTGATTTCCACACTGATTTGATTGGAACGCTTTCCGATAATGGCCACTGTTTCATAAATGTTGCCGGTATCTTCACACAGTTCCATCAAGTCGCGTGTCACGGTAGTTACCGGAGCATTGGTTTTTCTGTAATCCATAATTTTTACCTTATATTATAAATTAAGTTTTTCGGTTATTCAGTTACTTCTTCTTCAGTGCTTCCTTCACCCAATTCTGCCTGAGACTTGCTAAAAATCCGTTCGGCTTCCTTCAGGTACTTGCTTTCAGGAAATTCATTTTTGAAGGCGTAATATTCGTCCACAGCCTCACGATAGCGCTCTTGCTTTCTTTCTTCCACGCTGTATACAGCCAGTTCGTATTTGGCTCTCAGAATCAGGATCGACAAGTCTTCACGCAAATTAGTATAAGGATAATCTTTCAGGGCATTTTGTGCCGTGATGACACATGACTGGTAGTTATTGCCCATATAATTGCCCAAGTTGTAATACAATTTGGCCGACAAGTATTCTTTCATAACCAGCTTGTCCTGCAACTCGAAAATCATTTGCTGGGCTTCCTGATGCTTGGCGCTTTGCGGATAGTATTCCATAAACATCTGAAGCTCGTCAATTGCTTTGTAAGTGCTCGACTGATCCAGACGGGGTTCCGGAGTATCCAGGAAGAGGGCCTTACCTGCATGGAAACGGGAGAGTTCGGTATATGTACCTCGCGGATAAACCTGATAATACTGAATAAAGGTTTGTGCGGCAGTCTGATAATCCTGCTCATTATAATAGCACATACCCAGCATATAAAGCGATTCTTCCGCCTTATCCGTTCCCTTCAGAATGGCAATCAACTCATTCAGCAAAGTGGCGGCACGGTTATATTGTCCTTTGGCAAAATAGGACTTGGCAGCTTCATATTTGTACTCATAATCCGTACTTTTCAGCAGTTTATTATACTCACCACACGATGTCAATCCCAGCGCTGCTGCCAGCAAAGCTACAATAAAGATATTCTTTTTCATTCGGTTATTCGCAAATATTGCGCAAAGATAGAGCTTCGCACTGAATAAAACAACGATACGAAGCTTAATTTTTCAAAAACATAAAGGCAGAAACGGCCAGCGGTAGGCAATCATCCCCGAGGGATGCTATCCCCCACCGCCAACCGTCAATCGCCAATGGATCAAAGTTTATACAAATCGTTTGCTGCCAGCAGCTCTACACGACGCTCTTTCAGCACACGCAGGCAGTTCTCCATGTCGCTGGGACGTATTACCACATTGGCATGATCTCCGTTGGCAAACGAATACATATATTCGATGAACACTCCTTCGTCCGACAGATACTGGAGCACTTTGGCCAATGCTCCCGGAATGTTAGGACAAGAAATACCTACCACGTCATTCACATTTACGGCAAAATGGTTTTCCTTCAACAGCTGATAAGCTTTCTCCGGCTCAGAAACCACTCCTCTCAGAATACCGAAATCGGCCGTTTCTGCGATACACAGGGCGGAGAGGTTGATACCACCTTCAGCCAATACCCGGGTCACCTCCGTAAGGCGTCCCGACTTATTCTCCAAAAAAATTGATAATTGTTTTGCAATCATAGCGATATAATTTATCTTTCAAATTTTCTCTTGTCTACTACACGTTTTGCCTTACCCGTACTACGCTCGATACTGCGCGGTTCCACCAGCTTCACGTCTACACTCAAGCCCAATACACTTTGCAGACGGGCTGTCAGACGCTTCTTCATATCCATCATCTTCTTGATTTCGTCCGAATAGAATTCCGGTCTTACCTCCACTTGCAGCTCCATCGTATCCGTATTATTTACACGGTCTACAATCAGCTGATAATGCGGTTCGAATTCCGGCATCTCCAGCATGACAGACTCGATCTGTGTCGGGAATACGTTCACACCACGGATAATCAGCATGTCGTCGCTGCGTCCCAGGATGCGGTCCATGCGCACCAGTGTACGTCCGCAAGCACATTTTTCATAATGCAGAGCCGTCAGGTCTTTCGTCCGGTAGCGCAACAGAGGCATTCCTTCCTTTGTCAGATGCGTAAACACCAGTTCGCCCGTTTCACCGGGTGCCACAGGTTCCAGTGTTTTCGGATCTACGATTTCCGGGAAATAATGGTCTTCATTCAGGTGCGTACCGTGCTGGCATTCACATTCATAGCCTACGCCCGGACCAGCCACTTCGCTCAGCCCATAGATGTCATAAGCCTTGATACCCAGCTTGGCTTCGATATCATGACGCATCTGTTCCGTCCACGGCTCCGCACCGAAAGCTCCTGCTCTCAGCTTAAACTCTTCACGGGGCAATCCCGAATCACGGATGGCATCCGCCAGATACAGTGCATACGACGGTGTACAACACAGCATCGTAGCGCCAAAATCATGCATCAGCGTAATCTGTTTTTCCGTATTTCCACTGGACATCGGTATCACAGATGCCCCGATATTCTCGGCACCGGCATGAGCGCCCAGCCCGCCCGTAAAAAGTCCATATCCATAAGATATCTGGAAGACGTCCGAACAGTCTGCGCCATAAGCCGTAAAAGCTCGCGACAGACATTCGGCCCACACCGACAAATCTTTGCGCGTGTAGCCCACCACCGTCGGTTTACCTGTAGTGCCCGACGAGGCGTGGATGCGTACAATCTGACTCATAGGCACGGCACAAAGTCCGAAAGGATAATTATCCCTCAGATCATATTTCGTGGTGAAGGGCAGCTTCACGATGTCGTCTATACTGTTGATGTCGTCGGGAGTGATGTCCAGTTCCTGCATTTTCTTGCGGTAGAAAGGCGTGTCGTGGTACACCCGCTCTACCGTTTTCTTCAGCCGAATCCCCTGCAATCTCCGCATGCTCTCCCGATCCATGCATTCGATGCTTTCATTCCAAATTTTGTTGTTTTTCATAATGTCTTTCACGTTGTTTAGTGCATTTCCCGCAAAATAAATAAAATGTTTCCTATTCCACAAGTTTTCTGTCAAAAAGAAAAAGGGCACCCCTCTGTTTTCATGGATCATCCGAACTGCATAGCCCCAAACGGGATGTCTGTGTTCATCAAGCTGACAGTTAGACTCATCAAATTAAGGTCTGGACACGTAATTGTCCATGTTAGAAAAGCAATAGTAGAAAACAAAAAAATCAGAGACTTACATCACGTAAACCTCTGATTATCAATATGAGCGGCAAGCGGGACTCGAACCCGTGACCCTCAGCTTGGGAAGCTGATGCTCTACCAACTGAGCTACTGCCGCCTGTCGAAGTATTTTTGTCTTTACAAACAGAACTTTTCGCAAAGCGGGGACAAAGATAAATACTTTTTTGAGAAATACAACTATGAAATCAGCAAAATCTTGTATTTTTGTTTCCCGTTAGAAAAATAAAACCTATGAAACGGATTATATTAATCACAGGAGGAGCACGTTCCGGCAAAAGCAGCTATGCGGAAAAAAGAGCCTTAACCCTCTCTCCCAACCCGGTTTACATGGCGACAGCACGCATCTGGGACGAAGAGTTCAGACAACGTGTCCTGCGCCATCAGGAACGAAGAGGCCCTGAATGGACCAACATCGAAGAGGAAAAGGTACTGAGCCAACACCAACTGGACGGACGGGTAGTCCTGATAGACTGTGTGACCTTATGGTGTACCAACTTCTTTTTCGACCTGAATGCAGACGTAGACCAAACGTTGAAAGCCGTCCGCGAGGAATTCGACCGCTTTACACACCAGGATGCCATCTTTCTGTTTGTCACCAACGAAATAGGCTGTGGAGCAACCTCCGAAAACGAAATACAACGCAAGTTTACTGATCTTCAGGGGTGGGTGAACCAGTATATCGCCTCACAGGCCGACGAAGTCATCCTTATGGTGGCAGGCATACCCATGAAAGTAAAATAACAAAAACAGAGATAAAAGCATGAAAACATTTCATATTGAAAAACCGGACGAAAACCTGCGTCCATCCATTATAGACAAGATTAACAACCTGACCAAACCGAAAGGCTCGCTGGGAAGGCTGGAAGAAATAGCCCTGCAAATTTCCCTGATTCAACAAACCTTGACTCCGGCACTGCACAAGCCGCAGAACATCATCTTTGCCGCCGACCACGGAATTGTAGACGAAGGTGTAAGTCTGTCACCGAAAGAAGTGACCTGGCAACAACTGAGCAATTTCCTCCATGGAGGAGCCGGCGTCAACTTCCTCTGCCGCCAACATGGTTTCGAACTGAAAATCGTAGACGCCGGCGTGGACTATGACCTGCCCTACGAGAAAGGCATCATCGACATGAAAGTACGCCGTGGTACCCGCAACTATCTGTACGAAGCTGCCATGACGCAGGAAGAGATGGAACTCTGCATCGAACGCGGTGCCGAAGTGGTACGCCGATGCCACGAAGAAGGAAGCAACGTGCTGAGCTTCGGAGAAATGGGAATAGGAAACACTTCGTCCTCGTCACTGTGGATGACCTATTTCACGGGAATTCCCCTGGAGCAGTGTGTAGGTGCTGGTAGCGGACTGAACCAGCAAGGCATCCGCCATAAATACGAAGTACTGAAAAGAAGCATGGAAAACTACAACGGAGACGGATCGGCCACCGACATCATCCGCTACTTCGGTGGACTGGAAATGGTGATGGCTGTAGGAGCCATGCTCCAGGCTGCCGAACTGAAAATGCTGATACTGGTAGACGGATTTATCATGACCAACTGCATGCTGGCTGCCATGCAGCTCTGTCCGGCTGTGAAAGATTATGCCATCTTCGGACATTGCGGCGACGAAAGCGGACATAAACTGATACTGGAGTACATGCAAGCCAAACCGCTGATAAACCTAGGATTGAGGCTTGGAGAGGGAACCGGTGCCATTTGTGCCTATCCCTTGGTCGACTCAGCCGTACGAATGATTAACGAGATGGATAACTTTGCGCATGCTTCCATTACCAAATACTTTTAAGCGATGAATTTTCTGGCTGCTCTTATATTCTTTACGAGGCTTCCCTTCTGGAAAATCAGGGAAGTACCCGCCGAATGCTTCAAGCATGTAGTACCTTACTGGCCGCTTGTGGGCTGGCTGACGGGGGGCATCATGGCCGGAGTACTTTGGCTCGCCGCTCAAGTACTTCCCTTGCCTGTGGCCTGGCTGCTGGCCATTCTGTCGCGCTTGCTCGTGACGGGATGCCTGCACGAGGACGGACTGGCCGACTTCTTCGACGGCTTCGGCGGAGGAACAACCCGCGAACGCATCCTGGCCATCATGAAGGATTCGCACATCGGGACGTATGGTATCGTGGGTCTGATCTTCTACTTCCTGCTGTTCTGGCAGCTTCCAAGCCGGTTGCCGCTTTCCGTACTGTGCGCACTGGCACTTTGCTGCGACTGCTGGAGCAAGTTCTGTGCCTCGCAAATCATCAACTACCTGCCCTATGCCCGTCCCGAAGCTGAAAGCAAGGCCAAAGTCGTGTATAGCGGCATGAACCGGGGCGAGCTGATTACAGCCTTCGTCAGCGGCATCCTGCCTCTGCTGTTCCTGCTGCCGCTACGCTTGTGGCCGGCTACCGTCGTCCCCATGTTCGTCTGCCTGCTGCTCTGCCGCTTCTTAAAGAAAAAGCTTCAAGGCTACACGGGCGACTGCTGCGGAGCAATGTTTCTGTTATGTGAAATCTCATTTTATCTTTGCGCTGTCATCTTATGGAAATTACTTTAATACGACATACCTCGGTAGACGTACCGCCGGGAGTCTGCTACGGACAGACAGACGTCCCCCTGAAAGACAGTTTCGAACAGGAAGCTGCCATCACCCTGTCTCGCCTGAAGGCTTCCTTACCCGAAGAAGAAAACTTCGATCACGCGTTCACCAGTCCGTTGACCCGTTGCGTACGACTGGCCGATTATTGCGGTTACCCCAACGCCGAACGAGACAAACGGCTCATAGAAATCAACTTCGGAGCCTGGGAAATGAAGCCATTCGACCGAAACGACGATCCCCGCCTTCAGGAATGGTATGCCGACTACCTGAACGTAGCGGCTACAGGAGGCGAATCTTTCGCCATGCAATACGAACGTGTCAGCCGCTTCCTGGATGAGCTGAAGCAGAAACCCTACCGGCGTGTAGCCATCTTTGCCCACGGAGGTGTACTGATCTGTGCACAGATTTACGCAGGCCTCATCACCGCAGAAGAAGCTTTCAGCTCTCTGACGCCCTACGGCGGACTCATCCAAATCACGCTGTAAACCGGAAGTTTTATTGGAGCAATAACTGGATACAGAAAGAAGCAAGTACGAGCAGAATCATCAACCCTTCCGCACGACGGTTGATGCGGATAGCCGTATGCATGTCTTCCGTTGTCAGCGGACGCTCGTTGTTGCCGATGTAAGGTTTCCACACCTCCTCGCCAAAGTAGTTATGAGGACCTCCGAAACGACAGTTCAGGATACCGGCCAAGGCAGATTCCGGATAACCGGAATTGGGACTGGCATGCTGGCTACCGTAACGAGCCACAAACCCCAGCAACGAAAGACGACCGGACACCACAACCATCAAGAAGGCAGTCAGACGGGCAGGAATGAAATTGGCCACATCGTCCAGACGGGCAGCAAAACAGCCGAAACGGCGATAACGTTCGTTGCGATAACCTATCATCGAGTCCAGCGTGTTCACCATTTTATAGGCAAGCATGCCCGGCACGCCCAGTAGCAAATACCAGAATAAGGGGGCCACCACCCCGTCGCTCAAGTTCTCGGCAAGAGTCTCCAAAGCTGCCGTACGCACTTCCTGCGCAGACAGTTCGGACGTGTCGCGTCCCACAATACGTGCCACCTGACGCCGGCCTTCCTCCAGCGAACGGTCTACGGCAAGAAACACCATACGCACTTCGCGCACCAACGTAGTACCTGCCAAGCAATAAAAAATCAGCAGGACTTGTAGTACCATCAGCAACCCTGCCGAAAACAGGGCCGCCTGCTGCAACAGCCATGCTGTCAGCCAATAGACACCCGCTACCAACAAGCAGCTGACCAGCATCCCTTTCAGGAAACGGCCGTTCCCGTGGTTCAACCGATGTTCGAAAAACGCAATCGCTTTCCCAAATGCCACTACCGGATGGGGCATCCACTGAGGATCGCCCAGCCAGCGGTCCAGCAACCATGCCGCCAGCAGCGGCAATGCCATGTAAAAAGCCAGACTAAAGGCTATCAATGTCTGTTCCAATTGAAAATACTGTTTATTCGTTTATCCATCTTATTCCTGAAACCATTCTGCAATGGCATCTACCAGCCGGTCATTTTCTTCGGGTGTCTGGGTGGCAATACGGAAGAAACGCTCGTCCAAGCCTTCGAAATTCGAAGCGTCGCGTATCAGAATGCCATACTTCTCTGCCAAATACTCCTTCAAGGCCGACGCCTTGCCAAAACGCAGGCACACCAACATGAAATGCGTCTGCGTCTCCCATACATCCATCCCTCCCAACGCTTCCAATCGGGCACGCAACCGTTGTGTCTCGTCCAGATAGACCGTCATGTCCAATGAATGGGGCACTCCCTTTTCGGTCAGGAAAAGTCCGGCTTCAATAGCCACGGCATTAACCGACCACGGCATCCGGTTGTTGCGGATACGGCTCAACAGCCCTGCGTTTCCGGTGATATACCCCAACCGCAAACTAGGTACGGCATAGCGTTTAGTCATGGAATGCAACAACAACACATTGGGGAAAGCTACTGCCTCAGCCGCCGAGAACAATGGCTGCAACGTAAAGTATTCATAAGACTGGTCGATAACAAAACACACCTGTGGATTACAGCGTATCAACTCCTCCATCCACGCCTTGTCCGTCACACTACCCGTCGGGTTATTAGGATTACACAACCAAAGCATACGGATGTCCTCGGGCAACCGATAACGTTCGCGTTCCGCAGGCAGGCTGTAGAGCGAAACCGTGGGATGACCATGTATCAGACAAGCATCGGCATATTCCCGAAAAGTAGGCTGCAAAATGGCTGAACGGGTACCCCGAAAAGTCTGAGCCATCAGATAGATGGCTTCGGTAGCCCCATTAGTCACGCATACCTCGTCGGGCTCCAGCTTCAGCTTACGTGCCAGAGCAGCTTCCAGCGTATAGGGCTGAGGTTCGGGATAGGAAG
This sequence comes from Caecibacteroides pullorum, assembly GCF_019239235.1. Lineage (GTDB taxonomy): Bacteria > Bacteroidota > Bacteroidia > Bacteroidales > Bacteroidaceae > Bacteroides > Bacteroides pullorum. The sequence goes on along the minus strand of NZ_JAAZTS010000002.1, from coordinate 86,135 downwards.
AAAGAGGGCTCAATTCACCGTCTTTCCCCTGTATGAACCTGCATAAATGGTTCTTCAGTTCTGTCAAATCCGTCCGGCTATATACATTCGAACTGAAATTGACCGTTATCGGCCGGGTATATTTATAAGAATCGTCTCCGTGTCCGTCAATCATGTTGTTTTAGTATTTGATAGACAAGCGGCAGATTGACATGTGCACGCACATGGTCGGCCAGCTTGTCGTATTGTTGTTCCTTGAATGCCTGATAATCGAAAGTACTGCGTTCTTTCACCTTGCCGGCAAAAGGCTCGAGCAAGTAGTCGATGAAAGCCGCATTGTCCAGTATGCCATGGATATAAGTCCCCATACAGGTCCGGTCCACCAAGCATCCTTCCTCTTGCCCGTCTTCCAGACGGTTCAGTGGCGTATATGCAGCTCCGTCTACGGGAACAGTAGTTCCCATGTGTATCTCGTAACCACTCAGGTTGCAGTCTCCCGCCGTAACTTCATTGTTCAGGGCAAATCGCACTTGTCGGGTCACTTTCGCACCTGTCATGCGGGTTGTTGTCGGAAGAAGTCCCAAACCAGGCAAACGGTCGATGTCTCCTTCCACATGGTCGGGATCGAGCACCTCCTGCCCCATCATCTGATAACCTCCACAAATACCCATCACCGTCACTCCGTCACGATGGGCACGAATAATAGCCTGTGCCACTCCATTGCGACGCAACTCATACAGATCGTCCAGCGTGCTTTTGGAACCGGGCAACAGAATGATATCCGCCTTGGCTATTTCTTCCGTATTATTGGTGTAAAAGAGGTGGACACGAGGATCGCGCTCCAGCACGTTGAAGTCTGTAAAATTACTGAGATGACGCAACATCACCACGGCAATATTCACCTTACCCTTCGTAGCCTGCATGGATTTGGTAGCAAGGGCCACGCTATCCTCTTCTTCTATATAGATATCTTTATAATAAGGTACCACTCCCAACACCGGAACGCCGCATAGTTCTTCAAGCATTTTCACGCCCGACTCGAACAAACGCAGATCGCCTCGGAATTTATTGATAAGGATTCCCTTAATGCAAGCTCGTTCGTGCGGTCTGAGCAACATAAGTGAACCGTAAACACTGGCAAACACTCCGCCCCGGTCAATGTCGCCCACCAGCACGACTTTCGCTCCGGCATGCAAAGCCATGGGCAAATTCACCAGGTCGCTGTCGCGCAGATTGATTTCAGAAATACTTCCGGCTCCTTCCAGTACAATAGGATTGTAACGTGCCGCCAGACGGTCATAGGCAGCACACACTTCCTTGCGCAACTCCTCACGCCCCTCCTTACGGAAATAATCGTAAGCCGAACGGTTGCCTACCGGACGTCCGTTCAGTACCACCTGCGACGTATGGTCGCTCTGAGGCTTCAGCAGCAGGGGATTCATATCCGTGTGACAGGGAATGCCGGCAGCCTCTGCCTGTACCGCCTGTGCACGGCCTATCTCAAGACCTTCGGGAGTGGCATACGAATTGAGCGCCATGTTCTGCGCCTTGAAGGGAGCGGGCTGATAGCCGTCTTGCCTGAAGATACGGCAGAAAGCAGCAGCCAGAATACTCTTGCCCACATCGCTTCCGGTACCTACCAGCATAAGGGGTTCCAATAATTCCATAGATTTCATTTTTTGCGAACGCAAAGATAGTACAAAGTGGGCAAAAAAAAAAGGCTATCTTCCCAGACAGCCAATCTTTTGTTAACCTTAAATCTAATACTATGAAAAACACATTGCAAAGGTAGCGCATCTTCCCAAACTTCCAAAATATACAGAGAAAAAATGCCTTTTTATAACATGCTTTAAAAGCCTTATTCTCTTATTAACAAAAAAAAGACTATTACAAAGAAAAAAATCCTCTTTTTCTCTCTTTTCACCATCCTATGATACGACTTGGACGGCAGGAATTTGCGAAACTTAAATAAAGTATGTATCTTCACCCCCGAAAATCCTAAAAACACACATGTCATGATTTACTCTATACTCGACACCGACCTTTACAAGTTTACTACGTCATACGCCTACATCAAGCTGTTTCCCTATGCATCGGGCACATTCTCTTTCACCGACCGCGACCAGACTGTTTGTTCCGACCATTTCCTGGCCGAACTGAAAGAAGCCATCGACCAAATGCGACGGATTGCCCTGACCGGTGACGAACTGGAGTACATGACACACACCTGCCGATTCCTGCCCCGTGTCTACTGGGAATGGCTCTCTTCTTTCCGCTTCCAACCCGAAAAGGTAAATGTCTGGCTGGACGAGGAACGCCATCTCCACATGGAAGTGACGGACTATATGTATAAGGTGACACTCTACGAAGTTCCACTTCTGGCGCTGGTGTCCGAAGTGAGAAACCGGGTCATGGGACATGTTCCCGATCTGGACAAGGTAGTTTCCCGACTGGTGGACAAGGTATCTCTGTCCAACCGCAACCATCTTTCCTTCTCCGAGTTTGGTACACGCCGCCGCTTCTCGTTCGAAGTACACGACACGGTCATCGGCTACCTCAAACAGCACGCCCTGTATTGCACGGGAACCTCCAACTGTTATTTCGCCATGAAATATAACATGAAGCCGATGGGAACTCATCCCCACGAATGGTTCATGTTCCACGGTGCTCAGTTTGGCTACAAGCATGCCAACTATATGGCATTGGAAAACTGGGTAAACGTCTACGACGGCGACCTGGGTACCGCCCTCTCGGACACCTATACGTCCGATGCTTTCCTGAGCAACCTCAGCCGCAAGCAGGCCAAGTTATTCGATGGCGTCCGCTGCGATTCGGGCGACGAATTCGAATTTACCGAAAAACTCATTGCCCGCTACAAGGAATTCGGCATAGACCCGACAACCAAAACCATCATCTTCAGCAATGCGCTCAACTTTCCCAAGGCGCTCGACATCCAACAGTTCTGCCAGGGACGCATCCGCTGCGCGTTCGGCATCGGTACCAATCTGACCAACGACACCGGCTTCACCCCGTCCAACATTGTGATGAAACTGACCCGCTGCCGAATGAACAACAACCAGGAATGGCACGAATGCGTCAAACTCTCCGACGACGAGGGCAAACACTTGGGCAGCAGCATGGAAGTGAAAGCCTGCCTTTACGAGCTGCAGTTAGGCTAATCGGTCTGTTTTCCTGAAGTCTTTTTCCGTTTATAGGCAAATTCCTGCCACTTTTCCTCCGGCCAGTTCTGGCGTTGCATCTCCATGCGTGCCATGACAAAAAACAGGTCGGACAACCGGTTGACGAAACACAGGATAGCCTCATCCAACGGGCTCTGCCGATGTAATGTCCACAAACGCCGCTCTGCCCTGCGTGCCACCGTGCGTGCAAAGTGGAGCTGGGCCGAAACGGGTGTACCTCCCGGAAGCAGGAAATAACCGTGGTCGGCCAACTGTTCCGTCAAGCGGTCCATCTCTTGTTCGCAACGAAGGGTCAGCTCGGCCGCATGCAGCTCGTTCGGGTTTACCTTGTCCGATGGCGTGGCTACATGGCTCATCACGACCATCAGTTCTCGCTGTATCGCATGCAACAACTGCTGCCACTCATCCTCGGCAGACAGCATGGAACGCACGATGCCTATTACGGCATTCAGTTCGTCCAGACAACCGTTGGCCTCGATGCGGATGTCGTCTTTCGGCACCCGCTCTCCTCCATGAATACCGGTCATTCCCTTGTCACCGGTCTTTGTATAAATCCGTTTCATTCTTCGTTCTTAAATAACTTGTTCAAATCAATTTCTCCCCAATACAAATGGGTATAACTGGCCAACAGGTTCTTGTAGCGGAACACCGGCGTGTTCACCTTCTCCCCGCGGGCATTGTACACCTGCGCCACCGTCGGAAGCAACCATTCACCCGATCGTTGCACATATTGGGTATAGTGGAATTCGTGCCCGTACAACGTTTGTCCATTATAATCGAAACGCCGGTAACCCAGGCTCAGCCTGCGGTCTTCCTTCCGGTTCGAAATGGAAAATGGCAGCACACCCGCCATCGGCAGGAAATCGGGCTGTCCGTCCTGACAGATTCCCTGCGACAGGTAAATCATACCCCCACACTCGGCCAACGCTTTTCCTCCACCTTCAATGTAACGACGTATGGAATCCAGTGTAACGTCTGCCGTTCTCAAAGCTTCTGCATGTTTTTCGGGATAACCACCCGGCAGGTAAAGCAAATCGGTACCGTCAGGTAGCGGAGCTGACTCTTCCGGATTGAAAAAGAAAACTTCCCCGTAGCGATTCAGCAAGTCCAGATGTTCCGTATACAGGAAAGAAAAAGACTCGCTGTTGCGTGCCACCGCAATACGTCTGTTTCCCAACCTTTCATTTTCCGTCCGGTTCTCAGGCAAAGACAGGGAGGTGATTTCCAGCAAACGATCGATACGTATATGGGCTTCCAACAATTCCAGCAAGCGACGACAGGCTTCTTCCGTTTCCTGTTCGCTGAAGTCCAGACCCAAGTAACGTGAACCCTGCTCCAACAAACCGTCTTTCGGCAGGTACCCCAGACACTCCACCTGAAGGTCTTCACAAACCTCCTGCAACATTCCGAAATGGCGCGCCGACCCTACCCGATTGAAAATGACACCTGCAAAACGGATATCGGGACGGAAATGCAAAAAGCCCTGCAACAGAGGTGCCAGGGAATAGGCTGCCGACCGCGCGTCGACCACCAATACCACCGGCAAACGCAACAGCCGGGCCACTTCTGCCGACGAGCCACGATCGCGTTCATAACCGTCGAACATCCCCATCATACCTTCCACCACACATGCATCCGCGCCGACAGCATAGCGGGCATAAAGCTTTCGTACATGCTCCTCCGAAGCCATGAACAAATCCAAATTGACAGACGGACGTCCGCAGGCACGTTCATGAAACTTTGTATCGATATAGTCCGACCCGCATTTGTAGGGCTGCACGTTCAGCCCTCTTGCCTTCAGCAGAGCCATCAGCCCACGGCTCACCGTCGTCTTTCCACTGCCCGATGTGGGTGCGGCAATCAGAAATTGAGGAATGTTTTTTGTCATTTTTCCTGTATTTATTTGGGCAAAGATAACCATATCTGAACAGAAAACCTTATCTTAGCTGCCAAAATGACTAAATCTATGATTACAGAAGAACTGAAAAAGCTATATACAGCCTATACCGGCCACGAACCGGATAGTATCGAAGAAATGCCCGCATCGGGATCCAACCGTCGTTATTTCCGCCTGAAAGGCGCTCCCAGCCTCATCGGAGTAAGCGGCGAAAGTGTGGAAGAAAACCGCGCCTTCCTCTATATGGCCGAACATTTCCGCCGTCAGGGATTGCCTGTTCCGCAAGTGTTCATCAAGTCGGACGACGACATTTATTACCTTCAGGAAGACCTGGGCGATACGCTGCTCTTCAACGCCATTGAAAAAGGACGCAAGACCAGCGTCTTTGGTGAGGACGAGAAGCAACTGCTACGCAAGACGCTCCGCCTCCTGCCCGCCGTCCAGTTTGCCGGTGCCGAAGGCATGGATTTCTCCTACTGCTATCCGCAGGCTGAGTTCAATCGCCGTAGCATCCTATGGGACCTGAACTACTTCAAATATTGTTTCCTGAAAGCCACCGGTCTTGACTTCCAGGAAGACCGCCTTGAGGACGATTTCCAGAAAATGGCCGACGTCCTGCTCCGCAGCAGTTCCGCCACTTTCATGTACCGCGACTTCCAGAGCCGCAACGTCATGATCAAGGATGGTGAACCGTGGCTCATCGACTTTCAGGGCGGACGCAAGGGTCCTGTCTACTACGACGTGGCTTCCTTCTTGTGGCAGGCAAAAGCCAACTATCCCGACAGCCTCCGCCAGGAACTGCTCCGCGAGTACATCGACGCCCTGCGCAAATACCAGCCTGTGGACGAAGCCTACTTCATGGCCCAGCTTCGCCACTTCGTGCTGTTCCGCACCATGCAGGTACTGGGTGCCTACGGTTTCCGCGGCTACTTCGAGAAGAAACCCCACTTCATCCAGAGTGTACCCTTTGCCATCGAGAACCTTCGCCAGCTGCTCCGTGAGCCCTATCCCGAATATCCTTATCTCTGCCAGGTGCTGACCGAACTGACCGAACTGAAGCAATTCACCGACGACCTGCAAAAGCGCCGTCTTGTGGTCAAAGTCACCAGCTTTGCCTACAAGAAAGGCATTCCCGAAGATCCGTCGGGCAACGGCGGAGGTTTTGTCTTCGACTGCCGTGCCGTAAACAACCCCGGCAAGTACGAACGCTACAAACCCTTCACGGGACTGGACGAACCTGTCATCCGCTTCCTCGAAGACGATGGTGAAATCACGACCTTCCTGGAGCACGTCTACGGTCTGGTCGACGCTTCTGTCAAACGCTACATGGAACGCGGTTTCACCAACCTTTCTGTCTGCTTCGGCTGCACGGGCGGCCAGCACCGTTCCGTCTACTCGGCCCAGCATCTGGCCGAGCACCTGAACCAGAAGTTTGGCGTTCAGGTCAACCTGATGCACCGCGAACAGAACATCGAACAAACCTTCAAAGCCCGCAACTGACATGAAAGCCATGATATTTGCCGCCGGACTGGGTACCCGCCTCCGTCCGCTTACCGATCACATGCCTAAAGCCCTGGTACCTGTAGCCGGTGTGCCTATGCTCCAGCGTGTAATACTGCGCCTGAAAGAAGCCGATTTCCACGACATCGTCATCAATATCCACCACTTTGGCGAACAGATTCTCGATTTTCTGAAAGCAAACGACAACTTTGGCGTCCGCATCCACATCAGTGACGAACGAGGCGAACTGCTCGATACGGGTGGAGGCATCCTGAAAGCCCGTCCCCTACTGGACGACGGCGAACCGTTCCTCATCCACAACGCCGATATCCTGACTCATATCGACCTGGCCGCCTTCTACCGGCACCACGTGGAAAGCGGAGCCGATGCCACCTTGCTGACCAACCACCGACAGACCGCCCGCTACCTCCTGGCTGACACAGACAATCGCCTGTGCGGATGGGTCAACAAGTCGACAAGAGAAACCCTTCCTGCGGGTACCGTCTACACCGAAGGCCGTTACAACGAACTCGCCTTCGGCTGTGTGCATGTCCTTTCGCCCTCCATTTTCAATTATATGGGCAGCGACAGGTGGAATGGAAAATTTTCCATTATTCCTTTCTACATCGACATCTGCCGCCAGGCCCGTATCCAGTGCTACCCCATCGATACCGAAGGCTGGTTCGACGTAGGCAAGCCCGAAACGCTAGCGCAGGCCGATGCCTATTACCGGAAGGTGAAATAAATTTTTTCACTACCTTTGCATTCATAACCAAAACCTGACACCATTGAACAAATTTCAGCTTACATCCGACTACAAGCCCACGGGCGACCAGCCCGAAGCTATCCGCCAGCTCACCGACGGCATCCTGCAGGGACTGCCCGCCCAGACTTTGCTTGGCGTTACGGGCTCCGGAAAGACATTTACCATCGCCAACGTCATTGCCAACATCAATAAGCCTACACTCATCCTGAGCCACAACAAAACCCTGGCGGCTCAGCTCTACAGTGAGTTCAAGGGATTCTTTCCTCACAATGCCGTCGAGTATTATGTCTCTTACTACGATTACTACCAACCCGAAGCCTATCTTCCCTCTTCAGATACCTATATCGAGAAAGACCTGGCCATCAACGACGAAATCGACAAGCTCCGTCTGGCTGCCACTTCTGCCCTGCTCAGCGGACGAAAGGACGTGATTGTCGTCTCCTCCGTATCCTGCATCTACGGCATGGGCAATCCGGCCGATTTCTACAACAACAGCATCGACGTTGTCCGGGGCAAGATGTTCAGCCGCAACGTCTTCCTGCGCCGCCTGGTAGACAGCCTCTATCAACGTAACGACCTCGATCTCAACCGTGGCAATTTCCGTGTCAAAGGCGATACGGTGGACATCTTCCTGGCCTACAGCGACAACCTCCTGCGTGTCGTCTTCTGGGGCGACGAAGTAGACAGTATCGAGGAAGTAGATCCCGTCAGTGGTGTCACCCTCGGCACTTTCGACAGTTATAAGATCTATCCGGCCAACCTCTTCATGACCACCAAGGAGAACACGCTTCGTGCCATCCACGAAATCGAAGACGACCTCCATAAGCAGGTCGAGTTCTTCGAAAAAGAGGGCCGTATGCTGGAGGCCAAACGCATCTACGAACGGGTCACCTACGACATGGAAATGCTGCGCGAACTGGGCCATTGTTCCGGCATCGAAAACTATTCACGCTACTTCGATGGCCGTGCCGAAGGTACCCGTCCTTACTGCCTGCTCGACTTTTTCCCCGAGGACTATCTCATCGTCATCGACGAAAGCCACGTCAGTGTACCCCAGATACGGGCCATGTATGGAGGAGACCGTGCCCGTAAGGAGAACCTGGTCGAATATGGTTTCCGTCTGCCTGCCGCCCGTGACAACCGCCCCCTCACCTTCGACGAGTTCGAAGCCCTCGCCCGTCAGGTCATCTATGTCAGTGCCACTCCCGCCGACTACGAGTTGGTACGCTCCGAAGGTATCGTGGTCGAACAGGTCATCCGCCCCACCGGACTGCTCGATCCCGTCATCGAAGTACGTCCCACCCACAACCAGATCGACGACCTCATGGAAGAAATCCAGCTCCGCATCGAACAGAGCGAGCGTACCCTTGTCACTACCCTCACCAAGCGCATGGCCGAAGAACTGACCGAATACCTCCTCAACCACGACATCCGCTGCAACTACATCCACAGTGATGTCGACACCCTCGAACGTGTCAAGATCATGTCCGACCTTCGCGAAGGCGTCTACGATGTCCTCATCGGCGTCAATCTCCTTCGTGAGGGACTCGACCTACCCGAAGTGTCACTGGTAGCCATCCTCGATGCCGACAAGGAAGGTTTCCTCCGCTCCCACCGTTCGCTTACGCAGACTGCCGGCCGTGCAGCCCGCAACGTCAACGGGCGTGTCATCATGTATGCCGACCACATCACCGACAGCATGCGGCAGACCATCGAAGAAACTGAACGCCGCCGCGAAAAGCAACTTCGTTACAACCGGGAACACGGCATCACGCCCCAGCAGATTCGGAAGGCCCACAACCTCAACCCGCTGGCAGCCTCTGCTTCTCCTACCCCCGAACCGGCCGAACGTTCCGCCGCTCCTCGTCCCTACGTCGAGCCCGAACCGTCCCGCCTCGTTGCGGCCGATCCGGTCACCCTCCACATGTCGCCCGAGCAGCTCCAGAAGAGCATCGAACGCACACGTCGCCTCATGCAGGAAGCCGCCAAGAATCTCGATTTCCTTCAGGCCGCACAGTATCGCGACGAATTGCTCAAGATGGAAGACATCCTGAAAAAAGAAGTATGACAAGCGTAAAAGAAAATTCTAAACTATTTTCATTTAAATGAGCCTTATAACATATATTTTCTTTACATTTGTACGCAAATAAAATGAATCATTCCATCAGACAAGAAATGAACGCTTATCCGGATACAGAAAACACCATGATAACCCCACCTCCCGCTCCCCAGAAACAGTGGCTGGTAGCTTACGTCAAGTCCTGCATGGAAAAGAAGACCGCCGAACGCCTGACCGCCATGGGCATCGAACACTACCTTCCTGTGCAGACAGTAGAACGCCGCTGGAGCGACCGCATCAAGCGAATGGAAAAACTGGTTCTTCCGCTAATGATTTTTGTACACGTCACGCCCAAGGAACGTCCAGTTCCCCTTACCCTGTCAGCGGTCAGCCGCTACATGGTCCTGCGTGGCCAGCATACACCGGCCGTCATCCCCGATCAGCAAATGGAACGCTTCCGCTTCATGCTCGACTACAGTCCCGAGGCCGTCTGCTTCAGCGCCTCCTCCCTCTCTCCGGGCGATCCGATCCGGGTTATCAAAGGCCCCCTCACCGGTCTGGAGGGCGAGCTGGTCAACCTGAACGGCAAACATCAGGTCGTCATCCGTATCGACCTTCTGGGATGTGCCCATGTGGAAATTCCGGTAGGCTATGTAGAAAGAATAGCAGATTGACTATAAACAATCTCCCCCTTTCCAGCGTTTATTCCGACAATTCTTCGTATCTTTGCGACCGCAAAGACCTGTCTGGCAAAAAAGAAATGAAGTGTCATACAAGCGGAAAGGTGTTTTACGCAACAAGAATCCATATCAAAAACGAAGCATAAAGATTGATAATTTTACTAAACTAAAAATTGATGAAACATTTCAGCAAATCCATTTTATTCGCTATTGCATGTATGCTGATTTCTCTGTCCGTTCATGCTCAAATGAGTGACGAACAGGTGGTAAAGTATGTCAAAGAAGCCTATGCCTCCGGAAAAGGAGAGCAGGAAATAGGAAGTGAGCTGTTGTCCCGTGGAGTCACCCGCGCTCAAATGGAACGTATCAAACAGCGTTACGAAGCAAGCAAAGGAAGTACTGAACAAATGGTCACAGGCGATGCCAATATGGAACGACGTACCCGTTCATCTCTTCCCAGCTCGTTCGATGATCCCAACGCCGGCTTTATGAACGGTTTTTCTGTCCTCTTGGAAGATTCCGTTGCACCTAAAGACACGGTTCCTCCCACGATGACGATTTTCGGGCATAACGTATTCAGCAACCGCGCACTCACCTTCGAGCCGAACGAAAACATGGCTACACCTGCCAACTATCGCCTCGGCCCCGGTGACGAAGTAATCATCGACGTTTGGGGAGCCAACGAAACTACCATCCGTCAGGAAATCACACCCGAAGGTAATATCATGGTCAGCCAGATCGGTCCCATCTATCTTAGCGGCATGACCATCGAGGATGCCAGCCGTAAGATACGCCAGATGCTTTCTTCCAAATACGCTGGTATCTCGGGCGATGAATCACAGATCAGTGTCACGCTTGGCCAAATTCGCAGCATTCAGGTCAACGTCATGGGTGAAGTTGCCGTCCCCGGTACCTACCGTCTCTCGTCTTTCTCCACTGTGTTCCATGCACTCTACCGTGCAGGAGGTATCTCCGAAATCGGCTCACTGCGCAACATCAGTCTGATACGTGGCGGCAAGAAGATCGACGAAATCGATGTCTACAACTATATTCTTCAGGGAAAGACCTCCGATGATACCCGCCTGCAGGAAGGCGACGTCATCATTGTTCCTCCTTATGACATGTTGGTTGACATCCGTGGCAACGTGAAACGTCCCATGTTCTACGAAATGAAAAAGGACGAAAGCCTGGCTGCCCTTCTCAACTATGCCGGAGGATTTGCCGGTGATGCTTATAGCAAGGAAGTACGTCTCATCCGCCGCACAGGTAGTGAAAAGCAAATCTACAGCATCACTGAAAAACAATATGCTTCCTGGCATCTCGCTGACGGCGACTCCGTCACCGTTGGTGCTATTCTCGACCGCTATGCCAATCGCGTCGAAATCCGTGGCGCCGTCTATCGTCCCGGCATGTACGAACTGGGTGGTGGTCTTACGACTGTCAAAGAACTCATCAAGCGTGCTGAAGGACTTACAGGCGACGCCTTTACCGGTCGTGCCATCCTGACCCGCGAACGCGAAGATCTTACGCACGAAGTACTGGCTGTCGACCTGGCCGGACTCCTCAACGGTACCACTCCCGACATACCTTTGCGTCGTGAAGACGTACTGGTTATTCCCAGTATCCACGAACTGCAAGCTCAGGGAGCGTTTACCATCAATGGCGAGGTAACCCGCCCAGGTGTTTATCCGTATGCCGAAAATACGACACTCGAGGATCTCATCGTACAGGCAGGCGGCCTACTAGACGGTGCTTCTACAGTCCGTGTTGACATATCCCGTCGCCTCAAAGACCCTAAAAGTCTTGAAGCAACGACTCGATTAAGTGAAACTTTCACCTTTTCGCTGAAAGACGGTTTCGTAGTTGACGGTACCCCCGGCTTTGTCCTTTACCCTTATGATATGGTAGAAGTTCGCCGTAGTCCCGGCTATCAGGAACAACGACGTGTTAACATTGGTGGTGAAGTAGTCTTCGCCGGCGGTTACACTCTTCAGCAGAAGAACGAACGCCTCTCCGACCTCGTTAAGCGCGCCGGTGGTCTTACCCCCTCTGCTTATGTACGCGGTGGCCGTCTCATCCGTCAGATGAACGAAGAAGAAATAGCCCAGCGCGACGCCGCCATTGCCATGGCCCGCATGAGCGCAGGTAGCGACTCTGTTTCGCTCGCCAAACTTAATGTTTCCGACACCTATGTAGTAGGTATCGAACTTGACAAGGCACTGGCCCATCCTGGCAGCAACTATGACATCGTGTTGCGCGAAGGCGACCGTCTCTACATTCCTGGTCAGATCAGCACCGTTAAGATCAGCGGTGAAGTACAGTTCCCCAATACCGTGGCCTACATTGCCGGCAAAGGAGTATCTCATTACATCGATCAAGCCGGTGGCTACAGTCGCCTTGCCAAGAAGACACGTGCTTACATTGTCTATATGAACGGTACTGTCAGCCGTGTCAAACGCCTGCGCAATGCCAAGATCGAACCTGGATGCCAGATCATCGTTCCCAGCAAGAAAGAACGCCGTCCGATAAGCCTTGCCGAAGTGCTCTCTATCGGTACATCTGCCGCTTCTCTGGGTACAATGGCTGCTACGCTCTACAACATATTTAAATAATGGAAAATGGAGAATTAAAATATCCATTCTCAATTCTCAATTAAAGAAATATGGAACAAGATAACAAACAACTCCCTGTTGAGGAGCAGGAAATCGACCTCCTCGAACTGGCCCGTAAAGTGTGGGCAGACCGCAAGCTTGTCCTGAAGTGGTGCGGCATAGCTGCTGTAGTCGGACTGGTCGTAGCTTTTAGCATTCCCAAGGAGTACACGACCAACGTCACCATCGCCCCCGAAAGTACCAGTGGCAGCCGCTCAATGGGTGGCCTGTCCGCTCTGGCAGGCATGGCAGGCATCAACTTGAATGCAGGAAGCAGCGCCGATGCACTTTCACCCGACCTTTATCCGGACATCGTCTCTTCAGTCGCCTTTACAACCGAACTGTTCGACGTACCCGTACGCGATGCCGACGGCGAACTCCAGACCACTGTCTACGATTATCTTCAGGAACATCAACGTTCTCCCTGGTGGAGCGCTGTGATATCCCTGCCGTTCAAGTGCATCGGTTGGACCGTCTCCCTCTTCTCCGGTGACGAAGAAGAGGCTGACAGCACGGCGACCGTCAATCCCTTCCAGCTCACCAAAAAGGAAAACGAGATTGTCAAAGCTCTCAACGACCGCATTGCCGTAAGTGTGGACAAGAAATCGCTCACTGTATCCATTGCCGTCACCATGCAGGATCCGCTCATTTCTGCCACGCTCACCGATACAGTCATGCAGAAGCTGCAGGATTACATCACTGACTACCGTACCAACAAGGCCCGTCACGACCTCGACTTCACACAGAAGCTCTACGACGAAGCCCAGCAGAAATATTACGATGCCCAACAGCGCTATGCCGACTATGTAGACAAGAACCAGAACATCCTGCTCCGCAGCGTTCAGACCCGTCAGGAACGCCTGCAGAACGAGATGAACCTGGCCTACAACCTCTACAACCAGACTGCCCAGCAGCTCCAGCTCGCCAAAGCCAAGGTACAGGAGAACACGCCGGTCTACACCGTAGTCCAGGCCGCTACCGTTCCCCTCCGTGCCTCCAAGCCTTCCAAAGCCATGATCCTCATCGGCTTCGTATTCCTGGCCGGTGTCGGTTCCGTAGGCTGGATTCTTTTCGGCAGAGACCTGCTCCGACAGTTCAAAGGTACCAAGGAATAAGCCTGATATCCAATATCTTCTATAAACATTACGCGGATTTGTACAGGAAAAAAGATACTGTACAGATCCGCGTAATGCATATAGGGGTACAGTTCTAATCGATCAGAACAAACGGTGCCCAGTAATAGGGAGAACGGTACGGATAGATCGGATCCTTACTGCAATCCACTACTACCCGCCTGAGTGTTTTCCGCTGCAACACCACCTTTTTGGTAATCTTATAATTGCGCAATGCCTCCCGCGCCTGACGGAATGCGACATACAGATCTTGTTTTTTCACTTTCCAGTTTTCATAAAGTGCCTTCATGAACAGTGCCGTTGCCTTGTCGTCTACCGACCACAACGTCGCAATGACCGTCTTCACTCCGGCCCGTTTCAATCCGCGTACCAGTCCTGCCGGACCTTCATCCGACACCACTCCTTGTGCCGTCTGACAAGCCGACAATACCACCAGTTCCGTATCGGTAAGGTCCATGTCACACAATTCTCTCGCCGACAACAAACCATCCTCTGCCCGCTCCATTTTTCCTGCCACGTTAGCCCCTGTCAACGCGATCCCACTTGCCAGCAACGACTGATCTTCCTGTATGCTGTCGCGCATAAAATAAAGCGGCTCGTCCAAAGACACCTTCAGACTATACCCATGCGTGGCCAGATGCGCAATACGGCTTTCTCCTAATCGATGCTTCAACCATGCTTCGTCCGCTGTTACGATGCTTTCCGTCTTCAGTATAGCAGAAATGCTGTCAGCCTCCATTCCTGCTCCTTTCAGATAAGCGAAGTTCATAGGCCGACCGTAGTTTCGTATCACGTAGTCATACGCAATCCTGTTAGATACGGATACCGTATCCGGCTCCGGCAGACATTCATTATATGCCAGTCCTCCTATAACCAGAACACCTTCCGCACCGTTTTTCTTTCCCGACCCTACTTGCCGGGACACAATCTGCGCCGTCGAAGACAGTCTGCGCATCTCCAATCCCTTCAAATCCTCAAATGACAGGTATTCGATGCCCAACATCTGAAACAACCCGTCGGGAGCAAAATAAAGGGTTTGAGTCCCTGCAGGCAAAAGCTTCACAATCGGCTGCCAGATTTTTTGGGCCAACACCGTATCTTCATAAATCTGATCCACATAACGGGCTCCGGTACAAACCGCCTTGTCCAGTGTCACTTTCCCTACCCGATGGCCGTGCAAATCCTTGCGGGTTCCAAGCGCTACATGCTGCACCCGATCCCGGCTGGCCACCAATGCAATATACATCGTGTCTGCCGACAACAGATCTTTATAGCAGGCAAACTCCACCGCTACTTCTTTCGGCCGCAAAGCCTTTCGTACCTGGCGGGAGTCTATCCTGCAAAACTCATCCAACGACTTTCTGTCCGCAACCGCTTTCCTGTCCAGCAAAGCAATGTGCCTTCGCAACAACGCCACGTCATACAAGAATTCCGGACAAGCCTCTCCCAAGGAAAAAATTTCCGATAGCAGCGGTTTCTCCTTTTTCCAGAAGTCCAGCCGGTTCTGTTCGGTCATTCCGACAAAATTCCGCTTCACATAGTCCAGTTCCGCTTTATAGAACGAGCGAAACAAACGTAACGCTTCCTCCCGTTCTCCCTTCTTTAGCAAAATCTCCGCTTTCTTCCGTAGCGAGATGATATAGTCCGGATGTCCGGTACCGATAGACGGTTGTCCGCCCTGCCACGCCAGTACCGAATCAATGTGGCACAAAGCCTCTTCATAAAGCCTTAGCTCCGCTTCAACAACTGCCAGATTGGCCAATGTCAGGTAATAACGTTCTCCCTGCAGTGCAAGCGACGCCTTTTTCAAGTCCTCGTAAGCCCCCCGGTAGTCATGCATTTCCCACTTGATAAATCCTTTGTTCTGCAGCAGCGTAGCCTGTGTTTCCTTCCCGCACCTATCCTCCGGCACCTGTTCCAACAGTCGGATGCCCTGTTCCCAGTCGCCCATATAAGCATAGGCCACAGCCAGATTGGCAAGCCGCTTCCCCTCCTGCTGTTCCTCCGCAAATTCCATACCGGACAGCAGATCCACCACTTCTTCATAACGTCCGGTCTGCAAAAGCACCCCAGTCTTATTAAACAGGATTCTATTTTTCAGCTCCGGTGTATCCGCCAATGCTTCCGCCTGTCCATAGTCAGCCAAAGCCTGCCTGTAATCAGCCAGTTGCTTATAACAGCCCGCACGGCTGTTCAGACAGTCCATCCGTGCCGTCGGATCAGGTGTAGCAGCTATCACACGCGAATAGAGTGCCACAGCTTCCTTGTACAAGCCATTAGCCCGTGCCTCGTCCGCCTGCCTGAAATCCGCAATCCAGCTTTGTGCCTGAAGCTGCACCGAACACAACAATCCTATCCACCACCATTTACACATAGAAACCCTTCTCAATTTACTGCAACTACAAAGGAAGCTTTCCGATCTGCCCTGTTTTCAATCCGGAACAGAAAGACACCTTCTTCTTCTCCCATATTCCATTCTACCCAGGCTACCCTACCGTCCGGTTCCGCTTTTCCTGCATATTCTTTTCCGGTAGCTGTTTCCACCACCGTCAGTGTCAGTCCGGCTCCCTGGGCCGAAAGCAACATCAGCTGGCACTGCCCGCTCCCCATTGCCTTGAACTCCAGTGTTCCGTGAGCCGGCACCGCCTTGTTCATCACCAGCAAATCAGCATCCCCCACACCATCCACTTCTCTCATCAGGCTGATTTCGTCCAGCGGCACAAAATCAAAGTTATGGCGCAGCAACGAGTCGGCAAATTCTGCATCAAAGTACACTTCCGGCATTTTGTCCGCCTCTTTCACCCCTGTATCTGCAGCCACCACATCCTGCCAGGTACTCACCTTGACCCGTCCGAACCATTCCTTGGCTTCATACAGATCATATTTATCCTTTTCCTCCATGGCCTCCAGCATTTTCAGGCAACCGTTCCGATAGTCCGCCATCGGTCCGGACATTCCGGCCTGCTGCGCCCCTGCCGAGATGGATAATCCAACCAGCAGACATACGATCCATCTTTTTTTCATGTTTATCATTGTTAGCTATCTTTATACATCAATTCGCGTCCAGCAAGACGAACGGCGCCCAGTAGAAAGGCTGCGGATATACCTTCCGCACTTCGTCTGTCGCCTTCCGCAAAGCCTCCCGTTTCGAAAGGCCTTCCAACCAGTAGCGGTAGAACGCCGACATCAGCAACGAGGTAGAATGATCGTTGACACTCCACAGACTCACCAGCAGCGACCGGACACCAGCTTGTTTGAACCCACGCGGCAAACCGAACACACCCTCATACGAATAGTTCCCCAGTGCCGTCTCACAGGCCGAAAGCACCACCAGCTGCGTATGTTGCAGGTTCAGTCTGGAAACCTCGTCAGCAGTCAGAATCCCATCATTTTCTCCGGTATCCGTTCCCTTTCCACACCAGGCTGCTTCCGCATTGGCCAGCGCCACTCCGGCCCGGTACATCGCATAATCCGGTTCCCGGTTCTGGAAGAAAGGAATATCCAGTGCCTGCTTGCGGTTTGCCACGAAAAATCCGTGTGTAGCCAGGTGGATTACCGCCGGGCCGGTTGCTGCAAGTTCCTTCAATGCCTGTTCGCTAGCCTCCATTCCTTTCTTTACGGTGATGTCTTCCATGTTCCAGTTGTTCCGTCCCAATTCGGCCGTTATGTCTTCCACCTCCCGGTTCGTAAAGGGCAGATACTTGAAGTGATCCTTGCTCACTCCCCGCTCCTCAAAATCATCGATACCGAAATCGTCCACTGTTCCCCTCACCTGTTCTGCATTCGTCGTCCCTGCCAGCAACCGCTGTTTCTCCGAATAGAAGATATTTCCCATCAACAGTGCACTCTGCGGCCGTTCATCGCTTTGGGGTCTCAGCAGCATGGCAGTCGTCGTCAGCGGACATAAATCATACTTGTCGATCAAGTATCCCCCGTCCGGTGTGGCAAAAGCAGCAAACGACAGGTTGTTCAGGATTCCCGGCGTAGCATAGTACACCGTTCTGACTCCCTTCAGATACGGCTCCAACGGCGCCCACAGCAAGGCATACAAGTCCAATGCCCGTTCGTTATACAACTTGACAGCCATCCGTGCCGACGTCTTGGCATCCAATGCCTGCAACCCCTTCATCAGCTCTTCGTTTTTCCCCAACCGTACAGGAATCGGTTTCCGGCTGTTCTTCTTCAGGACAAGTGCCATAATGTATTCCCG
Organism: Caecibacteroides pullorum; assembly: GCF_019239235.1. Classification (GTDB taxonomy): domain Bacteria; phylum Bacteroidota; class Bacteroidia; order Bacteroidales; family Bacteroidaceae; genus Bacteroides; species Bacteroides pullorum. The sequence continues at coordinate 68,060 of NZ_JAAZTS010000002.1, read as the reverse complement.
CGAAAAGACAAATTCAATGGCCGCCTCGTCGTTCTTCAGTTTCTCCCTGATCTGGTGCCAGCTGGCCTCCGTTGCATATCGCCTGCGATAAGGCTCGGACCGTTCGATGAGCTGACGCTCCAATGCATCTATCTCGTAATTCAGCTGTCCCATACTCCGCATCTGTTCATTGAATGCAAGTCCCAAGACTCCGTAGTCCACCTTGAAATTCTTCCGTTCCAGCTGCAGCCGGTTCATCTGCTCTACCAGCCGGATCAGTGCCGTGTCCTTCGAAGCCAGGATGGCCATACGCGTTTGCCGTTGCGAACGCAGCTGCATCCCCGTCCTGTACAGCACGGCGTCATATACTTCCGCTGCCAACTCTTCCGGCATCTGCTCCAACAGACAGGTCAACCACATGGCCGGATCCCGATAAGTATCCATAAAATTGTTCTGTTCGCTCTCTGTCATCAGCTGGAAATTCCCGTCCATCATCTCCTTCACGTTGGCATAAAAAGCCCGAGCCGGTACCACCATTTCTTTCCATTTCCGTTCTTCCACATACGTGTTACAGAGTCTCACAATTCCTTTCAATTTATCATTCACAGTTACTCTGGGCGAAGAATTCAACTGTTCATACGCCTTTTCATAGAAAGGAACTGCCTCCTGTTTCTTGTCCATTCCCCAATACAAGTCCCCTAAGTCAAACCAGGCATCCCAATCATCCGTTTCCTGTTGCTCCACCAGTTCCCGGTATGCCAATAGGCAACGGTCTCTCTCCGCTTCGTTGTATTCCATATGCTGATAATACAAAATCTGAGATCTCACCAGATTTCTGTAAGTAACGTTCTTACTGAAATTCTTATCCTGTTCCCTAAAAATCTGTTCCAATTGCCCGAATATCTCCTTCACATTGGGAAACATCCCTTTCAGGTACTTCATTTGTTTTTCATACACAGCTCTATCATTTTCATGCAAAGCATCCACGTCCATATTCTTTGTCCATACCATGGACTGCGTTGCTATATCAAGAAATTCAATCAACAATGGAGTGACATAATTCATCATGAACAAAGGATCCTGTCCATTCTGTGCATATAGCATCTGAGATACCTGCAAAAGAGGCATCAGGAACTCGTTTCTCTGTACCATGTCGTAAGCATTTTCTCCCTTTACCAAATAATAGCACCCCCACAAATAATCCAACAGAGGAAGCGATCCTGGCACATCTTTATTCCGAAACATTTTTTCCATCTGCTCCACCATCAACTGCTTGGCCTCGACCATTTCGTTCAAACCACTATACATCAGTTGAATTTTCAAGGTGAACATTCCCAGATACTGCATGTCATATATATTATCCCCATTCCGTTCCAAACACAAGTCGATGCCTTCATCCAGTATAGTGACCGCTTCCTGATACCGTCCCCTTTCGATCAGGTACTGCGCAGCCGTCTGATAATTCTCCATCCAGACATCTGGTTCTTCTTTTCCCCGGACCAGTAATTTCTTTCCCTCCTCAAAGAGGCGGTCACAGTCCCTGCTATCTTTGTTCATCAACTCTCGGATATAGGCCAGTCTCAACAGGAAATTGGCCCGTTGGGCACAAGGATCCTCCTCCGTAGCGTTCTCCACCAGCAGCGCATACTGTTCTTCTGCTAGCCTGTAATCCCGGATGCCAAACAGAAATTCCGCATAATTTGCCATAGCCACTTGATAATCCGCCCCCTGTTTTCTCATCCGTTCAATCAACTGCGGATAGGCAGCCCGCACCTGTTCTTCTTTCTCTACCTCATTCTGACATACGATCAACTGGAACAGTTCTTCATTCAAGCTGACAGGTGATTCTTTTCCAAAACAAGCTCGCGCAGCTTCACAGACATAAGCCTGTATCTCTTGAGTAAGATTCATGTCCCCTATCACCGTATAGCTTTCCCAGACAATCAACCTCCCAAAAATCATCGACAACAGACTGCCGTCATAATATTCCCTATACAAGGCATAGGCTTCTTCCAACCGGGCTTTCGCCTTTTCCGGCTGCCGATCCCTAACCGAAGAATACAATCCATACAGCATATAAGCTCTTTTCAAGGGCTGGCCGGCATAGACTCGTTCCACCGTCTGGTCCCATTCATCCAGCAGTCGGTCCGCTCCGAACGGATAATCATACACCGCAATCAGAACAACATTTGTCAGCATATTGAGATAATACGAATTATCCTCTCCCAGATACCGCTTGAATCCCTCAACCATCTGCGAACAGAAAATGGCATCGTGGTTCTTCATGCCACTCTTCCACCGGGCCATCCACCAATCTAACCGCGCCAACAGGCTCTCAGACGATTCCGAAGAATAATAAGTATCCGCATACAGTTTGGCTGTCCGACACGCCTCCTCCAACTCCTCATTCAACAACTGACTGTTTATCTCAAAATTCAATTGACACCTGCGTATCATGACGAGCTCCGGATGCCCCTCCGAATAAAGCTGCCTGTACAGCAAGACAGCCTTTTCAAAATAGAAGCCCACATTACTTATCGTTCCGTTCGCCAAAGACTTGTAGGGAGTATTCTCTATACCTCCCACACGTTCTTGTGCCAGCTTCAGTTCGTCCACCTGCGACATGGACGATTTCACCTGAGCCAACGTAAAATAAAGAAATGCCCGCGTATGGTCCACCGTCTTGTCATCTGCCGGATACAGGGCCAGCGCTTCCTGTTCTGTACGCAACACGTCCTCGTAATCACGCGGATCGTCCACCAGATTATTACGCATCCTATTGGTAAACTGGGACAATTTCACGATGCAGAGCAAAGCCTTCGTCTCACGGTCCGGCTTCTGCTTCACGGCCTGTTGCAACACCCCGATCAATTCGTCCGTCGGTTTCACTACGTCTTCCATATTCACCAGCTGGCTGAGATACAAATACCTGCACCAGCCGGTCACGACGTGTTCCCGCCCCAGCTGCTCTTCCGCCGCATCAGCCACCCCCTTCAACGTACCCAGTAAGATAGCATACTTTTCGTCTACCTGTCCGCTCTCCAGCCAGTCCAGGTAAGCTCCCAGTTGTGGTACCCACTTCTCTGCCACCCGCAACAAAGCCTTGGCTTCCGGTTCTCGCAGGCCGTCCAGCACGGCAAAAGCCGCTTCTTTCAGCAGCGCTTCCTTACTCAGTTCTTCCCCTTTCGGATAGTGCTCGCTCATCCACTTCCGATGGGTTTCTATCCAGTCATAGGCCGATTGTGCCTGCACCGCCTGCCCCAGTACAAGCAGGACGGCTACCATAATCCATTGCAAGGCGGTTCTTTTCATAGCTTATCTTTTTTCCGATCCGTTATTCCGGTGCCAGTCCCAGCTTGTCAATCACGTCCTTGGTGATAATTCCGGCCGGTGCCTGCAGGGTAGTGATTACCCACGACTGTGCCAGCTCGTCCCAGCGTTGGTTGGAAATCGTCTGCCAGCCGTTTTCCCAGATACTTTCCTTCTCCATCAGTTTCTTGCGGCGTTTCCGATCCTTCTTCCAGTTTTCCCGATACTGTTCGGTCACGTCGCATGTCTCCTTCAGTTCGATTTCCAGTTTGTATTCGCCGGTTCCCCAGATATTCTTATAATTGTCGTCTTTGTCGCGATACCCCATGTACGAACGTGGCACGATAAAACTCTCTCCCACAATCTTGTAGACCGGTTCATCATTCCGATTCCGCACATACCTCAGGAAGCCCTTCTCATCCAGCTCCTCCGGATCTACCGGCACATTCAGCACAAATGCGCCCAGTTCCTGGTTCTTCTGCAGTTGTACGATTTCATTCATCCACGATGATATCAGCTTGATATTCATCGACAAGGTAAAGTTGTCGCGTTCGGCAAAGGAATATGGCAGATCCAGATACGTGTTGGGCAGGTTCGAATGAGTCGGACTCACGATCAGCGTATCCAGCACCAGTTCAAATTTCGAATGCTTTACAATCCGGTCAATCTTACTCCGATCGATATGGCACGACAGGTAGAAGACCGTATCGTTGTCCTCCAGCCTCAGGCAACCGATACCGTCAAAGCGCATGCCTTTCGGGTCCATCGCCCCTTCGAACGAAGCTTCCTTATAGAAATCATTGATTTCAGACACCGTGCTGATCTTTGTTTTGTATATATTTTCGGCTTTCACCGTTTCTTCCCACTCTTCCTTCAGCCGTGCGTTCCGGGTCAGCAGACTGCCGATGGCATTTACGCCCAGGTCGATAAAAGATGTCACATATCCCGAAGCGATTCCTTTCAACGATTCTTTACTTGCATTGAACAAATCTCCCAGATACCCTCTGTCCTTTCTGTTCACCAATTCACTATGCCTGGCTATTTCTTCCCCCAGGTCATTGCTTGTATAAATAAATGTCTTGAACTCTACCTGCTGTGCACTTCCCTGTAAGCACGCGCATAAACTGAATAAAAGAAACAATGCGTATTTCATAATGGATTAATTATAAGATTTCAATACAAAGACTTCTCTATAACCGGCTTCTCCCTCTCCAATAAGCCTCTTACACATTCGAAAATGTCATCTGCAAATATAATCTAATTTTACAGAAATAAAATCATAAAATCAACTTTTTCTCACAAAAACTTACCACACAACACCATACTAAGAATCCTTCCGAAACCATATCAAATAAACATTCATCTAAAAACAAAAAAGGGATGCGGTTCTCCGAACCACATCCCAATACAATAAGAAAACATAGCCTTAAAACAGCTATTCCTGGAGGACTATCCGATCAAATCACTCCACGCACTATCTCCTTCGGCTTCAAAATCTTTAGCCTTTTCAAATTCTTCCTTAATTTTATCAGTAGATGCACTGGTCGGCTGAGAATTCTCCAAAGAAAGATCTTCTATCGCCATCGGATCCACTGAAGCGTCCTTCGGTTTCCCTTCATCTGTAAAATGTTCACTATAAGCATCCATTAACTTATCCTGCTGTTTGAGCACTTTTTTCCATTTCACAGCCTGGTCAATATCTCCAGCACTTGCCAAAGCTCCTACACCGGCCCCGATAGCAGCACCTTTTCCTCCTTTTGCCAAGCCACCGATAAGAGCTCCACCGCCTACCTTAACCAATATCGCGGCAACCGCATCATTTACAGCCTTTTTTTGTGCTTTGATCGTTTCAGGTGTTCTTCGATTACCGAATTGATCTCTCAAAGCCACCTCATATTGCACAGTTCCATCTTCATTTCTTAACGTATCTCCTGATACCGGATCAAGCAAATATACCATCTCTGCATGGTATACGGGAAGTTTATCCCATTTCACCTTCACGGAAGCCGTATCTGCTTGAGCAGCCTCATTGGATGAATCTGTATCTGTAACAGAAGAAACGGTTTCTGTCACTTTATCAGTAGCCTTCTTTAATTTATTCAGGAAACTTTGTGCTGAAACTTGATTTCCTACAAACAGCAATGCAATAAGCATTACGACCTTACCCATAAATGTTTTGTTCATTGAATTAGTTTTTTAATAATAGGTTAAACAAATATTTAATCTTTAGTGTACATCATTACACGAAATTGTCTCATCTGATAATCATTTTTCGAGTCACGAGTTATTTTACTCATATTGACATATTCGATTTTACCAGTTTCTTTTGAATGAAAGAAAAAGCCTCGTGGCAACGCTTTACGGTCCAAATCCACCACAATAGTACCTTGTGCGTCCGTTTCACCAATCCGTCTGTAGAATGCAGAACCTTCTGTCAACTTCTTAAATCGTCTTTCAGACTGATATTCCTTCTTTTCCGGATGCCTTAAGCCGTTATTAACCCATACTTCCACTCCTTTCATTTCATCGCCCTGATGAAAACCAGTAGCGCCTCTCACCCATTGTGCCACCGTAAATTTGATAACCAATGGAATGTTTTCAATCATTTTTTCCAGTTTATCAATAATCTTGGTATAAAACTCACACGGATTATAATTATTCAGGATCTGTATGAATTCAAGTGCAGATGAAGCATATTCTTTCACTTCATCTTGTGTAGCATGTCCCTGTTTTTTTAGTTCTGCCATACGGTTCAATGCGTAACTTGTATACTTATTATAAATCAAGCAAGAGTCACAGTCTGCGATATTACTTCGAACCAATGACTTGTCAGCAGGTGCATCTTTTGCATTCAACGCACTCACAAAAGCCGTTTTGGCAGCCTTATAGTCGCGGTTATTCCACTGACGTACACCTTCTGCCAGCATTGCATCATATTCCGTTACATGAACAATTTCTTTCTTTATTAGTACGATGACTCCATAACGTCGCTTACTTCTTGGCCCGATTCCTGTGATATCAATGCTTACACGATTAGTACCCTGTGCAAAAACTTCTATCGTATTCATTTCTTTCACAAGAGCTTCCAACGCCGGTATCTCTTCTCTATCCAGCTTATCGTACATTTGCTCCTCTTCTTCTGAAACTTTGGCTGAGGGATCAAGCATCTTATTATAAAGCTCATCGCGCTTTTTCACCGCTTCTTCCAATTTTGTTTCCGCTTCTTTCAGATTAGCCACAGGAATCTTTATGGTAGTCACAAAAACGCTATTATCATTCTCCTTCCGTTTCGTTTCTTTTTCAGCATGCAAAGCCTCCGAGAAAGCCACTTGCAAGTCTTGCAAAGGAGTTTCTATTTCTATTTCGGCCAGTTTCTCATCCAGAATCACATCCTGGCTCCTGGTCTGGTCCTCAACGCGGATAGGTTTTTCTACTTCCTCAATCAGATACGCTTTATAGTAATTAGGCTGAAGACTGGCCATAATCGTTGTGCGGTTTATGTCTCCACGCTTACTGATTTCCAGTTTGGGTTGACTTGTCTCCGCAGAAGGATCTATCAGAATCTCATATTCATACAATCCTTCTTCATTCACTCCGTTTCGTTTGATAATAGGATTTTTCACATTAGTAAGTGTAATGACCAGATCGCCTCGTTTGGAATAGACCAGAATTCCCCCCATATCAAGCAACTGAGCTTCCCTATTTTCCTTCTCCAACGGCTTGTAAGAGATGTATTGAGATTGCGCCAACGCCATTTCACAAAGTGCGACTGACAGCAATAACAGACAGACGATTTTCTTCATACTCATAGTGCTGTTTACGTGGTTACAAATCAAATGCTCCTAATGTAGAAATATCATCATCGGGTTTTTGCTCCTTTCCTCCGACCCATTGAGGTTGCCATGTACGGATATGAATGATAGGATCTCCCCCATCTTTAGGAAACTCCCACAAGAGGAACAAGTATCCTTCATCACTATAGGTACTCGATCGCCATTCCTGACGCAAGCGTACCCCATATTTCGTCGGATCAACTTTCGAACGTGTGATACCTCCGCATCCACCCGTTTCTCCATTTTCACCTATCTGGCTGAATTTCACGTCAATCCATTTGTTCCGGGCAAATGCCAATTTCAAGTTACGTATATATTGCTCTTTGTTCTGCTTCGTATATTCAACCTTCGCTACTGCAGGCTGCATTTCGCTGGCTCTGCTCATTGTCACCTTTCCGGTAATAATCAAAGCGTCGTCGCTGAACATCTGTTCAATCGTCGCTATATCCTTTTTGTTATAGGCTGTACGGAAACGCTCTACATATTGCAGAATAATCATCCGCGTTTCTTTTTCAACGACCGACCCACACCGTTCCATGCTTTCCGCCATGTGTGCATCAAGTGCAAAGCGGAAATCGGTCAGCCTTCCGTATTTATCAAATTCAACGACTGCCTCCTGATAAGTTCCGAAACCGAAGTTCTCATCTTCCGGCGTTATAATCAAGGGGATATGGCTGACCATCATTGTTCCATCCTTGAACACCCAGCACCGCTCTACGACTTCGCTATCATCGCAATAAAAAGGAGTCACAGCCCACAAGTTTATAAGAGATTTCAAAGAAAAATCATCCATCGGCAAATGCTTGGTAACCAATATCTCCTTCGCCTTTTGAGCCCGGTTGATCTCGCTCAGGACAATCGACAGATTCTTTTCCGCAGTCTTTAAGGCGGCCGGAGCCGGCATCATTTCGTCCACGGTAAGAGTCACTGTTACAGAAGCCCAGCACATCACCACATTAAGCCATCCCAATAACAATATACAAACGATTCTATTTTTCATTGTTTTATTCAATTTGTCATTTTAAAACCAATAGCGCCACATCCTTTATAATTCTTTTCACTGTCAGCCTGCTTTGTCTGCACATTGACACGATCAGTGCCCGCTGATAAGACGGCAACAATTTTTCCTTCCCGGTTATATATGGCCAGGTAATAATCCTGCGGATTGTCCAACGAAGCATAACGACCATATTTGCTGATCTTTCCTGCTTCTTTCAGATTCGTTATCTTGGCTGCCAGATCAGCATATTCCGTACACGAAGCGATGTCCATGACAACATCGGGAAATGTCGATGCAGACGGTGTAGCCGAAGCGACCTCCTGCTTGGGTAGCTCCGACTGGCTTTCAGCACTCCCTTCCTTCAACAAATCAAGCTTCTGCACATACATAAACGAACGGAACATGTTTCCTCGGGGTATCACAATGGTAGTCCACTTTTCCTTATGGGCATCCGACGCCCCATTCTTGCCAAGCTTTTTTTGATTAGCCGACCATTCATTGATATTCGTATACAGCGCTTCTTCCGCCAGTTCTTTAGCATCTTCAACAGAACCAGCTGTAACATCCGCATAAATATACTGACTGTCTTTTTTAATGCTGTTAATCTGTTTTTTTACGCTTTCTGTATCATCAGCCTGAATTCCTATACAAAACAATAATAACGGTATGAATAATAATCTCTTTTTCATTTTACTTTTCTTTCATCTTTTGCATAAAAAAATCTTCTGTCACATTTTGCAACGGAATATAGACATACGATGTCCCGGTGATTGAATTCTGCCTCCCGGACAATATGCCAGTAGGAAAATTAACGGCCAAAACGTGATTATATCCTAATTCATTGTTCAGTGCAAAAATCGTAGCTGTAACGTTGTCTGCGGTATGTGTTTTTATACCCACATACAGCACACAACCATCCAGCCGGCAATATTCCACAAACTGTTGCAGCGTAATGCTCAGCGACGTCTTCCGATATCCGTAACGGTCTATTGTCAAAGCCATTGCTATATCACGCGTAAAGCAGCCTGTCAACAAGATGTTTTTGATACTCTCGATCGGATGTTCCGCATCCGTTATCAAGGCCCATTTGCCTTCTTTCTTTTGAAGATAAAGATCACTCTTTATTTCATCGCTTAAATAACTTCCCGGATTTGCAACGGAAAGTCCATCATCGGATAAAGACACGTCTTCTTCTGCCCAGTCACAATCAAAAGCAGAAGGGACCACCCGTTTAAGGTCCCGTTCAAAAATTGTTTCCAGTTCCACAGCATTCGCTCCCAGAATCAGCTGGCAATCTGCCGGGACAAACAATTCCAACGTATCCTTATCAAGAACCCACTGAATGGTATATGCACGTCGTCCGACATGCTTGATACTGAAACCCGTCCGGTCCGTTACCTTATGCCGCATAGCAATATTTCCACGGATACATTCTACCTTATCCAGAAATATCCGTTCCGCAGGCTTCTTCCCGTCGAGTTCCAAATCGAGCTCCAGGAAATAGCGCTCGATGAAATCAAAAAAAGGCATCATCGGATCATGAGTCCCATCCGTTCTGCCATTAAAAAGCTTATATCCAATATGAGATACATCCCCGAAACTGTTGGTTTTCAATTTTACGGGTTTGTTCTTATACCTGCCCAAACTGTCAATCGTCAAATGTTTCTCCAAATTGTCAGGCACATTAAGTTTCACCATACCGGCAATTGTCTTCAACCGTTCGGTACGGAAAGAAGTTTTGGCATTTACCTGTATCGTAAATGCCAAAACGATCCCATAAAGGATTATCCTCTTCATCATCAGGGTTTGATTGCAGTTTTATTGCCATCGTGAGACCAATAACCGATATTTCCGCTCACACGTCCGTCACGGAAATCAGCTTCGAATTCATCACCCGGATTGGCCACAAAATCTTTGGAGCTGACAATCTTATGTTTTTGTGTATACTTGATGACTCCATGTCCATGAGGAACTCCGTTCTTCAGTTCACCGGTATAAATGCCATAACCCAAGTCTACAGTTCCCCGTCCTGTAATCGGTTTCGGAGGATCCACTTTCACAGGTTCCTTTTTTTCTACCTCAGGCGTATCTATCGGCTGTGGATTTGCCACGTTTGTCGTATCTACTCCCTTCGGAGTCTCCGTTGGAGGAGTTGTAACTTCGGGAGTCTTTGAACCACACAATTTGATTCCCACAATGACACCTGCCGCAACCACCACCACTGCAACGATAATCATTATCAGTTTATTTTTACTACGTGCCGGAGGAGGACACTCACGCAAAGCCTTTCCGCATTCACTACATACAAAATCCTTACGAGCTGAAATCGTTTGAACTTCTTTCGATTTACATTTAGAACAATTTTCATTCAGACACATACCATATCTGAAACGTACATGTTCCGAATTACCAGATCTTACCATATTACTATATTATTTATTACTTTATTATATTTCACTAGCTTACTTTTTTACATCAGGGGAGGAGGCACCGAGCCATTGGTAGGAGGCAGAGGTGGCATCGAAGGTGCTACCGGAGGCGCAAACAATGCCTGAAGAACCGGAACCGTTCCTGCAGGAGCCCAAGCCGGCAGTCCTTCCATCCATACCATGGTTTGCGGTGTCAGCTGACCTCCAGCCACCATCTGTCTGCACATATCCATATTGTACGGACCGTATTGTTGGCCACCCACAGCTATAAATAAAGAGATAGCCGGTGTAACAGGAGGAGGAACAGGTGCTCCGCCAAACGTAGGCGGCTGAGGAGTCTGAGGCGGCATCATTGTCGGCTGGGTGAAGGCACCGGGTTGCTGTACCCCCGCCATACCGGCCATTCCTGCCATGCCAGCCTGCTGGGCTTGCTGAGCTTGTTGGGCCTGCTGAGCCTCCAAAGCAGCTTTTGCAGCTATTTCTTCAGCATTGTCTACAGCAAACAGAGAAGGGAACTGGCTTCCATCGCCCTCGCTATGCAGCAAGATCGCGTTGCTAGCATCCGTTGCCACATTTCCGGTATGCAAGAATTGCTCATAGCGTTTTTTATAGGGTTCCATCCACTCAATGGCACGTACCGGGAAGCAATAAGCCACCGTAATAATAGACAACTCATCCTTACGCGGACTCTTTCGGTTAACCGTGATGGTTGTACGTGCAGTACTTTGATTGAACGAGTTCTTGAAAGCAGCCTCCAGCTTATCCGCAAATTTCTTCAGATTCTCATTATCATCGGGCGAAGGGATCGACACCAATATCGCTTTTTTATTGATGCTGGCAGGATTGGTAGGACTCAGATTCCCTTCGTTGTTACGCAGATGCAACTGTACCTGATCGTTGTTAAGCCTCAGATACACTCCACTCTGACTTACAATCTTCGAAGCGAAGAACTTGATGTCATCATCCGTCTTCAGTTTCTGCTGCAATTGTGTCAGGATATTCAGGCCCAGCACCTTCCTGTCGCTATTCGCTTTTTCATCGTGTTTAGTCTTCACGATCTGGGTCAATTTAACATCGAAAGCATCCTTGATGTCATCGATGCTGATTTCATTGGCCAGATTTCCAAAGTTGATAAATTCAGTCTTTGGAAGAATCGAATCACGCAATTGTCTGGCGATATTAGGCATATCCAGTTTATCCGTCCTGAGGTCCGTTTCAAATTCGCTCATCGTATCGTCCTCACTAACCTCGATGATGGCTCCCTTCATGTCTTCCAGCCCCTTGTTCACTTTCCGTTGGGCTGTAACCAGTCGTTCAGTTTCCTCTATGGCATCATTGATCTTTTGACCGAACGCCGAGATATCCGCATCCATCTTACCCAGCTCCACAGCGAGTTTCGCGGCCAGTTTCTTGGCGAATTCCCAGGCCAGAAGCATTGTTTTCGAAGTATAGTAATCAGTCAGGATATTCTGATGGTCGGCATACAGGCGTGCTCCCTTACCTACCATACGCTGCAGAATACCCAACTGGCTCCAGTCTTCTACCGTAGCTATACGGTCCTGATCGCAAATTTCATAGTTGTTTTTCTCATCATTGGCCTTCTTGTCCAGATCTGTCCGGATCTCTCCCACACATTCCAACAGCAACTTAGAAACCTTTTGCAGCTCGACGATAGACACATCACCGATTTTCCATTTCTCAAACAGTTCCGCTTCTATCTTATGGCGAATTTCTCTGGCCATCTCAGGGATCGCCCGTTCTTTTCCCTTGAAGAAAGCTTCGACACCTTCTTCACGGAAATGTTGCAAATAAAATTCGCCCATGATATTGTCCAGCTCGTTCAACGGACAATCGGCTTTCTTCGCCTCTTCCGCATAGCCGATGGCTTTGTCATGCCAATATTCATTGAAACGGGGATAATCCGTATCCGATTCCAGGATCTTCACATCCAATGTCAGATGCGCATCGTCCAGCATCCAATTGGAAAGATTGTCCTTGTTCAAATATTCCTTCCGATAGTCCTTGTTCTTTTCTTCATTGACAAATCCCTGGTTTTCACGCCAGTTATTGTATTTGAACTGATACAGAATACTTTCTCCTACCGTATAGGTAATATGTTTCAGGATACGAAGCTCAGGATACATCACGCGTTTGATACCAAACGAATTTATTTTTTTGGTTCGTGCCACAGGAATCCGTCCGTTGCTTCCGGGATTGGCCGCTTCGTCATATTCCAAAGCAAAATCATCCATGTTCTCAAAATTATAAGCTCGGATGATATCATCGTTGATCTGGTCTTCATCATTCACGAAGAATATGCGGGCAAAAATATAATCGCTTACGATCTTTGGCAATTCCGTCAGCGAATTAATCGTTAAACCGTTCTCGTTGACATTGCTGTAAATCGTCAAACCGTCTGCCACACCTTTTACACGGTCGTTATACAATGCCAGCTCACCCACGCCTGTAACATCCTGCGGGTTCCAGCGTCCGGCCTGCAAAGCGTTCAGCTCGTTCATGGCCGCATATCCGTTCTGGTAATAACGTCCCTGATCCATATCGCTCTTGGGCAGGTTCATCTCAGGAATCATGGCATAAACGGCTATTTTAGCATTCGGGAATGTTTTTCTGGACTGAGTAATGACATCCACAATCGAACCCGATCCTGTTCCGCCACAGAGTCCGGCAAAGATATGAATATTGGTACGGCTCGAATCGCCCGACACCCGTTCACAACGTGCATACGCATCCCTCAGGCTATTTACATAACCGATTGCATTAGCTGCAAACAACAGACGACCGGCACGACGTTTCTGCCCGGCAGCCTGCCCCAAAGAGCCTATTGCCGATCGGACCGCATCCACATTGTTTACAATTCCTCTTACAGAAGGATAATTACTTATATGGTTCAGAATATGTTCAACATCGACAGCCTTGATATTCAGGAATTCATTGTTCGTAAACGAAGCGTCCTGCCCCATGACTCTGAAGTCCGGGCGGGCCTTCCCGTCCTTAGGCATCATTTCGTCTGTAGAGTCTACATACAGAATCGCTACTGGCAACTTTTCACGTTCCTCCTGGGTAGGAAATTCTTCAAACATACGCATCTTAAAGGCACGAAGAATCTTGCCGCCCGTACCTCCCAAACCAACCAGAATGTGGTTGCTGTTGCAATAATTTGTCTTTGTCATATCTTATTGATTTTATTTAATATGCTTTACTTATCTTCTTGTCATACGTCTTCTGCTGGGATGTCCTACAGAAGTCCGATTGCCGGAGGAAGCTCCCACCCGTCTGGCGTTCCGATGGCTGTCGTTACGGATCGAAATAGTCTTTATTACAATAACGGCACCTACCACCACAAACAAGAGCGACCAACAGATGCGTCGGAAAATAAACCAATTCATATAGCTCCGCAACTCGTCACTCATGGCTTCAGCAATCGTATCCGAAGTATGACCCTGGAAATCTGCCATATTCACATAATATCCCACTAAAGGCCATTCCTCACTTATATGATCAAGAATCACCTGACTGTCTTCCGTCGAAAAAGCCTGTGTACTAGGTATATCCTGCACCAACTTATTTACATAAAATTCAACATCATCACAATATGACTTAATCGTGATGGCACCACAAAGCAAAATTGATTGAAAAGAAAGAAAGAAAAAAAGGATAATGCCTACAGCAATACTGGCAATGGAAAAAGTCGAATTGCGCCACCATAAGCGAATCAACACATACATCAATATAATACCAATGATGGTCAAGACCACACCCACCAGCATACTCCCCAGTGAATGATAAAAGATGTTCATTAATGCTCCCATATATAGCAACCTATTTTATTTGTCTACGAAATCACAAAATCAATTTCACTATAAATTAGCATTTCTGATAGTCGTTCAGTCGTTGTTATTTTTAATACTAATTTTAAGGCTGACGCAAATGTAGCGATTTATTTTAAACGACAAAAGATTTCTTGACGAAAATAAATAATCCCTCGTTAGTTCTATACTTCCTCTCTACCAACATGTTTCATCTATTTTGTCATTCCTACCCTGAATCAGCAAAAAGGAAGGTGTGCCGAACCCGGAAAGACATTCTCCAAGTTTGACACACCTTCCTTAAAAACCGTAAATCACTATTCCGAACGGCTAACGAGCCTTCCCCCCTCACCTCATCCCTCCCACCTCAAAATAAAGGCACTACTTCCCAGCGTCCAGCCCACCTTCATAGCAGATGCCGATGCTGTGACGGTTGTGGTTGCGGCAGTGCATCCTCATCACGACATACACGACGCTACACCAAACACACCGGCCAAGGCTGTCGCCACGGTCACAATAATCTTGAGCACAAGGCTCCACACGTTTTTCTTTTTCGTTGTTGTTTCGCTCACTTTGGTAATGGATAATTAAGAATAGATTATTAAAATTGAGAATGGATAATTGAGAATTGAAAACTGACAATGACCTGCGGACAGGCTAATTATCCATTTTCAATTCTCCATTCTCCATGATTACAACGGACTTCCTCCTTCCTCGTCCTCGTTGTCACTGCCTCCCGGCGTCGTACCGCCTGTTCCGGCCGTCTCGCCGTCTACTACATACTCGGACAGCTCGCGAAGCGTACCCTCCAGGTTGAGCTTCGCGTTGCTCAGCTCGCCCGTGGCACGTGCCCGCAGCTTCAGTCCCTTCACGTTTTCGCTCACCTTGAACTCGGCGGCACTCGGAGCCCCGTGGTCGCTGACGATGCCCACCGAGAAGATGGCCAGGTCGTCCAGCTTCACGTTCTTGCTGTCCAGAATCAGCTCCTTGATACAACTCACCATATCCGCCAATACTCCCTTGATCACACCGGGCGAAAACGGCGTGTTGTGTTTCGACATGTGCTTGGACAAGGCGTCGATGTCCAGCGTTTCCTCGATCACGGGGCGTGCATACCACAACCCATTCAGCGGACTGTTCTCTCCAGTCACTTGATACTTTTTGTAACGAATCATTTTGTTAATTGTTAATTGATAATTGATAATTGGAAATTTGTTACCACAAAGATACACCCCCTCCTTCCACCCGTTTCCCCTTCTCTCCACCTCCCTACGCTTTTGTACCGTTATTTTCGTTTAAACCTTTGGAAATCTGATAGAAAAGGTGTAAATTTGACGTATGGAAACCTTCAAGATAAAGACATACGGGCGCACCGAACTGGCCCTACTCTACTCCCCCGAACTCTCCGCCCAGGGAGCCTGGCGGAAACTGTTGCGATGGATCAACCATCATCCCACCCTGGGCGCACGCCTGGCCGCCACCGGTCTCACGTCCCATTCCCGCGTCTTCACCCCCGCCCAGGTCCGCCTCATTGTAGAAGCGCTGGGAGAGCCTTGAGACAATTGAAAATGGAGAATTGATAATGGAGAATGGGAAATAGGGAAAAAGTACACTTCTATTTTCATTTTTAAAACAAAAATCTCTACATTTGTCCCAAGAGAAAAAAGGAGGGACCATGTTGAGAATCAAAACACAGTGGATCTGTTGCGCACTGTTGCTCTTCCTGTTGCTGGTAAACAATACGGAAGCGAAAGCCCAGTCGGCCGATGAACTCATCAACGAATATCGGGCCTGGATGGCGGAACACTATCCCCGTCCGGAAGGTATGGACACGGAAACACTGTTCAGAACAACCCTCTGGGCCATCTACGACGGACAGCGCGAACCGGAAGTCAAAACCCTGCTGCGGACAGCCGCCCAAAAGGTCCCCGAGCTACAGGCTTATGCCGACTGGCTGGACAGCGGAAAAAGCGATCCGTGTTCCGAAGCAGGCACCCGGGCTCTCCAGGCACTCACCCGGGCATCCGGCGAACAGTTGGGCAGCCGCCACCTGACCACCGCATGGTGCCGCCTCCTCCTTTCCATCCAGCTGAGCACGACGCAGGACGTCACCGCCCAGGTAGACCAGCTGATCAAAGACCTGCAACAACCCACCACCACCGAGACCGACCGCGAAAGGCTGTCCCTCCTCTGTGCGGCCAGGCTGACCCAGTTCACCAACCGTCTGTGGGACCGGTTCGTCGAAGATCCCGAAACCTATCCCGAGCTGCTCAAGACGGAGCAGGAAGTCCTCACCCTCTACCCCGTCCAATCGGAAACCGCCGACCACACCCGGGCCTTCCTCTACTACCTGCTGGCAGAAGCCAAGTCCACCCTGAGCCATCAGGTGGAAGCCAACTGGGCACAAAATCAGTTCGGCTGGCAGGACAGTACCGGATATTTCAAACTGAATAATGGAATCGTAAGCAATGCCGACTTCTATTACTACCAGGCCTACCAGCTGTATCGCGTCCTGTACCCCGAAGGACATCCCGAAGTCATCCATCTGCTGCGCTCCTACAACATTTTCATATTCAACAGTTCAACCGTAGATCAATCGATATTGCAAGTTGTCCAGCTTCTGGACGACTACATGCAAGCCTATTATCCCGAAGGCTCCGTAGAACGTATGCTGATCCGCACAGACCTATGGACATGCAGGCTGCTGATGGGGGAACCCAATCCCGATGCCACCAACTGTCCCGCACTACTGAAAAAACTGGAGCAATGCTGGGGCACAGACAATTATTATTATGTCAACCTCCTGACATTTATGGCAGCCTTCGCTGGAGCCAGCGGCCTTGCCGAAGCCGAAAATATACTGGACAATCTCGATGCCCTGCTGGACCGTCGCTACACAGCCCAACCACTGAAGAAAGCCTACCTGCTGAACTCAGTCTATTCATCCCTGAAAGACCGTTTCCCAGAACGGGCCACCGAACGGATGACACAAGCCTATACGCTCTACCGCACCCATCACGACAGCAGCATGCTATCCATCGCGCTGGGAAGACAGCTCGTTGAGAATAGCAAAACCGGATCTTCAAACAACCAACTGGCTGTAGAAATGCAAGGTTACGTATGCACCGACACCAAAGCCCGTTTCGGAGTTTCCTCTCCCATCACCTTTGGCTCGGAGCAAGACCTGGCCATACTCACGGCAAATATTGACATAGAAAAAGCGGATGCACTGTTTTCCGATCTCATTGCCCGGATGCAAGCAGCAGGAGTAGACTGTACAGCGACCCGTAACGCCTACCTCGACTGCCTCTTCTCCGTAGGAAAATATCCGCAGGCCATCGAAGTATGTCGTCTGTTGATAGAAGATACAACTCATGGCACACAGAACCAAAAATGCAATCAGTTGCTGATGTACACCTACCTGTTGGGAAAAACCGGAGGCAGCGAGACGGAAAGAGCCGACAGCTATGCAAAGGCCACCCAAATGTTCACAGCCATCGAAGACTCCTTGAATTTCAGCACCTATAGCTTTGAACTGGCAGCCTATTACCTGATAGAGAAGGGACGCTACCAGGAAGCCGTAGACATGCTCGACCGTGGCATCGCCCTGAACCAATGGCAAACCTGGGGCAACGTGGCAGACCCACAATACCTGTCCATGGCAGCTCTGAAAAACGAAATCCTCTACGACAACCTGAATCAGATGGTCGAAGCCAAAAGACTCATCAACCAACAGCTACAAGACTACACCCCCGATCGTATCACCTACTACACACCAAATATCCTGAGCTTCCTGATACGATGCTACAACCTGATATTTACCGAAAGCAGCAATGACTTCGCTCAACTCGCCCCTCTTATGTCGTCCATTATGCAAATCACAGCAAAATTGTGTGCCCAAAGCGGAAACGACCCACAATTCTTGATGCTCTACGTGACAGAGATAACCACTATGTGTGTTGACTTTATAATTGACACGAAAAAGATGGATAATCAATTCAACAGAGAACTTATGACGGACGAACAAAAAAAGTTTTGGCAACAATATACAGATTTACTGTCCACCTATCAGGAGCCAATAAAAAACATGATGATATTACTTGAAGAAGAATTTGAAAAGTTCGGCTTCACTCCCCAGACAAGAAACAAATATGCCACCCTCATCTACTACCTGGCACATTATTATCAAACCCTGGAGTCCAATCCTCAAAAAGCACTCCACTACATGAAACGGTATGTGGAACTGCGAAAGGAAAAGCCTCTGGATGCTTTTTACGCCTGGATTGCCCTGGGCGACATGTATGGTAAACAACAGCAGCATGCCCAGGCACTAAAAGCCTTTTTGGAAGCCGAGAAGCAGCTGGACCTGCTGGAACAGATTGCTCCCAACGACCACACCGCCCTGGAAAGCCGCCTGTGCGGCCTCTATTGCCAGCAGGGGCAGTTCGCAAAGGCGCTCCCCCACGCACGCCGCTATTATGCCTCCATCCGCCGGATCATGGACGGCAATTTCCAGCTGATGACCGAAAACGAGCAGAACAACTTCATGGAAACCTACATGGATCCGGCATTCTGGCTCACCACCCTGCTCGAGGCGATGCCCGACACCCTGGCAGCCGAAGCCTACGACGCTGTGCTCTACCGCACCGGCATGCAGCTGCGCTCCCAGCGGCAGACCCTTCAGGCCATACGCCAGTCAGGCGACAGCGTCCTCGTGGCAGCACTGGACAGCCTCGACCGCCTGCGCATCCATCAACGTAGTATTCGAATGAACCCCTACGAAAACCTGCAGGACACCCAAGCCGCAACCGAACAGAGCCGCCTGGCCTACGCCGCCAACGTACTGGAACAGCAGATCATCGAGGCCTCCGAACCCTACCGGAAACGCTACGCCCTGCATGTCAGCTGGGACGAAATACGGCAGAAGCTGGCCCCCGACGAAGCCGCCATCGAGTTCGTGTACGCCGGCAAGCACGTCATGGCACTGGTCGTCAGACCGGACAGCCCGTCTCCCCGCCCGGTTCGACTGGTGGAGAGCGACACCCTGGTGACCCGCCTCAAGGCGCTGGACGCCAACACCTCGGCCCGACTGGCCGTCAAGCTCTACAACGAACAGGCCGTCGACCTCTACGGCATGCTGTGGGCACCTCTGGAGCCCTGCCTCCAGGGCGTCAGGACGGTCTATTTCACCACGCCGGGCATCCTGAACAACCTCTCGTTCGCCGCCTTCGCCACGCCCGACGGCAGCTACCTGACGGACAAGTACCGCCTGCGCCAGCTCACCACCACGGCCGCCCTGCTGAAGCCGCGTGAAGTCGGACAGACACCCCGCTCGGCCCTGCTCATGGGCGACATCTACTACTCGCCCCGCCAGCAGCTACTGGCCGACAGCGGACGTGCGGACGAAGCCCGGGGAGCGGACGACGACCTCGCCCTCGACGACTTCGACAACCGGGGCGTCAGCCGCGAACACTTCAAGTACCTGCCTTTCACGGGCGACGAACTGGCCAACATCGAACGCAAACTGACGGAACACCGCCTCTCCTCCGCCGACCTCACCGTCCGCAAAGGCGCATCGGCCACCGAAGCCGCCTTCAAGGAGCTGGCCGCCCGCAAGCCCGAAGTCATCCACCTGGCCACCCACGGATTTTTCGTGGCCGACGACCGCGACGCCTCCCGCATCCCTTACTACCGCCAGCGGATGCAGAACATGACCAACTCCATGCGTCGTGCGGGCATCGCACTGGCAGGCGCCGAAGCCACCTGGTGTGGAGCGGAAGGCCACGACGAGAACGACGGCATCCTGACGGCCGACGAAGTGGCCCGTTTCGACCTGCACGGGACGCGCCTCGTGGTGCTCTCCGCCTGCGAGACGGCCCTGGGCAACTATAGCTTCGAAGGCGTCTACGGCTTGCCGCGCGGCTTCAAGCAGGCCGGTGTCGAGTCGCTGCTCGTCAGCCTGTGGAGCGTCAACGACCGCTCCACCTCCCTGCTCATGTCCGAGTTCTACCGCTACTGGCTGGAAGGAAAACCCGTGCGCGAGGCGCTGGAGCAGGCCGTCCGGGAAGTGAGAAAACAGTATCCGCAGCCCTATTACTGGGCGCCGTTCGTGCTGCTGGACTAGCGTCCCAGTCCTCCACTCTATTCCTCCAGACCTCCGCTTCAGCCGTCCAAACCTCAACATTTTTTAAGCTCAACGCTCACGTTTACCCCTTGGACGCCTTGTCGAGCGAAATGGCCTCTAGAGCCGTTTATAGACTTTTCCTTCGTGTTTCAGCACGCCTCGTTCCGTCATTCTTTTCAAAATCCTTCGCACGCTCGATTCCGGCAGTTCCTGCCGCTGCGCCTCCTCCATCAGCTCCCTGTAGGTGAACGTCCCGGGCAGCTTCTCCAGCACCGGCAGCAGGCGGGCGAAGGGCTGCAACGGACGCACCCGCCTCTCGTAGGCAGGGATGGACGAGCTCAACAGCAAAGCATGTTCCAGCAACACCGCCGCGATGGCCAGCGACGCGTCCAGGTCCTCGTCCGAACAGTAGCGCGTCGACATCGCCCACAGCTCGTCCTCCCCCTTGCGCAGGGCCGTCAGCACCGCCGCGATGCGTGCCGCTATCAGCCCCATGCGCATCACCGACGACGCCATGCGTTCGCCCCCTTCGGCCACCACCTCCTGCAACTTGCGGCTGAAGAAAGTCGAGTGGCGGCGCCACTGCTCCCGCGTCAGCTCCACGTCCGTACGCCGCCCCTTCATCATCTCGTGCATCTTCAGCACCCGCTTGCCCAGCTCGCGGAAGTGCGTCCGCAGGTTCTGTACCTGCCCCTCCGCACTGGCGTCGCGCCACACGTATTGCGGCTGCACCTGGTAGGCCGCCAGTCGGCTGAAGAGTCCGTCCTCCGTGTTGTGCACCAGTGACAGGAATTGCATCGGCGTCCCCGTCATACACAGCGCCAGCATCGGATAGGGCACGAACACCGGCTTGCCGTCTACCTTGAACGACGAGCTGATGGGTTCGTGGTGGAAGCAGGCGCGCAGCACGTCGTCCTGCTTGCCGTAGTCCTGCCCGATGGCGGCCGACAGCGCGTCTATTTCCGACGTATGCAGCACGCCGGACACCTCGCGGTTGGCCCACAACTGGCGGTAGAGCATGGACTTCGACGTGTTGGGCGATATCTGGAAATAGATGCGTTCCGGCTCCTTGGGCTTCGGTTCCGGCTTCTCGCCCTTGCGTCCCTTGCGCATGCGCTCGCTGAAGTCCTCGTTCCACTGTTGCAGCCGGGCCTCGTAGGCCGCCTGTTCCTCCTCGCCGCGGGCCAGGTAGTAGTCGTGCAGCGGGTGCGACAGGTAGGACACCTGCGTCACGATGCCTTTTCCCGTAGCTGCCGGTGCCACGACGGCAAAATACAGGTGCGGACGCATGTCGTGGCGGTCGTAGTGGAAGTGCACGTCCGGCAGGCAGGCGCTCAGGTGGGTCAGCATCGCCATCAGCACCATGTCCCGCTCCCGCCGGTCCATGGCCACCGTCAGCCCCTCCTTCAGCAGCTGCGGCAGGCCGTCGAAGATGGCGTCGTCGAAGTAGGGCAACGCCCCTCTCAGCCTTTCATTATTTTCTGACAAATCCAGTTCCGCGTCCCGTTCGTCCGCTTCGACAGGGGGTCCATAGTGGCGGTTGTGAGCGTTGAGCTTATTTTTTTCGGACACATTTTCCTCCGATTTCCTGCTCAGATAGCTGTATCCGTCCGATAAGCATTTCCGAATTTCTGACTCCGAAAGTGTCGTACTTCCCAATTTCCCCGTAACCAGCTTTTTCAGCTCTTCCAGCTCCTGTGGCGAAAGGTTTTTACATCTTGCCGTCCGTCCCAGCTTCAGCAGCAGCTCGTGTCGGTGTCCCTTCTCGAAGCCGTTCTGTTGCAGGAAGTAGTCCAGCATCCCCTGCAGCATGCCGCTTCCCTCGCCCTGCGGTTCGCCCCCTTCGGTGTCCGCCTCCTGCTGCATCCGGCGCTTCGCTTCCAGCCTGTCCTCGTCCGTCTCCAGTCCGCGCCAGGCCATCATCCGTGCCCCGTAGTTCACGTACAGCTCCTCGTCGTGCGCCGCGCTGCACAGGCGTCCCACGTTGCGGCACGCCTCGTCCACCTGGCATCCCGTCCGCTGTTCCATCCATCGCCCCACGACGCGATACGCCCTGAGGTACTCCTCCGTGCTCGTCACGTCCACGCGGATCACCGCCTTCACCCCTTCGCCGGACACCGACGTCCAGGCCAGCATCACGCAGTCCGTCATCCGCAGCCTTTCGAGCAGTTGTGTGCGTGCCGCTCCCACGTGGTCCCAGTCGAACATCATCAGCCCCGTCAGCCGCTTCAGGTCCTTCTCCTGCCTGCCCCCTTCGAACACACCGGCCAGTGTAGCGGCAGGCAGCGCCCGTTTCACCCGTGCCGCCTCCCCTTCGCTTCCTTTGGCCGTCAGCCGTCGGTATTCCTCCGTCAGTCGTTTCACCTCCCCGTTCGTGCGTATCCAGTCCACGAAGCGGGCCACTGTCATCTCCATCGGTTCCTTGTCATACAAATTGCGGAACCCCGAAATCATTGTTGTCTCCATAGTTTAATTGATAATTGAAAATTGATAATTAATAATTCTTCATTCCTCATTCTTCATTCTTCATTTTATTCTTCATTGTTCATTAATCATTGACAAATTTCATTCTTCTTTTTCAATCCTGCAAATCAGAAAATACGGGCATAAAATCCATTCAGACGCACTACACAGGCACCATTCCGCACATTTATCCCAACATCCCCGTTTAAAATAAATTTTCATTTTCACATATTAGCCGGACAAACTTTTAAATCCTGTACTTATGAAAAAGATTTTTCGTGTCGAAGTATGGATCGACGATAAGCACTTCCATACCCTGCAAGGCGAAGTAAGTCATGTCCGCAACCGCCGCCTGGCCCTGACGCAGATTTTCCGCAACATCCTGCGCCAGCTCTACACCCATGGCCATCTTCCGGCCACGCACGAAGAGTTCCGTACCCTACGCACCTTGCGTACCCTCGTCAATCGTCTGGAGAGCCATTTCCAGGCAGAAGACTGACCACGAACAGCAATAGCGGTTAGTAACCATCCCTGTATGGAATACTAACCGCTAAAAAAATTCTCAATTCTCCATTTTCAATTATCAATTCTCAATTAATGAAGCCCCTTGGAAGTAAAAATAAAAAAAATGTTTTTTATTTTGTACTTCGCTCGGTTTGCACTATCTTTGTCCCCGCAGAAACTGAACTTGACGTCCGTCTCTCCGATCATCTACCTGTGAGAGGCGACCGCGTAGCGTACCCGGACGTTCCGTCCTCCCTTCCGCAAACAAGCATCAGCTTCTACTCTACTCCACCCGCAACACACTGACAAACAACCTGTATCCGAGCTTTTCGCAAGTCCGGACCATTCGTGTTGCGCCAGGAGTCCCCAGCCGCAGGCGGGCCGCCTGTGTTCCGACACAGCCACATATTTCACTCTAAGATCCCGTCGGTATGCAGCCAGGGATATTTGTAAAAAAATCACAGGCATATAAACAAACGCACAGAAGAGTTGGCAATCACTTTTTAGCATTTTATCTGTATCATCTGTGGTGCACAATATAATTATTCACCATTAAACTCCGTGCTCACTTGTAATGCCTTCCTGTCATGCTGAATATAATGCATATTGTCGAAGTAGGCTACATTAATCATTGATCATTACCAATACTTTAATCGGGAAACACTCCAAAAGAACTTTCCCTATGGAGAACGTTAAAAGTGGATACTTACAAAAAAACACTAAGAGACACATTGGAAGTGGAAATAAACAACCTAATATGATTTTAATTATTTTTTTATTTATAATATCTCTACTCCTTTATATTCAATACAAGAAAGAAGGTCGATGGATTAATATTGTTTCAATTTTAGCTGGCCCATATTTATTATTAGTTGCACTAAACAATATTTTTATTCACCGATTGGGATTCTTTTTAATTTCAGATAAAGTCCTTTTAATGCTATTGTGTGGCATAATATGCTTTTACATTGGTACAATTTTTGTGAATAACAAAAAACAAGGTCAAGTTATTGAAGAAGATAATCTAAAGAAACTAAAAGCCTATCATATTAAAGCTATGACTATTACCCTTTATATTATAGCATTGATAGGATTAATAAAAGTAAAATCACTAATTACTTCAGGCGCTTTTTCTGCAATTAATATTGATGATGCAGAAGGAATTATGGGAAATGGTATAGTAGGACATTTGCTTAATTTATCTTATTCAATATGTCCAATAGTATTTCTTTACTGGACATATTACCCCAAAAAAATATTATATTTATTACCTATCATACTTTTAATAATAATAACTTTTTCCACACTAATAAAATATAATATAATTGGATTTTTTGTAATCTTATTTATGTTTACAATGATATACAGAAAATCGCTATTAAGAAAAGCATTATTTACACTAGTTATTTTTGTAACTGTTATTTTTATATCTAACTATGCTTTCACGTTTGCAATGAAAGAAGTAGAGGTAGAATCCGCTTTTTATTATAATCACTTGTGGAAATACTGTTCAGGATCTATAATCTATGATAACTATATCTTTTCTCTTGGTATAAGACCTGAAACAAATTTAGCTTATAAAATACTCACATTTATATTCGCACTTCCGAATATGTTCCTTGGCAAATTATATGATGTAACTTATTTCCAACATGAAGCACAACAGCATCTACCCGTTCACAATGAAGGAGAAACTAGCAATGTTGTTGATGCCATTGGATATATATTCCCATCAAATGGAAATGCCTTGGAAGTTATATGCTTTTGCATTGTACTAATAATAATAGGTTTTATATCAGCTTTAATCTACAAAAAAGGAATTACACAATCAAATAAATTACATACATATTTAGCAATATATCTTACATATTTTGTATTCTTTTCCTTTTTTGGAACATTCTATATTGTATCGGGACCATGGGAAATTTTAGTATATTCTTTATTAATTCCTTCACTATTTTATAAAAAAACTAGAATATGCAAATAGGCATTATTACTTTTCATGCATCTTACAATTTTGGATCTGTATGGCAAGCTTTTGCACTTCAAGAAACGTTGAAGTGTTTGGGATATGATAATGAAATCATAAATTATCGAATGCTCTCCCAAAAAGATAAATACTCTCTTTTTCCTTTAACAGGAGGCTGGAAAACTATAGTAAGAAACATACTACAGCTAAGATACATAAATAACAAAAGAAGGTCCAATCAAAAATATGAAGATTTTATTACTACTTGGTTAAATCTTTCAAAGGAGGTAAATGTCGTACGCGATTTGAAAAATTTCTCAAACAAATACGATGAATATTTAACAGGAAGTGATCAAGTATGGGGATATGATGTTCCGGAATTTGTTTCTTCAAAAGAAGATTCTCGAAGTCCTTATTTTTTAAACTTTACTGACAAGTATAAAATTTCTTATGCAAGTTCAACAGGAGTTTCCAGTTTGGAAGAATTAATAAAACAGAAAGATAATCTATTAAGCTTTTCACATATTTCAGTTCGTGAGCAGCATGGAAAAGAACTAATTGAACAAATCATTAATAAACATGTCGAAGTTGTATTAGACCCTACTTATTTAATTTCTCATTCCAGTTGGATTAATCTTGCTAACCAATTCGATACTTATTTACCAACAGGAAAATACATTTTAATTTACAGTTTACAAGGCATGAAGAAACGTAAAAGATGGATTGAACTAATAAATAAGATATTATCCCAATATCCCAATTTCCAATTTGTTACAATTTCACCATTTGCTCCAATCACGGGTAAACAAATCTATAATGCTGCATTTTCTGGACCAAAAGAAATTTTATCTATTTTTGCTAACGCTAGTTATATTTTTACAGATACTTTTCATGGCATGTCTTTTTCTATCCATTTTAGGAAATCTTTTTCTTTATTAGAAACTACGCAAGCTGATTATCGAAAAAAGAATATACTGACCAAATTTCATCTTGAAGAACGGGAAACAAATAACATTGAAAAAAGTATTCTCCTATTTAAAACTCCTATTTCATATACAGAAAAAGAAATAATAATTCAAGATGCAATTAATGCATCACTTGATTATTTAAAATCTGCCATTGAAGATGGTAAGAGAAAAAAAATCCAAGAGTAATTTAATATTACATGTCTAAAGAAATATTTAAAATTTGCACAATAAATAATTGTACAGGCTGCGGAGCTTGTGAGCAAATATGTCCTCATGGTTGCATTAGTATGGTAGAGAATTCAGAGGGCTTCAAATACCCTCAAATTGACTTTGATACATGCCTCTATTGCAAACGATGCGTAAATGCCTGCCCAGAAAATGTTCCTGTTCCAAAACATGATGCCAGCTTCTATATGGCATGGCATCGATCCGAAGAAGTTTTATTACAGAGTTCTTCTGGAGGGATTTTTACAGCATTAGCAAATTATGTCTTCCAAAAAGAAGGTATTGTTTACGGAGTTATTCAAAATGCTTCTAAGGTATATACATATCACATTGGTATAGAAAATCAATCTGAATTAGATCAATTAAGAAGAAGCAAATACTATCAAAGTGACATAAAGCATACTTACATTGAAGTAAAAAAATGGTTACTTCAAGGGAGATGGGTATTATTTACTGGAACTGCTTGCCAAATAGCAGGCTTATATAAAGTTCTAGCTAAGACTCCCAAAGACACATTAATTACAATGGATGTATTATGTCATGGCGTAACCAGTCGTAATGTTATTAAATACTTTATAAAAGATAGAATGAAACAGTATGGAAAATCAATAAAAGATTTTGGTTTCCGTATCAAAAAAACAAATTCAGGTTGGCCACAAAGCTCAAGATCTTGGTTTGAATTAGAGAATGGTAAGCTAATTATAAGTAACTACGATGAAGACATGTTTTTTCCAGGATTTAACAAGAATTTGTTTTTACGCGAATCCTGTTATCATTGTAAATATTGTGGACGCCTGCGTATCAGCGATTTCACCGCTGCTGATTTTTGGGGAATAGATCAGAATAGTATATCTAAAAATCAGCTATATAGTGGAGTTTCATTATTGGCAGTTAACACACAACAAGGAAAAGACATTATGCGACAACTGTCTTCGGACTTAGATGTTAAACCTATAGATATAAATAATTTTATTTACAAAACAAGCCATGCGCTAACACGACCATGCAATCGTCCCCATGAACGTGATATTATATTTAACCTCTTGCAAGAGAAAGGATACGATAATACACTTCACACTTTAATTCCCAAACATTTTTTCCAAGTAAAAAGGAAGAAAATAATAACTAAACTAATAGGCATAAAAGGATACAACCTATTGAAAGTATTGTTACGCAAATAAATCTATGGGAAAGTACAATAAACTAGGTGTTAATATCATAACCTTTCTAATAGGAAATATGGGGAGTAGATTAATCCAATTTCTATTCATTCCCCTATATACTTATTGGCTAACCACCTATGAATATGGTATTATAGACACAGTAATGATTACTGTATATCTATGTACTCCTTTTGCTTCTTTGAGTATTCACGATGCATTATTACGTTACATGTTAGACAAGGATAGTAATCGGAGTAAAATCTATACAATTTCTTGTATAATAGGTACTATAGGCTCTCTTCTATTTTTATCCAGCATATTGGTATTCAAACATATAGAAATATTAAAGCCATATTGGATATATTTCTATGTATACATGGTAATATCTGTATTCTTCAATATACAATTGGCCTATATTAGAGGATTGGAACAGAATAAACTTTATTCAGCATTAGGTATTATTTCAACATTACTTCAAGCAATTGGAATTGTCTTATTTGTCGGATATTTCCATTATAGCATTAAAGGATACTTACTTGCAATGATTATCTCATATGGTTTAACACTGTTTTTATCCATCTTCATAACAAGAAGTTGGCGATATTTTTCGATTACAGAAATAAATAAAACCGATATTAAAAATATGCTTGCATATAGTATTCCTCTAGTACCTAACGCAATCATGTGGTGGATTATCAATTCATCAGATAAATATTTGATATTATATTATTTGTCTGCTGAAGAAAACGGGTTATTTGCTATTTCTACTAAGATACCAATGATTATCAATATCGTTTACCAAATCTTTTTAATGGCTTGGCAGATTTCAGTAATTGAAGAACATAATAAGGAAGGAAAAGAGCATTTTTATCATAAAATATATACACTAATTATTTCAGGCCTATTTTTATCTGCATCTTTTATCATGATTTTTATCAAACCAGCTGTTAATACATTTTTATCGACAGCATATAATGAAGTTTGGTACTATATTCCTATCCTCTTAATTAGTACAATATTTGCTTGTTTGGCTGGTTTTTATGGATCATTTTATGTTGCTTTCAAGAGAACAAAAGGTGTTTTAAAAACATCTATTGTATGCGCTGTTATTAATGTTATATTCAATTTGCTAAGTATAAGATATTGTGGTTTATGGGGCGTATCGTTAGCTAGTTTCCTCAGTTTTTTTATTTTATACATCTATCGTATATATGATACAAGAAAAATGGTATCCATTCCATCTGAAAAAAAATTAGTATTTTCTAATCTAATCATTGTGTTTATTCAAATTCTTACCATATATCTCGTAAACAACTATCTGTCTATTATTTTGTTGTCGATTCTATTTGTTGCTGCAATCATTATAAATCGCAATATAATTAAAGAGACTACTATAATGGTAAAACAACTTATTCATAAAAATAATCATGAGAAAAGTACAATATAATGTCGTTGAACGCGATACTAGAAATGCCTCAGGTAAAGCAAAAAAAGATGTATGCAAAATTCTATCAAATAGCAATTATCAATATTTATATCGTCCCTCCAATAATAGATATTTGCGTATTATACAACAAATAATAGCTATCAGTAAACTTAAAAAAGAGGAATATTTATTTGTACAATATCCCGCCAACCTTGATATTTGTTATAAATACCTAAAATCAAAGACATGTTTGAAATTCGTCATCATTCATGATTTAGAATCTCTTCGTGGAACAAAAAATATACAAAAAGAGATATCTATATTAAATGAATTCAATGCAGTAATTAGTCATAATGCTCAAATGAGCCATTATCTTAAATTAAATGGGCTTACTACAGAAATTTTTGATTTAGAAATTTTTGATTATCTAATGACTAATCCTTTTCAAGTAATATCAACTCATAATAAAAAGGAAGTGACATTTGCTGGAAATCTAGCAAAATCTACTTTTTTGCAAGAAATAGGTCGTTTAGCCAACCTTAAATTCCTGATATACGGTGCACCTATAACAGATTTGGATAAAATTACAAAAAATGAGAATGTCGAATATGCAGGAGTTTATACATCTGAAAAGTTAATAGAAAACCTA
Organism: Caecibacteroides pullorum; assembly: GCF_019239235.1. Taxonomy (GTDB): domain Bacteria; phylum Bacteroidota; class Bacteroidia; order Bacteroidales; family Bacteroidaceae; genus Bacteroides; species Bacteroides pullorum. The sequence goes on along the minus strand of NZ_JAAZTS010000002.1, from coordinate 38,192 downwards.
CACGGTGGATGGGGATTGGTATGGGACGGAGATTCTATAGACACTTGTAATGGTATCAGTGGTGAATACATGAGATATAATTGTCCTCATAAAGTATCTATGTATATAGTTGCAGAACGCCCTATAATTATTTGGCGTCAAGCAGCAATAGCCAATTATATAATAGAAAACAACTTAGGTATAGCAGTAGATACTCTATATGATATTGACAAAGTCATAGATTCTATTAATGAAGATATGTATCAAGATATCCTTTGTGCAGTACGTATAGAAAAAGAAAAGTTAATTCACGGTTACCATCTTAATACTTTATTAAAACAAATTGAGAATAAATATTTATGAAAAAAGATTTTTTGGTTGTTGGTGCGGGATTATATGGAGCAGTTTTTGCTCGTGAAGCTACAGATCATGGGAAAACAGTCTTAGTTATAGATAAGCGCTCACACATTGGTGGAAATGTCTATACAGAAAAAATTGAAGATATTCATGTGCATAAATATGGCGCACATATATTTCATACCAATAATCAAATAGTATGGAATTACATTAACCGCTTTGCATCTTTCAACAACTTTGTTAATAGTCCAATTGCAAATTACAATGGTGATATATATTCATTGCCTTTTAATATGTATACATTTAATAAAATGTGGGGAGTTACAACACCACAAGAGGCAATGAGAATAATAGAACAACAAAGAAAAGAAGCCAACATCATCGTACCACAAAATCTGGAAGAACAGGCAATCTCACTTGTAGGTATTGATATATATGAGAGACTTATAAAAGGGTATACTGAAAAACAATGGGGAAGGCCGTGTTCAAAATTACCAGCATTTATTATTAAAAGACTTCCTGTTAGATTTACATATGACAACAACTATTTTAATGCCCTTTATCAAGGTATCCCTATAGGAGGATACACCCAATTAGTTAAAAATATATTAAATGGTATTGAAGTATTAACAGATAGTGATTATTTAAAAAATAAAACAGAATGGGATAGAAAGGCTGATAAAATAGTATATACAGGATCTATTGACACTTTTTATAATTATTCTTTAGGAGAACTTCAATATCGTTCCGTTCGCTTTGAAGAAGAAATTCTCAACATCTCTAATTTTCAAGGAAATGCTGCAGTAAATTATACCGACACAAAAACGCCTTGGACAAGAATTATTGAACATAAATGGTTTGAATTTGGGAAAAACAATCTTGGTGAAGACATTCCACATACAATTATTAGTCGTGAATATAGCACAGAATGGCATTTGGGCAATGAACCATATTATCCAATAAATGATGATTATAATATAAAATTATATAATCGATATAAAGCTTTAGCCGATAAAGAAAAGCATGTAATATTTGGTGGTCGACTTGGCGAATATAAATATTATGACATGGATCAAGTCATTTATTCAGCCTTAGAGAAAAGTAAACAATTGCTAAATTTATAACCACACAAATGATAAATCACTATAAGTACAAAAAATAGACCTCCTCTCCAACAATTATAAAGGTGGTTTCTGCAGCTGTGATGCTCTGAAGGAATTTGAGTAACCGATAGATAAAGGCTCTGTAGACGAACCAATATAATATGTAAGCGTCCAATTTTGACGTCTTGCCCTGAAGTACAAAAAAAACTCGACCTTCACTGCTGTAATCAAAAACTCAGTAAACATGTATAGCAGCAGTGATTTTGAGCATTTGTTCATCCGTTACAAAGCGGAGACGATACCGCAAAAGGCGAGTCCGTCCAGGACTTCTGTTTGAAAAACAAAGTACCCTACAATCTGTTTCACAAATGGAACAAGGATACCCGACATCACATTGTCCCAGTACAGGTAGAAGGACAACAAGTGGAGCAAGAATCGGAAAAGGATCTTTCAGCTTCCACCCCATCCATGGGAGGTGCCTTGTCATCCCCTACGGTGAGATTCATGATAGATATCCATATGACGGGTGGAATGCACATACAGCAACGGAACTTAAGCTACGAGGGTTTGAAGAACCTGGTAGAGAAGCTGGAGGTGCTATGTTAAACATTACAGGAATGAACAGGTTTTATTACCTGCGAAACTTCCATGATATGCGCTGCAAATATGGCAAAGGGGAGATGATATGAATTCCATGGAAAAATCAATGTTGCTTGACGAACTTTTTGCCTTACGCAAGGCTGACAAGGAACGTGAAGCAAAGCTTCTGGAAAAGCTTGACCGTATGACCGAGCAGCTGCTGGCTCTGAATGAAAATTCCCAGCGATTACTGAGACAAAATGATGAGCTGAAACGTATGCTGTCGGATCGTGATGCCTTGATAGAAAAGCTCCGGAAGGAGAATGCCGCCTTGAAGGAACAGAAGAAGCTTTCAGACAAGAACCGCTTCGACGGCAAGACCCAGAAACTTTCGTCCAAGAACCGTGGTTCCGATTCCCGCGAAGCTGACAAGGAAGATTTTGACGGCAGTTCCACTCCCAACCTTCCTTCGGAGGAGAGGGGAACGGACATTCCGTCATCTGCTGGTAGTAAACAGGAACGGCCATACCGCCAGGGAATTTCTTACAAACGTATGAAGGCAGATAAGTCCGTGTGCCATGATTTCGATTTCTGCCGTTTGCCGAAAGAAGCTGTTATTATCAAGACATTCCACAAGTATTCCTACGAGCAAGTGAGCTATATTCTGGAGCACAGGTATCAGGTTGTCCGTTACAAGCTGCCGGACGGTAGAATCTGCGAAGGCTACCTTTCCAAAGATGGAGGCCCCGATTACATGGATGTAGTTCCGGGGACCCACGCATCCGCTGATTTCCTGGCCCATCTGGCCTTCAACCATTTTGTGCTGAATGTACCTTATTACCGTGAGATGTACCGTCTGAATGACCATGGCATGTTCCTGAGCCGCATGACCCTGACCAACTGGCTTGAGAAAGGTGCAGGGTTTACCAAGAGACTGGTTGAAACGCTCAAGAATATGGCCATGGAGAAAGATGCCATCGTGAACTGCGACGAGACCTGGTGCAAGGTGAAGGTACAGGACCGTTATCGCAAAAGATATATCTGGTGTCTGGTCAACCGTGAAGAGAAGATTGTCATCTACTGTTATGAGGAAGGTTCCCGCAGCCGTGATGCCCTGAAGAACATTTTGGGCGACCGGCAGATCAAGGCGCTGCAGTCGGACGGCTACAATGTGTACATGTATCTGGAAGACAGGCTGTACGACACGGAACACCTCTGCTGCTTGGCCCATGCGCGCGCCAAGTTCGTGTATGCCTACGAGCAGGGCGGTGACCTGAATGCGAAACAGATGCTGGAATACATCGGCTGGTTGTATGGGCAGGAAGACAGTTATCGCCAGTCCGGTCTAACAGCTGAAGAGATAACCCGACAGCGGAATTCCCTGCGGACAAAGGAAGTCATCGGTCGCATGCGCAGTTTTCTGAATGTGCTGACTTCGGAGGGTCATCCTCCCCGTGGAGATCTGATGGAAAAGGCGGTCAATTACCTGAAGAACTTCTGGAATCAGATATTCGCTTACTTGAAAGACGGCCGCTACAGTATCGACAATACCATTGCGGAGCGTTTCATCCGTCCCTTGGCGGGTGAGCGGAAGAACTCGTTGTTCTTTGGCAGTAACCGCATGGCGAATGTGTCGGCCGCCTATCATACGTTGATATCTACTTGCCGGGCCAACGGTATCTCCGCCCTGGCTTATTTGAAGAATCTTTTCCGTGAGGTGGTCAAAGGGCGCAGGGATTATGAGAACTTGCTACCGATAACCATTGGAATCAACACTAACAAACTTTAAAAATCAAGTCCGGTTTTTGAAAACTTTAAGAGGAAAGCTTCCTAAAGGGGCTTTCCCTATGGGATACGTCAAAATTGGACGCTTACATCAAAATTAAGCGCATACAACTTTTTCATACCATTATGTTAAGTAAATTGTTAGTTCTAAAAAATGTAGTTGCTGGATATTTGTATAAATGGCTTGTTGATAGTCATCTTTTTAGTATTCCATCATTGCCAACTAAAAAGAAAGCAGAAGGGCGTTATATAGTTTCTTTAACTTCTTATGGACGTAGAGTTAAAACATCAGTCGTTTATTATTCCATTGTTTCTATTTTGCGACAATCTATGCCTCCTGATCATATTGTCCTATGCTTAGATAAAACTCTCTGGAATGATGGAAATTTACCACCAAAATTAAAAAAGTTAAAACATAAAGGCTTAGAAGTACTGTATTGTGAGGATATGCGTTCTTATACAAAGCTTATTCCTAGTTTAAAAAAATATCCTAATGATTATATAATCACAGTAGATGATGATATAATTTATACAAGAGACACGATAGAGCGTCTAACACATGCTAGTAACAAAACTCCTGATGCAATTTGTTGTTTAAATGCTAGTAAACCAATTATCAAAAATGGTTATGCAGCTATGTATGAAAATTGGATGCAATACAAAAAAAACACTATTGGATATAATCTAATTTTCCCTTGTGGAGTCGGTGGAGTGTTATATCCACCTCATTCTTTAGATTTACTTGCTATGGATGATAAAATGTTTAAAAAATTGTGTCCTTATGCAGATGATGTTTGGTTTTGGTATTGTGGAATGTTAAAACAAACTTTAAAACATGTAGTATATAAACATAAATCTGATTATTCGTTTGATGCATTATATCAATATTTCCATCGAGGCACAGCATTAACACATTCAAACAGATATGAGCATCAAAATGATAATCAAATCCGAACTGTATTTGATTATTTTGGAGTTAGGCTGGATAAAGATGGTTATTTAGTTAAAAATACTGCATTGAAATAATGATTTTGATTTCACATAAAATTTGAGGTATTTATATTATTGCTTAGTCTGGTTAACTCCACAAGATACTTATTAAGAAGATTAAGACTATACAAACTGGTCAAGGTGTATATTATAAATATTTCTTATCTGTTAACCGATGACGAAGTATAATTTGTCACTTATTCTCGTATTACACCCAAATACGACATAATTTATTTATTTATGTATAGTTATAAAATTGCCGTAGCCGGTACCGGTTACGTAGGACTTTCTATTGCCACATTGCTGGCTCAGCATCATCATGTAGTGGCAGTGGACGTTGTTCCTGAAAAGGTGGAGAAAATCAATAACCGTATCAGTCCGATACAGGATGAGTACATAGAAAAGTATTTGGCGGAGAAACCGCTTAGTTTGACAGCTACTTTGGATGGACGTTCTGCTTATAAAAATGCGGATTTTGTCGTAATCGCTGCTCCGACAAATTATGACCCGGTAAAGAACTACTTTGATACCAGTCATGTAGAAGAGGTGATTGATCTCGTGCTGGAGGTAAATCCTGATGCGGTGATGGTGATAAAGAGTACCATCCCTGTAGGGTATTGCCGTAGTCTGTATGTGAAGTATGCGGAAAAATTCAGGAATACGCCAGCTTTACAAGGGAAGAAATTTAATCTGCTTTTTTCGCCGGAGTTTCTGCGTGAAAGCAAGGCATTGTATGACAATCTTTATCCCAGTCGTATCATTGTAGGTTATCCTAAGCAGATAGAGGGTAGAGATGAAGAGAATGCGGCTATTAAAGCCATTGCGGGGGAGCATCTGGAAGAAAAGGCAAAACAATTTGCTGCCTTGTTGCAGGAAGGTGCTATTAAAGAGAATGTAGATACTTTGTTCATGGGACTGAAGGAGGCAGAGGCTGTGAAACTTTTTGCCAATACTTATCTTGCCCTGCGTGTATCTTATTTCAACGAACTGGATACGTATGCAGAGGTAAAGGGATTGGATACACAGGCTATTATTGATGGTATCTGTCTGGATCCTCGTATCGGTACACATTATAACAATCCGTCTTTTGGTTATGGCGGATATTGTTTGCCGAAAGATACGAAACAGTTGTTGGCCAATTATGCAGATGTACCCGAAAACTTGATTCATGCCATTGTGGAATCGAATCGTACCCGTAAGGACTTCATTGCAGATCAAGTGTTGAAGAAAGCTGGCTACTACGATTACTATAATCGAGGAGATTTTAATCCCTCTCAGGAAAAACAATGCGTGGTTGGGGTATTTCGTCTGACCATGAAATCTAATAGCGATAATTTCCGCCAGAGTTCCATTCAAGGTGTGATGAAGCGTATCAAAGCAAAAGGAGCGACAGTGATTATCTATGAACCCACATTGGAGGACGGAAGTACTTTCTTCGGATCTAGAGTCGTTAATGATTTGGATGAATTCAAACGGCAATCAAATGCTATTATTGCTAATAGATATGATGGTTGTTTGGATGATGTACAGGAGAAGGTTTATACAAGAGATATTTTTAGAAGAGATTAAAATTTGCTTTTAAGACTATACTAAATACAAACAATGAAGGATTTTGGATTAGTATCAATTATTACACCGACATGGAATTGTGCTCGATTTATTGAAAAAACTATTCAATCTGTCCAAGCGCAAACTTATCAAAATTGGGAAATGATAATTGTAGATGATTGCTCTACTGATGATACTTATGAAGTGGTAAAACCATACATAGATAAAGATAATCGTATTAAGTATAGATGCAATGAAAAAAATAGTGGAGCAGCTATTACAAGAAATAATGCGTTGAAAATAGCTCATGGTAGGTGGATTGCTTTTTTAGATAGTGATGATTTATGGAAATCTGATAAATTAGAAAAACAGCTTTCTTTTATGCACAATCATTCCTTGTGTTTTTCCTATACGAATTATGTTGAGATAGATGAAAATTCCAAAGAATTAGGTGTAAAAGTAACTGGGCCTCAAAAGATTAATTATTTTGGTATGTATGCTTATTGTTGGCCTGGTTGTTTGACTGTTATTTATGATTCCTCTGTAGTCGGTCTAATCCAAATTGAGGATATAAAGAAGAATAATGATTATGCAATGTGGCTGAAAGTTATTCGTAAAGCTAGGTCATGCCATTTATTAAATGAAACTTTAGCTTTCTATCGAAAACGTGTAGGTTCTATAAGTAATCATAGCTATATGTCATTAATTATATGGCATTATAATTTATTTAGAGAAGCTGAGCATAGATCTATAATAACATCCATATTTTGTGTATTCATTAATTTATGCGCAGGCGTACTGAAGAAAATATTATTCGTCAAGAATTATAACACACTTTAAAAAGAGTGCATCAGCTGTTACATTGCAAACCAAATATAAATATGTTATTAAAATTCCTATTTGACCGCATTGTTTCCTTTGCTGGTTTATTAATTCTATGGCCACTATTGTTAATTGTTGCCATATTGATTAAAATAAAGATGCCAGGTGGCCCAGCTTTCTTTGTTCAAAAGCGTGTAGGACGCAATGGAAAGCTATTTACAATGTATAAATTTCGGTCAATGACCGTTCATCATTCCGGTAGTTCTATATCGGTGAAAGGTGAAAGCCGTATTACTCCTTTCGGAGCAAAACTAAGGAAATATAAACTGGATGAATTGCCCGAGCTTTGGAATGTACTTATCGGCGATATGAGTTTTGTAGGTCCACGTCCAGATGTTCCCGGTTATGCGGATGCCTTAACCGGAGATGACAGGGAGGTCTTAAAACTTCGTCCTGGAATAACAGGACCTGCATCATTGAAATATCGGAATGAAGAAGAACTCCTGGCACAACAGGCTGATCCAATTCAATACAATGATGAAGTTATTTTCCCAGATAAGGTACGAATAAACCGTTATTATTTACATCACTATTCGTTTATCAAAGATATTCAAATGATAATCTGTACTGTCTTTGGAAAACGAATGATGTACAATGGAGAATTGATATAAAAACTATATAAGTTATGGATCAAAAACGTATTTACCTTTGCCTGGCTCACATGAGCGGCAACGAAATGAAGTATATCCAGGAGGCTTTCGACACGAACTGGGTGGTGCCTCTGGGACCGAACGTAAACGGCTTTGAAGCGGACTTGAAGGCGTTTGCCGGAGAGAACAAGGAAGTAGTAGCATTATCAGCCGGTACGGCAGCAGTACACCTGGCCCTTTTGGCTTGCGGCGTAAAGCCAGGAGACGAGGTGTTGGTACAGACGTTTACGTTCTGTGCTTCATCGCACCCAGTGACGTACCTGGGTGCTACGCCGGTATTTGTGGATTCGGAACCGGACACGTGGAACATGGATCCGCAACTGCTGGAAACCGCCATCAAAGACCGCATGGAGAAGACGGGACGGAAACCGAAGGCTATCGTGCCGGTCTATCTCTACGGCATGCCTGCGAAGATTGATGAAATCATGGCGGTGGCGGAGAAATATGACATCCCCGTCATCGAAGATGCTGCGGAAGGACTGGGAAGCCGCTACGACGGAAGGGTATGCGGTACGTTCGGACGATACGGAGTATTGTCGTTCAACGGGAACAAGATGATCACGACCTCGGGAGGCGGAGCACTGATTTGCCCGGACGAGGCAGCCAAGCAGAAAATCATGTTCTACGCCACGCAAGCTCGCGAGTCGTATCCGTACTACCAGCATGAAGAGATCGGGTACAACTACCGCATGAGCAACATCTGTGCGGGTATCGGACGCGGACAGATGACGGTACTGAACGAACACATCGCCCATCACCAGCACATCGCCAAGCTATACAAGGAACTGCTGGCTGACGTGAAGGGCATCACACTGCACGAAAATCCGTCACCCCGCTACGACAGCAACTACTGGCTGAACACAATTCTGCTGGACGAGGACTTGAAGGTGAAAGGAGAAGAACGGGCGTATGCGGCAGCCATACAGGGAGCCGTAGGAGGCGCAGCAGGCGTGACACACGAGGCAAAGACACTACATACGGACTGCGAACCGAACCGCAACGTGGAAGCCATGCGCATGGCACTGGACGAAGCAGGCATTGAAAGCCGCCCGCTATGGAAGCCGATGCACAAACAACCGGTGTACCGGAACAATCCGTGCTACGTGAACGGAGTGAGCGAAGCGCTGTTCAAGCGGGGACTGTGCTTGCCCAGCGGGCCGTGCGTGACGGACGAAGACGTGCGCTACATTGTAGAGCAGATGAAGGCTTGCCTGCAATAAAAAGGAAAAAAGAACTAAACTAAGAAACTATAACATGAAAAAATTTGTCAGAAGGTATTTATCGGTCAATGTATTGCCCATCTGGATGATACTGGCCATGGACGTGGTGATGATAGGACTCTCCCTCCTACTGGCATACGCGCTGCGATATGACTTCAGCAGCCGGGTGCTGGACTCAGCCACGATGTGGAGAACCATGGGGCTAACGATGGTGGTGAGCCTGGTGTTCTTCAAGATGTTCCGCACGTATTCGAGCGTACTAAGACTGTCGTCGTTTGTGGATATCGCACGAATCTTTGTGGCCTTGTTCGTGTCGTACACGGCAATGGCTCTGGCATGTATGGTGGCTCCGCTGGTAACAGATATCAGACTGGCTCCGGTGAACGTGATACTGATGGCGTTCATCATCAACTTTGCCCTGATGGCCAGCTCGAGGGTGATCGTGAAAATGATGTTTGAAACAATAAAGGCGGGAGGCTCGTCGCAGACGAACATCTTCATCTACGGCGCCAAGGAAGCCGGTGTGAACATAGCGAAATCGCTGAGGGTGTCGATGAGAGAACGATACCGGCTGAGAGGATTCATCGCTGACGAACCGGACCTGTATGACAAGTTGATCATGGGGGTACGGGTATTCCCGAACGACGAAAACCTGTTTGACATCCTGGCACAGAAGGGAGTGAAGACGATTATCGTTTCGCCCGCCAAACGGAACGAACTGAAAAAGGAGGAGAACCTGGACCGCTTCCTGAAACATAACATCAAGCTGCTGACAGCCCCTCCCCTGAGCGAATGGAACCAACGGGGACTGGAAAGCGGGGACATCAAGGAAATACAGATAGAGGACCTGCTGCAAAGGGACCCGATACAGATAGACATACGGAAGGTGGCTTCGCACCTGGAAGGGAAACGGGTGATGATAACGGGAGCGGCAGGATCGATAGGCAGCGAAATCATGCGACAGGTGGCTACGTTCAACCCGTACAAGCTGATACTGGTGGACCAGGCAGAAACGCCGCTGCACGACATCCGGCTGGAACTGATGGACAAATGGCGTAACCTGGACGCGGAAACCATCGTGGCGGACATCGCCAACCAGACACGTATGGAGGCTATCTTCGAGGAATTCAGACCGCAATACATCTTCCACGCAGCGGCGTACAAGCACGTGCCGATGATGGAGGACAACGTATCGGAATCTATCCAGACAAACGTGGCAGGAACGCGCATTCTGGCGGATCTGGCAGTGAAATATAAGGCGGAGAAGTTTGTGATGATCTCGACGGACAAGGCGGTGAACCCGACGAACGTAATGGGATGTTCGAAACGTATCTGCGAAATCTACGTGCAGAGTCTGGCGAAGAAACTGCAGAAGGAAGGGGGACACGTGACACAGTTTATCACGACACGCTTCGGAAACGTACTGGGATCGAACGGATCGGTAATTCCACGATTCAAGGAGCAGATCAGACGCGGAGGGCCGGTAACAGTGACGCATCCGGACATCATCCGCTACTTCATGACCATCCCCGAAGCCTGCCGACTGGTACTGGAAGCGGGAAGCATGGGCAATGGCGGAGAAATCTACATCTTCGACATGGGCAAACCGGTGAAGATTGTGGACCTGGCCAAACGCATGATCAGCCTTTCGGGACGTACGGACGTGAAGATTGAGTTCACGGGCCTGCGCCACGGAGAGAAGCTGTACGAAGAACTGCTGAACGTGAAGGAGCTGACGAAGCCTACCTATCACGAGAAAATCATGATAGCGACGGTGAGAGAATATGACTACGACGAGGTGAAAGACCGCATACAGCACCTGATAGACGTGAGCTACTCGTACGACCAGATGAAAATCGTAGCGGCCATGAAAGACCTGGTACCGGAATTTATCAGCAAGAATTCTTGCTTCGAGGCACTGGACAAGAAAGAAGAATAAAATTCAAGTTATGAAAACAGGGAACTCCCGGCAGACTGTAAAAGGTTTGTTGGGAGTTTCTATTTTCGGGAGAAGCCGAAAAGGTCATGAAGGGTAAAACGCAGAAAAGCAAGATTTCACTTTTATATTTCTCCCATTCTTCGTATATTTGTTCTCAGAATAACCAGTCGGAGAAAATTATGGAGAAAGTGACAACAATAGCATCGTATATTTATCAGCGATACCAACAGGACTACGGCAAACGCATGGATGAGATGAAGTTGCACAAACTTCTGTATTTTGTCCAGCGGGAAGCGATTATACAAACGGATGAACCGATGTTCAAGGAACAGTTTGAGGCGTGGAAATATGGACCTGTAATGGTAGAGATAAGACGTATGTATAAAGATGGTTGCCTTACAGAGAAATTACCCCAAACATACATTGAAAAATACAAAAGCGTCTTTGACATGGTATTCTCTACTTATGCACAAAAGGATTCATGGAGTCTGAGCAGCATCACGCATGGAGAATACAGCTGGGGACAGGCGCGAAAAGGTATCCACGAAGACGAGAACTGCGACAAACTGATTGACACTGATGATATCAGAAAGGATGCGGAAAGAGTAAAAATCCGTAGGTTCCTCTACAAAAAGCTCAATTGTCCAACTGTATAACGGATATGAAAATAACCGAGCAACAAAAAGAAGCCATCTTCTCGCTCACGTGTGAACGCTTGTCCACTAACGAGGATAATTTACGTTGCGTAGTAGATTTTTCCAATCGTAATGAAAATCTGGTACGCACACTTCAAAACGAAGCATTCGAAGAAGATGAGAAAGGGAATATTGCATATTATGTAATCAAGCATCCAAACGGGAATATACTCTTCTACTTTTCACTAAAATGCGGTTCGCTTTATGAAAGTATCAGAGGAATGGACTCGCTGCAAAAAGCTCGCGAACTTTACAATTCAGTGATCGAACTAAAAGATGATCCAGAGCTAAGCGACAGTGACAAAATTCTGTTCGACTCAATCATTGAACGGATCAGGACAGGCAAAGGATTGATAAAAAACGAACTAGCACAAATATCCTACACGAAGAAAAACCAAATCATAAAAGAACTGGAACATCAGTCTGAAGATGACTTGAAAAGAGTAGGTAAAACATTTGCAGGAGTAGAAATCGTACACTTCTGTGCCAACGAAAATCATCGAAATGATTGGAGTAGCCTCAAGACTGATCAAAAAATGGGAGTCGTAATATTTTGGAGTTTTATTGTACCCAAAATACAAGAAGTGATAAAACACATCGGATGTGAATATATATACCTTTTTGCCGCGGATACGACTCCTGACGAAAATCTAGTCAACTACTACAAAGCTTTTCTGGGATTCGAGAATACGAATGATTATGGAACTACTATATCATTATATGACTATGGATGCAAATTCATGTATCAAAAGACTGAATTCCTAACGAAAAAACAAATGGATTTCTTCGATAATTTCAACCGTGACGAAGATGCTGTGTAAAACAAGCTCTATCAGAAAAACCTCACAGTCAACTTAAAAACGGTTTTCCTTATGTATTTACTTTAAATCGTAATTTGGCATGAATCTGAAAAAAATGATTGCCGTATGTGCGGCACTGGCAGTGACGGTGGTGACGGCATCGGCACGAGACAAGAAACAACCAACGGGAATGGAAGACAGACAGATGTGGGTGAACACACTGGTGAAAATAGCGGATCCGGTACTGAGCAACCTAGCGAACAATACGCTGCGGGAAAACATGCCGCAGGAGTCGCTGGACACGAAGAGGGTACACCGATTTTCGCACCTGGAAGCGGTGGGACGCACGCTGTGTGGCATAGCGCCCTGGCTGGAGCTGGGAGCGGACGAGACGGAAGAAGGTAAGCTGCGCGGCAAATACATAGAAATGACACGAAAGGGACTGGCCAACGCGGTGGATCCGGATTCGCCTGACTACTTGGACTTCGGCACGCCTTCGCAACCGCTGGTGGACGCGGCGTTTCTGGCACAGGGACTGCTGCGCGCACCGAAACAGCTATGGGGAGGCCTGGACGAGAAAACACGCGAACGCATGATCACGGAGCTGAAACGCTCGCGCGGCATCAAGGCTTTTGAGAACAACTGGCTGCTGTTTGCCTCGATGGTGGAGGCGGCCCTGCTGGAGTTTACCGGCGAATGTGACCTGGACCGGCTGACGTATGGCGTATTCCGCTTCCGCGACAACTGGTATAAGGGGGACGGGGTATATGGAGACGGACCCAGCTATCATGCGGACTATTACAACAGCTTCGTGATTCATCCGATGCTGACGGATGTGCTGAAGGTGATGAAGAAGCATGGGCTGGCGGGATCGGACTTTCTGTCCAAACAGCTGAAACGCCAAGCACGCTATGCGGAACAGCTGGAACGCATGATCTCACCAGAAGGGGCGTATCCGGCAGTGGGACGCTCTATCACGTACCGCGTGGGGGCTTTTCATGCGCTGGCACACGCGGCACTGCTACACGAGCTTCCGAAGACGGTGGCTCCGGCTCAGGTGCGCTGCGGACTGACGGCTGTCATCGCCCGACAGTTTGCCGCTCCACGGACGTTCGACGAGAAGGGATGGCTGCGCATCGGCTTTGCAGGAAGCCAGATCAACATGTCGGAAACGTATATCAACACGGGAAGCGTGTATCTCTGTACGTTCGTCTTCCTGGCTCTGGGACTGCCGGCAACGGATCCGTTCTGGACGGAGCCTTTCACTCCCTGGACGGGCCTGAAGGCATGGAACGGCGAGGACGTGATGGCAGACCATGCGATCGGTGACTGACAGAGGTTCGGCAAAAATGTGTATCTTTGTATTCAAGAAGGAAAAACAACAATGAAAGATATGAAAGACTATAGAATAGCCGTGGCCGGAACAGGCTACGTGGGACTGTCGATCGCAACGCTGCTGGCACAGCATCACCAGGTGAAGGCGGTGGACGTGATTCCGGAAAAGGTGGAGAAGATAAACAAACGGATCAGCCCGATACAGGACGAGTATATCGAAAAGTATCTGGCGGAAAAGGAACTGAACCTGACGGCTACGCTGGACGGACGTGAGGCTTACCGGGACGCGGACTTCGTGGTGATAGCGGCTCCGACGAACTATGACCCGGTGAAGAACTACTTCGACACAAGCCACGTGGAAGAGGTGATAGACCTGGTGCTGGAGGTGAACCCGGACGCGACAATGGTGATCAAGAGTACGATTCCGGTGGGATACTGCCGAAGCCTGTACGTAAAATATGCACGGGTGTTCAAGAACTCCCCTGCCCTACAGGGAAAGACGTTCAACCTGCTGTTCTCGCCGGAATTCCTCAGGGAGAGCAAGGCGCTGTATGACAACCTGTATCCGAGCCGGATCATCGTGGGCTATCCGAAGCTGATCGAGGGACTGGACGAGGAGAACGAGGCCATCCGCACCATTGCCGGCAAGAACCTGGAGGAAAAGGCACGGGAGTTTGCGGCCCTGCTGCAGGAAGGTGCCATCAAGGAGAACGTGGACACGCTGTTCATGGGCCTGAAGGAGGCGGAGGCGGTGAAGCTGTTCGCCAACACGTACCTGGCCCTGCGCGTGAGCTACTTCAACGAGCTGGACACGTATGCGGAGGTGAAGGGACTGGACACGAAGGCCATCATCGACGGCATCTGCCTGGATCCACGCATCGGGACGCACTACAACAACCCGAGCTTCGGCTACGGGGGGTACTGCCTGCCGAAAGACACGAAGCAACTGCTGGCCAACTATCGGGACGTGCCGGAGAACCTGATACACGCCATCGTGGAGAGCAACCGGACGAGAAAGGACTTCATCGCGGACCAGGTGCTGCACAAGGCGGGGTATTACGACTACTACAACCGGGGGGACTATAACCCGGCGGAGGAACGGACGTGTACGATCGGGGTGTACCGACTGACCATGAAATCGAACAGCGACAACTTCCGGCAAAGCTCGATCCAGGGAGTGATGAAGCGCATCAAGGCGAAGGGAGCGACGGTGATCATCTACGAACCGACGCTGGAGAACGGGACGACGTTCTTCGGATCGGTGGTGGTGAACGATCTGGAAGCCTTCAAACGGCAATCGAACGCCATCATTGCGAACCGATACGACGCATGTCTGGACGACGTGAGAGGAAAGGTGTATACGAGGGACCTGTTTAATAGGGACTGAGTATATGGAGCTACTGGTCTACAAAGCATCGGCAGGGTCGGGAAAGACGTTTACACTGGCCGTAGAATATATCAAGCACCTGATTGAGAACCCCAGGGCGTACCGGCAGATTCTGGCGGTGACCTTCACGAACAAGGCTACGGCGGAGATGAAGGAACGCATCGTGCAGCAGCTGTACGGCATCTGGAAGGGAGACCGGGACTCGGAAGCGTACCTGAACCGCATCCGGGAGGACCTGAAGGAAGACATGGACACGGAGGAGCTGAGGAAAAGGGCCGGCATGGCCCTGCAGTACATGCTGCATGACTACAGCCGCTTCAGGGTGGAAACGATCGACTCGTTCTTCCAGTCGGTAATGAGAAACCTGGCAAGGGAACTGGAACTGACTCCCAACCTGAACATCGAACTGAACAACACGGAGGTGCTGGACGAAGCGGTAGACAGCCTGATAGAGAAACTGACGCCGGACGCTCCGGTCATGGGTTGGCTGCTGGACTACATCAACGAACGCATCGCGGACGACAAGCGATGGAACGTATCGGACGAAATAAAGAGCTTCGGACGGAACATCTTCGACGAAAGCTACCTGGAGAAAGGCGGACTGCTGAGAGAATGCCTGAAGGAGCCGCAGCTGATGAAGCTGTACAAGGAGGCGCTGAAGGAGCTGGAAACGGAAGCGCTGGAGCAGATGAAGGCCTTCAACGACCAGTTTGAAGGAGAGTTGGAGGGATACGGGCTGGCTCCGGAGGACCTGAAGAACGGCTCGAGAGGCATCGGGAGCTACTTCCGCAAACTGAGAGACGGACGACTGAGCGACAAGGACGTGGTGAACACAACGCTACAGGGATGTCTGGCCAACGCGGACAACTGGAGCACGAAGTCGTCGAAGCAACGGAAAGAAATCACGGCACTGGCGGAACGCAGCCTGATGCCGCTGCTGCAGGAAGCGGAACGCATGAGGCCGCAACGGTGCCGGACGGTGAACAGCTGCCGCCTAACACGCCAGCACCTGAACAAACTGCAACTGCTGAACCACATAGACGAGGAGGTGAAGACGCTGAACAGGGAGCAGAACCGCTTCCTGCTGTCGGACACGAACGCCCTGCTGCACCGGCTGGTGAGGGAGGGAGACTCGTCGTTCGTCTTCGAAAAGATAGGAGCCAGCATCCGGAACGTGATGATCGACGAATTCCAGGACACGAGCCGGATGCAATGGGACAACTTCCGCCTGCTGTTGCTGGAAGGACTGGCCCAGGGGGAAGACAGCCTCATCGTGGGCGACGTGAAACAGTCGATCTACCGCTGGCGAAACGGTGATTGGAGAATCCTGAACGGACTGAAGAAAAGCCTGGGACACTTCCCCATCCGACTGGAGACACTGAAGGTGAACCGACGAAGCGAGGCAAACGTGACGGACTTCAACAACCGGGTATTCAGAGAGGTGGTGGACTACCTGAACAGCCTGCACCTGGCTGAACTGAAAACGGAATGCAGGGAGCTGAAGGAAGCGTACGAGGACGTGGAACAGGAGTCGGCCAAGGAGAAGGCACGGGGATACGTGCGGGTGGAATTCCTGGAACCGGACGAGGAAAGGGACTACACGGAAGCTACCTTGCAGGCGCTGGGCGAAGCGGTGGAGGAACTGCTGGCCGAAGGTGTGAAACTGAACGACATGGCTATCCTGGTGCGCAAGAACAAGAATATCGCACCGATTGCAGACTACTTCGACCGGGAGCTGAAGGTGCCGATCGTATCGGACGAGGCATTCCGGCTGGACGCCTCGCAAGCGGTGTGCATGCTGGTGGACGCCCTGCGCTATCTGTCGGACGCGACGGACGGGGTAGCACTGGCTTCGCTGGTGATGAACTACCGCACGGGGGTGAAGGAACAGGAAGGAAATACGGACAATCTGCTGGCCGGAGACATGGAAAAGCTGCTGCCAGAAGGACTGACCACACGGCGGGAGGAACTAAGGCTGATGCCCCTGTACGAACTGCTGGAGGAGCTGTTCGGCCTGCTGGAAGTGAAACGGCTGGAGAAGCAGGACGCTTATCTCTTTGCCTTCTTCGACGCGGTGACGGACTACCTGCAGAACCACTCGTCGGACCTGGACGGATTTCTGCACTACTGGGACGAGAAACTGTGCATGAAGACCATCCCGAGCGGAGAGCTGGAAGGCATCCGCATCTTGTCTATCCACAAGTCGAAAGGACTGGAATTCCACACGGTGCTGATCCCCTTCTGCGACTGGAAAACGGAAAACGAAACGAACAACCAGCTGGTGTGGTGCTCGCCGAAAGAGAAGCCCTACAACGGACTGGGACTGGTACCGGTGAATTATTCGCCCCTGATGGCAGAATCGGTGTATCGGGAAGATTACCTGGAAGAGCGGCTGCAGCTGTGGGTGGACAACCTGAACCTGCTATACGTGGCTTTTACGCGTGCGGGAAAGAACCTGCTGGTGTGGAGCCGGAAGGGACAACGGGGAACCATGGCGGAACTGCTGGGCTATGCCCTACCCCGCCTGGCCGAAGGAGGACACGGCACATGGGACGAAGAGGACGGACGGTATGAACGGGGAGCCTTGTGTAACTCGGAAGAAAAAGAAGAAAAACAGACAGGCAACCGGCTGGCACAAAAAGCTACGAAAAGGCCGGTAGCCATGGAAAGCCTGAAACACGAAATAGAGTTCAGGCAGTCCAACCGTTCGGCAGACTTCATAGCGGGCGTGGACGAAGAGGAGTCGGAACAGCGCTTCATCAACCGCGGACGACTGCTGCACACGCTGTTCTCGGCTATACGGACGGAAGCGGACATCGAGGATGCCATCAGCAGGCTGGTGTTCGAAGGCGTAATAGGACGGCAGGAAACGGAAGACGAAATCAGGGAACTGACGAAACAGGCTTTCGAACTGCCACAGGTGAAGGAATGGTACGACGGGACATGGAGGCTGTTCAACGAATGTGACATCATCTGGAAGGAGAACGGGGAACTGAGGACCCGACGTCCGGACCGCGTGATGATGAAAGACGGACGGATGGTGGTGGTGGACTTCAAATTCGGAAAGCCCAGCAAGAAATACAACCGTCAGGTGAAAGACTACATGCAGCTGCTGACGCGCATGGGATATGACCCGAAACAGATGGAAGGATATCTGTGGTATGTGACGGAAGGAAGGACGGAGAAGGTGTGAGGTATTAATTCTCAATTTTCCATTTTCAATTATCAATTCATATTATGGAAACATTTCTGCAACTGGTTGCACAGGACCTATATAAGAAAACAGGAAACGACTTGAGCCGGACGGTGGTCGTCTTCCCAAACAAAAGAGCAAGCCTGTTCTTCAACGAACAGCTGGCCGCACAAAGCGACCGTCCGCTGTGGTCGCCAACCTACGTGAGCATCAGCGACCTGTTCCGCCAACTGTCACCCTGGAAAGCGGGAGATCCCATCCGGCTGGTGTGTGAACTCTACCGGGTGTTCCGCGAAGAAACGAAAAGCGAAGAGACATTGGACGACTTCTACTTCTGGGGAGAGCTGCTGATCAGTGACTTTGACGATGTAGATAAGAACCTGGTGGACGCAGACCGGCTCTTCGGCAACCTGCAGGATCTGAAGAACATCATGGACATCCCCGACTACCTGAGTCAGGAACAGGAGGAGGCAATACAGGAATTCTTCCGAAACTTCTCCATCGAGAAGCGGACGGAACTGAAGGAAAAATTCATCAGCTTGTGGGACAAGCTGGGAGACATCTACCGGCACTACCGCAAACGGCTGGCGGAGCTGGGCATTGCCTACGAGGGCATGATGTACCGCCAGGTGATGGAGGAACTGAACACGCAACGGCTGGACTACGACCGCTATGTGTTCGTAGGCTTCAACGTACTGAACCGGGTGGAACAGGCGTTCTTCCTGCGCCTGCAAGAGGCTGGAAAGGCCTGGTTCTACTGGGACTACGACGTGTTCTACACCCGACGTCCGTCCGAAGCCAATCCGCCCTACAAGCACGAAGCCGGCGAGTTTATCCTGCGCAACCTGAAACTGTTTCCGAACCAGCTGCCGGAAAGCTGTCTGGACGTAATGAGCCGGCCCAAGCAGATACGTTTCCTCTCGGCACCTACGGAAAACGCACAGGCACGCTTCTTGCCCCAATGGATGAAGGGACTGGAACTGCCGGAGGGAGCACAACAGAAGGAGAATGCCGTGGTGCTGTGCAACGAGGCTATGCTTGTGCCCGTGCTTCACACCCTGCCCGAAGAGGTGAAGGACGTGAACATCACCATGGGTTTCCCCCTAGCACAGACACCGGTGTACAGCTACATCAACGCCCTGACAGAACTCCAGACCGACGGTTACCGGGCAGACAGCGGACGCTACGTCTACGAAGCGGTGATGGCGGTACTGAAGCATCCGTACGTCAGACAGTTGTCGGCCGAAGCTGAAAAGCTGGAACGGAGACTGACAAAAGACAACCGCTTCTATCCCCTGCCCTCGGAACTGAAGGCAGACGCGTTCCTGGAACAGGTGTTCACTCCGCAGAACGGACAGAAAGCCCTCTGTACCTGGCTGACGGAACGGATCAAAGACGTATCGGTCCTGTATCGGAACGAGCCGGAAGAGGAAGGAAAAGACATCTTCGGACAACTGTACCGGGAATCACTCTTCAAAAGCTATACCCTCGTGAACCGCCTGCTGAATCTGCTGGAGACGGGTGAGCTGGAAGGAGTGCGGACAGGTACCCTGAAACGGCTGATGAACCGCCTGCTGACGGCAGCCAACATTCCCTTCCACGGCGAACCGGCCATCGGCATGCAGGTAATGGGCGTACTGGAAACGAGAAACCTGGACTTTAAAAACCTGATTGTGCTGTCGCTCAACGAAGGACAACTGCCCAAGGCGGGAGGCGAATCGTCGTTCATCCCCTACAACCTGCGCAAGGCATTTGGCATGACAACCATCGAACACAAGAATGCCGTGTATGCCTATTACTTCTACCGCCTGATGCAACGGGCGGAGAACGTGACGCTGATGTACAACACATCGACCGACGGACTGAACCGGGGAGAGATGTCGCGCTTCATGCTGCAGTTTCTGGTGGAATGGCCGCATGAAATCCGACGGGAGTATCTGGAAGCAGGGCAATCGCCCCAGGCAGAACGGACGATCCGTGTGGAAAAGACCGAAGAAATGGTGGAACGGATGTGTCAACGATACAACGTGGAAAAGCATCCGAAAGCTTTCTTCTCGCCCTCGGCACTGAATACGTACCTGGACTGCCGGCTGCGCTTCTACTACCGTTATGTAGCAGGGCTGAAACTGCCCGAAGAGGTAACGGCGGAGATAGACTCGGCCCTGTTCGGCACCATTTTCCACCGTTCGGCAGAACTGGTGTACACCGAACTGACAGAACACGGAAAGGAAATCCGCAAAGAAGACCTGGAACGGCTGCTAAAGAATGAAGTGAAACTACAGGGATACGTGGACCGGGCATTCAAGGAAGAATTCTTCCACGTACCGGAAGAGGAACAACCGGAATACAACGGTACGCAACTGATACACGCACGGGTGATTGCCTCGTACCTGCGGCAGTTGCTGCGCAACGACCTGAACTATGCCCCCTTCAGCATGGAAGGCATGGAACAGGAGGTGAAAGAGGTAATGGAAATAGACACACCAGCCGGAAAACTGAAGATACAGATCGGTGGAACCATCGACCGCATGGACAGCAAGGATGACACCCTGCGCATCGTGGACTACAAGACGGGAGGAGCGCCCAAGACACCGGAAAACATAACCCAACTGTTCACTCCGGCAGAGGGAAGACCCAACTACATTTTCCAGACATTCCTGTATGCAGCCATCCTTTGCCGCAAACAGGCGAAGAAAGTGGCTCCTGCCCTGCTCTACATCCACCGGGCTGCGCAGGACACTTACTCACCGGTCATCGAAATGGGAGCGGCACGCCAACCGAAACAGCCCGTGAACAACTTCAGCTTCTACGAAGATGAATTCCGCGAAAGGCTTCAGCAACTACTGGAAGAAATATTCAGCCTGCATACGCCATTCGATCAGACAGAACAGACACGGCAGTGTGAATACTGTGACTTCAGGCGTCTGTGCAGGCGATAAAGAACGTCAATCTTCCGAGAAATTGTAGTCGGCCATGCTGGCCTGTTCCTCGGTTTCGATCTTACCGGGAATGCTGAAATCCTTGTCGGCAAAGAGAGCTGCAAGACCGGAAATCTGCTTCAGGCGGAGCACTTCGTCGCGGTCCATACCGATGTTCTTCATAATCCATTCGTCCGTCATGCCAATACGGTCGAGCTCGGCCACAATATCGGACATCAGTTCGATGTTGTGGGTACCACGGGCACGATTGTGGCGGATGGTGGAAGCCATTCGGTTGGACATATCCTTGTCGATAACTACCACGGGAAGCAAGCCCTTCTCGCGCTCATAAATGCGCTTGGACGTCTTCAGTACCTGATAGCGGTGGAAACCGTCCACAATGATGTAAACGTCCCGTTCGGAGTCATAATAGCACACACAGGGCATGGTAAATCCGTCTTCCCAAATAGAAAGTTCGAGCAGCTTCATCTCAGGTGGAGCCACGACGTTGGGATTGTAATTGTTGGCCTCCACTTTCTCCACCGGAACGGCCTCGACGGCATAGACAGGACTCATATATTCGTCACTCATAGCATCATATTTTTAAATTCTTCCATTATTTTGTCTCTCTTGTAAGCATCTTCCTTGTTGATGGAAAAGCCCATGTATTTGCAGATATGATCATTCTTGAGTATGCAGATACATACCCGCTTGTAGGTAGGAATCTCACGGAACTCACGGATGTTGATATCGTCCAGATACTCCATGCGAACCGGCTTTTTCCGAGTCTTGTAATTGGACTTTCCTCCCACCTCGATGGGGATATTCAGATCGCGGAGTTTCTGGATAGTTTCATCGCTCAGGCAACCTCCTTTCTTCCTCCAGAACTCGATGCTGACCGTCAGCTTGTTCAGGTAATTGCGGCGGGTAGGCTCGGGAAGCGTGGAAAGCAGGAACTGCATGTACGACTTCCAGGTATGTCCTTTGGGAAGATTGACCTTATGACCTGTACCCATGGCCCGTGTGTTGCCGTAGATGCCAGCGAATTGCACACCGTTCACGCGACAGATCATCTTGCCCCATGTATTGGGATCGATGACCTGATAGAGCCTGAGGCTTTCCTGCGCTTCACCCAGGAAAGGACTGGCCACACGCTGGCGTTCGATGTTGATTCCGGCCTTATAATAAAGGTCGTAAAGCTTGTTGTAGTCGAAACCAAATTTTCCGTTAGCTACCCAGATATCGGTCGTCTTCCAGTCGAAAATGGGATAGGCATTGAAGATATCGATGCCGATCTTGGAAGTCCAGCGATAGGTGTGGTACATCTGATACTTGCGGGCCAGGTGAATGCAACGCCAACGGCTGAAACTTTCCTGTGTGCGAATGCCGATCATGTAACAGGAACGCGTAGCCTTTTTCCGTTCATGAAGCCATTGGGCAAAGTGCATCTGAAACTCGTAGTCCCACATGTTCTCATCATAGAAATCGAAATCTTCCTTGTTATAGCAGCCGGGAGGCTTCTGACGCACCCACAAATCTTTCATCTCATCGTCCCAGGGACGCCAGAAAGCCTGATACATAGACGTACAGGTGGAAACCTTGACAGGGACACAGATGCGGTAAACATCCAGAATGTCCTTGTTGGCCTCCAGCATGCGATTCACATAATCGATGGTTACCGAATACTGAATCTCGTAGTCGATATGGAATACACAGAGCTTTCGCTTCAGATTGTTCCGACGAATATAGTCGATACAAAGGTTGAGCAAGACACCACTGTCCTTTCCACCCGAAAACGACACACAGACGTTGTCAAAATCCTCAAAGACAATCTTCAAGCGTTCTTGTGCCAATTCATATACGTTTTTTCCACATGTACTACTTCCCATACTCCCTCCGTGTTATCCGTTCTTTACCATTTTCACATAGCGCTTCCACACATTCACTTCCTCGAATCCCAATCGACAAAAGACATCTCGATCCTCCAGAAAGCTGATGGCCGTCAACGTGCACTTCTCTTCTGCCGCAACAGCCATGATCCTTTGCAACAAAGCTTCCAACACCGTTTCGTCACGTCCCTTGATATAGTAATTGTTCATAATCCAACCGCTCTTCCGACGCTCTACCGGAATAAAGCCGACCACTTCTTCCCCATTCACAGCGACAAACCAACGGTAAGCCTGAGTGGTGCGGAAAGGGAAATTATAGTTTTGCTTCAAGACAGCAGGATCCATTACCAAAGGACCGACACATGGATACAGTGCTGCATCCAGTCCTTCAAATTCCAATATCTTATCCATAAAAAGCTTTTGATATACTCCTAAACGAGAAAATGCTTATCTACGAGGCTAAGGTAGGATTTTTTCATCCATTTCCCAAAAAATCATATAAAAATAAGCCAATCGAATGTTTTCACTACAAATTTTAACTTTCAGCGGTCTTCAGCCTTTCGAACAGGAAATGGCTGGTTTCGCACAGGGAAAACAGTGCAATCCGCTGCCGAAAACACTGTTTTCTTTTTGTGCTTCTCTACGTTTGAACTATCTTTGCCCACCAATCATTTTATTAAAAAAAGACATCCAATGATATGAACGACCTGTTCCCCCACCTGATAGCCACCTCGCTTGGACTGACAGACAAGCAGGTGCGCCAAACCCTCGCCCTGCTGGACGACGGAGCCACCATCCCCTTCATCAGCCGCTACCGCAAGGAAGCTACCGGCGGACTGGACGAGGTGCAGATAGAAAGCATCCGCGACCGCTACGAGAAACTGAAAGAAACGGAACGCCGAAAGGAAACCATCCTGACAACCATCGAAGCGCAAGGTAAGCTGACCGACGCATTGAAGCAACGTATCGAAAGCACCTGGGACAACACCGAGCTGGAGGACCTCTACCTGCCCTACAAACCCAAACGAAAAACTCGTGCCGAAATGGCCCGACAGAAAGGCCTCACGCCACTGGCCACCCTACTGATGCTACAAAAGGACCCAGCTCCCGACCGACAGGCAAAGAGTTACGTCAAGGGCGACGTGAAGAGCGTAGAAGAAGCCCTGAAAGGAGCCTGCGACATCATAGCCGAACAGGTGAGCGAAGACGAACGCTCGCGACAGACCGTCCGCACAACCTTCGACCGTCGTGCCGTCATCACCGCCCGCGTGGTGAAGGGGAAAGAAGCCGAAGCAGCCAACTACCGCGACTACTTCGACGTGGCCGACCCATTGAAGCGTTGCAGTTCCCACCGCCTGCTGGCCATGCGCCGTGCCGAGGCGGAAGGCGTACTCAAAGTGAGCATCGCCCCCGACGAGGACGACACCTGCCTGGAGCGCCTCGAACGTCAGTACGTACGGGGCAACAATGCTTGCAGCCGCTACGTGGCCGAAGCCGTACAGGATGCCTACAAACGCCTGCTGAAGCCTTCTATCGAAACCGAATTTGCCGCCAGCAGCAAGGAACGGGCCGACGACGAAGCCATCCGCGTCTTTGCCGCCAACCTGCGCCAGTTGCTCCTGGCCTCCCCGCTGGGACAAAAGCGTGTCATGGGTATCGATCCCGGTTTCCGTACAGGTTGCAAAGTGGTATGTCTCGATGCTCAGGGCAACCTGCTTCACAACGAGAACATTTACCCTCACCCACCCGTCAGCAAGCCTAAAGAAGCGGCACAGAAGATACAGAAAATGGTGGAAGCTTACCGCATCGAAGCCATGGCCATCGGCAACGGTACGGCCAGCCGTGAGACGGAAGACTTCCTGAAGCACTTGCGTTTCGACCGCGATATGCAGATATTCGTTGTCAGCGAACAGGGTGCTTCCATCTATTCGGCCTCCAAGCTGGCCCGTGAAGAATTTCCCGACTACGACGTCACCGTTCGCGGTGCGGTCTCCATCGCCCGCCGCCTCATGGATCCACTGGCCGAACTGGTAAAGATAGACCCGAAGTCCATCGGCGTGGGCCAGTATCAGCACGATGTAGACCAGACTAAACTAAAGAAATCGCTTGACCAGACAGTAGAAAGTTGTGTGAATCTGGTGGGGGTTAATCTGAATACAGCCAGCAGCCACCTGCTGACCTACATATCGGGCCTCGGACCACAGCTGGCGCAAAACATCGTCAGCTATCGTGCCGAGCATGGGCCCTTTGCTTCGCGCCGCGACCTGCTGAAGGTGCCCCGCATGGGCACCAAAGCTTTCGAACAGTGTGCCGGCTTCCTGCGCATTCCCGATGCCAAGAACCCGCTGGACAACACGGCCGTCCATCCTGAAAGCTACGGCATCGTGGAACAGATGGCCAAAGACCTGGGCTGCACCGTCAGCGAACTAATAGCCGACAAACAGCTGCGCCTACGCATCCAGCCCGAACGCTACCTGACGGACACTGTCGGCATGCCTACCCTCAAAGATATCCTTCAGGAACTGGACAAGCCCGGACGCGACCCACGAGGCCCTATCAAGGTGTTCGAATTCGATCCGAACGTCCGTACGCTGGACGATCTGCGTGAAGGCATGGAGCTGCCCGGCATCGTGGGCAACATCACCAACTTCGGTGCCTTCGTAGACATCGGCATCAAGGAAAACGGCCTGATACACCTCTCCCAGCTGGCCGACCGCTACATCAGTGATCCCAACGAAGTAGTGTCCATCCATCAGCACGTCAGGGTACGCGTACTGGGCATTGACACCGAACGTAAGCGCATTCAACTGACCCTGCGCGGCGTATCGCAGGAAGGACTCTAAGCCTCCTTCCTGCCGCGCCGTTCATAATAACCGACGATGGCCAGTGTACCGACAACAAGCAGAACGGTGCAAAGCAGCGAGCCTTCGAAACCGAAGCTGCCTCCTGTCAGCAGGTCACTGCCCGTCAAACGGAGGGTCAGCAAAGTTTCACCGCTGTCCATTCCGCTAACCTCATAACCCAGCACAGGGCCTTGCAGCCAGTTCCAGAACCAGTGCAGCACGACAGGAAAACACAAGTTACGTGTATACAGGAAGGATGCTCCCAGCAGACAACCTGCCAGCAGGATGTTGACAAACGGCAAGAGTGCAAAATTGGGATTGAACAAATGCATGGCTGAGAAAAGAGCCGACGACAAGAACAGCGCCACAAAACGATTCATGCCTGCCGAAAGCATTCGTCCCAGCACAAAGCCACGCAGCATCACCTCCTCCGTGACGGCTACCAGCAGGAAGAACAGCAACGTTCCCAGCAAGTCACGAGGTATCCACTGTACACTCGCTATTTCAACAGTCCCCATGAGGAGCGATGTACCAAACCCAACGGCATACAGCAACACCGCTACCCCCAATCCAGCCAGCAAGTCTTTTCCCCGTCCTCTCAAAGACATTCCCAGCAGCGATAAAGGTAGTTTGCGCCAACGTAGCACTAATATTGCCGCACTCAGATAACCGACCAGCATCAGCAACCTTTCCAGGAAGAAAGAAGGCAAACTGCCTTCCTGCATCTCCATCCCCAATGCTTTCTGTATCAGGAAAAGAGGAACGCACAAAAACATCGTTATCAACGTCCCTATCACATAAAACAGCAGAATATCCACTACTAATCGGCCGATGTTCTTCCACAACATTTTATTTTTCATTTCCATATCTTTACTAATATTGCTTGAAGGCACACTAATATACCCGCAAAAATACTAATAAAAGAAAAAAGAATATCCATTATCGACAAATCTTCTGCAAGATTTACATCCTCGCCTATATCCCAAGCAATCAGTTCTGTCTATTTTTCTACAATGATAAAATATGATTTATGCTTCCATTTTTTTCGTTCCAACCTTCACTCTATAAATACAAAGGTCAGGACTAGCACCATAGAGTTAAGGATTATACAAAACTAATAAGAACATAATTTAAGCAACCTCTCAAGTACTGTTTTTCAGTGTTTTGAGATTTATCTCAAAAAAAAAGCAAAAACAAGGTTAGGTTTTTCTTTTCAGTTCGTCTTTATAAAGAATACTCATTTTAGTCAATCAACGAGTATGTATACATTTTTATGATACGCAAGCTAATCATAATTATTACGATGGGCGGAACTTTATTCTTTTGTTCAGTACACTTCGTAGACACACAAGTACTCCCCAAATGGATAGTGTTTGCAGTGGGTGGAATGATATGGTCGGTAGTTTCCTGTGCTCATCATCTGGTTCCATTTGATCGATGCGCTCTTCTTCCTCACAAATGTATACATTACGCGATTGTTGGTTTAATTATAATAGAAATTTGCTGGGGAATATGCCAATTACCTGCTCTAATTCAACACGGTATTCCGCTAAAAGGCTCTTTAGACAATCCGGCAGGTTTTGCCGCCAGTCTTTGCGTGGGCTTTCCGTTCTGTCTATGGATGTTGAATAAAGGAAGAGATAGACGCATAATTGGACAAGTAGTCGCATGGGCTGTCATTGCAAGTGTATTACTATCGGCTTCGCGTGCGGGTATACTAAGTTTGTTATTTGTTTATGCCATTTGGAAACGTAGAAATCTTCGTCCCACACGAACCATTCAGCGAATAGGACTTATCAGCATTTTCCTCTGTTCTGTTATAGCTCTTTATCTCGTCAAAAAAGATTCAGCAGACGGACGTATGCTTATCTGGCGTTGTTCTTTGGAAATGATGCTTGACAAGCCCTTGTTCGGTTGGGGCATGAATGGATTCGAAGCACATTATATGGATTATCAGGCTGCTTATTTTAAACGCCATCCAGATAGTAGTTATGTTCAATTGGCTGATACCGTACAATATCCATATAATGAATACCTACAGATAGGCATTTCTTTCGGTATAGTGGGGTTATTGATTGTCATTGCATGGCTGATACGTTTGTTTCGTGTAGCTAAAAAGAACTATTCCTCTGAAAAAGAGTGCGGCATGCTTGTTTGGATATCCGTTTGCGTATTGGGTTTCTTCTCCTATCCATTAATGTATCCGTTTGTTTGGACAGTATTGTTGTATGCAACTTTTTTATTATTAAAAGATACCATAAAGTTTCCATCAACTTTACGTAATGTGGGTGTGGCATGCCTATTGCCTCTAAGCTTTTGGATTGGGAGTCTGATAATACGGCGTGTGAAAGCCGAATTGGCTTGGACTGAAGCAGTGACAGCCTCCGCTGCCAAACAAACCGACCGTGCACTTGAACATTATCAACATGCATATATCGGACTGAAGCATGACCAATACTTTCTTTACAACTACGCGTTTGAGTTAAATCAAATTGGTTTATATGACTCTGGAATTAAAATTGCTAACCAATGCAGGGAACTATGGGCCGATTATGATCTGGAACTTTTGCTGGCCGAAATGAATGAGCAGAGAGGCGAAGACACACAAGCCGAGCTACATTATCGCCAAGCTTCCCTGATGTGTCCCAACCGATTTATCCCATTGTATTGTTTGGTACAAATACTAAATCGAAACGAACGGCAAAATGAAGCAATCTCCTTGGCCCGACAAATTGTAGACAAGCCGGTGAAAATACCTTCTTTTCAAGTGGAATGGATAAAGAAAACAATGAAAGAATATGTGAATAAAAGTGATAATTAACCCGATTGTTGAACCTTGATAATATATATTATGGAACCACCACCAACGGATTCTGTCTAGGTAGGAATTCTGTAATCTCATTAGCCTCGACTTAATTTAACAGCTACAGAGATAGAAGAATAAACTATTAGTGAAACTTGAATAACCAACTTTTAAACTATAACATTATGAAATCTTTCAAGACATTATTACCGATTTGCATCGTTTTATTACCACTAGCATGTTCTGATTTAGATACGAACATGTTTCAAGAACAAGTATCAATTGAAGAGTCCGATATACCCCAATCAGAAGAAATTGATTTGTTACAAGCACAACAAATAGCTAGGACTCACCTGGTATTAGATAAAAATTTATATGTTCTTAAAATGAATTTTGAAGAAGCTGCTAATTATGGAATATCAAGGGAAATATTTACACGTTTGCTACATGAAGTTGAGGAAGTCAATGATTTTATTAACGATTTACGTACTAAAGGAGAGCATGTTATCTTACAAAACCCACAAGAAGTTAAAAATAATTCAAAGCGGCCCATTAAAACACGAAGTGAAAGTAATACAGACATATTAGCTAGCGGATCACTTGAAGTTAGAAATATCCAAACAGAAATTGGAATATCTGCACCTGCAGGTTCTAAAAAAATTGTATTTAAAGGCTCCAGCCGATGTTTTTTAACCGCTATTCAAATTGATTGTAATGGCAGTACTAACACTATAACGAGTGGTCCGTGGATTGGAAGTTGTTCTTTTCAGATTCCTATATCACCTACTTTATTGAAAGTAAGGACATTTACGCTATGCAGCGATGGTGGTAGTGTTCAATATTTTATCTATAATCATAATTAATATTTACAATCATGAAAAAAATCATTCTACTTATCTCTGTAATTTTATTGGGGTTTATTGCTTGTACAAAGCATTCGAATTCTGAAAAAGGTAGCAAACTTGACGAAAAAACGCAAGTAGATATTTTACATGCAGGCTTATTTTTTGTGGATGACAACTCATTATCTCCCGAACAAAAAGAATTAAAAGTCAAAATAGAGGACATTGCCCTCCACTATATTGAAGTGGATACCATAGCACATCATTTGCAACTGACTATCACCGAGAAAGAATTTAAGCAAAAAGGCATGGACGAAAGTCTTTATCAAGAATGTTTGGCCAATATAGCCGCTATCAATGCTTATGCGGATTCTACTGGAATGGGGAAACAAATGATGGAGTCTTGGCTTAATTCAAAGGCTAATCATTTGGAATCTCAAAGGAAAGAACAAAACTAATAGGAACATGATTTAAAATCAGCTAATTATGAAAAATTTAATCTTTATTATTTTTTCAGTAATTCTCTTCTTTGGAGCTTGCAACAACAGTGTCAAAAAAGACAAGTCTGACGTAACCGAAGTCAAAAAGGAACCAACTACTTGGCAAGAACAATTAGATTATGCCAAGCAACAAAGTGATTTAATGACTCGAAACGGGATTGATGGATTAAAGTTGGTGGGGTATAGTTATCGTGGAAAAGTGGAGACGCAAGAACAGCGAGAAGAATTCCTAAAACTTTTATTTGCCGATGATACAGATGTAGTATATCACTTGAACGACAACAAAGGATCGTATGATATCGTACCTTTGAAAGTAATGCGTGAAAAATTATCTCTTTCGGGAACAGAGGAACCTTTTGAAAAAATAAAAGAATGGCTAAAGCGTGCAAGCGAAAATGAAAACTTAGAACTTGTGAATGTGGAATGGTCATTTCACGGACGCTCTGTGCATTCCGTAGCAATTATTTCACCACAGAATAACACTATTCTTTTCGATCATATTGGCGGCGCAGCTATCATACCTGGCTCAAAAAAGGAGCCGAAAGTAGAGTCAACTGTCCGGAATCTGACAAAAGAAGAGTATGATGCAGAAAAACATACCAAGTAAAGATAAAGAATAGAAGCTATGAGAAAACGAGTAGCCTTGTTCACCTTCTGGATGTTGTTTTCGTTTGGAGTAGTTTACATCAGCCTCCCCTCTCTTCCTCCAGATGCCGCTGGAAATCGCATCCAGCTTTGGTCGGTATTATTACATTACCGATGGAGCGATCCAGATCGGCAAAAGTATGAGGCGGCACGTTTTCTTATTGACAACATGCATTATCATTATTCGTACGGCAAATTAAATTATGTACCTAGAGAAGTCGAAGCGTGGCGACAGAAGACAGATAGCATCTGTCAGTCCCTTTTAGCGAATGAATCCTCAAATGAAAAAAGACTTTCTCAAATCAAAACATATAGAGAACATCAGAAGAACCAAATACTTCCTAAAATAGAAATATGCGTCGACAGTTTTCCTGACATTCAGGAATTGGATAGCAAATTCCTGATTGCACATATTGATCATGCTTTTGAAGTGTGGCATCATTCTAAATTTGCCGGACAGCTTAGTTTTAATGAATTTAAGGAATATATCCTTCCCTATCGCTCGGTAGGCGGATATGGATTTCTAAATAACGGAAAAGAATTAGATTCACTGTTTGGCAAATTCCTGAATGCGGATTCTTGCGACACTCCGCAGAAAATGATTCATCACTACAACCAAGCCATCAATACACTCAGAGATTTGAACGGGAAACAGGAAGACAGGCAAGATTATGGCATATACGGTTTATATTCACGCGGTCTTCACGACTGTGTGGATATTGCAAACTATGCATGCAATATTCTAAGATCGTGTGGCTTACCACTTTCAGTAGAATATAATATGTGCTACCGTTACTTTGGAGGACGACATTACCATTGCTCTCTTTACAAAAGTCCAAAAGATACAGGATATGCCTTCAGCCCGGAAAGTGATGTGCCCTATAAAGATTCTTATAATGCTGAAGAAGTCTATAATATCTATCGAATGACGTATGCCGCACAAAAGAAATCGCCTTATTTCTTAAAATCAGAAAATGAGCATATTCCACAAGAACTTGCCGACCCCTGTATTATTGATGTGACCCCTCATTATCGGAAAACAGTTACATTATCGCTTCCTTTCCATGAAATGATTCCAAATAGACTGGCATATCTAGCAGTGTTTCACAAAGGGCCGGGCGGACTATTGGCTGTAACATGGGGAAATATAAATGTAAAATCGAAAGCTGTTCTGTTTGAATATGCTATTCCAGGCATGTTTTACTTTCCAATTTACTATGAAAATAATCGCATGAAGGCTTTTGGAAGACCTTTTTATGTAGAAGAAATAAACGGAGTTGGAGTTCCTCATTACTTAGCTGAAAAGAATGACTCTAGTGGGAAATGGAGTAATCTGGTCCTAACTCGCAAATGCACTTACAAACCTCAAATGAACGAAATAGCCAAACAACTGGTAGGCGGTCAATTTCAGGCTGCCAACCGAGAGGATTTCAGTGATGCAGTAATACAAGGAGAAATTGAAGAAATACCCGAACCTTTCTTTCAGGAAAAGACCTTAACTAATATTGGAAATTATCGGTACTATCGTTTTAAGGCTCCTGCTTCTTATCCCCATGCTAACATTTCCATGTTAGAATGGATTACTGATAAATCATACGGATATAAAAACGTATTTCCTCCCAATCGCATACACATTCTTTCACCTAATGATAGTATATTGTCCCTTAAAGACTCCTGTTACGTCAAACTTTTGGAGGAAACCGGTTGGGAGAAAATGAGGCATAAGACTGAATACGATGGAGATATGCAAACAGCTCCACATTCTTGTGAAACTATTACTTTGCGCTTGAAAAATAGACAAAAGGCAACCCTAGTCCGTTTTGCTCCATTGAATGCAGATAACGGGATACATGCAGAAGATTTGTATACTTTATATTATTGGACAGATGAAGGTTGGAAGCGATTTGGATGCCAATATGCTCGTTATGAATATGTAGAATTTAAAGATGTTCCGAAAGGAAAATTATATTGGCTTAGCAATATGATAAGAGGAACGGAAGAATTACCTTTTACTATATCGTATGGGAAACAAACGTTCATCTACTGAATCTACACATCATCATACAACACGTTAACATAAGTTTTTTTAGAATTAACAGAACAGATAGATGACATAGGCTAAATCTTCCGTATCTTTGAAAGCAAAATCCTAAAACTGAAAGAAGATGAAACTAAGAAACATATTGCTTGTTGCAGCTAGCCTCTGCATCACCTGGGGAGGAGCTTACGCCCAAAAAAAGAAAACTTTCTATGTACCCAAAGCCGGTACACTGGTGGAACTGCTGACCGAAAATGAAGCCAACCAGATCACCCACCTCACCCTGCAGGGCAAACTCAACGCCATCGACTTCCGCCATCTGCGCGACGAATTCACCAACCTCAAAGTGCTGGACATATCGAATGCCACCATAAGCATGTACACAGGAAAGAACGGCACCTACCCTGACCGCATCTACGTCTACCCGGGTAACTGCATCCCGGCCTATGCCTTCTGCAAAAAAATGAGTGACGGAAGTTTTCAGGGAAAACAAACGCTGGAGCGCGTCATTCTGTCGGACAAGACGAAGAACATAGAAGACGCCGCTTTCAAGGGGTGCACCAACCTGAAGATTTGTCAGGTCAGAAAGAAAAAGGCTCCCAACTTGTTGCCCGAAGCATTAGCCGACAGCATCACAGCCATATTTGTTCCGCTGGGAAGTACGGATTCCTATCGCAACAAGGAAAGATGGGAAAATTTCTCTTTCATCGAAGGAGAACCTACAATCGTTTCCGTAGAGATTGGCCCCATGAGCAGTCTGGCCAGCGAACTCATGCGCAAAGGCATTCAACCACGTGACGTCAATTTCCTGACTATCGAAGGCAAAATGGACGAAGCTGACTTCAAGTTGCTCCGCGACTATATGCCCAATCTGGTTTCTGTCAATATGGAAAACTGCACTTCGACCGCTATCCCCGAGTATACGTTTACACAAAAGAAATACATGCTGGACGTTACTCTGCCCAAAGGCTTGCAAACCATCGGCCAACGTGCGTTCAGCGGCTGTACCCGCCTGTCCGGTTCACTGATATTACCGGCCGGAGTAACGGCCATCGAATATGGTGCCTTCATCGGATGTGACAACCTGAGACACGTAGTGGCAACCGGCAATAAAATTACAACCCTCGGTGACAAACTTTTCGGGGAAAGTGAAAACAAAATAGTCTACCAGACCAAACATTAAAGGAAATAAAAAACAAGGGATCCTTCCCCTGCCCCCTATACAAAGAGGCACGGACCATACAGAAACCATACGGATTATTTTTCCGTAGAAGTCTGTCGGTCCGTGCCCCTCTTTTATTATCTCAGTCTGTCAAGTATCAGTTCTGATACATGCGTGCTCTCAGTTCTTTAATGTGATCCGAAGTGATGTATTCGTCATACTCCATCATCTTATCGATGATACCGTTCGGAGTCAGCTCGATGATACGGTTGGCCACCGTCTGGATGAACTCATGGTCGTGCGACGCAAACAGGACATTTCCTTTGTAAATCTTCAGGTTGTTGTTGAAGGCCTGGATAGACTCAAGGTCGAGGTGGTTGGTCGGCGTATCCAAGATCAGACAGTTGGCATTGCGCAACTGCATACGGGCAATCATACAACGCATTTTCTCGCCTCCCGACAGCACACTGGCTTTCTTCAATACCTCCTCGCCCGAGAAAAGCATACGTCCCAGGAAGCTCTTCATATAGACCTCATTTCCTTCGCCAAACTGGCTGAGCCAGTCGACCAGGTTCAGGTCTGTGTTGAAAAACGACGTGTTGTCCAACGGCAGATAGGCCGTCGTGATGGTCACACCCCAGTTATAGTGTCCGGCATCGGGCTTCATATTGCCGTTGATAATCTCGAACAAAGCCGTCATGGCACGCGGGTCGTGCGACAGGAATACAATCTTGTCGCCTTTCTCCACATTGAAATTCACATCGCGGAAAAGCACTGTACCGTCTTCCAAAGACTTGGTCAGGCCCGAAACCTCCAAGATCTGATTGCCCGGTTCGCGTTCCGGCGTAAAGATGATGCCAGGATATTTGCGCGACGAAGGCTTGATTTCCTCCACATTCAGTTTCTCGAGCATCTTCTTGCGGCTCGTCGTCTGCTTGCTCTTAGCCACGTTGGCACTGAAGCGGCGGATAAACTCTTCCAGCTCTTTGCGCTTCTCCTCGGCTTTGGCCTTCTGGTTCTGTTGCTGACGCAAGGCTAGCTGGCTCGATTCGTACCAGAAGCTGTAGTTACCGGCAAACAGATTGATTTTTCCATAATCGATATCAATGGTATGCGTGCAGACAGAGTCGAGGAAGTGACGGTCGTGGCTCACAACGAGCACCGTATGTTCGAAGTTCGAGAGGTATTCTTCCAGCCAGGTCACCGTCTCCATATCCAAGTCGTTGGTCGGCTCGTCCAGCAACAGGTTATCGGGATTTCCATACAAAGCCTGTGCCAGCATGACACGCACCTTCTCCTTGTTGTTCAGTTCGCTCATCAGCACATAGTGCTTGTCTTCCTTAATGCCCAGGCCGCTCAGCAAGGAAGCCGCGTCGCTCTCGGCATTCCAACCGTCCAGCTCGGCAAACTTCTCTTCCAGTTCGGACACCTTCATGCCGTCCTCGTCCGTAAAATCTTCTTTGGCATAGAGGGCTTCACGTTGCTTCATGATATCCCACAACACCGTGTGGCCCATCATCACCGTGTCCATCACCGTATAAGCATCCCACTTGAAGTGGTCCTGGCTAAGTACAGACAGGCGTTCGCCCGGTCCCAAAGTTATCGCCCCCGTTGTAGGCTCCAACTCTCCGGAAATCGTCTTGAGAAAAGTAGACTTGCCGGCGCCGTTGGCACCGATGACACCATAACAATTGCCGCTGGTAAACTTCAGGTTGACGTCGTTGAACAACACCCTTTTACCAAACTGTACCGAAACATTAGAAACTGTAATCATGAATTATCTTTATCTTGTTATTACTAATACCTTAAAAACGGAGGTGCAAAGATACACAATTGTCTTCTTTCCACACTGCCAATGTGACATAAAAATCGTAACTTTGCGGCGTTTTCTGAAAAAGTAGACATTTTGGCAAAGTTTTTGCTGGAAAGAAAAGTAACAAGACGCGCCGGATACGTCCGACCGTCCATCCGCAGTAATAACAAAAAAGAAAAATAGATATGGATCCGAAAAAAGAAACCATGAACGAAGAAGAGCTGAAAGCTCACACTGCCCATACGGGACAACAAGACCAGGGCGAAACAGAAAAAACGGCAGCCGAGACACAGGAACAGGCCGGGACTGAAAAAACAGAGCAAGTAGACGAGCTGACCAAGACACAGGAAGAGCTGGCCAATATGAAGGACAAGTACCTGCGCCTTTCAGCCGAATTCGACAATTACCGCAAACGCACCATGAAGGAGAAAGCAGAACTGATCCTGAACGGAGGCGAAAAAAGCATCAGCAGCATCCTGCCCATCGTGGACGATTTCGAACGCGCACTGAAGAACATGGAAACAGCCGAAGACGTAGCCGCCGTCAGAGAAGGTGTCGAACTGATCTACAACAAGTTCATGACCGTTCTCGGACAGAATGGAGTGAAAGTCATCGAGACCAAGGAACAGCCCCTCAACACCGACTTCCACGAAGCCATCGCCGTCATCCCCGCTCCGGCAGAAGAACTGAAAGGCAAAATCCTGGACTGTGTCCAGACTGGATATACATTAAACGACAAGGTAATCCGTCATGCCAAAGTGGTAGTCGGAGAATAAGGAGACAAGTTGAATTATGGAAAAAAGAGATTACTACGAGGTACTGGGAGTAGACAAGAACGCATCGGCCGACGAGATAAAGAAAGCCTACCGCAAGAAAGCCATCCAATATCACCCCGACAAGAACCCGGGCGACAAGGAAGCGGAAGAGAAATTCAAGGAAGCAGCGGAAGCCTATGACGTGTTGAGCAATCCCGACAAACGCGCCCGCTACGACCAGTTCGGCTTTGCAGGCATGAGCGGTGCGGCAGGCAACGGAGGCCCCTTCGGCGGATTCAGTGGTGGCATGTCCATGGACGATATCTTCTCCATGTTCGGCGACATCTTCGGCGGACACGGAGGAGGCTTTGGCGGTTTCGGTGGTTTTGGCGGAGGAGGTGGCGCCCAGCAGCGTCGTTTCCGTGGTTCCGACCTCCGCGTCAAGGTGAAGCTCAACCTGAAAGAAATATCTACTGGTGTAGAAAAGAAATTCAAACTGAAAAAGTACGTCACCTGTACCCACTGCCACGGCACCGGTGCCGAAGGCAATGGAGGAAGCGAAACCTGTCCTACCTGTAAAGGTTCCGGCTCCGTCATTCGCAACCAGCAGACCATTCTGGGCACCATGCAGACACGTACCACCTGCCCTACCTGCGGCGGCGAAGGTAAAGTCATCAAGAATAAATGTAAAGAGTGTGCGGGCGAAGGTATCGTCTATGGCGAAGAAGTAGTAACGGTCAAGATACCGGCCGGTGTAGCCGAAGGCATGCAACTCTCCATGAACGGCAAAGGAAACGCAGGCAAGCACAACGGCGTGCCGGGCGATCTGCTGGTCCTCATCGAAGAAGAGCCGGACAAGGAACTGATCCGCGAGGAGAACGACCTCATCTACAACCTCCTGTTGAGCTTCCCTACCGCCGCCTTGGGAGGAGCCGTAGAAATCCCCACCATCGACGGCAAGGTGAAAGTAAAGATCGAACCGGGTACCCAGCCCGGCAAGGTTCTCCGCCTGCGCAACAAGGGACTTCCCAGCGTCAACGGCTATGGTACCGGCGACCTGCTTGTCAACGTCAGTGTCTATGTTCCCGAAACCCTGAGCAAGGACGAAAAGAAAGCGCTGGAAGAAATGGAAACCTCGGACAACTTCAAGCCCAACGCTTCCATCAAGGAGAAAATCTTCCGAAAGTTCAAGAGCCTGTTCGACTGAACCTGGCTAGCATATCATAAACATTCAGCCCATCTCTCCCCACGGAAAGATGGGCTGAACAGTTTCCTCCCCCTCCCCACTCCTTCTTCCAAAGTCAACTTTATGTTCACAAAGGTCAGGACTGGAAGGGTGGAGCTGAGGTTCTCCCCTTATTTCCCAAGGATAGGATTAACATACAATTCGTCGATGCAGACTCTATGAGAAGCTTCAAAAGCTATTTTTATATACCGCCCGTTCTCCATTATCTCATCAAACAAAATCCCATCAATCCAGATGTCATACTTTGCATTCGGCCAACACGGAACATTCTTCATTGCGACCAAATGATATCGTAT
>NZ_JAAZTS010000029.1 GCF_019239235.1 Caecibacteroides pullorum | reverse complement strand
AAATATCGAGATTATCTTCAGAATATCGCTGCTTGAAAAAGTTAACAACGCTCTTATCGTTGATAAAGAAAAGAGGGTGAATCGCGTATTACGACACACCCTCTTTCTTTTTATAATCAAGGAATGTTGCGTGTTACTTGTTTAGCTTCCATTCCGACCCGTCTTTACCGTCCTTGATTTCAAAGCCGAGAGCGGTTAATTCGTTACGTATCTTGTCGCTTGCTGCCCAGTCTTTATTGGCTTTGGCTTTGGCACGCTCTTCCAGCAGCATGTCTACGACGTGGCCGAAGGCTTCTTCGCGGGCAGCGTTCGAGGCGTTTTCGGCTTTCAGACCCAAGATGTCGAAGCAGAAGAGGCGGAAAGTCTCTTTCAGTTCGTCCAGGTCGGCTGCTGTGATGGTGTCGTTACCGGCCAGGATGTTGTTCACCATCTTGGCACCGTCGAACAGGTGGGCGATGACGATGGGCGTGTTCAGGTCGTCGTCCATGGCGTCGTAACACTTCTCGCGCAGCGCCTTTACGTCGACCGTCGATGCCTGTGCGGGCGTTATCTTCTCCAGTCCGCTGACGGCGTCCATCAGTCGGGCCAGTCCCTTTTCGGCAGCTTTCAGGGCTTCGTTTCCGAAATCTACAGTGCTGCGGTAGTGTGCCTGCAGGGTGAAGAAGCGGATGGTCATAGGTGTGTAGGCTTGTTCCAACAGTGGATGTGTGCCGGTAAAGAGCTGCTCCAGCGTGATGAAGTTGTTATAGCTCTTGCCCATCTTCTGTCCGTTGACGGTCAGCATGTTGTTGTGCATCCAGTAGTGCACCATGTCATCACCCTGACTGGCCACGCTCTGTGCAATTTCACATTCGTGATGGGGGAAGATGAGGTCCATGCCGCCTCCGTGGATGTCAAAGTGTTCGCCCAGGTACTTACGTCCCATGGCCGTACACTCGCAGTGCCAGCCGGGGAAACCGTTGCCCCAAGGCGAGGGCCAACGCATGATGTGCTCCGGTTGCGCATTTTTCCACAGGGCGAAGTCGGCAGGGTTACGCTTTTCGTCTTGTCCGTCCAGCTCGCGGGTGGTGTTGAGCACGTCATCCAGGTTGCGGCCCGACAGTTTGCCGTAGTGGTGGTCGTGGTTATACTTGGCCACGTCGAAGTATACGGAGCCCTTGCTTTCGTAGGCATAGCCGTTCTTCAGTATCTCTTTTACCAGTTCAATCTGCTCGATGATATGTCCTGAGGCTTGCGGTTCGATGCTGGGGCGCAGTACGCCCAAGGCATCCATGGCCTCGTGGTAGCGGTTGGCGTAATACTGTGCAACCTCCATCGGCTCCAGCTGTTCCAGACGAGCCTTTTTAGCAATCTTGTCTTCGCCTTCGTCGGCATCGTGCTCCAGGTGTCCTACGTCGGTGATGTTACGCACATAGCGCACTTTATATCCCAGATGCTTGAGGTAGCGGAAGAGAATATCGAAAGTAATGGCTGGACGGGCATGTCCCAAATGTGGGTCTCCGTACACGGTAGGACCGCAGACATACATGCCTACATGTGGAGCGTGCAGTGGCTTGAATATTTCTTTTCTTCGGGTCAGCGTGTTGTAAATCGTCAGTTGATGTTCCATATTGTTAGGTTTTTATTTCCGATTGAAAGCACAAAGTTACTGTTTTTCGGATAAGTAGCTCTATGATGGCCCTGTTTTTTTGTCGTCATCGTAATTCCGTTCTTTCCTCATTAACGTTTGTTAGGATTCGCCCGTGCAGTATTTTCGGCCTTTCCGTCTTTCTTAAAGCAAAGACTAACTTAACCAAACTGAATAACTATTATGAAAAAAGAAATGAAATTCAACCGTCTTTTTGTATCTTTAATGATTGCCGGCTGTACGCTGGGTTTTGTAGCATGTAGCGACGACGACGATCCCCAAACTCCCACTGAACCGAAAGTAGAAGACATATACGGTGACTATACCGGTACGATGTATACTGCTTTGCTGGATCAGTCGACTTTTGCTGAAGGAGAAGGGGAGGAACCTGCAGGCGTTGATGTGGCTGCCCAGGTGAAGAACGATACCGTTTATTTCGATGAGTTCCCCGTACGCGACTTGGTTGTTTCTATCGTGGGCGAGGAGTCTGCCGATGCCATTCTTGAAGCCATTGGCAAGGTAAGCTACAAAGTGGGCTATGAGGCTACGATGACTGCCGCTAAGGATAGTGTTTACATGGCGTTCGATCCGAAACCGCTGGAAATTTCAGTACCGATGGGTGAAGACAATACGTTGACCGTAAAGGTAGAAGTGGCAGCCGCAAACAAAGGCAACTACGAGTTCGAGACCAAGAACCTGAACATGGGACTTGAAGCCAGCAGTGTGACGGTCAATGACGTTCCTTTCCCTGCATTCTCGGCTACCGGATTTACTTTTGAAATGAAAAAGAAATAAACTAACAGATATAATAACTGTAAGTTAGTCTGATACTGAATGAAAGGGATGCCCATTGTGGCATCCTTTTTTTGTATATTTGTGTCCGTAATACTTAACAAATCGAACGATGGAGAAACGTGTATTGCTGGGCATGAGCGGAGGAACCGACAGCTCTGTGGCGGCCATGAAGTTGCAGGACGCCGGATACGAGGTGACGGGGGTTACCCTTCGTCTGCACGATGACGGAGGACGTGATGCCGAAGAGGCTGCCCGTCTGGCCGACCGTCTGGGCATCGAACATTTCGAATACGACGCCCGCAAGGCTTTCGAAGCGCAGGTGGTCCGTTATTTCACCGAAGAATATCTGACGGGCCGTACGCTCGTGCCCTGTACTGTGTGTAATAATCGACTGAAATGGCCACTCTTGGCTCGTCTGGCCGATGAAAGGGGTATCTCCTGTATTGCCACGGGGCACTACGTGCGAAAGGTATGCCGCGACGGGCGATGGTATATCGCTCCTGCCGCCGATGCTGACAAGGACCAGTCGTTCTTCCTTTGGGGATTGAAGCAGGGTATACTGAAGCGCATGCTTCTGCCCATGGGCGAGCTGACCAAAGCCGAGGCTCGTGCCTATGCCGCCTGCCGTGGCTTCCAGCGTGTGGCGGAGAAGAAGGATAGCTTGGGCGTGTGCTTTTGCCCGATGGACTATCGCGCTTTTCTGCGCCGTGCTGTTTCGCCTGAGCTTCTGCCAGGAAAGGGAGTCTTTCTTGATGAAAACGGTGCTTTTTTGGGGTGGCACGAAGGCTATCCCTTTTACACCGTCGGTCAGCGGCGCGGACTAGGTATCCACCTGAATCGGGCTGTCTATGTGAAAGAGATATGCCGCGAACGAAACGAAGTGGTACTGGCACCGCTCGCCTCCCTTTATCGGACGGAGATGTGGCTGAAGGATTGGAACCTTGTGGATGAGACCCGACTCTTGGGCTGCGGGGCGGTCATCGTGAAGATACGCTACCGCAAGCAGGCTAACCGCTGCCTCGTTTCACGTACGGACGACGACCGCCTTCACGTGCGCCTGCTCGACCCGCTCGAGGCCGTGGCTTCGGGGCAGGCAGCCGCCTTCTATGATGCGGAAGGGTTGCTGCTCGGAGGTGGAATTATCCTATAATGTTTTAAGCTAAAACATACGACCTTTTGCTTCAAAACATTGCAGCTTTTGGAGCAAAAGATCGTATGATTTTGAGAGGTCTCTTGCTGGGGACTCTCTTATTTATTGTTCAGGCGGAGCATTTCTTCGATATACTCGCGCGTATTGCTCAGGCGGGGAATCTTGTGCTGGCCGCCCAGCTTGCCTTTTTGGTCGAGCCAGTCGTGGAAGAGGCCCGAGCGTGCCACGATGACTTCCAGCGGTTGCAGGGCCAGGTCATTCTGGCGTTTGGCCTCGTAGTCGGAGTTGACCTCCTTCAGCGTGTCATCCAGAATGCGAGCGAACTTGTCGAGGTCGTCGGGCATCTGAGCGAACTCAATCAACCACTGGTGACGGCACTTGGCATTTGCATCCATGAAAACGGGAGCGGCGGAGTAGTCCGTAATGCGTGCACCCGTTTCGGCACAGGCCTTGGCCAGTCCTTTTTCGGCATTGTCTACGATAAGCTCTTCGCCGAAGGCGTTGATGAAATGTTTGGTGCGGCCCGTGATAACGAACTTATAGGGTCGGTTGTTGGTGAACTTCACCGTATCGCCGATGATGTATCGCCAGAGGCCGGCCGAAGTAGAGATGACCATGGCGTAGTTTTTGTTTAGTTCCACCTCTTCGAGGCAGCAGATGTGTGGGTTCTCCTTGCCGATGTCCTCCAGAGGTATAAATTCGTAGAAGACACCATAGTCGATCATCAGGAGCATGGAGCGGTCGGCGGGGTCGCTTTGCGTGCCGAAGTAGCCTTCGGAAGCATTGTAGGTCTCTACGTAGTGCATCTTGCTGCTGCGTATCACCTCCTTGTATTGCTCGCGGTAGGGCGTGAAGGCTACGCCACCGTGGAAAAAGACTTCCAGATTGGGCCACACTTCCTCCAGGCTCTGCTTGCCCGTTTTCTCCAGGATGTGCTTGATGAGCACCAACATCCACGACGGCACGCCCGACAGGTTGGTGACGTTGGCATGGATGGTTTCGCGGGCGATGGCTTCCATTTTCGGTTCGAAATGTTCCATTAGGGCTGTCTGCTTGCTCGGCACACGGATGTAGTTGACCAGCGGGTTGAGGTTTTCCATCAGAATGGCAGACAAGTCACCCACAAGGCTGTGGTTCGTGTTCAGGTTGGGAGCATGGCTTCCTCCTAAAATTAGTCCTTTGCCCGAGAAGAATCGGCTTTCAGAGTTCTGACGTAAGTAGAGAGCTACAGCATCCTGACCGCCGCGATAGTGCGTGTCGTGTAGCGATTCCTTGCTGACGGGCAGGAACTTGCTCTTGTCGTTCGTTGTACCCGACGACTTGGCAAACCAGCGTATTTCTGATGGCCACAACAGGTTCTGCTCTCCGGCTCGCAGACGGGCTACGTAGGGCTTTATTTCTTCGTAAGTCTGTATAGGCAGGCGGTTCTTGAAGTCTTCATAGGTATGTATGGAACTGAAGTCATACTTCCGACCCCACTCCGTTTGGGCGGCTTTGCCGATGAGACGCATCAGTACACGATGCTGTATCTCTCCAGCGTGTCCGGCATATTGATCTATTTCCTTTACGCGGGAATTGAAATAGATATTATTGAGGAATCGCGTTATATTCATCTTTCTTATTGAAATCAGATTCTGCACGCAAAAGTAATCTTATTTCCGGTCATCTCTATCTTTTTTCTGTTTTTTTTCTATCTTTACGGCTGCATTTATGGTGCAAACTGACATGTTGACCATTTTATGCGACATAATGATAAAAATATTCTCCAAAAGGAGGAAGAAGGAACGGAGGTATTATATGAGAATCGGTATTTTGACTTCAGGGGGAGATTGTCCGGGGATTAATGCGACAATTCGCGGTGTGTGTAAAACGGCCATCCGTCACTATGGTATGGAAGTGATTGGTATTCATAGTGGCTTTCAGGGATTGATGACCAAAGATGTGGAAACATTTACGGAAGATTCTCTTTCGGGATTGCTGACGTTGGGAGGGACAGTGCTTGGCACATCGCGCGAGAAGCCTTTCAAGCGGGGAGGCCTGATGGATGGTGTGGACAAACCGTCACTGATAATCCAGAATATTAAAGAACTGGGGTTGGATTGTGTTGTCTGTATTGGTGGAAATGGTACGCAAAAGACTGCAGCTAAATTTGCGGCGATGGGTGTGAATATCGTATCCGTACCGAAAACCATCGACAACGATATTTGGGGAACAGATTTTTCTTTCGGCTTTGATACAGCGGTGAGCATTGCTACTGACGCTATCGATCGTCTACATTCTACGGCAAGTTCGCATAAGCGTGTGATGGTCATCGAGGTAATGGGGCATAAGGCCGGCTGGATAGCCTTGTATTCGGGTATGGCTGGTGGTGGCGATGTTATTTTGATTCCAGAGATTCCTTATAATATCCATAATATAGGCGAGGTTATTCTGGATCGTTTGCGCAAAGGGCGTCCTTACTCTATTGTGGTGGTAGCTGAGGGAATTCCAACCGATGGACGAAAGCGGGCGGGTGAATATATCGCTCAGGAAATTGAATACGAAACTGGCATTGAAACACGAGAAACCGTGCTTGGCTATATCCAACGTGGCGGTTCTCCGACACCTTTTGATCGTAATCTATCGACTCGTATGGGTGGTCATGCTACAGAATTGATAGCTACTGGTCAGTTTGGACGTATGGTCACTTTGCAGGGAAACGACATCTCGTCTCTTCCACTGGAGGAAGTGG
Organism: Caecibacteroides pullorum; assembly: GCF_019239235.1. Taxonomy (GTDB): domain Bacteria; phylum Bacteroidota; class Bacteroidia; order Bacteroidales; family Bacteroidaceae; genus Bacteroides; species Bacteroides pullorum. The sequence continues at coordinate 24,755 of NZ_JAAZTS010000029.1, read as the reverse complement.
CTGGAAAATTGAAATTGGTAACAGAAGACAATGATTTGGTAGTGCAAGGACGTCAGATGGGTGTCTGCTTCGGATAGGAAGATGTTTCAGAAGAACAGGGAACTTTGTCCGTTGTTTCCTGTTTTTCTTCTATCGGTAGTTCAGGAGCTGATACTTTTATTTCAACGATAACCGATGAGGCTTCAGTTTCTATATTTTCGGTTACAGGTTTTTCGTCTGTAGTAAGTGGCTTGTTTGTGTTCTCTAGGGTGGCTTGGTGCTCGGTTTTTAATCGTTCGATTTCGCTTTTGAAGGTTTCGTCAGACTTGAGCTTCTTGAGAGCCATTTGAGCTGCATTCTGTTGAGATTCCTTTTTGGAGTATCCTGTACCAGTTCCTGCAGGAAGTCCTTCAATCTGTACTTCTGTTTGAAACATCGGATTGTTTTCGCGATCAATGAACTGTTCGATGAGTTCGAACGAAACCTCCACCTTATGTTTTTGGCTCCATTCAATGAGCTTCGACTTGAAGTTCATTTCTTTGCGAGACATCTTGTCCAAATCGATGTACTGCTTGAAGATCTTCTTTTCCATGAACTGCTTGCATCGGTCATATCCTTGGTCGAGGTAGATGGCGCCGATAAAGGCTTCAAATGCATTGCCGTACATGTAGCTGTTGTGTGAGGAAGAGCGCGAAGCGTACTTTACTAGCTTGTCCAAACCTATTTCTACGGCCAGTTTGTTCAGTGTCTCACGTTGTACGATTTTGGAACGGGTGTTGGTAAGGAAACCTTCACGTTTGCCTTCAAAATGTTTGAAGACAATATCACCTACGATGGCGTCGAGGATGGCATCACCTAAAAATTCCAGACGTTCATTGTTGATGGGCCTTCCTTCTTCCGAACGGAGCGAGGTTGATTTATGGAGCAGGGCTTGCTGGTAGATTTTTAAATTGCGAGGGAAAAATCCCAAAATACGATAAAAACAAAAATAAGACTCCCGTTCCTTATGAAACAAGAGCCTTATTTTGTCTATCTGGTTACGTAACACGACCTTACTCTGCGTATTTCTTGAAGATGACACAAGCGTTGTGACCGCCAAAACCAAAGGTGTTGGACAAGGCTGCGTTGACTTCGCGTTTCTGAGCCTTGTTGAACGTAAAGTTCAGGTCGTAGTCGATGTTCTCGTCGTTGTCACCCTCAGTGTGGTTGATGGTCGGAGGTACGATGCCATTCTTGATGGCTAGGATGCTGGCAATCGCTTCTACGGCACCTGCTGCACCCAGCAAGTGACCTGTCATAGACTTGGTCGAGCTGATGTTCAGTTCGTAGGCGTGCTTGCCGAATACTTCCTGAATGGCTTTAACTTCCGAAATATCGCCCACCGGAGTGGATGTACCGTGTACGTTGATGTAGTCAATCTGTTCGGGTTGCATCTCTGCATCCTCCAGAGCGTTTCTCATCACGAGTTTGGCTCCCAATCCTTCGGGGTGTGATGCTGTCAGGTGATGGGCGTCGGCCGACATGCCTACACCAGCTACCTCAGCATAAATCTTGGCGCCGCGCGCTTTTGCGTGCTCCAGTTCCTCCAGCACGAGGCAACCACCTCCTTCACCCATTACGAAGCCATCGCGGCTGGCGCTGAACGGACGTGATGCCGTTTCGGGTGAGTCGTTGCGGGTGGACAGTGCGTGCATGGCGTTGAATCCGCCTACGCCGCAAGCGGCGATGGCAGCTTCCGAACCACCTGTTACGATGGCGTTGGCCTTGCCCAGACGGATCAGGTTGAATGCATCGGCAATGGCATTGGTCGAAGTAGCGCAAGCCGAGCACGTAGCATAGTTGGGTCCGTGGAAACCGTATAGGATAGAAATCTGTCCGGCCGCAATGTCCGAAATCATCTTGGGGATGAAGAACGGATTGAACTTGGGACCGTTTTCCTTGCCTGTCAGTGCATAGTTGCCTGCTTCTTCTTCGAATGTGCGGATACCGCCGATACCGGCGCCGAATATAACACCAATTCTGTTCAAATCCTCATTTTCGACTTCAAGACCAGAGTCTGTAACGGCTTGTTTGGCCACGGCGATGGCATACTGAGTGTACAGGTCCATCTTGCGGGCTTCCTTGCGGTCGATATATTCATTTGCATTGAAGTTCTTCACTTCACAGGCAAATTGGGTCTTGAATAATGATGCGTCGAAATGAGTAATAGGTCCCGCCCCACTAACTCCATTGACAAGATTGTCCCAGAATTCCTGGACATTGTTACCAATGGGGGTAATGGCACCGAGACCTGTTACTACAACTCTTTTTAATTCCATGTTCTAAAAACTGATGGATAAAAATTACTTAGCGTGCTCTTCGATGTAAGATACGGCGTCGCCTACGGTAGCAATCTTCTCAGCTTGATCGTCAGGAATAGAAATGCCGAATTCTTTTTCGAATTCCATGATAAGTTCTACAGTGTCAAGAGAATCAGCTCCCAGGTCGTTAGTGAAGCTAGCTTCGTTTGTAACTTCTGATTCTTCTACGCCTAATTTATCGACGATAATCGCTTTCACTCTTGATGCAATTTCAGACATAACTTTAAGTTTTTAGTTAATAATTTGAGTTTATTTCTTTAATTTTGCGTTGCAAAGGAATGAATATTTATTGTTCTGAGCAAATATTTGACGAATTAAATGCTATTTTTTGCACAAAAAATAGCATTTTGTGCAAAAATAAGGAGGTTTTATGGGGAAAAATGTTGCAATTTTGGCTTCAGGCAATGGTACGAATGCCGAAAACATCATCCGTTATTTCCAAGAGAAAGGTGGAGAAGGCGGAGTGGTGTTGGTCGTGTCTAACCGTCAGAATGTGAATGTTTTCAAACGGGCGGAGAATTTACATGTTCCTTGTATTTATATAAGTAAGGAGAAGTGGACGACTGGCGAAGAAGTTCTGAAGCTTTTGGCCGACTATCGGGTGGATTTCATTGTGTTGGCTGGCTTCCTGGCGAAGGTGCCCGATGCGTTGTTGCATGCTTATCCACAACGTATCATAAATATTCATCCTTCGCTCCTGCCTAAGTTTGGTGGCAAAGGTATGTACGGCGATCGTGTCCATCAGGCCGTCGTGGAGGCAGGCGAACGCGAGAGTGGCATCACTATCCAATATATCAACGAACATTATGACGAGGGAGACATTATTGCCCAGTTCCGTTGCCCTGTTTTTCCAAAGGATACAGCAGAAGATGTGGCGGTGCGGGTGCATGCGTTGGAGTACGAACATTATCCGCAGGTCATCGAAAGATTGTTGGCTGAGATAGATAAGTAGATATATGAAGAGGAAAGCATCGCTTTCCTGGAAGGAAAAGGCTGTTTTCGTCGAAGGAAAACAGCCTTTTCTTTTTTGCTTAGATATATTTCACTTGGAAGGCTCCTTGTTCGCGTCGCAGGGGATAGTCGCCACGAAGCTTCTCGAAGAGCTCGGGGTGGAGGCGCAGGGCCTGGTCGTCGCGCCGTGGGTCGTACATGGCGAGGCTGGCTTCTGTCAGGTCATGGGCCTCGATGAGGGGCTGGGGCGGTGCGGGTGGTTCGATGTGGTAATGGGCGTCGATGTGGAAGAAGCGGCACAGCGCGTCGAGCGACATGCGGGTGGCGTTTGCCTTGCCGTCGGCCGAGTAACCTGCGATGTGGGGTGTGCCGATGAAGACGCGGTCGAGTAGGTCGAGGTTAATGTTAGGTTCGTTTTCCCAAACATCGATGATGGCGTTGCTCACTTGTCCTGTCTGCAGAGCATGGAGCAGGGCTTGTGTCTCGATGACTTCGCCTCGTGAGGTGTTGGCGATGACGGGGCGGCACTTCAGGCGGCCGAAGAAGTCTGCATCGGCCAGGTGGAAAGTCTTGTGAGCTCCTTCGCGGATGAGGGGGACGTGGAAGGTCAGCACGTCGCATTCCTCCATCAGTTGCTCCAGTGGAGAGAAGAGGTTTCCTCCTTCCTTCTCCTGACGTGGAGGGTCGTTCAAGAGGACACGCATGCCTAGTTCGCGGCCTACTTGCGCTACCTTTGTACCCACGTTGCCCACGCCGATGACACCCAGCGTCTTGCCCTCTAGTCGGAAGCCCTTCTGGCGTTGGAGGAGCAGGAGGGAGGAGTGCATGTATTGGGCCACGGAGGCTGAATTACAGCCAGGAGCATTCTGCCACGTAATGCCTGCCTCCTGGCAATAAGCCGTGTCAATGTGGTCGAAGCCGATGGTAGCGGTGGCGATGAAACGCACGCGACTTCCTTCCAACAGGCGACGGTCGCAACGGGTGCGGGTGCGGATGATCAGAGCATCAGCATCCCTGACAAGTTCAGGGGTGAAGTCCTTGCCAGGGGCATAGATCACTTCATCGGCCAAGGTGTCCAAAGCCTCTTTGATAAAGGGTATTTTATCGTCAACAATTACTTTCATGTGTATTCTTTGTTTTAGGTTGGCAAAGGTAACGTTTTTTTCACTACCTTTGTCCACCTATATATTAAATGTGACGATAATGAAAGAATTCCTCCAACTGCTGCGACGTTTCGTGCCGCCCTACAAGAAATACCTTGTTTGGGCGCTGTTTCTCAACCTGCTGTCGGCTTTCCTTAATATATTCTCTTTTACGCTGATTATTCCTATCTTGCAGATTCTCTTCAAGATGGACACGAGGGTCTATGAGTTTATTCCTTGGGATACGACCGGCATGGGGCTGAAAGACGTGGCGGTAAATAACTTCTATTATGGCGTGTCTCAGTTGATTGCCGATCAGGGTGCTTCGCTGACGTTGCTCATTTTGGGCGTGTTCCTGGCCGTGATGACGCTGCTGAAAACCTTGGCCTATTTTGCCTCTTCGGCCGTGATGATACCGCTCCGTACGGGCGTGGTGCGCGATATCCGTAGGCAGGTCTACAATAAGGTGTTGCGTTTGCCGCTAGCTTTCTTTTCTGAAGAACGTAAGGGAGACATTATCGCCCGCATGAGTGGTGACGTGACCGAGGTGGAGACGTCCGTCACCAGTTCGCTGGATATGCTCATCAAGAATCCCATTCTGATTATCGTTTATTTCGCCACGATGATTGCTGTCAGCTGGCAACTGACCGTTTTCACACTGCTTGTAGTGCCGGCCATGGGTTGGGTGATGGGTACTGTAGGCAAGAAACTGAAGCGGAAGTCGCTCGAGGCACAGAGCAAGTGGAGCGACACGATGTCCCAGCTGGAGGAGACGTTGGGTGGCTTGCGCATCATCAAGGCTTTCATTGCCGAGAAGAAGATGGAAGAGCGTTTCGATAAGTGCAGCAATGACTATCGAGATGCAATCAACCGCGTGGCCACGCGTCAGGCTTTGGCCCATCCAATGAGTGAATTTTTGGGTACGTGCCTCATTGTCATTGTTTTGTGGTTTGGAGGTACACTTATTTTGAACAACAGTTCGGCTATCGATGCTCCGTCGTTCATCTTCTATCTTGTTATTCTCTATAGTGTCATCAATCCGTTGAAGGAATTCTCCAAGGCAGGTTATAACATTCCGAAGGGACTCGCTTCGATGGAGCGTATCGACAAAATATTGCTGGCCGAAAATCCCATCAAGGAGCCTGATCATCCGAAGCAATTGAAGGGGCTGGAGCATCAGATTGAGTTCCGCGACATCAGCTTCAGCTACGACGGACGGCGCGAGGTGCTGAAACATGTCAATCTGACCGTACCTTGCGGACGAACTATTGCGTTGGTGGGGCAGTCGGGTTCGGGTAAATCGACGTTGGTCGACCTCTTGCCACGCTATCACGACGTGCAGCAGGGTGAGATTTTGATTGACGGTACCAACATAAAGGATGTGCGCATCCGTGATCTGCGTGCTCTTATCGGCAATGTCAATCAGGAGGCTATTCTCTTCAACGACACTTTCTTCAATAACATCGCTTTCGGAGTAGAGGGGGCTACGATGGAGCAGGTCATTGCCGCGGCTAAGATAGCCAATGCTCACGACTTCATCATGGAGACGCCCGATGGCTACAATACCAATATCGGTGACCGTGGTGGTAAGCTATCTGGCGGGCAGCGCCAGCGCATCAGTATTGCTCGCGCCATTTTAAAGAATCCGCCAATCCTCATCCTTGATGAAGCCACCTCGGCTCTTGATACAGAGAGTGAACGTCTGGTGCAGGAGGCTTTGGAACGTCTGATGAAGACACGTACCACTATCGCTATAGCCCACCGTCTCTCTACAATTCGTAACGCTGACGAGATTTGTGTCCTCTACGAAGGTGAGATTGTGGAGCGTGGTCGCCACGAGGAGCTGCTCGCTCTGAACGGATACTACAAGCGACTGAATGATATGCAGTCGCTAAGTTGAGAAAAGAGTGAATAAGTAAGATAGCTTGGAACTATTTCCTCCCAAAGTCAGCTGGTACTTCGCCCCAACGGTCGGTTTCCCACTTTAGGATGGGAGTGGTGTAGGAGTTTTCGTGTAGCCATTTCTCTGCCCGTTCTATAAGTTGGAACAGGGCTTCTGTACGTGGTTCGCGAGGAAGCTTAGTCTTGCATTTCTTTTGTTTCACCCAGCTGATTGCATTGCGGCTGTCGCTATAGATAGGCATGTTTAGTCCTTTTTGCTTCAGCAGGGCCAATCCATGGACGATGGCCAGGAACTCGCCGATGTTGTTTGTGCCGTAGACGGGGCCATAATGAAATACTTGTTGGCGTGAGGCTACGTGTACGCCACGATACTCCATCTGACCAGGGTTGCCACTGCAGGCAGCGTCTACGGCCAGGCTGTTTTCTACGACTTCAGGTGAAAATTCACCGTCATCTCTGGCTATCTTTTGAGGACGTCCTGTTGTCGAAGTTTTTTGTCCAATGTAGGCATTGGGTGATGAGGCGAAGGCGTGCTCTGCTTCCTCTAGCGTGTCGAACGATTTAAATTGGGCACCGTCATATCCTTTGGTTTGCAACTGGCAGTCCGTCCAGCTGTCATAGATGCCGGGCATGATGCCTGCCCATACCACGTAATATTTTTGTTTCTTGCTCATGTGGCAAAGGTACAAATATTTTCTGTTTCTGGCTCTGCGCATTGCAGAATTGCTTATCTTTGTCCACAAACCACAGGCTGTTACTGTAATAGATATGATACGCATCTTTTTGACCGGCTACATGGGTGCCGGAAAGACAACCCTTGGAAAGGCCTTTGCTCGCGAATTGGGACTGACCTTTATCGATCTCGACTGGTATATCGAGGAACGTTTCCATCGTTCTATTTCCGATCTCTTCCATGAGCGAGGTGAGGATGGCTTTCGCCAGCTGGAACGTAATATGTTGCACGAGGCAGGCGAGTTTGAGGATGTCGTTATTTCTACGGGGGGCGGCACGCCTTGTTTTTTCGACAATATGGAGTATATGAATCGTCAGGGGCAGACCGTGTTTCTTGATGTTCCTGTCGAGGTGCTTTTTCGTCGCTTGCGTGTAGCAACTCAGCAACGTCCCATTTTGCAAGGCAAGACGGATGAAGAACTTCGTACCTTTATTGAGGGTGCGTTGGACGGTCGACGCTCTTTCTACGGGCAGGCCCGTTATCGTTTTGACGGCAGTCGTCTGGAGGACCGTCATCAGATAGCAGAGTCGGTCAGCAGCTTGCGTCGTTTGTTGGAGCTGTAAAAGTTTGTCTTTCGTATGTATTTTCGTCCGTAAAAGATGCTGTTACAGGATTTATGTGTATTTTTGTCCACTAAATAATCAAACCTAATAAAAACCGCTAAGTTACAGAAGAATGAGAAAATGGCGTATTGAAGATTCGGAAGAGCTGTACAACATTACTGGTTGGGGCACTTCCTACTTTGGTATCAACGAGAAAGGGCATGTTGTAGTAACTCCTCGTAAGGATGGTGTGGAAGTCGATTTGAAAGAACTGGTCGACGAGCTCCAGCTGCGCGATGTGACGGCCCCCATGCTGGTGCGCTTTCCCGACATACTGGACAACCGCATAGAGAAGGTGTCCTGCTGTTTCCAAAAAGCAGCCGAAGAGTATGGTTACAAGGGTGAGAACTTCATCATTTATCCCATCAAGGTGAACCAGATGCGTCCCGTTGTGGAAGAGATGATCAACCACGGCAAGAAGTTCAACCTCGGTTTGGAGGCAGGCTCGAAGCCCGAATTGCATGCTGTCATTGCCGTCAATACCGACCCCGACTCGCTCGTGGTGTGCAACGGCTACAAGGACGAGAGCTTCATCGAGCTGGCTCTGCTGGCCCAGAAGATGGGCAAGCGTATCTTCCTCGTCGTTGAGAAACTGAACGAACTGAACCTCATCGCTAAAATGGCCAAGCAACTCAAGGTGCGTCCTAACATTGGTATCCGTATCAAGCTGGCTTCTAGTGGCAGTGGCAAGTGGGAAGAGAGCGGCGGCGACGCCAGCAAGTTCGGCCTGACATCCAGCGAACTGCTCGAAGCCCTCGATTTCCTCGAGAAGAAGGACATGAAGGATTGCCTGAAGCTGATTCATTTCCACATCGGCAGCCAGATTACCAAGATACGCCGCATCAAGAACGCCCTGCGCGAGGCATCGCAGTTCTACGTGCAGCTCCACAAGATGGGCTTCAACATCGAGTTCGTCGATACTGGCGGCGGTATGGGGGTGGACTACGACGGTACCCGCTCCAGCAACAGCGAAAGCTCTGTGAACTACTCTATACAAGAATATGTGAATGACGTTGTATCGACCTTTGTCGATGCGGCCGACAAGCATGGCTTCCAGCATCCCAACATCATCACCGAGACGGGGCGCAGTCTGACTGCCCATCACTCCGTCCTCATCTTCGAGGTGCTGGAGACGGCTTCCCTGCCGCAGATGGACGACGACTGGGAGCCAGGTGAGGATGCCCACGAGCTGGTGAAGGAACTCTATGACATCTGGGACAACCTGAGCCAGCGCAGCATGCTCGAACCCTGGCACGATGCCCAGCAGATACGCGAGGAGGCGCTCGACCTTTTCAGCCACGGCATCGTGGATCTGAATACCCGTGCCCAAATAGAAAAACTCTATTGGAGTATTTGCCGTGAAATCAACTCCATTGCCAGTGGGCTGAAACACTGTCCTGAGGAGTTCCGTAAGTTGAACAAGCTGTTGGCAGATAAGTACTTCTGCAACTTTTCACTCTTCCAGTCACTACCCGACTCGTGGGCCATCGACCAGATGTTCCCCATCATGCCCATCCAGCGCCTGGACGAGAAACCCGACCGCGAGGCTACGCTTCAGGACATGACGTGCGATTCCGATGGCAAGATTGCCAACTTCGTCACTTCCCGTCCTGATGCCACGACCTTGCCTTTGCACTCCCTGCGTGACAAGGAAAACTACTACGTGGCCGTCTTCCTCGTGGGAGCTTATCAGGAAATCTTGGGCGATATGCACAACCTCTTCGGTGATACGAATGCCGTGCATGTTTCTGTCAACTCCAAGGGCTACTCCATCGACCAACTCATCGACGGTGAGACGGTGGCCGAGGTGCTTGACTATGTACAGTATAATCCTAAGAAGCTGGTGCGTAAACTTGAGACATGGGTAACTCAGTCCGTCAAGGAAGGACGCATTTCGCTTGAGGAAGGCAAGGAATTCCTGGCTAATTACCGTTCGGGTCTATACGGATATACTTATTTGGAATAACAATTTATCACCATAGAGGACACAGAGTAACACAGAGGAGAATGAGGCTCTGTGTTACTCTGTGTCCTCTGTGGTAAATAACATATATATTAAAATAATGAAAGAGAAACTCACACTCATCAAAGTAGGCGGCAAGATTGTAGAGGAGGAAACTACCCTTTATAAATTGTTGGACGACTTTGCAGCCATTGAAGGATACAAAGTGCTGGTACACGGTGGAGGTCGCTCGGCTACGAAACTGGCTGAACGACTGGGTATCGAGAGTCACATGGTGAACGGTCGCCGCATTACCGATGCCGAGACGCTGAAGGTTGTAACGATGGTCTATGGTGGTCTGGTAAACAAAAACATTGTGGCTGGTTTGCAGGCACGTGGTGTCAATGCCTTGGGATTGACAGGAGCCGACATGGATGTCATTCGTTCTGTAAAACGCCCAGTGAAAGACATCGACTATGGTTTTGTGGGCGATGTAAAACAAGTCAATGCTATGCTGCTGGGCGATTTGATAGCCAAAGGTGTAGTGCCTGTTATGGCTCCCTTGACCCACGATGGAGAAGGCCACATGCTCAATACCAATGCTGATACCATTGCGGGCGAAACAGCCAAGGCTTTGTCAGCCTTGTTTGATGTCACTTTGGTTTATTGTTTCGAGAAAAAAGGTGTGTTACGCGATGAGAACGACGATGACAGCGTTATCCCTACAATCAATCAGGTTGAATTCCATCAATTGGTAGCTGACGGTGTGATACAAGGTGGCATGATTCCCAAACTGGAGAACTCTTTTGAGGCCTTGGAAGCAGGTGTGTCCGAGGTCGTAATTACCTTAGCATCAGCTATCAACGAACAGGGAGGTACCCGTATCCGAAAATAATTTGAAAAAAAGTAACTATCTACTGTAACTTTTATCCTGCTGAACCGTCAATTCATTAGAAGATGCAGAAAATCGACTTTCGCAAAGATATTCTTCCGCTGAAAGATAAACTCTTTCGGTTGGCTCTGCGGATAACTTTCGACAGAGCAGAGGCGGAGGATATTGTGCAGGAGACGATGATACGTGTCTGGAATAAGCGTGATGAATGGGATGAGTTGGGGTCGGTAGAGGCTTATTGTCTAACAGTGGCTCGCAACTTGGCAATCGACCGCAGTGAGAAGAAAGACTCGCAAACGGTGAAACTGACCATAGAAGCAGAACAGACGCCTGATGCATCAAGCCCATATGATCGATTGGTGAACAAGGAACGGTTGAAACTCGTGCACAGATTGGTCGGTGAATTGCCTGAGAAGCAACGATTGATTATGCAATTGCGTGACGTGGAGGGTAAGAGTTATAAAGAGATAGCTGCTGCCTTACGGTTGACGGAAGAGCAGGTCAAAGTAAACTTGTTCAGAGCTAGGCAAAAGGTAAAACAGAAATTTATAGATATAGATAATTATGGACTCTAATTATATAGAACAATTATTGGAACGTTATTGGCAGTGCGATACTTCCCAAGAAGAGGAAGCACAGCTTCGTTCGTTTTTCAATAACGAAGATGTGCCGGCACACTTGCTCCGTTACAAGGATCTGTTCGTATATCAGGAGTTCCTGCAACAAGACGGCTTGGGCGAGGATTTCGACCAGAAGGTGCTGGCGCAGGTAGAAGTACCTGTTGTCAAAGCTCGTCGTATGACATTATCCTCACGTTTCATGCCGTTGTTTAAGGCGGCTGCAGTGATAGCCTTGATGTTTTCATTGGGCAATGTCATGCAACACTCTGTTTTTGATAATAATGCAGGAGTCGTTTCTCTTGATACGATTGGGAAACAGATGTCTACACCTTCAGTAGCACTTTCGGGTAATCCGGCAGATAGTCATGAAAAAGAACTAATGGATAGTTTGGCTCGTGTTGACAAGAAAGGGGAGACCGAAAAAAGATGAATTTTCATTGTTTTTAAATATACATTTTCATTTGCTTTAAAAAATAGTTAGTGTGCTTTATTAAAACGACTTGAGGCTGTGAAGTTTCAATTCTCTCAAAATCTTATAAAAACTAACTAAAAATAAATGGGATGCCGCGTGATGCAGCGTCCCTTTATTTTTATGGTAATTTGTATAAAAAAGTAAAGGAAGGCAACCTTAAGTGTGCCTTCCTTCACATGTTAGAGAGTTTTGTCTGCCTGTAGGCAGAGGTCAGAGAGAATTTGTCGGTTTAGTTGTTGTTATAATTTATATACCTTTTTCTTCTCAGGATAGTCTAACTCCGGATCTCCTTTGTAGCCAATGGTTCCACTTCCGCTGACACGTGCTTTTAAATGTTCTACAGCATGGCATTTGATATCGCCCGATCCTGCTACGCTGGCTGATATGTTTTGTACTTTGAAGTCATTGGCATAGAGGTCGCCTGATCCAGCCACACTATAATTGGCTTTGTCGGCATTGCCGCTGATTTTCACGGTGCCCGATCCTGCTACGCTTGCATTGGCTGACGTAACTAGAGCGTTTTCAATCTTCAGATCACCCGATCCTGCTACAGAGATATCCATGTCGGCCGCTTTAAGCTGTTTGCATTCGATGTCGCCCGAACCTGCTACGTTGGCTGTAAATACTTGCGAACATTGTATGTTGCTTGCCGTAATGTCGCCCGATCCTGCTACGTTCATCTTCAGTTGGTCGGTTTTCAGTCCGTTGGTGAATTTGAAGTCGCCCGATCCTGCTACGTTGACTGCATTCAGATCTTCTGATGTTACTCGGATCTCCAGTTTGTTGTAGGACACCTTCACGTTCTTCTTGAACCCCAGATTCAGTTTGCCGTTCTTGACGTAAATGTCGAGCAGGTCGACAATGTTGTCTGATGTATAGATTTCCACTTTTGGTTTGCCCGATTGCTGTGTATAGGTGACGTCGAGACTACCACTGACGGCTATCTGGTCAAAGTCGCTAACCTTGATTCGTTTGGTCACGTAGTTTTTACTTGCTTTGACTTCCTTGCCGCCCAGCCAACTGTTGCCTGAATTGAAATGGTGACTATACGATTGTGCGCAGGCACTCAAAACGGTTGTTAGTAGGAAGATAGAGGTAAGTGTTGTAAACTTTTTCATATTCGTCGATATTTAAATGTTATTTTCTTGCTTTATTTATTAGACGAAAACCGGCTGCCGAACGTTGCAACGGCTGGCGTCTTTTTTTGTTTTTATTTTCTGTTTTCGTAGGTGCAAGAATCGTACCAAAAATGTAATTGTTTGATTATGAGTGGCGAATGAAAATATGGATTGTTCATAATCGGACAGTGTGTTCGCTTTTGTGCACAAAAGTTTTGTGGTTTTGTGCGGAAGTTTGTTCATTTGCAGTCGAAACTCAATAGAGGCAAGGATGATGGAAGGCAAACAACGATGCATGACGGGCCAATCGGTTACGGATGCCGAACTGGGGAGTATCGTGGTGCGAGTCAATGCTCGTGCGCGGCGGCTGATATTTCGGGCAGTAGAGGGCGGTTTTGTTGTGACCGTCCCTTTGGGAGCAACGTGGAGTGATGTGACTAAAGGATTGGAAACTTTGCGCCCCCGTCTGCGTGAAACGCAGGCGCGTCGAAGCGAAAAGCTGATAGATTTGAACTATCGGATTGAGGCGGAGTACTTTAAACTGACCTTGGTAGAGCGGGATATTCGTCAGTTTCAGGCACGTTCGGAGCCGGGGATGATGCAGATTCTGTGTCCAAGAGGTACTGATTTTTCCAATCCCCAACTTCAAGTTTGGCTGAAGAAGGTGATAGGTGAGGCCTTGCGGAAGAATGCCAAGCTAGTGTTGCCCCCTCGCCTGTATGCCTTGTCGAAGCAACATGGCTTGCCTTTCCACGAGGTAAAGGTTAACTCCAGCTCCGGCCGTTGGGGCAGTTGCTCTACGCGCAGGGATATCAACTTGTCCTATTATTTGTTGCTCCTGCCGCAACACCTTATTGATTATGTGCTTTTGCACGAGCTGACGCATACGCGCATTATGAACCATGGTGCGGAGTTTTGGGAAATGCTTGACCGCCTGACTGAAGGTCGATGCGAGGCTCTGAGGCAGGAACTGAAGGCGTTTTCTGCCTCGTTGTGAAGACAGACGTTATTCTTGAGGCAGTTGTTTCACTGTTTCCCCTTCCTTTTCGAAACGGTAAGTGCCTCCCTTTTCACTCAGTTCGAAGAGTGATAATTTTTCTGTCGCATTGTCTACAATCATCAGGGCACTTTCTTCGGCAAAGCGTCGCACTTCGAGGTCGAATGGCGAACGGTCGATGGTCTTGTTCAGCAATAGGCTGTCATTGAGGTATATAGATACGGAGTCGCCTTCGAATCCCTTGACCAGCGAGACGGTATAGTGTTCGGCATAGCGACGGTTTTCGTCATTTTGCAGGCGCATGCTCATGTAGACGAAAAGGACAACCACGAAGATGACGGCAAAGGCCAGGATGCCGTTGCCTATCATGAATTGTTTGTTGGTGTTCAGACGGTGGGTCATAGTAGTGTTCTTTCTTTTTTTGCGTGACAAATGTACCGATAATCTTCGAATTTTCAGCGGGATGATGAATATATTATTCGTTTGCGTGACCTTTCGCTTGCAACAGACGATTAAACTATGTAAATTAGGCGTCTGAACGAAAGCAATGCTTTCCACCAGGGAAAACGGTGTTTTCCTCCTCGTAAAGCGCTGCTTTTCTATGTGAGGTCATAAGATTAAAAAATATAAACGTATTCGTTTAACGGAAAAGAAGGATGAATCAGACACAGACAAACCGCATCGAAGTGGTCGACGCCTTGCGCGGCCTGGCCTTGTGTGCCATTGTGATTGTACATTGTTTTGAGCATTACAATCTGTATTACATTCCCGAAAGTGCTCCCCAGTGGCTAACGGCCTTAGATAGAGAGGTATGGAATACCACCTGGTTCTTGCTGGCAGGGAAGGCTTTCTCTACCTTCTCCCTGCTTTTCGGCTTCAGCTTCTTCATTCAGCTCGACAATGCGGCCCGTCGGGGCATGCCTTTCAGGGGGCGGTTTGTCTGGCGTATGTTTCTACTGCTGCTTTTCTCGCAGCTGCATTCTCTTTTCTACAATGGCGATATCTTGTTGCTCTATTCGGTAATGGGGCTTTTGTTAGTGGCTCTTTGTCGTTTGTCCACCCGCGTGGTACTGACGGTGGCTGTTATCATGATTCTTCAGCCTTTGGAGTGGATTCGTTTGCTATGCACTCTGTTGGATATTCCTTTCCTTAATTATGGAAATCATTGGTTGACCTATGCCAAGTTGGCCAAGCCTGTCATGGAGTCGGGTAATGTGTGGGAAGTTATCGTGTCGAACATCACTTACGGCCAGCTTTACGGCAACTTGTGGCAGATAGAGAACGGTCGCATTTTTCAGATAGGAGGCTTGTTCCTCTTCGGCATGGTGGCTGGTCGGGAGCAACTCTTCAGGAATACGCCGGCCTCCATACGCCGTTGGAAGTGGCTGGTGCTATGGGCTGCCGTGCTGTTTGTACCTTTCCACATCGTGAGGAGTGCCTATCCGGCCTGGGTGGAGGGTTGCCCACGGCTGGCCATGCCGCTCGACATCGCTCTTCCTTCTATCAGTAACTTCTTGCTTATGGTGGTGCTTGTCGGCTTGTTCACTCTGATTTGGTACGATCGAGGAGAGGGTTTCAAGTTTCAGCGTCTGTTCATTCCCTATGGCAGGATGAGCCTCACGAACTATATTCTTCAGTCCATTGTCGGTGTGACTCTGTTTTATGGTTTCGGTTTGGGGTTGTATCGCTATACGGGCGCCACGCTCTGTCTGCTGATAGCTTTGGGTATCTTTATGCTTCAGCTCCTTTTCAGCCGCTGGTGGCTCAGTCGTCACAGGCAAGGACCGTTGGAATGGGTCTGGAAGAAGCTGACTTGGCTGGGAGCTAAGAGATTTTAGTAGGAGAATGTGTTGAGATTAACTAAAAAAATCTATTTTTGCCCGTTGTATATGCAGATATTAAGCCTTGATACCTTTGATATGAAATGACATTACAGGGAGAACATACATTGATTGCGGAACTGAAGCGTGGCTCTAAGGAAGCTTTCGACCGGATATACAAGCTTTATGCCAGTCGGTTGCTGGCCTATTGCGTACATTATACCAAATCTCGTGAGGATGCAGAGGAGATTGTGCAGGATGTGTTTGTTGCTTTATGGAACAGTCGTGAAACCATTCGTCAGGAAGAGACCTTGCATTCTTTGTTGTTCACCATTTCTAAACATCGCGTTATCAATGCCTATCGCTCTACCCTTAATTCTCCTGTTTACGAAGATTATGTGGATTACCAGAATGAACTGTCTGCAGGCGAGGATTGTGATCGGGTAGAATACGAACAATATGTAAAGATTGTCAAGGATGCCATTCGTCGGCTGCCTTCTACCCAACAACGCGTCATTACTCTTTCGCGTTTCTCTCAACTATCCAATAAAGAGATAGCCGAACGTCTTTCGTTGAGCGAACAGACGGTAAAGAATCAACTTTCCGTGGGATTGAAAACTCTTCGTGAACTACTTGCCAAGGTTCTGGTACTTTCTGTGGCAGGCTTGATATTAAATATTGTGAATAGATGGCTTTAGCATGGTACGTCGAAGCAAAAATAATGTCTTTACTAATAGACTGTGAACAATATGGATAAACTGCAACAAAAATATAGAAACGACAACTTGACTCCTGACGAACTAAGACGTTTGCGTGAGGAAGTTAACTCGATGAGTGATGACCGTTTGGAGGATTCGTTGCGTGAAGCTTGGGAGTCTGCTGAGGCTTCTTCGAGCGATACCCATTGTTTGGATGAACTGAAGATGCGGATTGACCAACGGCTTTTCCCTTCGCATCGAGTTGTACCTCTCTATTGGAAGGTGCTTCGGATCGCGGCAGCTGTCCTTCTTCCTCTTTTTATGATCGCTACCGTTTATTTGTATCAGGAGAATACCGTTCTTTCTCAGAAAGATTTTGTGGCCACTACAGGTAAGGGAGAACAGGTAACTATTTCTCTGCCGGATGGTACACAAGTAACGTTGAATGCCGAGTCACGCCTTTCTTATAATTTGTCCAATTTCAATTCTGACGAACGTCGGGTGGCATTCGATGGTGAAGGCTATTTTCGTGTAGCCAAGAATCCTTCCAGTCCCTTCTCCATTACTGCAAAAGGATTGAAAGTATCTGTGTTGGGAACCACTTTTAATCTTCGTGCCCGTTCAGCCGACGCCACAGCAGAACTTTCTTTGGAGGAAGGCAGTGTTCGTTTCCAATCCTTGAAGACCGGGCAGGGTGTTATCTTGTCACCCAATCAGAAAGCAATTTTAGATCAGATACATGGAACCGTAACTGTTGAGGAAAGTAGTTATACCACAGATGCTTCTGCCTGGAGACGTGGGGAATTGGTATTCCGTAATGTACCGTTTGCGGAGGTTCTAGAAGAGATAGAGGAGATCTATCATGTGTCTATTGCTATAGAGACAAAAGGATTAAACTATCAGGATGATTTGTTTACAGGGGTTCTGAGTCGTACGAATATCAATGAAGTATTGGAAGTGATCGAACACTCGTATCATCTGAAGGCCACGTTGAAGGATGGAACCATAAGGTTGGTGAATTTACACTAAAGATTGGATAGGGTAGCATTGGGTTAAATCCTATTTCTCAGCATAGTGCTTTAAGCTTTATGTACGGGAATAGGATTTTTTTGTTTTATATGTTCTTTAACATGTGTTTTCTTTGGTACGAATTTGCTTTAGTCTTGTCTTTACTTATAGACAAGCTTGTTAAACCTTTTAATTTTCAGTAATCATTAATCTAATAACCGAAAAGAAACATGAATAATCAATTAAAGTTGCAGAGATTGCTTTGCGTGGCGGTTTGTTTCTTCTGTATAGGCATTATGACAGCTTTTGCTCAAGAGCAGAAAGTAACTGTCGAGCTGAAGAACGCTACCTTGAAGCAAGTTTTCAAGAGTATTGAGGGACAGACTACCTATCGTTTCTCCTATCGGAATACGTTGGTGGATGACAAAAATGACATTACCATTTCGAAACGTCAGGTCGGTGTTTCTGTTGTGCTCAACGAAGCTTTGAAGGGACGTAATTTGACGTATACCATTGTCTCCTCTAAATCCATCGTTATTAGTGATAAAGCGGAGCAGGCTTCTCCGTCGAAGACAAAGCGTGTATCGGGTACGGTAAAATCTACTAGTGGAGAGTCGATAATTGGTGCCAATGTTAAGGTGACAGGTACTACTATTGGCTGTATTACGGATATTGATGGAAACTTTACGCTAGAGGTGCCAGAAGATGGTCAACTGACTGTTTCTTATATTGGTTTTCAAACTTTGGAAGTGCCTATAGATGGAAAATCTTCTTTAAACGTTATTTTGAAAGAAGATACGGAGATGCTTGATGAAGTGGTTGTTGTTGGATATGGTACACAGAAAAAAGTGAATTTAACAGGAGCTGTAGCTAGTGTTAAAATGGACGATGTTCTTGGAAATCGCCCAGTTAGTTCAGCTTTGGAAGCCTTGGAAGGAAATATTCCTGGTTTACAGATTAATAAAAATTCGGGAAAACCAGGTGTAAGTATAAATACAAATATTCGAGGTGTAACCAGTATTAATGGGGGGGGGCCGTTAGTTTTGGTTGATAATGTACCTATGGATCTAGATTTGGTTGATCCTAATGATATAGAGAGTGTTTCTGTCTTAAAAGATGCTGCTGCATCTGCTATTTACGGTGCTCGTGCTGCTTTTGGTGTTATTTTGGTAACAACTAAACAGGGAAAGAAAGATACGCCAGTAAAAGTAACTTATAGTAATAATTTCTCATTCTCTCAGGTTGCAGAAAGACCTGAAATGGTAACCCCTCGTCAGACTTTATCTTATTTTGATGATTTGGGGATAGAAACTTATTTTGGCGGTCAAAATGTTGCTTTGTGGAAACAATATTTAGATGAATATGAACTGGAAGGTAAGCATCCGGAAGGATATGTTTGGGGAGAAGATGGTTATCGCTATAATTTGGCACATACAGATGCTTACGATGATATGTTGGCTAATTTCGGTTTTCAACAACAACATAATGTATCGTTAGCTGGTGGTAGTAGTAAGACTTCTTATCGTATATCTATGGGTACAACCAATAACAATGGTATTTTAGTTACGGATAAAGATAGTTATACTCGTTATAATGCTAGCTCTTTTGTTAGTTTGGAAGGAACTTCTTGGTTGACAGCTCAAGCAGATATTAAATATACAAATACAGAAATGTCAACGGCTACAGGTAGCGTTGGTAATTATAATATTTGGGGAAATATAGGTGAAACGATGGCAATGGCCCCACTTGGAAAAGGAACCCGTAGTCAAGATGATCCGACTGAATATTATTTTTCAACTCCTCGCCATGCCATTGAATTGCATGAACCTGTAATAACTCGTGTAAGTAATATTCGCTTATTAGGACGCTTGATAGTAAAACCGTTAAAGGATTGGACAATAACAGGTGAATATACGTATAATCGCAACTGGGGGTCAAGTCGTTCTGTAAACAAGACAGTTACAACATTGGATTCTAATGATTGGGGGCTTAAGACGGTAAATGGAACCAGTAGTTATACAATGAAAAATCAGTTTGATGAGCGACATATTATTAATGTTTTTTCTACTTATGAGAAAACTTTTGATCAACATGATTTTTCTGTAATGGCAGGTTTTAATCAAGAATCATATCATTTTGAATTGTTGCAGGGTACTCGTAAGGGATTGATTAATCCAGATCTTCCTTCTTTGTCTCAGTCAAGTGGAGAAATGCAGACTTCTGATGAGTTCCAAGAATTGGCTTTACGAAGCTTGTTTTTCCGCTTAAATTATTCATATAAAGGACGTTATTTGTTTGAGGCTAATGGGCGATATGATGGTTCTTCTCGTTTCCCTAAGAATGATCGGTTTGGATTCTTTCCTTCTTTTTCAGCAGCTTGGCGTATGTCAGAGGAGGGCTTTTGGGAAAATATACGGCCTGTCGTAAATAATTTTAAGTTAAGAGCTTCATGGGGAAATATTGGAAATCAGAATGTTGGCGGTTATTATCCGTATATTAGTACTATTGATACCTCAAAGCCTAAATGGATATTACCAGGACAGACTGATTGGGTAACTTCATTTACGGTTCCTGCTTTGGTTAGCTCTTCTTTCACTTGGGAGACGGTAAGCACCATAAATGTAGGTTTGGATATGATGCTCTTTGATCGTTTATCACTTTCTGGAGATTATTATATTCGTGACACGAAAGATATGTTGGCCAATACAACACCTTTACCTTCTGTTTTAGGAGCAGCTACCCCAAAAGGAAATGTGGCCAGTCTTCGAACAAAAGGTTGGGAATTGAACGTAACATGGAATGATAAGATTGGTAAGGACTTTAGTTATTCTTTAGGATTGAATTTATATGACTCTACTTCTGAAATTACAGATTATTATAATCCAACAGGTCTATTAACAAGTGGTGATAATTTGGCTCTTCGTGAGGGAATGAAGTATGGTGAAATTTGGGGATATGAGACTGATCGTTATTTGACGAAAGCAGATTTCAATCCTGATGGGACGATAAAAGATGGGATACCTTTATTACAAGGACAACAGAAAGTATATCCGGGAGATGTAATATATGTTGACCAAGATAATAGTGGTGAGATCAATGTTGGTGATAATACGATATCTAATCCCGGTGATCAAGTTGTTATTGGAAATCGTACCCCTCGTTATCAGTATGGTATTACGGGGACAGCTAAGTATAAAGATTTTGATTTTTCTATCTTTTTTAATGGTGTAGGTAAGCGTGATATGTGGCTCCCTCTCTTCCCCAAGCAAGGTGAATATGTGAAAGGTATAGAAACATACATGCTTGACCATTGGACACCGGATAATCCTGATGCCTTTTATCCTCGTATCTCAGCAAAACTGAGTACGGGTGGTAATACGAACAGGCAAACGAAATATGTTCGTGATGGCTCTTATTTACGATTGAAGAATATTACATTGGGCTATAATGTTCCTAAAACAATTTGTAAGAAAATGTATTTGTCCTCTTTACGTGCATTCTTTAGTGCTGAAAATTTGTTTACATTCCATCATCTTCCTAAAGGTTATATGCCAGATGCTTTTGATACATCGGTAGGTGGTTTGTCTATAGCTTCTGGTATGGCAGGAGATTCTTACAGTGGAATGTATGGATATCCTTTGATGAGGCAATTCTCTTTTGGTATTAATGTAAGTTTTTAATCTATAAAATTGATCGTATGAATTTTAAGAATATAGTTCTATTCGCTTGTTTAGGCATTTGTTCTTCTTGTTTAAACAATGACTTTATGGATCGTACACCGCTTGATCAGCAGACTGTAGAAACAGTTTTTACAAATAATGAGAATTTTAAAACTTATATGTGGCAGTTCTATGTGAATCGCTCATTTATGGTTTATGATTATTCTAATTACAATGCTGATTTTACGGATTCTTATTCGGATAATACATGTGGCCAGTTGTCTATTAATTCTACAAATAAATATGCCTGGGATAAGGTTGTAGTTCCTACTAGTGGAGGCGGTTGGAATTTTAGTACGATTCGTGCATTGAATCTGATGTTGGATCATATTGATGGTTCACAATTGACAGAGGAACAAAAAGAACATTGGAGGAGTGTAGGGTATTTCTTTAAGGCTCTAGATTATTTCTGGTTAATGGACCGTTTTGGTGATGTTCCTTATTTGGAACATTATATTACAGATGGAGATAAAGAAGAACTCTATAAAGCTGCTACTCCTAGATTGGAGTTGGCTGCTAAGATTTTAGAGTTATTGGAGTATGCTCGTGATCATATTGGAAATCAAAATGATGGTGAAAATACGATTAACGTAGATTGTATTAACGCTTTAATCTCTCGTTTTGGCTTGTTTGAAGGCACTTGGCAAAAGTATCATAATCTGTCTACAGATTCAGAATATAATAAATATTTACAGGCTAGTTTTGACGCTTCTTCTGAGTTGATGAAGAAATATACGGAGTTGATTCCTAGTTATGATGCTGTATTTAATTCTTTGAGCCTAGCTAAAAAGCCAGGTATTATTCTTTATAGGGATTATCAGAATACTTCAGGCTATGGGCATCTTTATATTCGATATACTCGTGCGTATGCATTGGGTAATCATCCTACGGCTGATTTGGTAAAATCATATCTTTGTACAGATGGTAAGCCTATTTATACCAGTGATGTCTTTATGGGTGATAAGACAACAGGGGATGCTCCAATGAATGTGGAGTTTATAAATCGTGATCGTCGTTTGTATTATACAGTAGTGCCTCCTTATCGAATATATAATAGCAAAGGAGAGCCTTGCACAGGAGCTGCATGGTATCCGAATTTTATGCGAACAGAATACCCTGAGGATTCTCGTTTTTTGGATTTGATGGATGAAATTTGTACGGAAGATGGCTCGGAAAAGAAACTTCCCATTCTTCAGTGGGAAGGAAAAATGATTGGTGAAGTTCCTCATCTAGCTGATAATCGTTATAATTTAGGACAGATTTATGTAAATTCTTTGGGTGGATATTATTTATGGAAATATTATAATACTTCTAGTAATATTGCTTCAGGGCAAGCTGATACAGATGCGCCTATATTCCGAATGGGAGAAATTTTGATTAATCATGCTGAAGCGGCATTTGAATTAGGGCGATTTGATCAAGGAGTTGCTGATGCTACAATCAATAAACTTCGTAAGCGTGCTCATATTGCTGATATGAAAGTTTCAGAAATAACGGCAGGCTTTGATCCTACTCGTGATAGTGATGTTGATCCTGTTTTATGGGAAATTCGTCGTGAACGTCGTGTGGAGTTGATGGCAGAAGGATTCCGTTTCCGAGATATCCGTCGTTGGAAGAAAGGTGAATATTTAAATAAAGTACCTAAAGGGGTTTATTTGAGTAGCAAAAGTGATGTAGAAAATACATATCATCAAAAGAATCCGGATATCAGTAAATTCCCATTGGCTTTGGATAAAGGAGAGTCTGGCCGAATTATTATTTATGGTACGGCTACGAATCCTCAGATGGGTATTCCAGATCCGGGTTGGTTGGATAAATATTATTTGTATCCTTTACCTATTGAGGATTTGGTATTGAATGATAAATTGAAACAGAACCCGGGTTATCCTGAAACCAATTAATTAAATATTTAGTTAGTATGAATAGTTCTTTGATAAAAACAGCAGTTGCAGGTGTTTTACCTGCAACTCTTACTTTGGCTTCGTGTACGAGTCAGAATGAAGTCAAGAAACCTAATATCATTTACATTTTAGCCGATGACTTAGGCCGTGCAGATATCGGTTGTTTCGGTCAGGAGAAAATTGAGACTCCGAATATAGACCGTCTGGCTCAAGAAGGTATGTGCTTTACAAACCATTACAGTGGTCAGGCCGTTTCTGCCCCTTCACGCTGTTCTCTCTTTACAGGGTTGCACATGGGACATGCCTATATTCGTGGAAATGACGAGTGTGCCGAGCGTGGAGAAGTCTGGAGCCATGAGGCGATGTTGGCCGATTCTTCGTTGGAAGGACAACGTCCTGTTCCGGCCAATACAATAATGATTCCCCGTAAATTGAAAGAAGCCGGATATACAACCGCTTGCATCGGCAAGTGGGGATTGGGCTATCCTGGTTCTGTCAGTACGCCCAACAAGATGGGATTTGATTTCTTCTATGGCTACAATTGCCAACGTCAGGCCCACACTTATTTCCCGCCTTTCTTGTGGCGTAATGAGCAGCGTGAATACCTGGAGAACCATCTTTTAGTACCGGGTACAAAACTTGACAAGGGGGCAGATCCGCGTGATGAGAAGAGTTATGTCAAGTATGTTCAGAAGCAATATGCTCCGGATCTGATGTATCAGGAGATACTGGATTTTGTGGAGCGTTCCAAAGATGAGCCTTTTACCTTGTTCTGGACCACTCCCGTTCCTCACGTACCTCTGCAAGCCCCTGAAAGATGGATTAAGCATTATGTTGAGAAATTTGGTGACGAGGAACCTTATATTGGTGATAAGGGCTATTTCCCCTGCCGTTATCCTCGTGCCACTTATGCAGCCATGATCAGTCATTGGGATGAGCAAATAGGTGGTTTGGTCGCCAAGTTGAAAGAATTGGGTTTATATGAAAATACACTTATAATTTTTACTAGTGATAATGGTCCTACGTTCAATGGAGGTTCCGATTCTCCGTTCTTCGATAGTGCCAAACCGTTTAAGAGTGAAACAGGTTGGGGCAAATGTTCCTTACGTGAAGGTGGTATCCGTGTTCCGATGATCGCTTGCTGGCCGAATCATATTGAAGCCGGCAGTCAGTCCGATCTTCTTTCTGCATTTTGGGATATGATGCCTACGATGTGTGATGTTGCCGGTGTGGAATGTCCTCCGACAGATGGTATTAGCATGCTTCCTACTATGCTTGGAGAGGATAACAAGCAGGAAAAACATGATTTCCTGTATTGGGAATATCCGGAAGCCGGTGGTCAGAAGGCCGTTCGCATGGGTAATTGGAAAGCATTCGTGAAGAATGTTCGTAAAGGTAATCAGGATGTTGAGCTATATGATTTGTCCGTAGATCCTCGCGAACAGAATAATGTGGCTGCGGCTCATCCTGAAATCATAAAGAGAGTACTGGAGATTTTCCGTACAGAACATACAGAGGCTGAGATACAACAGTTTAATTTACCTGTATGGTAAATCTTTGATAGATATCCTAATTCTACTGACCTTTAATCAATCTCTTAAGAACGTAGTTTGGCTTTACCGTCATGCCTCCTTTCTCGGAGGAATGGTATTCAGGTAAAGATTGTATCAGGAACAGACTGCCCCAACCATTACAGTGGTTCAGTGGGCAGTCTTTGCTTTTTATGGACTATATCAATTTATATTTTCTTCACCCAATACCCATTGCCATACCTTGTGTGTACCCTCCGTCCCAACTGGGCCAACAGGCGGCTGAACGAAGTACAGGAGCAATCTTTCAAAGCAGCTGGATTCTTCCTTTTTAATATGGCATAAATATCTGCCGCAGACATCAGGCGGG
>NZ_JAAZTS010000028.1 GCF_019239235.1 Caecibacteroides pullorum | reverse complement strand
TGTCTGCCCGATTATAACATACGGCGCATGCAAAACATCAAACCGCTGAAAAACAACGTTTTGACATGCGCCGTATGTTATAGTCGCCCTCAAAGGGGCCGTCGGGGCCTGTCACCCCCTTCGGGCCGCTGCGGGGGCCGGCACGGGCAAGCGGAACAGGGGGAAGGCAGCAGGAGAATATGTAAAAAAAAAAACGAGCCTCCACGGCTGCATGTCGGCAACCGTGGAGGCTCTGTATGGAAACAAAGAACAACCTTTCCTACTCCCACCCTCCGCCGAGGGCCTTGTAGAGGTTGACCATCGTGATGCGCTTGTCGCGTACGGCATAGCTCAGGCTGAGCTGGGCGTCGAAGTAGGTACGCTGGGCGTCGAGCAGGTCGATGTAGCCGATGGCACCGTTGACGTACTGCAGCTGGGCCAGTTCGAGCGTCGTCTTGGCCGCCTGCTCCAGCCGGAGGCGGGTATCGTAGATGTCCTTTATCTTGTTGAACTCCGTAATGGCGTTGTAGGCATCCTTGAAGGCGCTGAGCACGGCCTTCTCGTAGGCATGCGTGGCTCCCTCGAAAGCAGCCTTCTTGGCCTTGAGCATGGCACGGTTCTTGCCCATGGCGAAGATGGGTTGCAGCAGGTTGGCCGAGAAGAGGTGGTAGGGCGACTTCAGGATGTCACCCAGCTCGCCGCTCTCGCTTCCTGCCGTAGCCGTAAGTGCGATGCGGGGGAAGAGGGCGGTGAAGGCCATACCCACCTGCGCATTGGCGGCAATAAGTGCCTGCTCGGCCTGGCGTACGTCGGGGCGGCGTTCCAGCAGCGTACTGGGCATGCCTACGGGCAGGGCATCGGGCAGCTGTACATCGGCCGCCTGGCTGGCACGGGCGATGGCATGGGGATATTCGCCCGTCAGGAAGGCCAGTTCGTTTTCCTTGAGCGTAATCTTGCGTTCGAGGTCGGGCACGAGGGTCACGGTCTTGGCCAATTCCACCTGCGCCTGGCGGAGGGGAATTTCGGAGATAAGTCCGGCTTCACGGCGCAGACGGACCAGGTGAAGGCTCTCGCGGCGGGCTTCGACGGTCTGACGCACGATGGCCAGTTCGTTGTCCAGCGCCACCAACTCGAAGTAGGCCTGCGCTACCTGTGCGATAAGACTCATCTGCAAGGCACGCCGGTTCTCGATGGAGCCCATGAAGTCGGCCAGGCTCTTGTCGCGTGCCCAGCGCAGGTTGCCCCACAGGTCGAGCTCCCACGTAGCCGATGCCTTGACGCCGAACTCGTTACTGCTCTTAGGATTGTTACCTCCGTAGTTTTCGTGCTCCGGTTCGAGGTAAACCTTGGCCCCAATCTGCGGGAACATGTTGGCCACATCGATGCGCTTCATCGCAGCCAGTTCTTTGACGCGGGCGGCAGCCATCTGCATATCTTTATTATATTCCAACGTCTTGCGGATAAGCCCCTGTAGCAGAGTGTCGGTGTAGAGTTCTTCCCAAGCCATATCGGCCAGCGAAGCCGAATCGTCGGCCGTCTGGCTACCCAACGTCGCGGGCAGATCCAAGTCGGGACGGGTATAGTGTTTGCCCAGCTGGCATCCGGCCAACACTATCAGCGCGGCCAGCAGGCATATCGGGTAACATATCGTACGTTTCATCATCATTTCTTCTTTTTAAAGGGTTGCAGGTTCAGTTTGGGGGCACGCATCTTGTGCTTCATCTTGTAGATCATCACGAAGAAGAAAGGCACCAGCAAAATACCAACAGTTACGGCCACTATCATTCCAAAGAATACGCCCGTACCGATAGCCTGGCGGCTGGCCGAACCCGGACCGGTAGCAATGACCATCGGAAGCATACCGAGGATAAAGGCCAACGATGTCATCAGGATGGGTCTGAAGCGCAAGTGAGCGGCATGGAGTGCAGCTTCAACAATGTCGCTACCGCGGTCCACCTCGTCCTTGGCGAATTCAACAATCAAGATGGCATTCTTGGCAGCCAGACCGATGAGCATTACCAGGCCGATCTGGAAATAGGTGTCGTTCTCCAGTCCACAGACCGAAATACCGGCATAAGCACCCAATACAGCGATGGGCAGAGAGATGAGCACAGCGATAGGCACGCTCCAGCTCTCGTACAGAGCAGCCAGGAAGAGGAAGACGAAGAGGAATACCAATCCCAAGATAAGTCCGGTTTGTCCCCCGGCCTGTTTTTCCTGATAAGACAAGCCACTCCATTCTACCCCGATATTGTCGGGCAAGTGGTCGCGAGCAATACGCTCCAGCAATTCCATCACCTGTCCGGAGCTAGCACCATTGGCAGCCGTACCACGAATAACAGAAGCATTGAACATATTAAATCGCTTGATGCTTCCCGGACCGGTAGTATATTCCGTCGTTCCGAGCGACGTAAGCGGAATCATGTCGCCATCGCTACCACGTACGAAATAAAGACCGATATTGTCGCGATGCTCACGATAAGGAGCTTCAGCCTGCAAATAGACACGATAGACGCGGTTGAACATATTAAAGTCGTTCACATAAACCGAACCCGTATAAGCTTTCATCGTCGAGAAAACATCAGCCATCGGCACGCCTGATAGTTTCACCTTATCGCGATCCACATCAAAATAGAGCTGGGGAATCTCAGCCTGGAGCGAAGACGACAATCCTTCAATTTCCTTACACTGTGAAGCATAATACATCAATGTGTCCGTAGCACGCACCAGGTCATCAAAAGTAGCCTCACCACGTGCCTCCAGTTGCATCTCAAAACCGCCCGACGTACCCAGACCAGGGATAACTGGCGGTGTAGACAAATAGACTTTACATTCAGGATATTCACTAATCTCACGACGTACAGTCTCCATCACCTCGTCGATAGTTGTATTATCTCGTTCGTCCCAAGGCTTCAGGATAACGGTCAGCTGGCTACGTGCCTGACTGGTACCTACACGGGGACTGGAGCCTGTAACATTTTGTACGTATTCTACAGCAGGCTGCTTCATCAGGAAGTCAATGGCACGGTCGGTCACCTTGCGGGTGCGCTCCAACGTGGTACTCTCAGGCATTTCCAACTCAACAGTGAAATATCCCTGATCCTCTACAGGCAAGAAACTGGTAGGCGTAAAGCGATGCAGGATGAAAATACACAGCAGACCCAGGCAGAAGTACATAGCGATGCGACGCGGATGCTTCACGGTGCGACCTATCAGCTTGACGTATTTCGTATTGCCAATGGCCAACCATTTGTTGATGAAGGCGAACACGCGATTCTTCGGTTTGTTGGGATCTTCAGGACGCAGGATGAGCGAACACATTACGGGGCTCAGCGTGAGGGCCACTACCGTAGACAACAGCACGGATACCACGATAGTCACCGTAAACTGTCGGTAAAGCTGACCCGTAATGCCCGGCAGGAAGCTCACTGGCACAAACACGGCCGCCAGCACGAGCGACGTGGCGATGATGGCGCCTACCAGTCCGTCCATAGCCTTCTTCGTAGCCTCGTAAGGACTGAGGTGTTCTTCTTCCATAATACGCTCTACATTCTCCACCACCACGATAGCGTCGTCCACCACGATACCGATAGCCAACACAAGACCAAGCAAGGTCAGCATATTGAGCGAGAATCCGAAAATAAGCATGAAACCAAAGGTACCAATAAGTGAAATGGGCACTGCTACCACAGGTATGATGGTGGCACGCCAACTCTGTAACGACAGGTAAACTACGATGATAACCAATATCAACGCTTCGAACAGCGTCTTGTACACCTCGTGGATGGACTCATTGATGTAGGTCGTCATATCGAACGGTATCTCATACTCCAATCCCTCAGGGAAGTTGGCGCTGATTTCCTTCATGGTTTTCTTGACGTTCTCAGCCACCTCCATGGCATTGGCTCCAGGCAACATATAAACGCCTAACACAGCAGCGTTACCAGCATTGATACCACTCTCAGTGTTATAAGACTGCGCTTCGAGTGAAACGCGGGCTACATCACGCATCCGTATCAGCGAGCCGTCAGCATTAGCACGGAGCACAATCTCCTCGAATTGTGCGGCTGAAGACAAACGTCCCTGCGCGGTGATGGGAATAGTGATATCAAGTCCCTCAACGGGCTGCTGACCAAGGACACCGGCCGCAGATTCACGGTTCTGATCTTTCAGGGCATCCTGCACATCCTTCACCGTCAGTCCGTAATTGGCCAAACGAGCGGGATCTACCCATATCTGCATGGCGTAGTAGCGACTTCCGATGTTAGACACACGGCCCACACCAGGGATGCGTCGCAAGAGATCCACCACATTCAACGTGGCAAAATTACTCAGGTAGATTTCATCGAACTTGGGATCATTCGACGTAAGGCAAAGAGTCATCAGCTGGCTGGGAGCTTGCTTATCCACTTCGATGCCATTCTGCACCACCTCGGCAGGCAGACGTGATTCGGCCAGTTTGATGCGGTTCTGTATTTCGACAGCCGCCAAGTCGGGATCAGCCGAGATATCGAAAGTAACAGTAGCCGAAAAACTACCCGTATTGGAACTGCTGGACTCCATGTATAACATACCAGGCGTTCCATTCAATTCCTGTTCGATAGGAGTAGCGACAGCCTGCGACACAGTGACAGCACTAGCACCAGGATAAGATGCCGATATCTTCACCACGGGCGGTGTAATCTGAGGGTATTGGTCGATAGGAAGCATCATCAAGCCGATGATACCCACAATGACGATCAATATGGAGATGACAGCCGAGAATACCGGCCTGTCAATAAAGAAATTCACTTTCATAAGCGGGATAGGTTTCTGATTTTAGAATTTTGATTGCAATGCGGACAGCCTTCCTGTCACTCACTTACTCTTCTTCCTCCATAGGTTGGCCTACGCGTACCTTTATACCAGGAGTCAGTTTATGATATCCTTCAGTCACAATATTCTCGCCGGGTACAATACCACGTTCTACCACGACATTGTTACCGAACTCAGGTCCCAACTCTATGAAACGACGTTCAACCGTAGAGTCACGACGCATAACGAAAACATGTGCTCCACCTTTCTCGATCATCAAAGCCTTTTGAGGTACAACGGTAGCATGCTCGCGCACATCAAGCAACACACGTACTTTAGTGAACTGACCAGGAAGCAATACACGATCCGGATTGGGCATCTCAGCACGAACAGAGAATGTACCCGTCTTGGGATTGACTTGCGGTTCAGCAAAATCTACAATACCTTTATATATATAGGTGCTGTTATCAGGCAGGGTAATGGTAACAGTCGGTTGCCAGGAGCGGCTCGAATCTTTCTGACCAATAACTACATTACGTTCTTTACTTTTCAGATAATCCAATGCTGTCATACTGAAATCCACCAATACAGTGTCACTCTTTACAATCGTAGCCAGCAAGGACTTTCCACTAGTACCTACCAGTGTACCAAGGTCCACATGACGTTCACTGATGTGGCCCGATATCGGAGAACGTACCCACGTATAGCCCAGTTCCTGTTCCGCCTGATCGAGATCAGCCTGGCTCATACCCATGCTGGCTACAGCCGTTTCATAAGCCGCAATAGCATTATCCAAATCCAACTGACTGGCTGCATTCTGTTCAAACAACGGACGGATACGCTCCAAATCACGCTTGGTTTTACGCACCAGAGCAGAATCCTTACGCAACTGAGCACGAGCCTTATCTGCTTTGGCACGATATTGCTTCTGGTCGATGACGAACAAGACTTGATTTTTCGTCACATACGTACCTTCCTCAAAAGCCATACTCTCTAAAAAGCCTTCCACACGTGCACGTACTTCTACAAATTGCTGTGCACGGATACGTCCTACATAGTCTCCGTAGATTTCCACATCTTCCTGCTCTACAGGCTGTACAATCACGACAGGTGGTACTGGAGCCACCGCTTTCGGCCAAGTTAATATGATATACGCTGCCAGCAACACCGCCATGCAAACCAGCATCGTCACCAATCTTCTTTTTCTCAGCCTCAACTCTTTTTTTGTAAAAAATAGTCTCATGTCTGTTTGTTAGATAATTAAAACCCTGTTCTTCACCTTAACAAATGCAAAGATAATACCATTTTTTCAATATCATGCATTAAGGCATGTAAGTTATTAGTTTTCAGAGGTAATCGACTTTATTTATTTCTAATAAAAAGCACCTATATCCCCACATGTATGTAGAAAGCCTCTACATATCTGTAGAATTATTCCACAACACAGCTATCCACAACACAGCATATTCCCAACCTATTCCTTCTTATGATCAGATAAAAGTCAAAAAATGCTGTTCACCTAACCTTATTGGACAAACAATGAGCTACAACATCATCAAATAGTCTTCACGACATCATTCCAAGCAATATTTCAGGCAATTTTAACGATAAATAACCCTATTCTAACCCCTTAATATAAAAAAAAGGAAAAATTAAACCCACCGACACACCAACATAAAAAACAATTTTGTACTTTTGCAGCGCATTTGAAAAACAAGTGCACACTGGTTATCAAGAGAGATATATAAATACATATTTATTGAACCTTTAAAAGTTTAAACAAAATGATTAAAGTAGGTATTAATGGATTCGGACGTATCGGACGTTTCGTATTCCGCGCAGCTCAGACTAGAAACGATATCCAAATCGTTGGTATTAACGACCTTTGCCCGGTTGACTACTTGGCATACATGCTGAAGTACGATACAATGCACGGCCAGTTCAACGGCACTATCGAAGCTGACGTTGAGAACAGCAAGCTGATCGTTAACGGCAAAGAAATCCGTGTAACAGCTGAGAAGAATCCTGCTGACCTGAAATGGGATGCTGTTGGTGCTGAATATGTAGTTGAGTCTACTGGTCTGTTCCTGACTAAAGAAAAAGCTCAGGCTCACATCCAGGCTGGTGCAAAATATGTAGTAATGTCTGCTCCTTCTAAGGACGACACTCCGATGTTCGTTTGTGGTGTTAACGAAAAGACTTACGTTAAGGGTACTCAGTTCGTATCTAACGCTTCTTGTACTACTAACTGCTTGGCTCCTATTGCTAAGGTTTTGAACGACAAATGGGGTATCACAGATGGTTTGATGACTACCGTTCACTCTACAACTGCTACTCAGAAGACAGTTGACGGTCCTTCTATGAAAGACTGGCGTGGTGGTCGTGCTGCTTCTGGCAACATCATCCCTTCTTCTACTGGCGCTGCTAAGGCTGTAGGTAAAGTTATCCCGACTCTGAACGGCAAACTGACTGGTATGTCTATGCGTGTTCCGACTTTGGACGTTTCTGTAGTTGACTTGACTGTAAACTTGGCTAAGCCTGCTACTTATGCTGAAATCTGCGCTGCCATGAAGGAAGCTTCTGAAGGTGAACTGAAGGGTATCCTGGGTTACACTGAAGATGCAGTTGTTTCTTCTGACTTCTTGGGTGACACTCACACTTCTATCTTCGATGCTAAGGCAGGTATCGCTTTGACTGATACTTTCGTTAAGGTTGTATCTTGGTACGATAACGAAATCGGTTATTCTAACAAAGTTCTTGACCTGATCGCTCACATGGCATCTGTTAACTGCTAATTTACAGTTAGAAAATATTAAAGTATAGGCGGCTTCTGCGGAAGTCGCCTATTTTTTTTGCATTTTTGCGTGAAGTTTCCCCAAGAGCCTCCAAACAAAGGAGCAGCCAAGGGGAATCTGACTAACAGTTGTTTTTACTTGTTTAGCGAATATGACAGAGACTCAGAATCCTTTTTTTGAAAATATCCATACGCCCCACGATACCGTCCCCTTCGACAACATCGCTGTGGAGCACTATGCCCCCGCCATTCGTCGGGGTATCGAATGCCAGAACGAGGAGATAGACGCCATCGTCAACAATCCCGAACCAGCCAACTTCCACAATACCATCCTGGCTTTAGAAAAGTCGGGTCAATTGCTGCATCGTGTGGAAGTGGTGTTCGACAACCTGCTCAACGCCGAAACCAACGACGCCATGCAGGAGCTAGCCAAGGAACTGATGCCGCTGCTGAGCGAGCATGCCAACAACATCACGCTGAACGAACGACTCTTCGAACGGGTCAAAACGGCCTACGAGCACCGCAACGACGAACCTCTGACTGCCGAACAACGGAAACTGACGGAGGATACTTATGAAGGATTTGTGCGCAGCGGAGCCAACCTGCAGGGGGCCGACAAGGAGAAATATCGTGAACTGTCGCGCCAGCTGAGTCTTCTGACCCTGCAATTCAGTGAAAACAATCTGAAAGAAACCAACGACTACCAGCTGGTACTGACCGACGAAGCCCAACTGAAAGGTCTGCCGCAGAGTGCCATCGACGCTGCCGCCGAAACGGCCCGCGAGAAACAGCAGGAGGGCTGGGTCTTCACCCTGCATGCTCCCAGCTACGTGCCTTTCCTGACCTATGCCGCCGACCGCGACCTGCGCAAGGAAATCTACATGGCCTATAACACCAAGTGTACGCACGCCAACGCCTGCAATAACCTCGACATCGTGAAGCAACTGGTCAACACCCGCCTGGCACTTGCCCAGCTGTTGGGATACAAAGATTATGCCACCTACAAGCTGGAGCGCCGCATGGCACAGAACAGTGCCAACGTCTACCACCTGCTCGACCAGCTGCTCGAAGCCTACAAGCCAACTGCACAAAAGGAATATGCCGAAGTACAGGCACTGGCCCGCGAAGAGCAGGGAGCCGATTTCACCCTGATGCCTTGGGACTGGGGATACTACTCGCAAAAGCTCAAGGACCGCAAGTTCAACCTCAACGACGAAATGCTTCGCCCTTATTTTGAACTGGAGAACGTCAAGAAAGGCGTATTCGGCCTGGCCACCCGCCTCTATGGCATCACTTTCCAAAAGAATCCCGACATCCCCGTCTATCACAAGGACGTGGAGGCATTCGATGTATTCGACAAAGACGGCAGCTTCCTCGCCGTACTCTATACGGATTTCCACCCGCGCGAAGGCAAGCGTTCGGGCGCCTGGATGACCAGCTACAAAGAGCAATGGATTGACGAAAAGACGGGCGAGAACAGCCGTCCGCACGTTTCGCTGGTGATGAACTTCACCAAGCCCACACAGGACAAGCCTGCCCTGCTTACCTTCGGTGAACTAGAGACCTTCCTCCACGAATTCGGCCATAGTCTACATGGCATGTTTGCCAACACCACCTACGCCAGCTTGAGTGGCACCAATGTCTACTGGGACTTCGTGGAACTACCTTCACAATTCATGGAGAACTTTGCTGTCGAAAAGGAATTCCTGCATACCTTTGCCCGCCATTATCAGACGGGCGAACTGATACCTGACGAACTGGTACAGCGCATCGTGGATTCGCGCAACTTCAACGCCGCCTATGCCTGCCTGCGCCAAGTCAGCTTCGGCCTGCTGGACATGGCATGGTACACCCGTACGACTCCCTTCGAAGGCGACGTGATGGCATACGAAAAGCAGGCCTGGGCACGCGCCCAAATACTACCGTCGGTCGAAGGCACCTGCATGAGCACCCAGTTCTCACACATCTTTGCTGGAGGCTATTCGGCCGGCTACTACAGCTACAAGTGGGCCGAAGTGTTGGATGCCGACGCTTTCTCGCTTTTTAAAAAGCAGGGGATTTTCGATCAGAAAACAGCCTTTTCCTTCCGCGAAAACATACTTTCGCGGGGAGGAACTGAACACCCCATGACGCTCTACAAACGCTTTCGCGGACAAGAACCAACAATCGATGCATTATTAATCAGAAACGGAATAAAGAAATGAAACTATATAAATTATTTGCCCTCCTGACAATTTTCCTGACACTGACCTCTTGCAACAACAAGGACGATGTAATGGAAATCTTTACAGGCAAGACGTGGAAACTCACACGCCTCACCACTGAAGGCAGCAGTAACCGTTTTCTGTCCGGACTATGGGATAATGAAGACAGTTACAATAATAGCATAGAAAAACTTAACAGTGCCGGTAATTATATCATAAATTTTTATGGAGACAGCCAAAGCGCTGAACAAATCGCATCCACCTTTAACGCCAACGGTATCAATGCAAAAATTACAAATGGAACATGGAAAGCCGACGGTGTTTCAAAAGAGCTGGTGTTAAGCGGAAAAGTCACAGGAGCAGAAACCGATCCTTTGGCAAAGGAGTTTATGAAGGCGTTGTTACTGATTTACAAATATGAAGGAGACAATCGGACATTAACGCTCTACTACAAAGACGGGAAAATTGACAAGATAATGGGATTTACAGCACAATAAATTAATCAACATGGACCACAAAGCCAAACAAGAAGCATTGGACAGACGCTATATACGCATGGCTGCCATCTGGGCAGAGAATTCCTACTGCCAACGGAGGCAGGTAGGTGCCCTCATTGTAAAAGACAAGATGATCATCTCCGACGGATATAACGGAACACCCTCGGGGTTTGAGAATGTATGCGAGGACGACAATAACATCACCAAGCCCTATGTACTGCATGCCGAAGCCAATGCCATCACCAAGATAGCCCGCTCCAACAATAGTAGTGACGGAGCTACAATGTACGTTACCGCTTCTCCCTGCATCGAATGTGCCAAACTCATCATCCAAGCAGGTATCAAACGGGTGGTTTACTCGGAAAAATATCGTCTGGAAGATGGCATCAACCTCCTCAAACGAGCTGGTATCGAAGTCATATACCTGTCCGTCAATGAATAAAAAAAAGGATTAAAGATAAAAGAGTAAAGATATTATGGGTACAAAAGGTTCTTCCCGCTTCACACCTGTCATCATTGCCATCAGCGTAGTGGCAGGTATCTTGATTGGAACATTCTATGCCAAACATTATGGAGGCAATAAATTGGGGATCATCAACGGATCGTCAAACAAATTGAACGCTCTGCTCCACGTCATCGACGAACAGTATGTTGACACTGTGGACATGAGTAAGCTAGTAGAAAATGCCATGCCGCAAA
Organism: Caecibacteroides pullorum; assembly: GCF_019239235.1. Classification (GTDB taxonomy): domain Bacteria; phylum Bacteroidota; class Bacteroidia; order Bacteroidales; family Bacteroidaceae; genus Bacteroides; species Bacteroides pullorum. The sequence continues at coordinate 23,805 of NZ_JAAZTS010000028.1, read as the reverse complement.
TCCTGGCTGAACTAGATCCCCACTCCACTTATATCCCTGCCCAAAAACTAGAGGAAGTGAATTCCGAACTGGAAGGCAGTTTCAGTGGCGTAGGCATCCAGTTCACCATCCAAGAAGACACGATTCATGTCAACAGTGTCGTATCAGGAGGCCCTGCCGAAAAAGTAGGCCTCATGGCTGGCGACCGTATTGTAATGGTGGACGACAGCCTATTCGTAGGTAAAGGTTTGACCAACGAGAAAGCCATGCGTACACTGAAAGGCCCCAAAGGGAGCCAAGTGAAACTGAGTGTGAAACGTATCACAGAAAAAGAGTTGCTTGACTTTGTTGTCACACGAGGCGACATACCACAAAACACCATCGATGCTGCTTATATGATAAGCAACGACTTCGGCTATGTGCAAATCAGCAAGTTTGGACGTACTACCCATGTCGAACTCTTGAACGCAATTGCCCAACTAAGCCACCAGAACTGCAAAGGTATGATTATCGACTTACGCGAAAATACAGGCGGCTATATGGAAGCAGCCATCCGCATGGTCAATGAATTCTTGCCTGAAGGTAAACTAATCGTTTATACACAAGGGCGCAAATATCCTCGCATGGAAGAATACGCTAATGGAACTGGCAGTTGTCAGAATATTCCCTTAGTCGTATTGATAGACCAAGGATCTGCCTCTGCCAGTGAAATTTTCGCAGGCGCCATTCAAGACAATGACCGAGGAACCATTGTAGGACTTCGTTCATTTGGCAAAGGCCTTGTACAGCAACCTATTGACTTTAGTGATGGATCGGCCATCCGCCTGACCATTGCACGTTATTACACCCCATCAGGCCGTTGTATCCAACGTCCATACGAAAATGGAAAAGACAGTAAATACGAAATGGACTGGTTAGATCGCTATGAACATGGAGAATTCTTCTCGGCCGACAGTGTGAAGTTGGACAAAAAACTACGCTATTCTACGTCTTTAGGACGACCGGTCTATGGCGGTGGTGGCATTATGCCCGACGTCTTTGTTCCGCGTGATACGACAGGAGTGACTTCTTATCTGATGGAGGTCAGCAACAAAGGCTTGCTCATCCAATTCTCCTTCCAATATACAGATCGCAATCGTGCCAAACTCGATCAATTCAACGATGAGACAGAATTGCAAAAGTATCTGGAAAAGCAGAATATTGTAGAACAATTTGTACAATTCGCTGCACAGAAAGGTGTTAAAAGACGTAATCTTCTGATCAACAAATCACGGAAACTATTGGAAAGGAATCTATACGGGAATATCATCTATAATATACAAGGCAAAGAAGCATACATCCGCTATATCAACCGTGATGATGCAACAGTGTTGAAAGCCTTAGAAATACTGGAACGAGGAGAAGCATTCCCCAAAGCTCCAACAACCATTAAAGAAGAAAAAAATGATAATCGGGAAAAAAGAACTGCGCAAGTATATAGCAGAATTGAAGACCCTGCACACAACTTCCACTACGCTTTTATCGGATGAAATACTAAGCCGAGTAGAGAAACACCCTGTATTCCAAAAGGCTCAAACAGTATTATTGTACTATTCCTTACCCGATGAAGTTCATACACACGACTTTATCCAAAAATGGTACAATCGCAAACGAATTTTGCTTCCAGTTGTCGTAAAAGATACGCTTGAACTATATACATATACAGGAACTGACAAGATGACAATAGGTGCATATGGCATTAAGGAACCAACAGAAGGAAAATTCAATAATTTAAAAGATATTGATTTAGCAATCATCCCAGGAGTAGCTTTCGACCGCCGTGGCAATCGGTTAGGACGTGGTAAAGGATATTATGACCGACTGCTTCCATTTCTAGTAGGCACTTATAAACTTGGTATTTGCTTCCCTTATCAATTACTGGAAAGTGTACCAACAGAAGACTTTGATATACGCATGAATGAAGTGATTTATTAATCACGTCAACGAAAAATAATATTGGTAATGACCTGAGCCCCCACGTGACGGTTCAGGTTACGTACCAACAATTCACGTCCCATCATCAATTCTTGCCGAAGTGTTGCTGAAGTTAAATGTACATACAGCACCTGATTCTTGATAAAAAGTTCTCGAGTATATGACGCTATAACAGGTCCCAAAACCTCCGGCCAGGCATTAATCAGCCGCCGTTCATTCAAAGGAGATTCCAAACTTTCTTGACGCAGGTAATTTCGGATAAGAACACCAATCTGTTCTGCATTATTACGCTTCATATCTCACCCTCCTGCATTTCAAAGACCATACCTTGATCGACACGAAACATCCGATAATCCCCTCCTACCTTATGCAAAATCTTATCCAAATGGTCACGGTTCGTATCGGTAATAAATATCTGACCAAAACTGTCACCTGCCACGAGTTTAACAATCTGTTCCACTCTCGAAGCATCCAACTTATCAAAAATATCATCAAGCAATAACAAAGGGACAGTATTTCCTGCACGATGCAGAAAATCAAACTGTGCCAACTTTAATGCTACAAGATAAGTTTTATTCTGCCCCTGTGATCCCTCACGCTTGATTGGAAAATCTCCGAGCAACATCTCCAAATCATCCTTATGGATTCCTTTCAAGGAAAAACCCATAATTCGATCGCGTTCGCGACTCTCTCTCAGAACCTCCAATAAAGACGCATCCCGAGCATGTGAACGGTAACTCAATCCAACCTGTTCACGATCCTGAGAAATGAATGAATAAAACGATTGAAAAATCGGAATAAATTCATTGACGAACGCCTCGCGTTTGCGATAAACCACTTCGCCAGCTTTTGCCATCATCTCCTCCCAGACAGCAAACAATTCATCTTCTACTGGCTTTTCGCTCTTCAGTAAAATATTACGCTGTGCCAACGCTTTATTATACCGAATCAAAGCATCCAGATATTCCTTATCATACTGAGAAATGACTACATCCATAAAACGACGCCGACCTTCACTGCCACCAGCTATCAGCTCTGTATCAGCTGGTGAAACCATAACTAACGGCAAGAAACCAATGTGGTCAGACAATCGTGTATACTCTTTCTTATTGCGCTTGAACTGTTTCTTCTGGCGACGCTTCATTCCACAATACACTTCTTCTGGAGTCCCATCAGCCGCCTCATAAAAGCCTTGAATAACAAAAAAGTCTGCATCATGACGTATATTCTGCGAATCAATAGGATTACCGGCACTCTTGCAGAAAGAAAGAAAATAGACCGCATCCAACAGATTGGTCTTTCCCATTCCATTCTGTCCAAGAAAACAATTCAGCTTCGGTGAAAACATCAGTTCCACCTGTTCCAGATTCTTATAATTAAGTATTGAAATTCGCTTCAGTATCATAATTGCATCTACATTCTTGTGCAAAATTAGAAAGTTTTTCGTGCTTTTCAGACACAAAACAAAAAAAGATGCCGCTAAATTTCGTTGAAAGCTATAAAAAACTTACTTTTGCCAGTCGAAATCTCAAAGAGCGAATAATAACAAAAAAAGAATCTATAAAAATGGCAGAACAAAAGAAAACAAACGAAGCCCTCAACATGGAAGAGGCTCTGACGCAGTCGGAAGACTTCCTCATCAAAAACAAGAAAGCAATTATCGGTGCCGTAGTGGCAATTATCGTCATCGTTGCCGGTATAGTCATGTACAAGAACTTGTATGTAGAACCTCGTGAAGAAAAAGCACAGGCCGCCTTGTTCAAAGGAGAAGAATACCTGACTACTGATGCTTACGAACAAGCTCTTAATGGCGATAGCATCGGTTATGCAGGCTTCCTGAAAGTTGCCGACGAATTCAGCGGGACTGACGCAGCCAATCTGGCTAACGCATACGCAGGTATCTGCTATGCACATCTGGGCAAATACGAAGAAGCCATCAAAGCTTTTGAACGTTTTGACGGCGATGATCAAATGGTTTCTCCGGCAATGAAGGGTGCGATGGGCAATTGTTATGCATCATTGGGACAACTGGACAAGGCAGCCGACATGCTTCTCAAAGCAGCCAAAGAAGCTGATAACAACACATTAAGCCCTATTTATTTGCAACAAGCAGGTGAAATTCTTGTTAAGCAAGGCAAATATGATCAAGCTATCGAAGCTTACACAACTATTAAGGACAAATATTTCCGTTCTTATCAGGCTATGCAGATTGACAAATTCATCGAAGAAGCCAAACTGATGAAAAAATAAACCGCTACACCTCTTAGTTAATATTAAATAAGAATTTCAGTCACGGATTAAACGGAAAACACGGTCAACCTATAAAGACGCCGTGAGGTTCGTGTAATCCGTGACTTTTTTATCTATAAATTCTCAACAATCCAATTCTAAAAAAGACAAGATATGGCAACAGCTTATCACAACCTGTCAGAATACGATTTCAACTCCGTGCCCGATGCCTCAAACATGAAGTTCGGCATCGTTGTGTCTGAATGGAACTATAACATCACCGGCGCCCTCCTACAAGGAGCCGTAGCTACCTTGAAAAAACACGGGGCAAAAGAAGAAAATATCCGAATCAAGACCGTCCCCGGCAGCTTTGAGCTGACATTCGGCTCCAACCAATTCATATCCCATACCGATGTAGACGCTGTCATCGCCTTGGGCTGCGTAGTTCGCGGCGATACTCCACATTTCGACTACGTTTGCATGGGAGCGACCCAAGGTATTGCCCAGCTGAACGCAAAAGGCGATGTACCAGTAATTTACGGACTGATAACCACCAACACAATGGAACAAGCCGAAGAACGTGCAGGCGGCCGATTGGGAAACAAAGGTGATGAATGTGCAATTTGTGCAATAAAAATGATCGATTTTGTTTGGAGTTTAAAATAATAGTCGTATCTTTGCACTGCGATTGAGAAACAAAGGTGCTACACTAAGTAAATCAAGAGCGATTGGGCAAATACCAGAGTGGCCAAATGGGGCAGACTGTAAATCTGCTGGCTTACGCCTTCGGTGGTTCGAATCCATCTTTGCCCACTAAATTTGCGGAAGTAGCTCAGTTGATAGAGCATTAGCCTTCCAAGCTGAGGGTCGCGGGTTTGAGTCCCGTCTTCCGCTCTTAAGAGAATCAGATAGTTATCGAAAGATTTCTATCTGATTTTTGTTTTCAAGGGGTGCTAATTCTGCACGGAACTATGCGGTTGAAGTCAACCAAGAAGTCAACCAAAAATTTTATAGGACCATATCAGCTCCTTTTTATCGACAAAAACAACCGACCCAACTTAATTATTGGTTGTCCAAGATAAGTAGATGTGATATAACCGTTTTCTCTGGCCCAGCCTACAGCCTTATTGCGTATTTCATCTGGATAATAAATGGAAATGATTTTCTTGTTTAACAAGTCCCTCCACATGTTTTGATGAATGTTAACATTGTGGATATCCTCAACACGACTAATGCCTAAAGCTATACACACTGGACTATTGCAGAGATCCCCCTTATCTTCAGTGATATTCATATCAAAATGCTGTTTGATACCGTCAACTAACTTTTTAATCTCTAATAAATCTTTGCATAGGTCAAGCTCAATGATTTCTTTCAGTTCTGCAACTGCATACTTATGAAATGTATGCTCTGCATCTATCTGTTTTAATCCAAACGATGTAAGAAACTCAAGAGACTGGATTGCTCTTTTTCTTGCGAGTGCCTCCTTCCTATGAAGGTCTTTTTTCTTTGTTGCCATAATGTTGTATATACTAATGATTATTTGTTCTGAATGCAAAATAACACCTTCAATATGCAATAACACTGCATATCTTACGCTATTATTAAAATCATATTCACATATGCAATGTTATTACATATATTATATGTACTTTTATAGCATAAATAAAAGGTATTGTATAAATTACAGATGTTACAGATAATACTTGAAGAATAAATAATAACACAATTCGTATGATTAGTAAAACCTTCAATCGATATATCTGGTTGTTGAATACTTTGCTTCAGCATGGACGATTAACCTTTGAAGAAATTAACAACCGATGGCAAAACAGTTGTCTCGGTGATGGCAAGCCCCTTGCTCTAAGAACTTTTCATGTTCATAGAAATGCAATAGCTGAACTGTTCGGAGTGGAAGTGGCATGTGATGCTTCTACCTATGAATATTACGTATCATCTCCTGAAACCTTGCGAAATGACAGGACTCGTCAGTGGTTACTCAACTCATTCACTCTCTCAAACATGATCGAGGCCGGGCATAATATGAAGGACAGAATTATATTTGAAGACATTCCCAAGGGAGCTGAATATATTCAAACGGTGGTTGAAGCTATGCAGCAGAATAAGGAACTGATGATAGACTATCAATCATTCAATGGACGTAGAGCTACGTTTAACATTCAGCCTTATGCGATGAAGGTATACCATCAGCGTTGGTATATTGTGGGATATCTGAAAGAACAGGAAGAAATCCGCAATATAGCTTTGGACAGAACATTGAATATGGAAATTACTACAGAGACATTCCGATGTCCCAGTAATTTCGATGCGAAGGAATACTATTCCAATACTGTTGGAATCTTTGTAAATGACAAATTAAAGCCTCAAAAAGTCATAGTCAGAGCATACGGTATTCATGTGGAATACATGCGTTCTCTTCCTCTTCACCATACCCAAGAGGAAATAGAATGTAAGCATCAGCAATACAGTGACTTCCAATACCACTTATATCTTACACCGGAACTTACAAGTCAACTGCTTGCAATGGGTGAAAAAATAAAGGTTCTGGAACCCGTAGAATTAAGAGAAGAAATCAAGAATAGATTATTAAACACACTTAATCGTTATCATGATGAATAGAAATCAGTATCCTAAAGGAAGTAAAAACAAAAGTTCTATGAAAAAAAGAAGTATTTCAAGCAGTTTTTTGGAACAACTAAAGACCGGTAACTTGAAATCCATTACAGACTATGTAAGAGTTGACCCTTATTTAGATCTGGAACTGAGAGGCGATAGCGTTATGATATATTATAGAGGTGGGAAAGTTCTTACAGTCGATGAAAAGGGAGTTCTTACAGGTCTGGTTGATGAATACTATCTGTCGCCTGATACGGAGAGAATCCTACCTTCTATTGAAGGTTTGCATGACTACTTGGCTCATGCAAAACATATTGTAGATATTCATGAATCTACCAAAAACAGTAAATTAGGAGAGAAGGAAATACAGCAAAGGGTGGTTTACGAAAACAATCTGTCTGTGAATGCTGACAAAACAGATTATTTCATTGCCGATGTAGAATGGGCTGATAATAAAGTTTTGAAAGGCCGCGTAGACATCGTAGCCTTCTGTTGGAAACATAAAAAGCCACGTAATCGTATTGTACAGCTGACTTTGATAGAAGTAAAGCAAGGTGATAAGGCAATTAAATCATTGTCAGGACTAAAGAAACATTACGAAGACTATCTTTCTTTTAAAAAAGATCAGGAATCTGTGAACCGTGTGGCTAAGGACATGCTTCTTGTTCTAAAGCAGAAGAAAGAATTAGGTCTTGTGAAAGGGTTGGATAATCTATTTGAGAAAAAGGTTACAGAAAAAGATGTTTGGGGTAACAAGGTGCAGCGACAAGTAGAAGTTGAACCTAAGATAGAAGTTGAACCGGATTTTCTGTTCCTGCTTACTAACTATCATCATTACAGCTCAAATCTTCAGATTGAATGTGAGGATAAGGATTGGACAGATGATTGCAAATTTATCAATGCTTCTTTCTGCGGATATGGGTTGTATAAGGATCTGATCAAGACAAAAAAGGAATTGAAATTTTATTCTAAATAAAATATGAATATCAAGATACACAGAGGCCTTGATCAGATAGGTGGTTGTATTACAGAGATTTCTACAGATACTTCCAGGGTTTTCATTGACTTTGGTCAGAATCTTCCTGGATGTGGAGAACCGACTACACCAGAGGATGACGAGCAAATGGTTCAGGCTATTTTTTCTCAGAACAAGAAGCAACATGAAGCTGTATTCTATACACATGGTCACGAGGATCATGTGGGGCTGTTTGAGTATATTCCAGACAAAGTTCCTCAATATATGAGCGAAGGAACCATGAAGTTACTTTCCATTAAATATGGACTCTTATCGGAAGGTGCGTCACTTAAAATGAGCGAATTGCGGAAACAGAATTGTACTTCAGAGGAATATAACGATGCGGACAGTAACCAGAAAAAGGCTGAAAACAAATGTAAGCTTCTCAAACGTATATGTATCTGGAAAAGGACTGCTCCGCATAAGGTTCCGAAAAGTATTATAGTCGGCGATATAAAGGTAACTCCATTTTTCAATTGCCACTCCATTTATGATTCGTACATGTTTCTGATAGAGGCAGACGGCAAACGGATCTGGCATACTGGTGACTATCGGGAGCATGGATATATGGGCAAAGGACTTTTTCCGACCTTAAAAAGGTATGCCACCCATATTGATACGCTGATTACAGAAGGAACCATGCTGAAACGTGAAGACAAATGTATTCACGAACGTGATGTTTCCGGCAAGATGGCTTATGTGATGCGGGCTTTTAAATATGTATTTGTGCTTGCTTCTGCTACAGACATAGAGCGACTTGCTGCAATCACAGAAGCTGCAAATGGAGCAGGTAAAACGGTGTATGTGTGGTCAAAGTTTCTGAAACAAACAATGGCTTTCTTTACAGATCAAGAAGGAGAACTCTCTCATGGTTTGTTTTCATTCCATCCTAAATTTTACAATCAACGCCTTTTGAAAAGCGTAAAACGGAATGGCATGGTCATGATTGCAGGTTCATCACAGAAAGAATGTATCAATGGACTTATTAATGAACTTCCTCAAGAAGAAACGTTGCTTATTTACTCATCGTGGGATGGTTACTACAAAGACCCGGTACAGATCAAAGTAAATCCAATGTATAAGGAATTTCGTGAAATGTTCCATAATGTAGTTGATATACATACATCAGGGCATGCAGACCGCAAAACAATAGAGAAGGTTATCAGAACAATTAACCCTAAAAGGATTATTTGCATTCATAAGGAAGCTGATGCTGAACTATAGTGTTTAGGTAATCTATTTTATAATCAGGCAGTGAAAATCCTACAAATATCAGATACTCACAACAAACATCATTTGCTGGTTAATCTTCCAGCAGCTGATGTTATTGTTCATTGTGGCGATTTTACCGAACATGGTACAGAAAAGGAAGTTCTTGATTTCCTTAATTGGTTCATTACGCTTCCTTACAAACACAAGATATTCGTTACAGGAAATCATGATACATGTCTTTGGGATGCAAAAGACATTGAAGACTTACCGAAAAACGTTCACTTCCTTCAGGATAGTGAATGTAAAATAGAAGGCATAACATTCTTTGGACTGGCATACAATCATTCCGAACAAGTCATTCCTCCTGATGCAGATGTATTGGTCAGTCACGAACCGCCATTTATGATTCTAGATAAGGATAATAATATCCATTGGGGAAATGCCGATTTGAAAAAAAAGATATTGGAGGTCAAACCTCGCTATCACTATTTTGGCCATATCCATGGAGCTTACGGTACAGAGAAACACCATGGAATCGTCTTCTCAAATGCCGCATTATTTTATGAATCTTTTCAAATGGAAGGTAATTTCCATCTATTGAAATATAAACCAAAAATATTTGTTTTGTAAATTGATATATTGTAGTAGAGAAAATACATAACACAATTTTATTCTCCTGCATCTCTCGGTTACCTGTTGTATTTCTGCCCACTTTTTCTTATCTTTGGAACAGTTAGAAGCCAATCGTACAAACCATGGAAAATTTCGATTACTCTGTAGTACCCCGTGGATTCGGCCATTGCATAGCCAGCTGCCCGCAGGCTGCGACCTGCCTGCGCCACATCGCTTACGAACACCTGCCCGCTGACAAGGCTTTCGTCCGAATGCTGGTGCCACACATGGCCGAACAGGCGCAGGGAAAATGCAAATACTATTGTTCCAACGCCAAGGTACGCTATGCCAAAGGATTTGCCCGAATCATCGACGAGCTGTCGGTGAAGCAGGCGGCTGCTTTCCGCGAACGGATGATAGGAAAGATGGGAAGAAAGAACTATTACGCCTCGCGCAAGGGAGACCGGCTGCTCCCGCCCGCCGAACAGAAGCAGGTACGTTCCGTACTCCGCTCGCTGGGAGCACCGGACGAGAACTGTTTCGACGGTTACACCGACTGCTTTGTCTGGGAATAAACGACTGGCTCCCCTACCCTCACGGCATGTTTCCGCGTGTTTCCGCAGGGGGAACTCCGTTTCCCCTATAAGGAAACGGTCGTTACCATTGAAGGGAACGACCGTTACCATTGAAAGGGAACATCTGTTTCCTTTAAAGGGAACGAGCGTTTCCTCGTAGGGGAAACGGGGAAAGACTGTTACATTCCCAGTTTCCCAGCAAATGTTGGATGATTATCTGTCTATCCGCACAGTCACCGGCTTGCCGCTATACATTCCTTGCGGCAGGGCTATCCGTATGTCGCGGCCGTTCCACTTCAGAGCTATCTCCTTCAGGGAAGCGTCCATACAGGCATCGGCCACGGTGACGAAACAGGCCTCCTCCGTCTCGCGGAGCACAAGGGCACAGGGGGCAGACACTTCCAGCTTCAGCCCCTTGGCCTCCAGAGCCGGCGCTTCGGGATAGAACACGGCACCGATAACTATGCGGTCGGCGGAACAGACTGCCTGTACCAGCGTGTCGTTACGCAGCACTTCGAAGGGAAGCTTGCGGGCTGGTTCGCCCTGACCCAGATAGACCGCATAGCCGTAGGTGTCGGCCACAGGCGTACGGCCGTGGTCGGTCCACAGACGCAGGACGGGCACTTCGGCAGGAAGGTCTTTCCGCTGACGGTTCTGCTCGTTCATCCTGGCCCAGTCGGCAGGACGGTTCTCGCAGGCTACGTGCAAGTCCGACTGGTAGTTCGGCAGGGCACGGTAGGCAAACTGGCCTTCCTGAACAATCCAGGCATTCTTCAGCTGACGGGCGTCGAGCGTCGTCACGCCCATGGGCAGCGGTTTCTTCCGGCCTTTCTCCAGCAGATACACGGGCGACGTTCTTGCCGTCTGGTCCAGTGTCGTGCGTATGTTTCCTTCCTGCTCCGGTTCCAGGTTGGTGACTCCGGCTCCGAGGGCCACCAGATAGTCGCCCAGGATAAAATACCCCTTGTAGGCCTTGAAGCCATACAGCAGCTCGTTTTTCTTCGGATGGCCACCTTTATAGTCAGGATTTTCTTTATCCGGCCCGTACATCTTCTCAAAGATATATCCGCCAGCCGCATAGTCGCCGCCGTCGGCTGCTCCGGCCGCAAAGTTATGACGGCTGCAATAGCCCCGCCAGTTGGTCACGGGCACCAGTCGGTCCATGCCCTCACGGGCCGTCACGCCCGGCGATGCCGTCACGTCCCATCCGCCCATGATGCGGAAATATTCGTCGCCACGGCGCTGGAAGAGCGTCATGCCGTCGGTGGGATAGAAGTTGTAGTTGTCGGCAAAGTCGGCACTCTCCAGACCGTCACAGCGCACGGAAGCCATGTTGACCATCAGGTGGTAGTCTGCCGTGTGCTTCATCAGGTCGTCGTTGTTGAAGAACCAGCGCGTACCCTGATAGACGCCGTCGACGTATCCGTCCATGCGGATACGTCTGGCTTCCACTTCGGCCAGAAGCTGTTCCAGTTCGGCCTGCTCGGCGGGAGTGAATGATTCCTTCCAGTTATCCACCACGTCGCGCAGCATGTTGCGGTAGGGAATGGCACTCTCCTTGTCGCAATAGACATACGAACCGCGGTCAAGGCACGGCAGGCGGTAACCGTCGCGGTAATACCAGCTTCCACCGCGGAAGAAGGTCATCAGGGCCTCGGTATTCTCGCGGCTCAGGTTCTTGGCCCAGGGCGTGCCGCGAAGGGTCTTTAGCATATCCAGCGCCGCCGATGTACCGTGAATGGGATATCCCCAGATGAGGCACTGCATGCCGTGTCCCCATCCGGCTCCGTCGGCCGTAAAGCCTTCGGTCCAGAAGGCGTCGCTGTAGGTAGTCTGCGACGTGACGCTGATGCCGCGCTGGCATACCTCGGCCAGCACATCGAGCATCGGCACCGAACTGTACATAACGGCCACCGGAAGCAGCGAACGGTAGGCTAAAGCATTTCCGCCTACCCACCAGACGTGGTTGCGGAAGCGTTCCACCGACACTACATTACGGTCCGTAGCGTCCCGGCGCAAGGGTTGCGTATAGGCCTGAAGGCCGAGTACCTTCAGCATGTCGCAGGCCGCCCGCACTTCGGCACCGGCTTCTCCGCGCTCAGCCCGGTCCATCTCCTCCATGCAGGCAAAATAGATGTTGACCGCTGCCGTAGGGATGGCAAAGCAGGAGGCGTGAAAGCGGGGCTTGTCGTTGGAGCGGGCTATCTCCAGATTGCCGTAATGCACCACCGCCCGTGAAAGGCGGTTCAGGAACTCGGTATCTTTCTTCAGACTGCCCCTCCGCGCGGCTTCGGCCAAGCGGTACACACGGTTCAGCGCATCGGCGATGAAGATACCTGCCCGGTCGTCGGGCGTATTGGCATATCCGCGGTTCCAGACGTTTTCACGGTTATACTGCTCTTCCGTCGGATTCAGGTCGGAGAAGGTTCCATCCTCGCCCAGCAAAGCATACATCCGGGCTGCCTCAGCCTCACCGACCGGCTTCACGGCCCGATGGGAATGGCGGGAGAAGTAGTCGCGGAGCTTGCCTACGGCCTCTGTCTTCTCGTCGGCCACACGCTCGCGGGCTTCCCGATAGTAGCGGCGGTAGTTGGTGAAGGCAAACTGGGCCTCGGCTTTTCCCTTTTCCATCATGCGATTGTAAAGTGTCCCACTGTCAGGAACAACAATATCCACCCTCTTTTTTACAGAATTCAGTTCCGATGCTACGGCCAACAAAGGCATCAGAAGCATCCACAGTCCTAAAAGTCTCAATCTGTTCATGGATTTTCGTTTTTTTCATAAATAAACCAAAGCCGGCAGCGATACGTACCTTCGTCCGTATCCGGCTGCCGGCTTCGAATATCACCTACATTCTCTCTCAATACTTATACTGCAAAGCCTTGTCGTAGTTTCCGCCCTTGACGGGAACCAGTGTAAAGCCCCAGGTATACAGGCGGTTGGCAGGAATGGTGTAGCCCGGCTGTACCTTGGCTCCCCAGCTGTCGTATCCGGCCACGCCTTGCTGCTTCATGTCCAGGCAGACTTCCACGAAATCGCGCGGAACAATGTCGTTCACGTGAGTCTGGCGACGCATGACGTTGCGGGCTTCGGCTTCATTCTTACCCGCAATCTCCTGCGGAGAGCGGTTGCGCCACTGGTAAGGATGCGAAGATTCTTCGCTGTCGAAGTCTTCCACCGTATTGCGCAAGGCATTGAAGCCGATGATGCTGTCGGCCACTACCAGCAGGCCTTTCCGTTTGCCGTCCGAGAAGGCCACCCAACGCGTATCGGTACGGTGGCCGTTCTCCTGCGGACGCACGTAGCGGACGTACATGTCTTCGGCAGTCGTCGTGTAACGGCCAATCATGGAACCGGCATTGCGGTCGATGTAATTTTCTTCAGGACCACGGCCGAAGTATTCCACCTGATGCAGCGAGGCCGGCATCCGGAAGCGTACGCCCAGACGGGGCAATTCGAGCTGACTGCCGTCTGCCTTTTTCTTGCCCGGCGTATAGGTTGCCAGATTGGTATCTTCCAGCACTTCGGTCTTCACAGCAGCGGCGTTGGTAGGAGTGAACTTCAACGACACGTTGACCACGCCGTCCGGATAGATGCGGTAGTTCACGAAGTATTCGTTCCGGGTAGGCAGGTCATAGACCACGCTCAGGATGCGGGTATCACCGTCTTTCTTCACGTCAGCCGAACTGATGCGGAAGTCATGACTGGCCTGCTTCCATATCTGCAGACGCTTGGGGTTGCTGTTTCCATAATCGTTGTCATTGGGCGCACGCCAGAAGTTGGGCTGGATACCAAATCCGTCGGACACATATTCCATGCCGTCCACGCAATAGGAGGTCACCTTGCCCGCTGCCGCATCGAACACGAAACGCACTTTGGACGAAGAAATCTCAATGCGGTCGCCCTCGCGGCTGTCTGTCAGCTTCGGGCCCGATGCCTTGTAGGCCAGTTCGGGCTGTGCTGCCGACAAGCGGAACTGCTCGCAGGCCACTTCATAGCCTTTGGGAACCAACGGCTCGGCCAGGCGGGTCACCACACCGAAACGCACGAAGCATTCCGTCCCAGCCTTGAGGCGGAAGCCCGACACCGGAATGGAGAACTCGGCAGACTGCTGCGGTGCCAGGGCCATGTTCAGACGGCCTTTCTTGCGGGTCTCTCCATTGACCTGCACTTCGTACAGGATGTCGTAGTCTTTCAGATCCGTAAAATAGAATCGGTTCAGCACACGGAATTTGCCTGCTGCGGCATCCACTGCCTCGAAAGCCACGTTCTGATGGGCATATTTCACTTCAGCCATGGCCGGATGCGGCGTGCGATCGGGAGCTACCAGACCGTTGCAGCAGAAGTTACCGTCGCTTGGCATATCCACTCCATAATCGCCTCCATAAGCCCAATAGGGACGGCCGGCCGCGTCTGTTTCCAGAATACCCTGGTCCACCCAGTCCCAGATGTATCCGCCCTGCAGGTTGGGATACTTGTAGATTTCCTTCCACTGGTCCCACAGGTTACCGTTGGAATTGCCCATCGCATGCGAATATTCCGACGGAACGACCGGACGGTCCGAACCGTTCGCACCGATATAACCCAGCCATTCGGCACTGGGATACTGGGGCACGTACATGTCGGAATTCCACTCCCACTGGGCACGTTCGTAGTTCACGGGACGGTTCATCAAATCTTTCTCCCGTTCCTTCACCCACAGATAGGTCTGGTAGAAGTTATATCCGTTACCGGCTTCATTACCCAGCGACCAGAAGGTTACTGAAGGATAGTTCTTGTTACGCTCATACATATTCTCCGTACGGTAGAGGTGGGGCTTCAGCCATTCGGGGTTGTTGCCCAGCGTTCCCCCCTTGCGCAAGTCGTAGAACATGCCATGCGACTCGATGTTGGCCTCATCATATACATACAGGCCGTATTCGTCGCACAGCTCATAGAAACGGCGGTCCTGCGGATAGTGAGCCAGACGAACCGTATTGATGTTGTGGCGTTTCATCAGCTCGAAGTCTTTCCGCATCAGCTCCTCGGGTACGTAGTGTCCCGTAGCCTCGTTGTGCTCATGGATGTTCACACCCTTGAGTTTCAACGGCTGTCCGTTGATGAGCAGCACGGTATAGGGTTTTCCGTTCTTGGCCAGCTGGTCAATCTGCTTGATTTCGATGCGACGGAACCCGACGTGGAAGGGAACGATTTCGGTCACCTTGCCGTCTTCCTCGACCGTCATCAGCAGTTTGTACAGATTGGGGTGCTCCGAAGTCCAGGTCTTCACACCGGCCAGCGTTGTGCTGAAGTCCACAGTCTGTACACCACCGGCAGGCAGGCTGCACTCCTGAACCGCATTGACCACCGAATGGCCTTCGGCATCGAGCAGTTCGTAACCCACCTTTACGGATTTCTGTCCGGCTGCCCGGTTTCTCATGTCCACTGCCAGACGGAAGATACCGTCCTTGTAAGTGTCGTCCAACGTCGATACGACCCGGAAGTCCTTGACGGCCACCTTGGGCTGTGCATAGAGGAAAACGTCGCGTTCGATGCCGCTCAGACGCCAGAAGTCCTGACACTCCAGATACGAACCCGTGCTCCAACGGAAGATTTTCAGCACCAGGCTGTTCTTGCCCGGCTTTACATAAGAATTGATCAGGAATTCGGCCGGATTCTTGGAATCTTCGTTATATCCCACTTCCTGCCCGTTGATATAGACATAGACACCCGACTTGGCTCCGGCCAGATGGAGGTAGACATCTCTTGTCTGTAACCACTCGGCCGGTATATCTATCTCGCGCCGGTAGACACCCACCGGAATATCGTCGGGCAACAGCGGCGGCTGAGGGTCGCTGGCCTTGAACTCAAACCACTGGTTGGTATAGATGGCCACGCCATGTCCCTGTACTTCCCAGTTGCCCGGCACCTGGATGTCACACCACCCTGCCAGGTCTGCTGTAGCCGAAGTCACATCGGCAGGCAGCCTGCGATGGGAATCGGAATACAGGAACTTCCACGTTCCGTTCAGCAGCCGGTAGAAGCGGCTGTTCTCGTATTTACCACTCAGGGCGGCCTCACGGTCGTCATAGGTCATGAACGACGTTCGGGGCGCCTCCCGATTGACAGATACCGTCTGAAGGTCCTGCCAATAAGGCATTTTCGGTTGTTCCTGCTGCGCCGCAAAGCTTTCTGCCGAAGCCAGAGCCAAGCCGCAGCCGACAACGCATGCAAACATCTTGTTTCTCATGTTACTGTTTTTTTATTTCATTCAACATTATCAATTTATCAATCATTGATTCCTACTCCGAATTGGGTCTGCTGTTTCTCCACCTCCTTTACCTTGAGCTGGTTCAGTTCCTTCCGCAGACGCGCATTCTCTTTCTCCAGTTCGCTGGCAGATGTCTTCCGGTCATCCGTCTGTTTCAACTTGCCCACCTCGGCCATTTCTGTCTCATCCGCAATCTGACGGCAGTCGGTGGGTATACTTTCAAACTCCAGCGTACCTTCCAACGGACGTGCTTCGCCCGGAACTTCCAGTGCAGCTGTCACCTTGATCTTTCCGGCGCGGCCGGTAGCCTGTATCAGGGCCGGAGCCGAACCCCATACCACCGGCATCGGATTCACACAAGCCACGTCACCGCCCAGCAGACGACCTTCGCCTTCTACCGTAAAGCGGATGATGGAGTTGTTCAGGCGCTTCACCGTTCCACGTTTGTCCACCACTTCGGCTATCACCGTCACGACATCCGATCCGTCAGCTTCCAACCGCAGACCTTCGTCGTCCAGGCGCAGGCGGATATGATCGGCCTGCCCCGCAGGATAACGTTTGTGCGTAGCCACTACCTTGCCGTCCATCAGTCCCTCGGCCAGCAGATAAGCGTCGTTCTGCTTGCCGGCACGGGCTTTCGCCTTCCACTCCATGAAGTGGAAAGCATCCGCAAACTTGATAATCGATGAAGGCATACCCTTATGGTTGGGATCTTTCTTATAAGTATAGGTCTTTCCGCCCTTGAACACTGTGAGCCGCACCTCGTCGCAGTTGGAGTAAACCGTAATGTCCTCCGGTGAAAAAGGTGTCAGTTCGTGAGCGATATAGACCATCGGTCCGTTATCGGCCTGTAAGTCACTCTTCACAGGTTCACGCTGCGACATGAACATGTAATAGGAAGTCTTGGGCTGGCGGAAAGCATCCATGATACCCCCGTAGAAAGGATCGGCATGGTATCCGCGCTGATGGTCGAACGAATGCCAGAAACAAGCTCCCACAATCTGGGCAGGTTTCTGACAAATAGACTCATAGCACAAAATGGGGAAGTCTTTCTGATAGGACGGATTCGCATAATGTTCGGCCTGAAGCAGCATCGGAACTTCACCCCACCCGCGGGCCACACGGCTGTCGGAGTTCTGGGCATTCCAGTCGTCCACGTTGTCGCCCCACTCACGGATAAAATAAGTCTTGTCACTGCGAAGCTTGGACTCGATGGGACGCAACAGCAGGTCGTAATACTGGTCACCGGCCGCTCCGTGGTCGCAAGCGGCTATGCTATAAGGATAGGGATACTCTTCACCACAAATCTCCAACGCCCTTTTGGCAAACGTTTCGGGATAATGGGTTTCGTTGAGAATCGGTTCCCAGAAGAACAGCGAAGCATGGTTGCGATGGATGCGTATCATATTGCGAATATCCGAATAGATACGCTCGGCAAATATCGGTTCCTTGTTCCAGAACTGCCATCCCGGTACTTCGACCAAAGCAAACAGACCCAGTTCGTCGCATGCATCCATAAAAGCAGGATCAATGACATAATGGGTACGGATAACCTTCAGACCCGCGTCACGCAGTTTCTTGGCATCCCTCCACTGCAGTGAGTTGGGCAGTGCATTACCCAGCACAGCAAAGTCCTGATGGCGGTTGGTACCCATAATCTTGCCCTTGTACGGTTTCCCATTCAACCACAGGCCTTCCGTCTTCTTGAATTCAATGCTGCGGATACCGATACGCTGGCGGTATCCGTCTATCACACGTCCCGAAGCATCCTTGACCAGTATATCCAGATGATACAGATAAGGCGACTCCGGAGACCACAACGATGGAGAACCCACCACCATAGAAGCGGTCGTATGAGCAGCCTTTCCGTTCTTCAACGACAGTTTCTTCTCGGTCTCCTTCACCACCTTTCCTTGTGGAGTCTTCAGTGCAAAGCAAACCGTCACGCGACAGTTTTTTCCCGACGCATTGCGTACATGGGCCTTCAGGTTGACAGTGGCCTGCGCTTCGGATACCTTGTCGTACGACACGAACAGACCGCCTCCGGCCACCTCGTTCTCATAATTGGCATTCGTGATGAACACATCATTGTGAGCCACCAGCCAGCAGTCCCTGTATATACCTCCGAAATAAGTGAAGTCGAGCATGCTCTGCTCCTTGCCGACCGGATAGGTAGGGTCGTCACTGTTGTCGGCTTTCACGGCTATCACATTCTCTTCGCCGAACTTCAACAGCGTGCTTAGGTCCACGATAACTGGCAGATAGCCACCATAGTGTTTTTTTACCAGACTGCCGTTCACATACACCTCGCTTTTGCCCATAATGCCTTCAAAGTGTACAAACAGCTGCTTGCCTTTCAGGCTGTCGGCCGGGGTGAAATGTTTCCGATACCAGGCCACTCCCTGATAATTGGCACAACCGCTGGCCTCCACCGGCAGATATTCCAAACCGTGAGGCACCGAAACAACCTCCCAATCTGTATCGTCATAGTCCACAGCGTATGGCGTTCCATCCGCTTCACCTTTCCAGAACCGCCAGGCCTGATTCAAGGAATAGGCCTCACGCCCGGTATTCGGCAATTCGTAAAAACCGGCTGTCGAGAAACGGGCCATGCCGGCATATCCGTGGATTCCCACCAGCACACATATAATAAAAAGAATCAGTTTTCTCATAATAAAACACATAACCTATTGTTCAACGTACAGCCTCCAGGTAAGCCTTCAGTTCCTTTATCTTATCTGGATTCTGTTCGGCTCTGTTGACCTGTTCACCCATATCTTTCTTCAGATAGTACAACTGCTCGGCAGGCGCATTACCCAATTCCGTATTCGTCAGTTTATTGTAAGCGCTCTTACGGTTGGGATAGATGTATTTCCATTCGCCGTCGGACACCGACAAGGCTCCGGCATATTCAATCACATAATCACGCCCCTTGCGGTCCTTGCCATACCAGGCATCCAGTTGGCCATTGCTGTCTTTCATCTGTTCTTTCGTCAGACTGGTCTGCAGGAATTCAGCCATCGTCCCCAGAAAATCAATCTGCGAAACCAAGGCCTTTGACACACCCTTCTTTACTTTGCCCGGATAGTTCACGATGAAAGGTACACGGGTACCAGCCTCAAAGTTGCTGTACTTTCCCCCTCTGAAAGGCCCCCAAGGCCGATGTTCGCCCAGCAATTCCACCGCACGGTCCTGATATCCGTCATCCACTACAGGACCATTGTCGCTTGTCAGGATTATCAGAGTATTTTCGCGTATGCCCAAGCGTTCCAGTGTAGCCACCACCTGGCCTACCGTCCAGTCGAACTCGATCAAGGCGTCCCCACGCGGCCCCATGCCACTCTTGCCTGCAAAACGCGGATGCGGCACGCGGGGTACATGAGCGTCGTTAGTGGCCAGATACAGGAAGAAAGGCTCATCCTTGTGCTGTTCCATGAAAGCAATGCCATGGGCCACAATACTGTCGTTGATGTCCTGGTCCTTCCACAACGCTTTCTTGCCTCCCTTCATGTAACCGATACGGGAAATTCCGTTAACAATGGCCTGATCGTGTCCATGATTGGGACTCGGCTTCATCACCGTCAGCTGTTCCGGATGGGTCTTGCCCAAAGGCTCGCCGGGAAAAGGTTCCTTGTAGCTGACATAGATGGGATCATTGGGGTCGGCATTGACCACCTTGCCATTCTCCACCCATACACAGGGAACACGATCACCCGTAGCAGCCATAATGTAGGAATAATCGAAACCGATATCCTTCAATCCCGGTTCTATCAGCCGGTTCCAGTCCTGTTCTCCGGTCTTGTCACCCATGCCCAGGTGCCACTTCCCTACAGCTGCCGTCGCATAGCCAGCCTCCTTGAACAGGTCGGCCACCGTATATTGCTCCGGACGGATAATCATACCCGCATCACCCGGCGCTATTCCCGTATCCGAACGCCGCCAAGCATAATGCCCGGTCAGAAAAGAATAACGCGAAGGTGTACTGGTGGCAGCCACTGAATGGGCATCCGTAAACATCACGCCTCCATCGGCCAACTTCTCCACATTGGGGGTATGGATGGTCTTTTCTCCATAACAACTCAAGTCACCGTAACCGATATCGTCGGCCATGATAACTACCACATTCGGTTTAGCCGCCTGCTGGGCAACAGCAAAGAAAGGTCCGAACGAACAAGCCATTCCTGAAAGGAAAATAGTATTGAATTTCATGGTATTAAGTAATGCTTTATAAATATATGCAAATATAATCTTTATTCTTTAATAAAAAAGGAAGTACAAACAAGAAAAGAAAAAGCTATACACAATAACATTTACACAGAACTCTCTAAAAGCCGCAAACAAAAAATCCGCTGTTACCAGCGGATTTTTTGTTTGTGACCCGGGTGGGACTCAAACCCACGACCTTCAGAACCGGAATCTGACGCTCTATTCACTAAGCTACCAGGCCTTTACAAAACTAATCAGCTCATTATCATGCTATTATGAAGCAGTATCAACTATTTAAAAAACTCTATTAAGAATGAATTAGTCAACAATTAGTCAACAACCGTTCTTATTGCAAAGATAATTATTCTTATGGGTTCATGCAATGATAATGTCATATTGTTTACATGATTGCACTTACTTTTTCCTATTTACTGGAATAAATTCATAAATTAGAGTGTTTGTTGCACCCACATTCCGACTTCTATTTTAATTTATCAAATCAATGAATACTTTCACTCGTGCAAGGTATTCCCGTAATTCATTCTTAAGTCTTTTGTTCCATATATCAGGTGTTTTGGCATTGTAGGCTACTGCTTCTAATCCGTAATGCCTCGCAAGATAGATAGCTCGTTCATTGTGATATTTCTGAGAAATGATGGTTATGTTTGTGGGATCACAGATTCTTTTAGCCTGTAGAATAGAGTAAAGAGTACGTGTACCTTGATAGTCTAAAATAATTGCGCTGTCAGGAATGTTATATGCAATCAGAGAATCCCGCATGGCTGTCAACTCATTGCAACCACCCTGATCTATGTAATTACCACCACTTGCTATAATCCGTCTGATTTTTCCGTGATGATATAATTCAGCCGTCGCTTGTATGCGTGTGTCGAAATAGTAATTGTGCTCACCTTGTGGGGTGACGGGTGAAGTACCCAGTAACAGACCATACTCATGAAAGGGGAGGTCGGACAGGTTATCGTAGCATCTGTTTTTGGCACTGAACATAATGATGCAATGACAGCACACAATGGCAATTATCATTGTTATAAGCATTATGGTGACTGATTGGATAATCCTTTTTAAAAAGACTTTACGCATGAATGAATAAATTTATTGTGGCTTGTATATGTTAGGTACTTTTTCTGAATACTTCCTATAAAACTGAATATCTTCAAAAAAGGTACTCTATGTTTTATGTCTATTTTTCAGCATATTCTACAACTCATTTTAAGAGGAACAGGAAGAAAAATTGGACGGATAAATATTTCATTTACCAAAGTTTTAGTCCATCCATTTCTTTTATAGCTTGCAGTATATCTTCTTTAGTCATGTCTGTTGTTTCTTCCTCTATGCTGATAGAGCGAAATTCATAGCTTTCTACAATCTCTTTCTTTTCATCTACATTACTATATACCCAACTACTAAACACTCTATTGGGCATATCAAGGAATGTGATTCTAATATATGCACCTCCCAATATATAAGGGGTAATATCATAAATCACAAACTGGCCTTTTATTTGCTCTTTGTAAGGGTCTAATTTTGCATTGCATACTTTCCCACTATTGTAATCATCCAAGTATTTACGCAAGGTACGAATATATTCATTATCCAACCACTCACTTCTTTCCCAACCATTAAAACGAATTTCATTAAGCGTTTTACGTGTGCCAATAGTGTCTGCTAATTGCATGGCAGTATCAATAATGGAATCCAGTTTTGCTTTGTCTTGCTCCATACTGTAAGCTGATAAAGCTATTATTACCGTAAGAATTAGAAACCTAGTTTTCATTTGTTAATGTTGATTTTAATATCTCTCTATTAGTGGCGTTTTTTGAATTTTCACTATAAATACAGAATTTACTCAAGAAGAACACTTTAGACTATCCCATTAAAGGAAAAGAATAATGAAACAGATAAAAAACAGCATTTATGCATGTTTTGCACAAATGCTGTTACATAGTTTAATATGTGATATTTATTTGTTAGAAATTGGTGAATCAACTCTTTTCCCATTTAAGAGTATGATTATCATTGATAATTCATTGGGTTCAAGCATTAAGATTATAGCCAATAACTAATCTGTAAAATATAGGCACTTTTGTGTCAATATTTTTTGTTTAAAAATCTGTAGTCAAATCATATATGGTTATTATTAATCCCATGTGAGTTTTGCAGGATATGTTTTATTATCTTCCGTTCCTGATATTTCGGTTACATAACCATCTTCCCCAAATTGATAAGATAGGCTCCATGTGTAAGTGTCTTCTGAGTCATTTATTATAGTTATTGATGCAAGTAAATTCTGTGGTACTTTACCGAAATATCCACAGTTTGCAAGTAGATTTAGGTAGTCTATGTCGTGAAATATATCTATAAGTACATCATCGTAAAATACGAAGAATCCTTTTGAAGATGGTATAGTCGTATATTTATAAGTATTATTGTATTTATTCATGTAATCATTTCTGTTTGCAGCTATAAGATTACCGTTCTCCCATGTAATATATACTTCGGTATTATATGTAGTATTTTGAATGCCAATAAGCTGTTGATTTTTATCGTATGCATATTTTTCTGTGTAACTATCTTCTTGTCCATTTGGATAGATTTCTGTAGAGACAGTTTTAACTATCAATCCTTCTGAATTGAGAGAACAAATATCAATAGATTTACGATTGCTTATATTGGGAAAGGAAGCTGTCACTACGATAGTATTTTCATTATATTCAATGATACCAGTTTCTTCTAAATAACCAGATTCTGTATATTCTTCAACTTTGTAAAGGCGTTGTTGTTTGTCATAAAACAGTTTAAAACATCTACCATCGTTCCATACCAATTCAGTCAGTTTTAATTCAGTTTCAGGACTATTGTTGTCATCCTCAGGTTTATTCTCATTATCATTAGAACAAGCCAAGAAACTTACACTCAAAATCATGGCTACTAGAGCCGTCTCAATAAATCTTAATCTTTTCATTAGTCTTTTATTTAATATTAAATTTCATTAGTGTCCCGTTAAAATGGGACGAGTTAAACAATTAATCAAAAAGCCCCGGAATCAGGGGATCATTTAGATCTTTGACATCATTGAAATTAGTCTTGTCGAACAG
>NZ_JAAZTS010000027.1 GCF_019239235.1 Caecibacteroides pullorum | reverse complement strand
ATCTTTAGGCTTAAAGATACAAAATCTTTAGGTAATAACAAAGCCCCAGCTTGTGAAAGTCGGGGCTTTGTGCTAAACAAAGAAGGTGTGCTTTTTGACACACCTTCCTGTTTTTTATACCTTGGTGTGAAACCAATAAAATCGCGTGAAACGTTGCTTTCACCATAATTTATTCGAAAACAAATATTTACGATAAAGTGAAAGCGTGAAGGCTTTACGGGGAATTTCTAAAAAAACGGGCGGTGTGAAAGCAAAACCGAAGTTTCACATGTCCCTCTTTGCATTTCCTAAACACCTACTTTGGCGCGCTAAACATCTACTTTAGAAGCGTAGAGTCCATAGTTGTGTCCCACAAATACCACGTCATCCCGGCTCAAGGCCAGGATGACGGATGGTGGGGATATTCTTACTTTCTTTGTGTTTAATCAAATTGCAACAGGCCGAAAAATGCCGGACAATGAAAATCCGGTTTCGGCAAGTCTATCGGATTCCAGGAAAGGAAATGGGGCATTTGCAGCTTGTCGCCGCATTTATAGAAATTGGCGCGTACCGATTTTCCTTCCAAAGACTGGATGTCATGCAGAAAGAAGGTCGAGAAAGGAATGACCAATGCAACTTCCCAACTGCATGTTCCTATCCGTTCTTCAAAATCGTCCTTTCCCAGAGAAGCCCATCGCGATACCAGGTCCAGCACCTCCTGAGGAGCATGTTGGCGATTGGAACGTGTCGCACCCGCACCGACCAATAGGGTGCCTGTGCAATTACACTCCACGTTATAATAAATATCATCACCGCCAGGCATGGAGAAGAACTCTACGCAGGCATCCTCCCAGACAGGGCCGTTGTCGTGTCCTGCTACGGCACGTACCGACTCTTCTGTTACTTGATAGTGGAGTAATATGGCTTTATCAGTATAGGCAATGCCAAACTCTACTTGTGGGCAATAGGGGTAGCTGTCTTTCCAGTTGACATTGGCAATTGTCTGGTACGCGATATGTTCCTGCTTGAAGAGGGCAGGTATTTCTTCTACCGATATTGTATCGACATTTATTTTTTTTACAGTCAAATCTTTCATGTCTTTATCTTGATAAGGGTTACCATGTACATTCAATGATATAAATATCAGTAAGCCGGAAATTATCCGGCTTAGATAATCTATTCTCATCAGATGCAGGAAGCGATAAAGTCTTTCATGGCAGCCGTCTGTTCTTCTGCGCTCTGCAACAGCTTGAACTGGGCTTTCGTGCGTACCAAGTTGTGTTCAGGATACTGTATCTTGTAATAGGTGTCGCCGTTAATGTAGTCTGCCAGGAAGCGTACGCATTGCATGTAGGGGAACAAAGCTGCGGCGTAAGGCAGGTTCTCGATTTCGATGGGAAGCAGGAAGCTTTTAGCCGATTCGAGGTAACCTTTGGTGAAGGCTTTGAAAATCTCCATGTTGAAGTTTACGTTGTCCAGGTTCTTGTCGTCTTCGAGTCCGGTATTGGCTGCCGAACGGAGGAAGTCTCCGTAGTCAGAGAAGATGAAAGAGGGCATTACCGTGTCCAGGTCGATGACGCAGAGTACGGAGCCGTCTTCATCGAACATCATGTTGTTTACTTTGGTATCGCAGTGGCAAACGCGTTTAGGTAGTTTCCCTTCGCGATACAGACGTTCGGCTTTGCACATTTCTTCTGCCCTACGCTCTATTTCGTCCAGGTAATACTGTACTTCCTTTACTCTTCCTGCGGCATCGGCTGCTACGGCATCGCGTAGTTGCTTGAGGCGAAATTCCATGTTGTGGAAATCGGGGATTGTTTCGCCCAATGTATCTGGAATATCGGCAAGCATGGCTTGAAAGTTACCGAATGCTTTTCCTGCATAATAGGAATATTCAGGATTTACGGTTTCGTATGTCTTTGCGCGGGGGATGAAGATCATGATGCGCCAATAGTTCTCGCCATCGAACCAATAAGTCTTGCCATTGTCTGCAGGCAAGAAGTGCAAGACTTTTCGTTCAATATCGGATTCCCCTTTTTCCTGCAATTTCGTTCGGATGTGGCGTGTTACGGCTTCGATGTTTGCCTGTAGCATGTCTACATTCTGGAAGATTGCATGGTTGATGCGTTGCAATACGTAGTCGGGATTGTTGTTTTCGGTTATGACTTTATAGGTGTCATTGATTAAGCCTGAGCCTAACGGTTTGATTTCACGAACGGCGTCTGCCAACTGAAAGTGAGATACAATAGATAAAAGGTCTTTCATGATTAAAATTATTAAATAAATGAATTTATACTGATGAATTGCCAAAAATAGGCATTTAAATAGACATAATCGAAAAAACGGGAATAAAAAAGAGTAAGATGGCATAAAAACTTTATATATTTGTCACATGAACCTTAAAAATAAGCCTGAAGTGAAGAATCTTATCATCTATATACTCTTATTTTGGATTATTGGCATAACAAATGTGCATCTCCATGCCCAAAACGTGGCTTTCAGTAATCTGACAACTGAAGATGGCCTGTCTCAATTCTCGGTCAACAGTCTTTATATTGATGAGAATGGCATGCTTTGGATCGGTACTCGTGAGGGATTGAATCGCTATAATGGAACGGATATACAGACCTATAAATTGGAGAAAGACAATTCGTATAGTTTGTTCAGCAATACAGTAATTCGTATTACGGGTGACAAAAAGGGGAAGATATTCCTACTTTGTAATGATGGAGTAGCTCAGTTGGATCTTCGTACCCAAAAGTTTAAGACGCTTTTGGTGGACAATATACATAGTATTTATTACAACAAGGGGCTGTATATTGCAAAGAAAAACGAAATCTATCTCTATAATGAAAGCACTGGTAATTTCGACCTTTATTACCAATTGGCAGGGAATACTCCTGAAATACGTTGTATGCATTCGGGGAATGGATCTTTATGGATGGGTACTATTGGCGATGGCGTTTATCGCTTACAATTGGATAGCATGGCTTTGTCTCATCCGATTAAAGAAGGTAACATTACCAGTATTTATGAGGATAGCGATGGAGAGCTGTGGATTGGAAGTTGGGAAAATGGACTTTACAATATCCGTACTGATGGCAGTATTCGTAACTTTAAGTATGACGCTAATAATCCGCATAGTATATCGTCCAATTTTGTGAGAGCTTGTTGTGAGGATAATTTAGGTAATATTTGGATTGGTACATTCAATGGCTTGAATCGCTACAACAAGAGCAATGGGCTTTTTCAGAATCATACGGCCAATGATGTGAGGGCGGATGGCTTAACGCATTCTTCAATCTGGTGTATTGTGAAGGACCAGCAAGGGACGTTGTGGCTTGGCACTTATTTTGGTGGAGTAAATTATTTTAATCCTGAATATAATATTTATACAGCCTATCATTATTCTTCTGTAGAGAAGAAAGGGCTGAGCAACCCGGTTGTAGGTCGTATTGTGGAGGATAAAAATGGTGACTTATGGATTGGAACAGAGGGTGGTGGTTTAAACTACCTCGACCGGCGAAAAAATGAATTTCGTTGGTATCGCTCCAACAAGAATAATACGAATAGCATTGCTCACGATAATGTCAAAGCATTGTATTATGATGCAGTACTAGAAGAAATTTGGATCGGAACTCATTTAGGTGGACTTGATCGTTTGAACATACGTACAGGGCGTTTTACCCATCATCGGATGGAAGAAGGAAATCCTGAAACTCTTCCTTCCAACATTGTGCGCGATATTGAGCCTTATGGTAAGGATAGTTTAGTTGTGGCTACTCAAAATGGCGTTTGTATCATTCATAAATATACAGGAAAATGCCATAAGCTCTTTCAACATTCGAAAGAGGGGAGAAATATTCGGATGGTAGCAGATGTGGAATTTGACCAAGAAGGTAATCTTTGGATTGCGGCTACAGGTGAGGGAGTATTCCGATATAATCTGCAAACAAACGAGCTGAAAAATTACCGTTGGAATAGTCATGAGGCCAATTGCTTAAGCAACAATAATGTATACAGTATTTTATGCGATAAGCAGGGTAATCTCTGGTTTGCGACCTCTGGAAGTGGTTTGGATTTGTATTGTCCTCAAAACGATAATTTTGTGAATTTTGATCAGACTCATCATGGATTGGTGAGCGACTGTATTTATGAAGCTCAGGAATCACCTGTAAGTGGTCATCTTCTTCTGATTACAAACCAGGGATTTTCTATTTTTGATCGGCATACGCTCAAGGCGCAGAATTATAACATAGACAATGGATTTCCTTTCTCTGCCATCAACGAAAATGCTCTGTGTGTCACGCGTGATGGAGAAATTTTCTTGGGAAGTACCAAAGGGATGATTTCTTTTCATGAAATGGAATTGCATTTTCCTCAAAAGCCTTATAGCATTACCTTATCCAAGCTCTATGTCAATGGTAAGGAAGTTCGGGTAGACGATGAAAACGGCATCCTTAGTCAAGCTCTTTCTTATACGCCCGAAATAACTCTTAAGGCGGATCAATCCATGTTTACCATTGAATTTGCTACTTCCAATTATGTAGCTGCCAATAAAGACGAGATTGTTTATCGATTAAGAGGATTCTCTGACAAATGGACGCAGGCGCGTACAGGAAATGCCATTACTTATACCAATCTGAATGCGGGTAACTATACGCTTGAGATAAAACCTAAAGACCAGAGTGCCGACATTTGTGCCCCCGTCCATCTCAAGATACACGTATTGCCGCCTTTCTACAAGACCGTTTGGGCTTATCTGATCTATATACTTTCTGTCGGTAGCCTTTTGTGGTATCTGATACGAGCTTATAAAATGCGTTTCAAGCTAAGGGAATCCTTGAAGTACGAGAAAAAGCATGCGCAAGACATCGAATTGTTGAACCAATCCAAACTACGTTTCTTTACCAATATCTCACATGAGTTCCGTACGCCCCTTACTCTTATTATTTCTCAGGTAGAGACGTTGCTTCAGGTACAGAATTTTACTCCGACTCTTTATAATAAAGTGTTGAGCATCTATAAAAACAGTATTCAGCTTCGGGAGCTGATAACAGAATTGCTCGATTTCCGAAAACAGGAACAAGGCCACATGAAGATCAAAGTGGCTTCCCACAATATTGTGAGTTTCCTTTATGAAAACTATCTGTTGTTTCTGGAGTATGCCAGTACACATCAGATCCATTTCGATTTCAAGCAAGAAGTGGAAACATTGGATGTTTGGTATGACCAGAAACAGATGCAGAAGGTTGTCAATAACCTGTTGTCCAATGCGATGAAGCATACCAAAGCCGAAGATTCCATCACCCTGTCTGTTTCTCGTGACGAAAAGAATGCCATTATTTGTGTTACGGATACAGGCGAAGGTATCGATGCCAAAGAAGTGGATAAGATTTTCGACCGTTTCTATCAGATAGATCCTATCGATGTTCAAGATGCCAACAAGTCGACGGGTACAGGCATTGGCCTTGCCTTGACGAAAGGTATCGTAGAGTTGCATCATGGACACATACGGGTGGAAAGCGAGTTGGGCAAAGGTACCAGTTTCATTGTGACCATTCCGCTTGGCAATGCCCATTTCTCGAAAGAGCAGATAGACCTTCGTGACAATTCCATCCAGCAACCCGATGTCAACAAGGCAGAAATGGACATGATGCTGAAGACAGAACTAGAGGAGGATGCTCCCATCAAGCGAATGGCCGATGTGAAGATGCTGGTCGTAGAAGACAACGATTCCATTCGCGAGATCTTGAGCAATATTTTTGCTCCTTTCTATCGTGTCGTAACAGCCTCCAACGGGCAGGAAGCTTGGGAGCTGATTGGCAAAGAGCAGCCGAACATTGTCGTGAGCGATGTCGTGATGCCGCTGATGTCGGGTACCGAATTGTGCAAGCGAATAAAGTCTGACTTTAACACGTGTCATATTCCTGTCGTATTGCTAACCGCACGTACGGCCATCGAACAGAACATTGAAGGTCTGCGTATCGGGGCCGATGACTACATCACCAAGCCTTTCAATACCAGTTTGCTCATTTCGCGTTGTAACAATTTGGTGAACTCCCGCATTCTGTTACAGGAGAAGTTCAGCAAGCAACCACAGGCTCAGGCACAATTGTTGGCAACCAATCCGATAGACAAGGAAATTCTCGACAGGGCCATGGAGGTGATCGAACATCATTTGGACGACCCCGATTTCAATGTCAACACCTTTGCCCGCGAAATGGCAATGGCGCGCACCAACCTGTTTTCCAAGATCAAGGCCATTACAGGGCAGACACCCAATGATTTCATTCTTACCATTCGACTCAAGAAGGGCGCTTTGATGCTTCGCAACAATCCAGAATTGAATATAACAGAAATATCAGATCGTATCGGTTTCAGTTCGCCGCGCTATTTCTCCAAATGTTTCAAGGACGTTTATCAGGTGAGTCCCTTGGCTTATCGAAAGGGAGGCAGTGCTGGAAACGAAACGGTGGAATAACCATTGGAAAACAGTGCTTTCTTGATAGGAAAGCACTGTTTTGTGTTTGAGGGGTAATGCTGATATGTACGTTTTTCGTCTTTCTTTGAACTTTTTCTGATAATACTATTGGGAGGATGTCTCTACTTTTGCGGCGTAACATTTTAAAATCAAAGCGCTATGAGAAATCCTTCTCCTTTTCTTATTGTGTTTCCAGTTGGTGCTGCTTTATTCAGTGCCTGCAACAGCACAGCGAAGTCTTCCAAAGAGGCTCAAACTAATCAAAAGCCCAATGTTGTTTATCTTATTTCCGATGATTTGGGTATTGGTGATTTGAGTTGCTATGGAGCTACGAAAATCAGTACGCCTAATCTTGACCGTCTGGCGGGGCAAGGTCTGCAATTTACGAATGCTTATGCCACATCTTCAACCAGTACTCCTTCACGTTTCGGATTGCTGACGGGTATGTATCCCTGGCGTCAGGAGAATACTGGTATTGCTCCTGGTAATTCTGAGCTGATCATCGACACGGCTTGTGTGACCATGGCCGACATGTTTCAGGCAGAAGGATATGCTACGGCAGCTATCGGTAAATGGCATTTGGGACTTGGCCCTAAAGGTGGAACTAATTTCAACGGCCTTATCAAACCTAATACACAGGATATAGGGTTTGGCTATGAATATATCATTCCTGCTACCGTCGATCGTGTACCTTGTGTATTTGTAGAAAACGGTCGTGTGGATGGACTTGATCCGAACGATCCTATTACCGTCAGCTATGAACACAAAGTGGGCGACTGGCCTACAGGTGAAGAAAATCCGGAACTGGTCAAGCTGAAACCCAGCCAGGGACATAACAATACGATTATCAACGGCATTCCTCGTATCGGATGGATGACAGGTGGTAAATCTGCTTTGTGGGTAGACGAAGATATTGCTGATGTTATCACGAATAAGGCTAAGGACTTTATTATCGATCACAAAGACCAGCCGTTCTTTCTTTATATGGGTACGCAAGACATTCATGTGCCTCGCATACCTCATCCGCGCTTTGCAGGTAAGAGTGGGTTGGGAACTCGTGGTGATGTCATCCTCCAGCTCGATTGGACTGTAGGCGAAATTATGCATACGCTCGATAGCTTGGGCATTGCGGACAATACCATTTTTGTTTTCTGTAGCGATAACGGGCCTGTCATTGATGACGGTTATCAGGATCAGGCACGCGAATTGCTGAACGGTCATACACCGATGAAACATTATCGGGGTGGCAAATATAGCGCTTACGAGGCAGGAACACGTATCCCCTTCATCGTACGTTGGCCGGCCGCCATCCAGCCAGGCAAGCAACAGGCGTTGTTCTCCATGATTGATGTTTATGCGTCGTTGGCAGGTTTGTTGGGGCATAAGTTGCCAGAAGGAGTGGCACCCGATAGTCGTGATTGTCTTGAGACATTTTTGGGTAAGGATACTATCGGATGTGGATATGTTGTGCAGCAAAATCTGAATAATACGCTTTCCATCATCCAAGGCGATTGGAAATATATTGAGCCTAGCGATAAGCCTGCTATTGAGTTTTGGACGAAAATGGAACTAGGCAATGATCCTGAAGCGCAGTTGTACAATATTGCTCAGGATCCTTCGGAAAAGACGAATGTGGCAGAAGAGCATCAAGATATTGTGAAAAAACTGTCTTCCTTATTGACTGAAATAAAAGAGAGGCAATAGACAGTTCTTGTTGAGGTTTGTACGATATCAGACCAAATGTGAACTAATAAAGTATGTGAAATGCCTTAAGGAACTGTAATTTTGTGCAGTTTTCTATTGTCCAAAATCAATAAACGCAATTTTATTATCAATTTATTAATTTAATATTTATGAAAAAAAGAGTAACCTTAATGCTGCTGGTGAATGTTTTTTTCTGCTTTTTAACTATGAAAGCACAAAACGGCAGTCAAATCACAGGTAAAGTAGTTGACGCATTGGGAGAACTTCCTGGCGTAAGTGTCGTTGTGAAAGGTACAACTAATGGTACAACGACAGATCTTAACGGAGTATTTAAATTAGAAAATGTAAAGCCTAATGATGTACTTCAATTCTCTTTTATTGGTTATAAGACACAGACTGTTAAAGTCGGTAATCAAAAGAATTTTAATATAACAATGACGGAAGATACCCAGACTTTGGATGAGGTTCAAATTGTTGCCGTTGGTTATGGAGATGTCAGAAGAAGAGACTTGACAGGGTCTATTGGTTCGGCGGATATGAAAGACTTGGTAAAGGCTCCTGTCACTAACATTGCAGAAAATTTGGGAGGACGTATTGCTGGTGTACAAGTTACTTCAAGTGATGGTGGTCCTGGTGATAATTTTGATATTGTTATTCGTGGTGCTGGTTCATTAACAGGAAGTACTGCGCCTCTTTATGTAATTGATGGTTTTCCTTCTGAATCATCTGGACTTAGTTCTTTAAATCCCAATGATATTGAGTCGATTGATATCCTTAAAGATGCTTCAGCTACAGCTATTTATGGTGCACGTGGTGCTAATGGTGTTGTTATTATTACAACTAAAAAAGGTGGTGCAGGTAAGCCGACTATTAGTTATAATGGTAGTTTCAAGATTAGTACAGTGAAAAATACTCCTGAAGTAATGGATGGTTATGAGTTTGTATGTTTACAGCAGGAAATAATGGGTAATAGTACTGATTTTGAAAACAATTATCTGACAGAACTTTATCCTACTATTGATTCATATCGTACTGCTCAGTCTTACGATTGGCAAGATTATATTTATCGTACGGCATTGAGTAATAGTCATCATGTCTCTATGACAGGAGGACAAGGTAACTTAAAGTATACAACATCTCTTTCTTTTGATGATACGCAAGGGGTTATTATTAATTCTGGAGTAAAACGTTATCAGGGACGTGTGAACTTAAGTCAAAAAGTGAATGATAAATTAAAAATTGATTTTACAGGAAACTATGCTAGCAATATCCAAGACGGGCCTACTGTATCCACTTCGACTACAGCAATGTCAACAGCCTATTTGTATAGTGTGTGGGCATTTCGTCCAGTATCGCCTAATGGTAAAGATTTATTGAATGAAATGTATGATGAAGGTGTCAATATGACAGAAGATTATCGATTTAATCCTGTAAAATCTGCTCAGAATGAATATCGTCATAAAACGACGAATAATCTGTCGTTTAATTTTGGTGCAGAATATGAGATAATCAAGAATTTGAAGTTGAAAGTTGCAGCAGGTTATACGGCTAGAGATTATAAAAATGAAGAATTTAACAATTCTCAAACACGTACAGGTAACTCCCATCCGTCTAATACGCAGAGTAAGGGTATCAACGCTTATTTGTATCAGAGTGAAGACAGAAGTTATTTGAATGAAAACACCTTAAGCTACCAGCTTAATAAGAACTCACACAATTTTAATGCCTTATTAGGTATGTCTGTTCAAAAGAATACTAGTTACATTCATTCAATTTCTACAGAACAAATTAGTAATGAATCATTTGGAATGGCAGGTTTAAATAAAGGAAGCAATCCGACTGTCACATCTTCCAAAGGTGAGAATAAGTTGATGTCATATTTTGGGCGTATTAATTACAATTACGATTCTCGTTATTATTTGACAGCTACAATGCGTGCAGATGGTTCTTCCAAATTTGCAAAAGGGAACCGTTGGGGGTATTTCCCTTCAGGATCTGTTGCATGGGCATTCCAACGTGAATCATTTATTGCAGAAAATTTGGAATGGTTGTCAAATGGTAAGTTGCGTTTTAGCTATGGACAGACAGGTAACAACCGTATTGGTAATTATGATTATATGGCCCATTTGGTAACCAGCGATGATGTATATAAATATCCTTGGAATGGTGAATTTAGTCAGGGTTATGTACTTAGTAGTATGTATAATGAGAAATTGAAATGGGAAACAACAGAACAATTAGACTTTGGTTTGGATTTAGGTTTCTTAGATGGGCGTATTAACTTGAACATGGACTATTATATTAAAACAACACGTGATTTGTTGCTCGATGCTGATATTGCTGCTAGTTCAGGTTTTTCTTCAGCAACATTGAATGTTGGAAAGCTGCGTAATAGTGGTTTCGAACTTACTCTTGAAACTACTAATATCAAGACGAAAGATTTCACATGGACTTCAAACTTCAATATTGCCTTCAATAAAAATGAAATTATTGCTTTAAATTCTGGGCAACCTTATATGACCAGCTATATTAGTTGGGATAATAAGTATCGGACTGTTCCTGCTTATATAAGTAAAGTTGGCGAATCTGCTGGACAGATGTATGGATTTATTTATGAAGGTACTTATAAGTATGAAGATTTTGATGTAACGACTGGAGCAAATGGCGAACCTGTCTATACATTAAAAGAGGGTATTCCCTATTATACAGCTGGTACTCAACCTGGTGATCCCAAGTATAAAGACCTTGATGGAAGTGGTGAAATTAATGAGAATGACAAAACTGCTATTGGTAATGGGCAACCTAAAAATACAGGAGGTTTTTCTAACAACTTCGTATGGAAA
The DNA here is from genome assembly GCF_019239235.1 of Caecibacteroides pullorum. Taxonomy (GTDB): domain Bacteria; phylum Bacteroidota; class Bacteroidia; order Bacteroidales; family Bacteroidaceae; genus Bacteroides; species Bacteroides pullorum. The sequence goes on along the minus strand of NZ_JAAZTS010000027.1, from coordinate 24,659 downwards.
AATTTTGATTTGAATATATTCTTCCAATGGAGTTATGGAAATGATATATTGAATGCCAACCGTATGGTTTTTGAAAATCCAGCGTCCAAGCAAAATACGAATATGTTTGCATCTTATGTAAACCGTTGGACTCCTGATAATCCGACTAGTGACATTCCACGTGCAAAAGCTCAAGGTTCGAGTGAGTATAGTTCTCTTTATGTTGAGGATGGTTCATACTTGAAGTTGAAAAATATTTCTTTAGGATATAATTTTGATCCCAAAGTATTGAAACCCGTTCATTTGAGTAGTGCTCGCATATATGTATCTGCGGAAAATATAGCAACTATTACGAGCTATTCTGGTAGTGACCCCGAGGTTTCAACCCGTAATTCTCCATTGACGCCAGGATTTGATTGGTCAGCATACCCTCGCTCGTTCAATTTATCTGTAGGATTAAACTTAACATTTTAAACTATAAAAATTGATTTAATATGAAAGCAATATATAAATATTTGCAAACAGTCGGTCTCGTAATATGTACATGCTTGATGTTATCTGCGTGCGATGACTTTTTAGATACTAAACCATATGACTTTGTTGCTCCTGAAACATTCTATACAAACGAAAGTGAGTGTAAAATGGCTCTTGCTGGTGTATATTATACGCTTGTTTATGAGGAAATTTATGGGAATTTTTATTCGTGTATGATTTCAAATGTAGACGATTTAAGTTATTACCAAAGAAATAGTGGTGCATTGACTAGTCAAGTATATGGTAATGATCATAATGCAGGTAACCAACATATTTGGGGAGCATGGGAGGTTCTATATAAAGGCATCAATAATGCAAATATGTTACTTGAGAATATAGACAATGCAGACATGGAAGAAAGCGTAAAGACTCGTATGAAGGGGGAAGCTAAATTCTTGCGTGCATATTACCATTTTCTTTTGGTACAAGGATGGTATGAAGTGCCTTTGCGTAAAGAAGCTTTCAAAGATGTTAATAATTCTCCATTGGAGGCCACTTCGCATGTTGAAGCCTTGGATTGGATTATTCAGGAAATGGAAGACTGCGTAGATATGGTAGATAATAGTGACTATGACTTGTCTCCTTCTTATGTGAAGAAAAATACGGTAATGGGTATTTTGGCAAGGGTTTATTTATGGCGTGCTGGTTATCCCGCCAATGGTGGACAGCCTTATTATGCTAAAGCTGCGGAATGGGCTAAGAAGGTTAAAGATTCCAATAAGCATCGTTTGAATCCAGACATTTATGTTTTATGGAAAAATTTGGCCTCGGATCAATATGATACGGAATATAATGAAAGTATTTGGGAGGCCGAATTCATAGGTAATCGAAGTGCTGATGGCTTAGGCAATTATACGGATGGACGCATTGGTAATGTTATTGGTAATCTTCAACAATGTGCTACCACTACGGGTACTGGGTATAGTTATGGATTCTATGCTGCATCGTTGATTTTATGGGATTTGTTTGAAGAAAATGATCTTCGTCGTGATTTGTCTATCGCTCCATACAAAATTAATAATAAAGATGAAAAGATAAATTGGAAAGATACAGAATTAGTTCAACGTTGTTGTGGTAAGTTCCGTCGTGAATGGGAAACGTCTTCTTATAAGGAAAAGAACTGGACTCCTGAAAACTATCCGATTTTACGTTATGCAGATGTTTTGTTAATGCTTGCTGAGGCTGAAAATGAGGCCAATCAAGGTCCTACAGATTTGGCTTATGAATGTATCAATACTATTCGTAAACGTGCTGGTATATCTGAGCTCTCGGGATTATCTTATGTAGATTTTCAACAGGCTGTTCGAGATGAACGAGCACGAGAGTTATGTTTTGAATCTCTTCGTAAATATGATTTGGTACGTTGGGGTATTTATGTAGAAGCTATACATGATAAATTGGGTGCGGCTACTCAAGATTCTCGTTGGGCAACAGGTAATAATTATATTGGTGCCAAAGATTATGCTGCAAGAACACAAGAAAAACATCAGTTTTTACCAATCCCAACTAAAGAATTAGATGTAAACGGTAAATTGCAACAAAATAAATATTGGCAATGATTGGGAGATAAATAATAAAACTTCTAACCTAATGATTATATAAGAAAACTTGTAGACAAGAGGGAAACCATCAAATGGCTGTCCCTCTTGTTATTTTAAGAAGTGATATTTTTATGGAAAAAAAATTATGTATATTGGCTATATTCCTATTATGTATATGTTTTGGTCGTGTGCATGCACAGGCTTGGAGTTTTGAAGGGGGAATTCCAAGTAGATTGTCTGCCAGTTGTGATAAAGAATTAGCCATTAGTGAAGCGTATTATAAAGATGGGAAAAAAAGTTTGGAATGGCAGTTTCATCCTAATAGCATTTTAACGATAAGTAATTCTAACCTTTTATTGGATAAAGATAAAGCGGATAAGTATGGAATTACTCTATGGATATATAATGAACAGCCACAGAAGGATAGTCTTCAGTTTCAGTTTCTTTCCCCAAAGGGGCATATCTCCTATCAATTTAGTTTTAAGTTATCTGCAGCAGGCTGGAGAGCATGTTGGATTGGTTTCAAACATATGCTTGGTGATAAAAAGGAACAAGAAATAGTTCAGTGGAGAATTATTGCTCCTAACAGAGAGGGTCGTGTATTCATAGACCGGCTTACTTTTCCTGTCAAGAAGATGAATTTACGTACGACGCCGGATCAGCAAATGCCTTATAATAATTCACTCACGTTCCGTGATTTATGGCATTGGTGTAGAGTTTGGCAATGGGAACAATATCAATATGATTTGCCACTTCCTATAGCACTGACGAAAAACGAACGAGATGAGTTGCATAATGTTGAAACTCGATTGGACCATGTATTAGCTCTATCTATGCCGTCTAAAGAATCCATAAACGATGCATATGAGACATTTCGAAAAGCTAATATAAAAAGATCTTTGTCTGGATTTACGGGCGCTCCGATTGTTGCGCCAGACGAACTGGATCGTTCTAAAGGGGAAATGTCTTGGAATGATATAGAAACAATGCTTTCAGGTTTTGCATACGATGCCCATTATAACAATTCTCAAGATGCTGAAAATAAGTATTTTTTAGTATGGGATTTTGCTATTGATCAAGGTTTTGCATACGGAAGCGGGATGGGAACTAATCATCATTATGGTTATCAGGTTCGTAAAATATACTCAGCAGCTTGGTTGATGCGCGACAAAATATGGAAATCGCCTAATTGTGACAATATTATTTCTACTCTTCTATTTTGGTCGGCATTACAAGAGACTCGGAAGGCATGTACGCAAGAGAGGGATGAATTGTTGGATAGTTGGCATACTCTATTGATGCCTAAAACTATTGCAGCTTTAATGCAGACTGACGAAAGAGAAAGAAGCAGGGCCTTGAAAGGTCTGACTAGATGGTTATCCTCTTCATTGCACTATACTCCTGGCACAATTGGGGGGATAAAAATTGATGGTACTACATTCCATCATGGAGGTTTTTATCCTGCTTATACTACAGGCGTGTTGGCTTCTATTGGAACTTATATATCTTTAACAAATGGGACTCAATATGAACCTACAAAAGAAGCTCGGCAAGTATTGAAATCTGCATTCATTGCTATGAGAAACTATTGTAATAAATATGAATGGGGTATTGGTCTCAGTGGGAGGCATCCATTTAGTGGATCTATGAAAGATGATGATATTGCTTCTTTTGCTTATTTAGCGCTAGCAGGTGACTTATCTGGCCAAGGGGATGCCTTTGATCATCAATTAGCCGCAGATTACCTTCGTTTGTTCACTGGAGAGAGTAAAGAAAAGGAGTTTTTTAAGTCGCAAGGAATAAAAGCTGCAAAGGCTCCCGAAGGATTCTTTGTCTATAATTATGGAGCAGCTGGTATTTTTCGCAGAAACAATTGGATGGTTACTTTGAAGGGATACAATACGGATGTGTGGGGAGCTGAGATATATGCTAAGGATAATCGTTACGGTCGTTATCAAAGTTATGGTTCTGTACAGATAATGGGCCAAGAGTCACGCAAAGCTAGTGGATATAATGAAGAAGGTTGGGACTGGAACAGATTACCTGGAACTACATCAATACATTTGCCTTTTGAGCTTCTGGACAGTCCTCTTCCTGCTACCACTATGGCTAAGTCAAGAGAACATTTCTCTGGTGCTTGTTCGCTTGAAGGTAAAAACGGAATTTTTACAACTAAACTGATGGAACGCGATTTGAAAAACTTTACTTCTGATTTTGTAGCACGGAAAACAGTGTTCTGTTTTGAGAATCGTATGATTTGTTTAGGAACAGGTATCAGTAATACTAATTCAATATATCCGACAGAAACAACCCTTTTTCAAAGTGTTTGGGAAAAGGACGGTGAGGGTGTTAGGATTAATGGGCAACAGAAAAACCAACTAGGCTTTCATCAAAATATGCATGCTACGGAAGAACATCCTGTGTGTCTTCAAGATGGCTATCGTAACCAATATTATATAAAGAAGGGAGACGTTCATGTGCAGATTGCCCATCAGGAGTCGCGCCATGAAAAAAATCGGGAATTTACTTACGGTGATTTTTCTTCAGCATGGATAAATCATGGCTATGCACCTCAGAATGGAACTTATGAATATTTAGTTTGGATTCAGCCTACCGCACAGGAACAAAAAGAAATTCATCCTTTGGATACATATCAGGTTATACAGGCAGATAATAACGCTCATATTGTATATGATGTTATTACAGGCATAAAGGCTTATTCTGTATTTGAGGATCTTCAGTTTAAGGACGATCTTTTGTTTCTGGAAATTCCAGCAGAAACTATGGTGATGCATAAATTTTCAGATGAGAAATTGCTGGTTAGTATTTGTGATCCTAACTTGAATATTCAGGAAAAAGCCTATACAACCAAATCTCCAAGCCGGCCGATCTCCAAAAGATTGATACTCTGTCATCAATGGGAACTTGTATCTGAGAGTCCCAATGTTCATGTGGAACATGTTGGTAATCAAACTCTGTTGGATGTTATCTGCCAACATGGAATACCTGTAGAATTTTCGTTTCAAAAGAAATAACAAGAACAGATTTAGATGAAAATTGAAAGATATTTGACAAATAAGATGTTATTATTGACTAGCATTTTTGCTCCAATAAATTTAGCTGCCCAAGAAAGACCAAATATCATTTATATCCTTACTGATCAGCAAACGGCAACAGCGATGAGTTGTGTGGGAAATACGGATATACATACTCCCAATATAGATAGATTGGCACAGTCGGGCATTCTTTTTAAAAATGCTTATTGTGCAGCGCCGTTGAGCGGACCGTCCAGGGCAGCTATGTTTACCGGACATTTTTCTCATGAAATTGGTATGCCAAGCAATGGTATTCCAATGCCTGAGGATTTGCGTGGCCTGAGTTTAGGTATGTTGATGAAAAATGCTGGCTATGATTGTGTGTATGGAGGAAAATGGCATGTTCATACTCCGTCTATTCCAAATCAGACGTTTGGATTTAGAAAACTTTATGAGCACAATGATAGTGGACTGGCTGAGGCTTGTTCTGCTTATTTGGATAATAATCCTCATTTTCCTTTTTTTCTTGTTGCATCATTTGATAATCCACATAATATTTGTGAGTTTGCCCGTCAACAGAACTTACCGTTTGCAGAAATACCAATGGCAGATTTAGCTGATTGTCCGGGGCTACCACTGAACTATGAACGGAATCCTTATGATGCGGATGTGATCTGCTATGAAAAAAGCTTGAATTATAGTGCATATCCGACATCTCATTATACGGCAGACGACTGGCGAAGGTACAGAAATGCGTATTTTCGCTTGGTAGAGCATGTTGATATGGAAATAGGGAAAATAGTAGATGCTATCGATCGAAATAATCTATGGGAAAACTCAGTCATTATCTTTACAAGCGATCACGGAGACGGAGTGGGAGCTCATCATTGGAATCAGAAATCTGCTTTATATGAAGAAGTTGTGAATGTCCCACTGATTATTGTTTTGCCGGATAAAAAGCATGCAGGGGCAGAGTTGCCTCAATTGGTGAACAATGGAGTGGATTTTTTTGCATCTGTATGTCAGTGGGGTGGTGTTGATCTTCCCGATGGATTATGCGGTGTGTCCTATGCGTCTCTTGCAGAAAGTGGTGACCCTGGTAGGACACATCAGGCTTATATAGTTACAGAGACGCTTTTTGATAAAGGTGGAAATACACGTGGGTGGATGCTTCGTACACAGCGATACAAGTATATACTCTATGATAAAGGCCGATATCGTGAGCAGTTATTTGATATGTGTCGAGATCGTGGAGAAATGCGTAATCTTGCTGTGGAACATAAATATCAGGAGACATTGAATAAGCATCGTAAATTGCTTTATGAATGGATGAATTATCATCATGTGAAACAGATACGTACAGAAGTTCATTTGATTCCTGGGTTCTAAAAACTTACAGAATCTCTAGAACAAAGAACTACCCAAGAATACGTTTTTAGTTCGTAATCTTGGGTAGTTTTATTTTGTGGTTTTATTTTTGCGAATATATCTTAGGTTTATTTCGCAATAATCAGGTAGTAGTTCTTTTTGCCGCGCTGAACCAGCAGATACTTGTCGTCTAGCAGGTCGGCAGTGGTAATTACTTGGTCGAAAGCTGTGAGTTTTTCCTTGTTCAGTGAAACGCCACCACCTTGAACCAATTTGCGCATTTCGCCTTTTGAAGCAAATACAGCTGCATTTTCAACGAATAAGTCTACAGCTTTCACTCCAGAGGCCAATGCATCACGTGATACTTCGAATTGTGGAACACCTTCGAATACGGAAAGCAGTGTTTGCTCATCCAATTTCTTCAGAGCTTCGGATGTGCCACCACCAAAAAGAATATTTGAAGCTTCTACAGCTGCGTTGAAGTCTTCTTCGGAGTGTACCATGATTGTTACTTCCTTGGCCAGACGTTTCTGAAGAACACGTAAGTGCGGTGCTGCTTCATGTTCGGCAGTAAGTGCCTCTACTTCTTCTTTGCTTAGGGCTGTGAAGATCTTGATATAACGCTTAGCATCTTCGTCGCTTACATTCAACCAGAATTGATAGAATTTGTAGGGAGAAGTATAACGTGGATCAAGCCAGATATTTCCGCTTTCGGTTTTGCCAAATTTGCCTCCGTCTGCTTTGGTAATCAACGGACAAGTTAATGCATAAACTTCACCGCCATTCGTGCGACGGATCAATTCGGCGCCCGTTGTAATGTTACCCCATTGATCGCTACCTCCCATTTGAAGTTTGCAACCTTTGGTTTCATACAAGTGGAGAAAGTCGTATCCTTGTAACAGCTGATAGGTGAATTCGGTGAACGAAAGGCCATCGCGGGCTTCGCCGTTCAAACGTTTTTTTACGCTGTCTTTTGCCATCATATAATTGACGGTGATGTGTTTACCTACTTCACGGGCGAAATCCAGAAAACTATAATCTTTCATCCAGTCATAGTTGTTCACCAGCTCGGCATGATTGGGAGCATCAGAGTCAAAATCCAAGAATTTGCTCAGCTGTTTTTTCATGCCTTCCATGTTGTGACGCAGGGTTTCTTCTGTCAACAGATTACGTTCTGCTGACTTGCCGGAAGGGTCACCAATCATACCTGTTGCGCCGCCAATCAAAGCCAAAGGCTTGTGTCCGCAACGCTGAAAGTGACGCAGAATCATGACACTGCACAAGTGTCCGATGTGCAAGGAGTCAGCTGTAGGATCAAAACCAATATAAGCAGTCACTTGTTCCTTGGCCAGCAGTTCTTCCGTGCCCGGCATCATATCGTGGAGCATGCCACGCCATCTTAATTCTTCTACAAAATTCATCGAATGATTGATTGTTTAATGATTTGATTTATAGTTATACTTGCTACAAAAGTACGACCTTTCTTTGAAGAAACAAAACTTAATGTTCAAAAAAGATACGTTGTATGTTAGTGGAAACTGTTTCCATGAGTTCTTTATCTGTTATGTTACGTAGAAGCGCGGCTTTTTTGTATAAGTCTGCGATAGGTACGTTGCTTTCGTCCGTTTCCAGTAACAGACGGTTGGTAGGTATCTGTTTCATGGCTTCCTCTTGATAGTTAGCACCAAATGAAAGATATAAACCGTGGCGCACAAGTTCGAGGGCTAGTTGTAGCTTACCACGAAAACCGTGGATAATCCAAGGTACACGAGGAGACAGTTCTTTTTTCAGTGCCAGCAATTCCGTTGTAGCCTTCACCAGATGAAGAATTAAGGGCTTAGCGATTGTTTCGGCTACAATAGCTTGATAGCGTAGTGCTTCTATTTGTTGAGGCAGAGAGGTACTTGCGAGCTTGTCTAACCCGGCTTCACCTATTGCTATCACTTGCGGATGATGTATCAACGATTCAAAGTGTACTTTGAATGCAGCCTCTTTCCATGCGTAGTTGTCCAGTTGCCAGGGGTGAATACCTACGGAATACCAGCTGTTTTCCTGTGGATGGAATGTATCGGGCAAACAGCAGATAATGGCCTCTCCCGGTAAGGCTGGAAGTTGATGGGTGTGGATATCTATAGGCAAGGTATGCATAAACTAATAAAAGCAAGTTCAAGGAACGGGGTCGTAGCCTGATCCTCCCCAAGGATGACAGCGAAGAATTCGTCTAATAGCTAAATAAAGCCCTTTAATTGGTCCGTGTTTTTTCAGTGCTTCTACAGCATATTGCGAACATGTAGGCGTGAAACGGCAGGATGGAGGAGTCAGCGGAGAAATACACCGTTGATAGAAATAAATGGGGAGTAATAGTAGGTATGTCAGTAGTTTTCTGATCATTCGGTAGGCTGGACCGTCTGTTCGGTCGAGATCTTTTCAACAATACGTGTCAAAGCTGCCTTTATTTTCTCTTCCACCAATGCCGAATTCATCAGTTCGTCAGCTAGGTAGATGAAAGCAATAGCTAGACGCCTGTTTTTTTCAGTCAAAGGAGCAAGTAGTATTTGTTTATTTAAACGGTAGGCTTCACGTATTTGACGTTTTATGCGGTTACGTTTAACTGCTCGTTTGAAGCGACGTTTGGATACACTGATCAGAATGGATGCCTGCACATCAAGTTCCTCTACTGGCAACCATACTACCCGTAAAGGAAAAATAGAGAAGGAACGCGAACCTCCCGCGAACATCTTCTCTATTATCTTTTTTTTGTTCAGCCTTTCGGGCTTTCGCAATCTGTTCACTTATTCTTTATTGTTCTCCTTGATAAACATGTCAAGAGCCGCTGTCATTGAAGGGGCTTTTACGCTGGGGGCTTCCAAGTCGAGACGCAGTCCTGCATCGCGTACAGCTTGTGCCGTTGTAGAACCGAAAGTACCTATTTTAATGTCTTTCTGTTCAAAGTTAGGGAAGTTTTTTTGCAGAGAAGACACTCCTGCGGGGCTAAAGAACACCAGCATGTCGTAGTCGAATGATTCACCTGGTTGGAAGTCATTGCTCACCGTACGGTACATGACAGCCTCACTATGCTGGATTTTGTTCTTATCCAATGCATTCTTAATTTCGTCGGTATGTACGTCTGACATGGGGACCAAATATTTTTCCGTCTTGTGTTTCAGAATGGCTGGCAGCAAGTCGTCGAACTTGCCGGTTTGGCCAAAAAATATCTTACGCTTCCGATATTGTACGTACTTTTGAATGTAGAGTGCAATGGACTCGGTTACACAGAAATATTTCATGGTTTCTGGAATCGTAACACGCAGTTCTGTGCACAAGTGGAAGAAATGATCGATAGCGTGGCGAGATGTGAAAACCACAGCTGTATGGTCTAGAATCGAGATCTTCTGTTGTCTGAACTCTTTTGCAGAAACGCTCTCCACTTTTATAAACGGGCGAAATTCTATTTTCACTCCGTACTTTTCGGCTATATCGTAGTATGGAGACTTCTCTGAGGCCGGCTTCGGCTGCGATACAAGCACTTTTTTTATTTTCAACGTCCTAAAATTTTATTGTCAAAAAATCGTTTAGTTGTGTCAACCCGCTGTATAACATAATACAAGGGCTGATTTCAAGGGCACAAAAGTATAAAATTAAAAGGAAACAGCCGAACAAATTGTGACAAAAAAGCTTTATCCATTTGTAAAACATCAATATTTTAACCAAACCAAGCAGAAGGAGGCCGATTATAACACAATTTTGCAGACTGAAATCGAGGTAGACTACCATGAGAATAGAGAGAAAAAGCCCGAATCCCATATAGTATAAGAGAGTGGAATAAGATTCCATCCAGAAATCCACTGTACCTTTGTCAAAGAAAATCCATCCAAGCATAGAATAGATAGACCATTTCAGAAAGAGGTATAGTATGCAACTTGCTATGTAGCCGGCAAGGAGGAAGGAAGATGGTATAGTATGGATTATTTCAGGGTAGAGGTCGCTGAAACAGACGAAGAGGTAAATGCCGGCCAGTACGCAGGTTTGAAGAATCAGTACCAGCAGAAAACGAATGTCTGTTCCTGAGGATATTGCAAAGATGCTAGCTCGTTCACGGTGCATGATAAAGTCTTTGCCTAGCTGGAGCAAAAACTTACGGCTGCGGGAGAGAATATAGGATGATAGTAGGAAGCAGCACAATAGTAGCAACGCGATGGTATCGTCACGTCCTGGCAGATAGGGCAGGGGGATGCCTTGTTCTGAGATGGGTATAGCCTGGAGCAGTGGCGAAAGTATCATAAAGCAGCAAATTTACGGATGGAAACGTCCCAAATAGGAGTGGTTTGTATTTGTGTTATGGCCTCTTCAGGTGTATTGGCTACACGCCAGATATCCATGTGGCGAACACCCATGAAATGTTCTTCGGCTGCACGGGCGAACATTTCGAGTAGCGGGTTATAGTAGCCTTTCACGTTCAGGATGACGATGGGGTTCAGATAGAGGCCCAGTTGCTTCCAAGTGATGATCTCGAGCAGCTCTTCTAGTGTGCCGCAACCGCCGGGCAGGGCGATGACAGCGTCACTTAGGGCAGCCATCTTCTGCTTGCGTTCGTGCATGGTGTTGATTTCTATCAGTTCGCTCAATCCAGTATGATGCCAGTTCTGCTCTACCATAAAATGGGGAATGACACCTGTTACCTTCCCTCCAGCCGCTAGCGCAGCATCGGAAACAGCAGCCATCAATCCCATATTTCCGGCACCGTTGACTACACGGATACCATTCTGAGCCAACAGGGTACCCAACTTACGGGCTGTTTCAAAATATACAGAATCGATTTTCGTACTCGACGCACTATAGACACAGACAGCATTAATCTTATTCATCATGATGACACGGATTGGTTTTGCAGGCAAAGGTACATGATTTCAGTCAGAAAAGTACGCTTACAGACAAAAAAACGAGGGTGTACCAAAAGGATTCCCTTCCTTTGACACACCCTCGGTAAGAACAAATACTGCCGGATTATAATCCGAAAGCAGCTTTTACCTTATCTACATAGTCGAGTTTCTCCCACGTGAAGAGCTCTACCGTAACATCCTTGTTGCCTTCGTAACGGCTACGGAAATGCTTGGTCACAATTTGAGGCTCACGTCCCATGTGTCCGTAAGCTGCCGTTTCCTGATAGATGGGGTTACGCAGTTTCAGACGATCCTCAATGGCTTTGGGGCGGAGATCGAAGATTTCGTCAATCTTGCGGGCTATCTCACCGTCGCTCATGTTCACATGGCTACGTCCATAGGTGTTGACGTAGATGTTGATGGGGCGTGCCACACCGATGGCATAGCTGACCTGTACCAAAATTTCGTCGGCCACACCGGCTGCAACAAGGTTCTTGGCAATATGACGAGCGGCATAGGCAGCCGAGCGGTCTACCTTCGAGGGGTCTTTGCCGGAGAAAGCACCACCACCGTGTGCACCCTTACCGCCATAAGTATCTACAATAATCTTGCGACCCGTCAAACCGGTATCGCCATGAGGACCTCCGATTACGAACTTACCGGTAGGATTGACGTGATAGGTGATGTGGTCATTAAACAAAGCAAGCACTTTCGGAGCATGGATAGAAGCGATGACACGAGGCATCAACACTTCGATGACATCCTTGCGGATGACGGCCAGCATTTCTTCATCGGCTTTCAGTTGGGCAGCCTCCGTACCATCGGCAGGCTGGATGAAGTCGTCGTGCTGCGTGGAAACGACGATAGTATCAATGCGTACAGGCGTGTTGTTGTCGTCGTATTCGATAGTTACTTGGCTCTTGGCGTCGGGGCGTAAGTAGGTCATCTGTTTGCCTTCGCGGCGAATGTCGGCCAGCACCTGAAGGATGCGGTGTGCTAAGTCGAGTGAGAGTGGCATGTAGTTCTCAGTCTCGTTGGTGGCGTAACCGAACATCATACCTTGGTCGCCTGCACCTTGCTCCATGGGGTCCTCACGCTCTACCCCTCGGTTGATGTCAGGGCTTTGCTCGTGGATGGCGCTCAGCACGCCGCATGAGTTGCTCTCGAACATGTATTCGCCTTTCGTATAACCAATCTTCTTGATGACTTCACGTGCAATGAGTTGGAGGTCTACGTAAGCTTTAGTCTTTACTTCGCCGGCCAGTACTACCTGTCCGGTTGTTACCAGCGTTTCGCAAGCTACCTTCGAACTAGGGTCGTAGGCCAACAGTTTGTCAAGTACAGCGTCCGATATTTGGTCGGCCACTTTGTCGGGGTGTCCTTCAGACACCGATTCGGATGTAAACAAGTATCCCATTTCAATAACAGTTAAATAATAATTAATAAAACAAAGTTTGAATGGGAAAGTTCAGCGAGTAGAAGTATCGGCTCGTGGCCGTACTGTTCAGAAAAGTATGTGTTTTAGCATTTTTTTCTGTGGTTGCAAGCTACTCAAATCTTTCCACATAGTTATTTCGGGTACAAAGATAGCGCTTTTTCTTCAAGAAACGATGCTTTAGGCCAAAATTAACGTTACACGAAGATTATTTTAGTCTGAAAGTTACTAGCACCCCTTTATGGTCGGTAGGCCAAACGCCCAAAGGTAGCAGGAAACGGTCTTTCGATTCTTCGGGCATACGCTTGCTGTTGACGATGGAGCCACGGGGGCCGAAGATGACGGCATCCTTCAGTTCAACGGCCGGATGCGGATGGTAAAAAACATAGTCTATACGGTCGCGTTCATCGGCTTTGGGTGCCCACGTCAGCTTCTCGACGGGGATAAGCGGGTTGTCGGCAGGGAAAGTGAAACCGGGATAGTTGATAACGTAGGGATAGAGTTCGCGGTACGTATCGACAAAACCGTTGTTGTCTAGAAGCAGGGGAACCGTCCAGGGCACAATCAGGCCGTTGTGGTCGAAGAGGTCTTTTGTCTCGCGCGTCCAGTCGAGGTGTGACGGCTCGTTGAAGTCGCCGCCCAATATCACGATGGTCCCTTCGGCAATGTCTTTCTTCGCTTCGGCGATGAAGTTGCGGATAGCGTCGTCGCGCAGGGAAGCGTCGTTCACCTGCAACACTTCGCACACCGTCTGCGGAATGGGGATTTCCTTCCAGGTGGAGCCATCATAACCGCGTACGTTGTAATAGGCATCGCTCAGGTAGTCCAGATGGGCCGTATAGACGGCTATTCGATGCCCGTGGATGGAACTTACCATCTTGTAAATGCTCCCGTGGTCGTCCTTCGGGGGGAAAACGGTCAATGAATCTGTAATGGGATAACGGCTCAGCAGTCCCGAATCATAACTGAAAAAGGAATAATAAATTTCGCCTCGTTGCTTCAACGATTGGACGATACGGTCGCAAAAGCGGGTATTCTTATAATTCCTTACTTCACTGAGTGTTACAAAGTCGGGTTTCAGGCGGACTATCTCGTCCACAATGGCATCATATCCTCCCTTTACCTGCGTACCTTCCTGCCAGATGTTCCATTGCAATACGGTAAATTCATTCTTCTCTTGGGCTTTTATACATAGTATAACCCATAGAAGCAGGATGAACAATCCTATTTTTTTCATTTTCTTTTTGTTTTGATAAGATTGAATATGTCAGCTCAGGAGCTATTTCTTTTAGTGGTTTCATTACAAAATCGCGGAGATGTATCAATGGGTGAGGTAACTTCAGTTGCGGAGTGTCCATGAGTACTTCTCTGCCCGATATATCTAGGCAAATTAGCAGGTCTATGTCAATGATACGGTCGTGATAAATACCGTCTACAGATTTACCTATACGTCCCATTTCGTACTCTATCGCTTGTGTACTTTCCAGAATTTGTAAGGGATGCAGGGTCGTATCAACTCGACAGGCTGCATTCAGAAAACCGTTTGCAGAGTCAAATCCCCAAGGGACAGTTGCGTAAAAAGCGGACAGGGAAACCACTTTCCCTATCCGCTCTTCTATCTTCTGAACAGCATCGCGAAGATTCTGCTCTTTATTGCCGAGATTGGTACCCAGACCTAAATAATATATAAATGAAGAATCCTCCATTAAATGATTATTTATCTGTAATAAGCATAGCGTCACCATAGGTACCGAAACGGTACTCTTCTTTTAGAGCTACGTCGTAAGCATTCATCACCTGTTCATATCCTCCGAAAGCGGCCACAATCATCAACAAAGTAGAAAGTGGCATGTGGAAATTAGATACCATTGCATTGGCTACCGTAAAATCGTAGGGCGGGAAAATGAACTTATTCGTCCAGCCGTCGTAAGTCTTCAGATGGCCGTCGGTGCTGACGGTACTTTCGATGGCACGCATTACGGTTGTGCCTACAGCACACACTTGCTTGTTCAGGTCCTTGGCACGATTCACGATATTCACGGCTTCTTGATCTACAATCATCTGCTCAGAGTCTGTTTTGTGCTTCGTCAGATCTTCCACATCGATTTCGCGGAAATTGCCTAAACCTGCGTGAAGTGTGATGTACGCAAAGTCTATTCCTTTGATTTCCATGCGTTTCATCAACTCGCGGCTGAAGTGCAGATTGGCTGTTGGAGCCGTTACGGCACCTTCGTGGCGGGCAAAGATAGATTGGAAACGTTCGGCGTCTTCTGGTTCTACAGGACGGTTGATGATGCTATGGGGCAATGGAGTTTCTCCTAATGCGTAGAGTGCCTTCTTGAATTCATCGTGCGGGCCGTCGTAAAGGAAGCGCAGGGTACGTCCACGTGAAGTGGTGTTATCAATGACTTCGGCTACCATTGAATCGTCGTCTCCAAAGTAGAGCTTATTTCCGATACGTATCTTGCGGGCAGGGTCGACGAGTACGTCCCACAAACGCAGTTCTTCATTCAGCTCGCGCAACAGGAATACTTCGATACGGGCTCCTGTTTTCTCTTTGTTGCCGTACAGGCGGGCGGGGAATACTTTGGTGTCGTTGAATACAAACACGTCCTTGTCGTCGAAATAGTCCAATATGTCCTTGAACATCCGATGTTCTATTTCCCCTGTCTTGCGGTGCAGCACCATCAGACGCGACTCATCCCTGTACTTGGTGGGATGTAAAGCGATCCTTTCCTCAGGAAGCTTGAATTTGAATTGCGACAGTTTCATATCTTTCCTTTCTTTTATATTGGGTTGATTTTATTGTTCCTCTTCTGTATCTGTCTCTATTTCCTGTGCATTGATCCAGTCCTTGAAGTCGAGCGGATTGAGGCAGTCCTCAATACGAACATCCCCTACGCGTGTACGTTCCAAGGCTGTCAGGTGGGCGCCGCTGTTCAGTGCTTCGCCGATGTCGCGGGCCAGGGCACGGATATAGGTACCTTTGCTACATACCACACGTACTTTTATTTCAGGCAAATTGCATTCCAACAGCTCTATCTCATCAATTACGAGCAACTTGGGTTTCAACTCCACGTCCTCACCCTTACGCGCTAGGTCATAGGCGCGCTTGCCGTTCACCATACAGGCAGAGAAAGCGGGAGGGATCTGTTGTATCTCGCCGACAAAACGTTTCAGCGTCTCTTCTACCAGCTCGCGGGTGATGTGCTCCGTGGGATAGACGGCATCTATCTCGTGCTCCAGGTCGTAGGAAGGAGTCGTGGCGCCCAGCCGGATGGTGGCGATGTACTCCTTCGTGTGATACTGGAACTCTTCTATCCGCTTCGTTGCCTTGCCCGTGCACACAATCATGACACCCGTAGCCAGGGGGTCGAGCGTACCGGCATGGCCCACTTTCAACTTCTTCACGCCCAGCCGCCGGCAGATGTGGTAACGCACGTGGCCCACCACCTTGAACGATGTCCAGCCCAACGGCTTGTTCAGGTATAAGACTTCTCCTTTCTTGAAATTCATCATCTATCTTTATAAGACCTCCAGCGAGTGTCCACACAGCAACATAATTATGATCAATCCTCCTACAATAATCCGATACCAGCCAAAAGCTTTGAATCCATATTTGGTAACAAAACTGATAAAGAATTTGATAGCCAATAATGCGACTATAAATGCAACCACGTTACCTATAAGCAAAGCAGACAAATTATTGACCAGAATCTCGGTTCCTCCATCCAAAAACAATTTCAAGACTTTATAAGCCGTTGCTGCAAACATTGTAGGGACAGCCAAAAAGAACGAAAACTCTGCTGCATCTTTACGCGTCAGCTTTTGGGACATACCACCTACAATCGTAGCCATAGAACGAGAAACTCCGGGTATCATCGCTATACACTGAAACAAACCGATAAAGAAGGCTCGCTTTTCCGTCACTTCCGTCTTCTCACTGCCCTTGGAGAAGATACGGTCACAAAATAGCATGAAAATGCCCCCTATCACAAGCATTACAGCTACAACTACCACACTTTCAAGCATCGCATCTATTTTGTCACTGAACAGAAAACCTAAAACAGCAGCCGGTATAAAAGCTACAAGTAACTTCCAATAAAAATCAAATTTATGCAGAAAGCGTTGTAGAGAAGACGCACCTTGCGGAGCAGGCGTATGGTTCAGACGAAAGAAACGCTTCCAATACAAACATACGACCGAAAGAATGGCGCCAAATTGTATAATTACAGTAAAAGCCTTCACAAACTCTGTGCTCTCCACTCCCAACATATTCTGTGTTATAATCATATGTCCAGTAGAAGAAACAGGCAAAAATTCCGTCAATCCTTCCACTACAGCAATAATTATTGCCTCCCATGTAGTCAAATCACCCATATTGTTTATCTATTCAATTTATGTTATTCTTCTTCTGAAACATTTTCATCCTTGGGGCGGCGCAACACGCCATAAATCATGAACAGGAAGCCCAGCAGGCACACTACAGGAGCTACCTTGATGCGGCGCGCACTGAAGATATCGGGCTCGAAGTGCGTCGGCGTGGACGAAGGGCCCGTCATCAGCACAAAGCCGATGATGACCACCAGCATACCCACGGCCAGCAGAATGAAGTTGGTCTTGTCGAAAGCAAATTTTTTCTTATCCATATTCTTAAATCTTTTTTTATTGTCAGACTGATCTTAAATGCGATAAAGCGCACCTGCTTTCATGCGGAGGTATTTGTTGACCGAGAAAAGGGCGCATAACCATGTGATAAGCACGCCAAAAAGCAATACGGCTACTGATACTAGCAGCATGATTTTGGGGGTGACGACTTTTACCAGTTCAGGCTCCTTTTCTACCAGCCAGGTAGCGGCACCCCACAGAAGGCCGTCAGCCAAAGCTGCCGCCAATACGCCTGTCCAGAAGTTACGACGCAAGAAGGGGCGTCGAATGAAGTTCCAGTTGGCTCCCACCAGCTTCATGGTGTGTATCAGAAAACGTTTGGAGTAAACAGCCAATCGTATAGTGTTGTTGATCAGTGCAAATGATATCAGGGTCAGTATGACGGCGAGACCTAGCAGCAGCAGGCTGATCTTGCGGATGTTGTCGTTTACCACATTTACCAATTCTTTTTGATAAAGCACGTCCTGTATATCGGTATTCTTTCGGATCTGCTTTTCTATTTTGGCGATGCTGTCCGTGTTGGCATAGGCCGACTTCAACTTCACTTCGATGGAGGCCGAGAAGGGGTTATAGCCCAGAAATTCTTGCGGATCGGTGCCCATTGCTTCGGTTTGTTCCTCCAAAGCCTGTTTTTTGGAAATGTATTCGGTACTCTTCACGAAAGGTTCCTTATTCAAGTTCTTTTGCAGGCGCAGGATGTCGCGCTCCTTCATGTCGTCGCTGATGACGATCGAGAAGTTGATATTCTCTTTTACATACACTGACAAGTTGTGGGCAGCCAGCACGAAGAATACCACCATGCCCAACAACAGCAGAACCAATGTCGTACTGATGCAGGAAGTGACAAACTGCATGTCAAAGAGGGAGGTCGTGTGATGGGTAGGCTTGGACTTCATAGACTCTTTTTTCTGAATACATAGATCATTGAACTGCTGCGCTCTTTATGTACCAACGAACTGAACCATGCCACTGTCCCCGTCAGCATCCCGCGCAGGAAAGGGAGCGAACGGTTCATGTAGCGCTCGGAAAGCATGGACACGTAGAACGCGTCGAACGGCATCGGATGGCGTTCGGACATGATGAAACCATGCTTCGAAGCAAACTGCTGGATGGTAGAGGGAGTGAAGTGCCACAGGTGTCGGGGTACATCGTAGGCAGCCCAGTAGGCTCCATACTTGCGGGCATCGTACGAAGAACAGTTAGGAACTGCTACCAGCAGCATTCCCTTGTCTGTCAGCAAGGTGTTCAGAGTTTCCCATGTCTCGTCCAGATGCTCCAGATGCTCCAATACGTGCCAAAGCGTGATGACGTCGAAACTTCCCGACGTATAGTCTTTCAGGGCTGTTTCCGGTTGTACTTCCAGTCCGAAATGCGCCTTGGCGAATTCGCGGGCGGAGGCATTCTTCTCCACAGCTTCTACTTGCCATCCCAGCCGCTTCATTGTATCGGCGAAATAGCCCGTACCCGTACCAATGTCGAGCAGGCGTCCGTCCTTGCGGTGGGTGACACGCATCACCAGCTTTGCTTTCCGCTTCAGCATGTAGTGACGCACCCAGTGATAGATGCGATTCATGGCACCCTTCTTCGTATCCGAATGGGAAATATAGTCTGGAGTTTCGTAATAACGGCCGATTTCAGCTTCTGTCGGGAAGTCTTGCGTGAAAAGGAAACCGCAATCTTGACAACGGCACAAATGGAAGACTTCGCCTGTAGCATAGTGGTCTACACAGGTAAGCGTCCTTTCCAAATGGTTTCCGCCGCACAATGGACAGGTTGTTATAGTGAGTGTATTCATCGAAAATCCGGCCTATGGGGGTGTGCTTGCGGACAATTAGGGCACAGCACACCTAAATTTGATGCAAAATAACAAATAAAAAGTGACTTACGTGCCTTTTGTTAAGGAGATTTAAGACATGTACCTGCGCGTCTGCACTCTTTGTTCCCTTGTCTTTCCTGTCCGTTGTGGCGTCCGTTCTGACACAGTGCTTTGTCGGGGTGCGACACAGTGCTTCGTTATGGTCTGATGAAGCACTGTATGAGGAAGTCAGGAAGCACTGTGTTAGATGACCAGAAAGCACTGTGTCAGATGGCCACAGTTTTGCTTACAGCAGCTTGAACGCATACCCTTCTTCCTCCAGAAAGTTGAGGGCGCGGGGGAGGGCATATTGCAGATTGCCGCTGTCCCACGACTTGAGGGAGTCGTGGAAAGTGATGATGGAGCCGTTGCGGGCGTAGCGCATGACGTTGGCCAGAACTTGCGGGCCGCGGAGCTTCTTGCTGTAGTCGCGGGTGACGAGATCCCACATGACGATTTTGTACTTGCGCTTCAGTAGCATGTATTGCGCCCATCCCATATGGCCATGAGGCGGACGGAACAGGAGGGGGTGGAGGGCTTTGTCGGTCGTTTCGGGATCGCAGATGGAGAGCATGAAGTCGTGTGCCTCTTCCGTATTCTCCAGGTAGCTGTAGGAGGTGAAATATCTGCGGCTGAAACCGCGGATGTGATTGAAGGTGTGGTTGCCGATGCGGTGGCCACGCTCTACAACCATGCGGAATTCTTCGGGGTGTTTTCGAATGTTGTCGCCCACCATGAAGAAGGTGGCTTTGATGTTGTGTTGGTCCAGCAGATCGAGTACCCAGGGCGTGACTACGGGGATAGGCCCGTCGTCGAAAGTCAGGTAGACGGCTTTCTCGTCGGGGTTCATCCGCCACAGGGCGCTGGGATAGAGTTTTCGAAACAGTTCGGGAGGTTGTTCGATAAACACGGTAGTAGTGTGATTAGTGGTTAACGGTTAGTGGTGGAGCAGTGAGTGATGAGTGTCCTCCGGATGGAGTGCTCACCACTCACTGCTTACCGCTAATTTACCTTTTCATTCTGTTTACATACATTTCATACAGTTCTTCCAACTTGGCGCGATAGGTTTCGGCCAACGGTGACTTGTATTGCTCCATTTTCTTGACTTCTTCGCTGAGGAGTGCCCAGTGGTACTCGAACTCGCGACTGGAAATCATGAAGCGGCCTTCGTCGAGGCTCATGTACCAGGTCATGTATTCGACGGCCTTGTCGGCAAGGGCTTGGGCGATGTGGTCGCCTTTCTCCATTTCGCCCAGCTTGTACCAGGCTTCGGCCATTTGTAGGGAGCCGTTCTGCCAGTCGTAGGGCACGTTGCAGGCCGGAATCATCTTCTCGGCATACTCCAGTGCGGCGCGTGCCTTGTCATTCTTGCCTTCGGCCAGGAGTTGTCCGATAAGCTGTGCGAAGATGCGGCGGTGCGAGTAGCACATGCGCATGGCATTCTCGTCGATATAGATGCCGGGCTTGTCGATGCCGCCGAACTTGAACTTGTTCATCAGGTTGTCGTACATCTTTTCGCTGTCTATCTTCACGCCGGTCTTGTTCGTGTCGAAGGGTGTGAAGCGGTAGGCGAGACCTTCCTGGATGAAGTAGTTGTCCAAGCCGAGCTGGTTTTCCTGTCCTACGCTGACGGCGATGTAGATGGGACGCTCCCAGTTGGCTTCGGCCAGCATTTCGAGCATCATCAGCTCGCTCTTGTAGAGGGCGCGCTTGGGATGGTAGTTGCCCTGCGAATCCTTGGTGCGGAGCTTGATAGGCATGTAGTCGGGGATGGAGTCGCCCGGCAGCAGCATGCCGCTGCGGCGTACGGCTTCCTTGTCCACTTTGATGACCACGCTGTCTGTGGGGATTACTTGCAGGTCCTTGTTCTTGTTGCGTACCCAGTACTTCAGGATGTTCTTCAGTTCGTAGGGATTCTCACCGAATTCCTTCTGTACGTTGATCTTGGCTTCGGGGTTGCCTGCGAGAGCTTCTTTTTCGGCCTGCGCGTAGAGGGCGTCGATGCTCTTCTTGTATTCAGGCTGGACGGTGATGTATTCGTTGGTTCCCTCGACGTAGTCCATGCGGTCCCAGGTGATGGGGAGCGACGGCGAGTCGTAGGCCGGACGCTTCATCTGGTCGATGTACCAGTCGGTGTTGAGGTACGACAGGTTGCAGGTGCGGGCGTCAGTGCGGAAGCCTTCGGTCTCCTGGTTGTACCACAGGGGGAAAGTATCGTTGTCGCCGTTGGTGTAGATGATGGGGTTGCCGCTCTCCTGGAGAGACATCAGGTAGTTCTGCCCGAAATCGCGTGCCATGTAGCGGTCGCTGCGGTCGTGGTCGTCCCAGGTCTGGCTGGCCATCTGGATGGGGATGAGGAGGCAGACGACGGAGACGATGAGGGCAACGGCCAGCGAGGGTTTCAGTTCGGGAGCTTCCTCACTTTCGCCCGATGTTTCGGCTTGGGCGGCGGATTTGCTCCGCATCCACTTGCTCAGCAGCTGGATGAGGCCGGCGACACCCATGCCGATCCAGATGGCAAAGGCGTAGAACGAACCGGCGTAAGCGTAGTCGCGTTCACGCGGCTGGCTGGGCGTCTGGTTCAGGTAGAGCACGATGGCGATACCCGTCATGAAGAACAGGAAGAACACGATCCAGAACTGCTGGATACCCTTCTGTCCGCGATAGGCTTGCCACAGCAGGCCGATGATACCGAGTAGCAACGGCAGACCGTAGAACACGTTGTGTCCCTTGTTCTCCTTCAGGTCGGTGGGGAGCAGAGTCTGGTCGCCTATGAGCAGGTTGTCGATGAAGTCGATGCCCGTGATCCAGTTGCCGTGCTCTATCTCGCCGAAGCCCTGGATGTCGTTCTGTCGGCCCACGAAGTTCCACATGAAGTAGCGCCAGTACATCCAGTTCAGCTGGTAGGAGAAGAAGAACTTGATGTTCTCCCACTGCGTAGGCATCTTCACCATGATCATTTCGCCGCACTGGTCGTAGGGCACTTCGTAGCCCTTGACGTCCTGCCAGGCTTCATACTGCTGGGTGTGTGTGCTGCTGTACATGCGGGGGAAGAGCATGTTCTGTGCATATTCGTAGTCGACGCGTCCGGGTATCTCGATGTACGAGTCTTTCTCGTCGGGCGTAGCCTTCTCCTTGCGGATGAACTTGGTGCCATTGTACGAGATGCGCGGCTGGCAATAGCCGTCCTTCACGTCGAGGGCTACCTTCGAAGTGTAGGCGGGTCCGTAGAACAGCGGGCGTGTGCCATACTGCTCGCGGCCCAGGTATTCGCCCAGCGTGAAGATGTCTTCGGGCGAGTTCTGGTCCATCGGCGTGTTGGCCGTGGAGCGGATGACGATGAGGGCGTACGACGAGTAGCCGATGACCATCATCATGGTGCACAGCAAGGCGGTGTTCAGCGTGCGGGCGCTGACGCGGTATTTTTCTTTCAGGCGGTCCTGCGTCTTCGGGTTAAGGTAGAGCCACAGCAGGGCGATGACAATGATGCCGATGACTACGGCACCTGCTCCGTGTCCGTAGAACGGGATGCCCAGCATGGCGATGGTCAGGACGAACGAAATGGCCATACGCATTTTGTCTTTCTCTGTATAGCTCTCGTACACGCCCCAGATGAGGCAGGCGGCCAGCAGGATGATGTAGACGATGACGCCCGTGTTGAACGGCATGCCCAGCGTGTTGACAAACAGCAGTTCGAACCATCCGCCCACCTTCACGATGCCCGGCACGATGCCGTAGAGCACCACGGCTACCAGCACGGCAGAGCCGATGAGCGCCAGCAGCGAGCCACGGGCGTTGGCGTTAGGCACTTTCTTATAGTAATATACCAGCACGATGGCGGGCAGACAGAGCAAGTTCAGCAGGTGGACGCCGATGCTGAGGCCCGTCAGATAGGCTATCAGGATGAGCCAGCGGTCGGAGTGTGGCTGGTCGGCCACGTCTTCCCACTTCAGGATGAGCCAGAATACGATGGCGGTGAACAGCGACGAGAACGCATATACCTCGCCCTCGACGGCCGAGAACCAGAACGTGTCGCTGAACGTGTAGGCCAGCGCGCCCACTACGCCGCTACCCATGATGGTGGCCATCTGTCCGCGGGTGATGTGGTTTTCGTCCTTCACTACCAGCTTGCGCACCAGGTGCGTGATGCTCCAGAACAGGAACAGGATGCAGGCGCCGCTCATCAGCGCGCTCATGTAGTTCACCATCCGTGCCACTTCCGAGGGGCCGGAGGCGAAGAGCGAGAAGAAGTTGGCCACGAGCATGAAAAACGGTGCTCCGGGCGGGTGTCCCACTTCCAGTTTATAACCGGTGGTGATGAATTCCGGGCAGTCCCAGAAACTGGCGGTCGGCTCGATGGTCAGGCAGTAGACCGTGGCCGCGATGAAGAAAGTAATCCAACCTGTCAGGTTGTTGACGAACTTGTACTGTTTCATTCAGTTGTGTAGATGATATAACGTTATAATCTGCGAGTTTTTATAAAAACGTGGCAAAGATAAGTATTTCGTATTTAAATACGCACCCCTGCGGGCGAATATTAGGATAGGTTAAAGATTGCGTCCCGTGGTACAAGGAACTTTTTTTACAGAAAAACTCGTTTTTTTGCTTGATTAAACGACGCGTTTTATTACATTTGCAACACGCACTCGTTGTAGGGACGCACCACGGTGCGTCCGCCTCCCCCGGCAAATGCTATGAGAACCAATTTTAATCGGACAACTATATGAAAGCAAGAAAGACCTTAACCCTCCTCCTGCTCGCCGCGCTGACCTTGGCGGCCTGCAAGTACGACGACTCCGAACTCTGGGAGCAAGTGAACCAAAACACCGAAGAACTGGCCGCACAGGCCGCGCGCATCGCCGCCCTCGAAGCCTGGCAGGCGGAAACGAACACCAATATCGAGGCCCTACAGACGCTGCTCAGCACGACGGACTACATCACCGCCGTGACGCCCGTCGTGAAGGACGGCGTGGAGGTGGGCTTCACCATCAGCTTCCTGAACACGCCCGCCATCACCATCTACCACGGCACGAAGGGCGACAAGGGTGACAAGGGCGACACCCCGCAGATAGGCGCCGCGCAGGCCGAAGACGGCAACTGGTACTGGACGCTGAACGGCGAGCTCCTGACCGACACCGACGGCAACCCCATCCGCGCCAACGGCACGCAGGGCGAGCAAGGCGACCAAGGCCCCGCCGGCGACGACGCTCCGCTGCCTCAGCTGGCCACGGGCGCGAAACTCAACGAACAGCAAATCACCACCGACTCGCAGAACAAAAACATCGAGCCCGACGCCATCTACCTGAGCGTGGACGGCGGCAAGACCTGGACGCGCGTCAGCGGCGAGGACGGCGAGAAAGGTGA
>NZ_JAAZTS010000026.1 GCF_019239235.1 Caecibacteroides pullorum | reverse complement strand
GAACAAAATATCGAGATTATCTTCAGAATATCGCTGCTTGAAAAAGTTAACAACGCTCTTATCGTTGATAAAGAAAAGAGGGTGAATCGCGTATTACGACACACCCTCCCCTTTTAATTTCTAACGCCCCTTACTTCTTTCTTTTCAACACAACAGCTGTACGCGCAGGGATATATAGTTTCATCCATTCTTTCTTTTCCTTCTTATAGAGAGGGTCGGGGATGGTGAAATGTTTCACGCTGTCGTCGGCAAATCCGTAACCTCCATAAGCGGGATCGTCGGTGTTGAGAATAACTTCGTAACAACCGGCGGGTACCAGGAATCCGTAGTCGGTGAACGACTGCTTTGGATTGAAATTGAAAACAAATACCAAATCCTTACGCATATAGGCGAGTATCTGGTCGCCGTCGTTGTGCCAGATTTCCTGTACGGGAGTGGCCTGGAAGTTTTTAATGCTCTTGATGACCTGCAGCATGGCAGCGTCGAAGTCGCCCAGGTAATGGTAGGCTAGGTTCTTGTTATCTACCAGGTTCCATTGGCGACGGGCATACTTGCACGACCATCCGTTGCCTTCGCGTGGGAAGTCTATCCATTCGGGATGTCCGAACTCGTTGCCCATGAAGTTGAGGTAACCTCCATTGATGGTAGTGGCTGTCAGCAGGCGGATCATCTTGTGCAGGGCAATACCGCGTTTCACAACGTAATTCTCGTCGCCTTTCTGCATGTGCCAGTACATGTCTGCGTCTATCAGGCGGAAGATGATGGTCTTGTCGCCCACCAGTGCCTGGTCGTGGCTTTCGGCATACGAGATGGTCTTCTCGTCGGAACGGCGGTTGGTTACTTCCCAAAACATGCTTGAAGGTTTCCAGTCTTCATCGATCTTTTCTTTAATAGTTTTAATCCAGTAATCCGGGATATTCATGGCCATTCGGTAGTCGAAGCCGTATCCTCCATCTTCATACTTGGCGGCCAGGCCGGGCATACCCGACACTTCTTCAGCTATAGTGATTGCTTTAGGATTTACTTGATGAATCAGTCGGTTTGCTAAGGTCAGATAACAGATGGCATTGTCATCCTGATGGCCATTGAAGTAGTCGCCATAGTTGCAGAATGCTTCTCCCAGTCCGTGGCTGTAGTAGAGCATGGAGGTCACACCGTCGAAACGGAAACCGTCGAAGCGATATTCTTCCATCCAGTACTTACAGTTGGAGAGCAGGAAGTGAATGACTTCATTTTTGCCATAGTCGAAGCAGAGTGAGTCCCATGCCGGATGTTCGTGGCGGTCGCCGGGATAGAAGTATTGGTTGGGATCGCCGGCAAAGTTGCCCAGGCCTTCTACTTCGTTCTTCACAGCGTGTGAATGTACAATGTCCATGATGACTGCAATACCCATGCTGTGAGCCGTATCAATCAGTTCCTTCAGTTCATCGGGAGTGCCGAAGCGTGACGAAGCGGCAAAGAAGCTAGACACGTGGTAACCGAAGCTGCCGTAGTAAGGGTGCTCTTGGATAGCCATGATCTGGATACAGTTGTAGCCGTCCGCAGCTATACGTGGCAAAACTTTTTCTTGAAATTCTTTATAGGAGCCTACTTTTTCTTCCTGTTGCGCCATGCCGATGTGGCATTCGTAGATCAGCAATGGATCGGTTGCCGCTTTGAAGGCGCGTTTTTTCATTTTGTACGGTTTCTCGGGATCCCATACCTGCGCACTGAATATCTTAGTTTCATCATCTTGTACGACGCGGGTGGCCCATGCAGGAATGCGTTCGCCGCATCCGCCTTCCCAGTACACTTTCAGTTTGTACAGGTCGCCGTGTTTCAGTACGTCAGCCGGGAGTTTCAGTTCCCAATTACCGTTGTTTTTACGTTTCAGGCTGAATTTTTTCTCTTCCTTCCAGCCGTTGAAAGTTCCAATCAGAAAAATTTGGGTAGCGTTGGGAGCCCATTCACGGAAAACCCAGCCGCTTTCAGTACGATGCAGACCGAAGTAAAGGTAGCCGGATGCAAAGTCAGAGAGCGTCTTTTTTCCATTATTTGTTAGCTCGGCTTCCTTGCTTATCGCATACTGATGACGTCCGTTTATGGCATCGGCATAAGGCTCCAGCCAAGGATCGTTTTTTATGAGATTAAGTGTTTCCATAACGGATGAGTTTTATTGTTGGTTCTATTTAATTTAAGCTTTTACTTTAACGATAATTTTCTTCACGCCATCGGGAGTGATGCCAGGAGCATGTCCGTCCTGAGGGAAGAAAATGGCAAACATGCCGGGTTTCACGTCGATGTAGCTTTCAGCCAGTCCCTCGAAGAAGGTAATGTCTTTTTCTGCGTTGTAAGGGGCATCAGCAGGCAGGCAATCGCAAGCGGGGGTATAACCCATAATTTCGGTTCCTGATAAGGGGATTTGAATGTCGATAAAGTCTCTGTGGGTTTCAAGGCGTGCTTGTTCTTTGGTCTTGGGCTTGGTCTCCGTTACGTTTACAAGCAGGTCCTTGCCTTTCAGTTCAGTTTTGCCAAGCTCAAGCGTATTCAAGTCACGCGATTTCAAAAACTCAACGGCTTGGGCGAACAGAGGGTTCAGTGATACATACTTTTCTATGTTTTCCAGTTTGTCTATTACCATAATCCAAATGTTTTAGTTAGTTATAATCAATTTTATTCGAAATCATCTATCGTGTAGTTTACGAAGTCTGCAAAGCGTTTCATCTGACGGAAGATATCTGTTGTACGGTCCAAGAAGTCTGGAGCCAGAAAGAAATCGTCAGACAAGGGACAGTTGACGGTATATTCCTTGCATTGCAGGTATTTCAGGTAAGGGAAATTCTTGGGAAAGCCTTTCGGGGCAGTTTTCAGGAACGTTTCGCCGACGACAGGGAAGTAGTGGCTGAAAGCGGGATCTTCCACAATAGCTCGGAACTCGTCGATATTGTCATATACGGCTTGGCGCAAGGCTTTCAGCAGGGCAGGAGGGGGACAATAGCTTCCTCCGGCCAGCAGACAGTTACCGGGTTGCAGATGGATGTAGTAGCCACAATGATCTGATTTTTTTCCTTTGGCGTTGATATAGCCTCCCATATGTATTTTGTAGGGCGTTTTATCTTGGCTGAAACGTGTGTCGCGGTAGATGCGGTAGGTACAGTCTTTGGCTTCGATACCACGAATCGTTTCGTCGAACGTTGAAATGCGTGCGATGACAGCCGTCAAGAGATTTTCGAATTCACTACGGGCCGATTCGTAAGCATCGCGATGGGCATTGAACCAGTCGCGATTATTATTGGCGGCCAGGTCTTTCAAATACCGGAATATAACAGGAATGTCCATATTCTGTCTCTTTTTATCAATGTGACAAACTTACGAATAATATTTCTAAAATGCCAAATAATGGTAAAAAAAAGCATCGGTTTTGGGGTAAACCGATGCTCTTAAAGCATTCATTAAATCAACAGACGCCTCTGTTGTGCCTCCACCTACTTTCACAAGCCGGCTTCTGGTCTCAATTAATCTTATATCTAATACTATGAAAAACACATTTATATAACAGACGAAGTATCTGTTTTGTTCAGCAGGAAAATGATTTTTTCTCTTATCTTTGCATAAAAAATAAGAAGAAACATCATGAAAGAGTATTCATACGATGAAGAAAGCGTCAAGGCCTTGTGTGATTGGGCGGTTCACGCCACTTTCCCGAAAGAGGCGGATTTGAACGAGGCAGAGCATATTTTCGATGTAGACCGTTATGTTCAGGCCAATTTGAACGATATCAAAGCGCATTACCCTGATCCGTTTTATCATCCGGCTATTACGCGATTGTATCTGTTGAAAGATATTATGGAAGGAAAGGATACGGAGTAACGCTGCAAGAAAACGGATAATGATTCTGATAGGTAATGCCCGACATATTTCGTCCTTGATGCAAAATTCTGCATCAGGGACGGTGTGCCGGGCATTTCTTTTGTCTGTTTACAGCGTGAACTTCAGTATCTTTGCGCTGTATCCTTTAACGGTTATGTCTGTGGCCTTGTAGGGCAGCAGGCAGACGGTTTCTTCGACGCCAGTGAGCAGATCGACGGCCTGGTAGTGTTCTACTTGCGGCATTTGCAGGTAGCTGAAGGCGTGGGAAGGGATGTTGACTGCCACGTCGGCAGTGGCGGAGTCGAAGTTGGCGACGATGAGCAGCACTTCGTTGCCGTGTTTGCGGAGGAAGGCATACTGGCGGTGTTCGTTGAAGCGCCAGCCGCCAATGTTGGCATACATCAGGTCGAAGAACAGGCCGTGGGCAATGGCTTCCTCTTGACGGCAGAGGGTGAGGACGCGCTGGTAAACGTCATGCAGACGTTGTTCGTCGTCGGTCAGCATGCGCCCGTCGAACTTGCCGCCGTCGCGCCAACGGCGGATGGTCCCCACACTCCAGTAGTCGAAGATAGTGGTACGTCCGTCGCGTCCGCTGAAGCCTTCGTGATCCATGCCGGGTTCGCCAAACTCCTGTCCGAAGTAGATCATCATGGGGTTGGTATTCATGCAGGCCGATACGACCAAGGCAGGGATGGCTTTCCAAGGATTTCCGGCAAAAAAGTCGGAGGCGATGCGCTGTTCGTCGTGGTTTTCCAGGAAATTGAGCATGCGTTGCTCGATGCCACCCAAACTTTGCCAGCAACGGGTGATGGCGGTAGCCGATTCGTTACTGCAGACGATGGCGCGGAGTGTATCGTAGAGTCCTACCTTGTCATACAGGTAGTCGAAGTGGCCGCGGTCCAGGTAGTTGCGATATTCGTAGGGGTTATAGACTTCGGCGATGAAGAGCAGATGGGGATACTTTTCTTTTACTTGTGGGATGGCCCATCCCCAGAATTCGACGGGCACCATCTCCGCCATGTCGCAGCGGAAGCCGTCTATGTCTTTCGCGGCCCAAAAGAGGAGGATGTCCCGCATCTTTTCCCACGTGTCGGGGATAGGGTCGAAGTGGCGGGTGCCACCGTTCTGGTAGTCTACGCCGTAGTTCAGTTTCACTGTCTCGTACCAATCGTCAATCGTAGGGCAAGCATCGAAGCAGTTGTTGCCCGTAGCTTTGGCGGGATATTCATGATAGGGTTCAGCAGCACTGCCTTGCATGTCGAACTGCCCGTGGAGCTCGCTTTGCGGGATGTAGTAGAAGTTGTTGTAGGGGCTAAAGGCATAATGTGGATCGTCGTTGGCACCAAGCTGTGAAGTGCCGTCGGGCTGGGCGTCGGAGTGGTATTGGCGTGCCACGTGGTTGGGCACAAAGTCTATGATGACTTTCAGGCCGGTGCGGTGGGTACGCTGTACCAGATTTTCGAATTCCTTCATACGTCCGGGAACGTCCTTGGCCAAGTCGGGGTCTACGTCGTAGTAATCCTTGATGGCATAGGGCGAACCGGCCTTACCCTTGACTACGGCAGGATGGTCGGGGCGGATGTTGTAGCGTCGGTAGTCAGTTTGTGTGGCGTGCTCGATGATGCCCGTGTACCAGACGTGCGTGGCACCCAGCCGCTTGATTTCGCCCAGGGCCTTACCCGTGAAGTCGGCCATTTTACCGCAGCCGTTTTCGGCCAGGCTGCCGCCGTGGATGCAGTGGTTATTGTTGTTTCCGAAGAGTCGGGTGAACACTTGGTAGATGATGAGTTTGTTGTCGATGTCGTTCATGGTTTTTTATGTTATTACTGTTGGGTTGTTGATCGGGTTTTCATTTTTCTTCCGTCTTCCAGAGGCTCCCGTTTTCCTCCAGCAGGCGGGCAATGGTCTCCTGTGTCGTTTCGTAGCCGTGCATGAAGATTTCCTCCGCTTTTTCCAGTTCGCGGTTGCTGTAATCGGCCAGATTGGTGGGCTCGATGAGCAGATCGGCCTTCTCGCGTTCGGGGAAGGTGTTGGAGCGGAACATGAAGTTGTACGAGCGCAGGGCGATGCTGACAATGTTCATTTTGTACTTGGGCGCCAGCAGGGGGCTGACGTTGATGGCCACTACCTTCTCGCAGATACGCCGGATGATGCTCACGGGCAGGTTCATCAGCACGCCACCGTCCACGTAGTTGGTGCCGTCGATGCAGACAGGTGCAAAGAGCACCGGCATGCAGCACGAGGCGGCCACGCGCTCGGCAATGTCACCCTTGTGGAAGTGGACTAGCCGTCCATGGTCCAGGTCGGTAGCCGTCACGATGAGCGGCGTCTTCAGTTGCTCCAGGCGCTTGGCCTTGAGGTTGGTGCGCAGGAAGTCGATGAATTCGTCCAGTTCGAACAGCCCCACTTTGGGGATGACCAGCTTCGTCAGATCCTGGAACGTG
This sequence comes from Caecibacteroides pullorum, assembly GCF_019239235.1. Taxonomy (GTDB): domain Bacteria; phylum Bacteroidota; class Bacteroidia; order Bacteroidales; family Bacteroidaceae; genus Bacteroides; species Bacteroides pullorum. The sequence goes on along the minus strand of NZ_JAAZTS010000026.1, from coordinate 30,396 downwards.
TGGCCGGCGAAGAAGCGAAGCACGTCGTGCGGCTCGTTGCCGTCGGCATAAAAGACGCCCGCCAAGGCTCCGGCACTGACGCCGGAGAGGACGTCGGGGCGGATGCCGTGCTCCAGCAGGGCCTGCATGACGCCCAGGTGGGCAAAACCCTTGATGAAGCCCCCGCTCAGGGCGAAGCCTGTCGGGTATTTATAGGTGAAATAGTTGTTGGCAGTCGCTTCCATAAACATGTTTTTTATCGGGCACGAAGTTAGTGATTTTCTCAAAAGAAGAAAGAAAGTCGGGCAGAAAAACGCATTCGGCAGGATTCCCGAGGCCTTGTTTGTGTAGAAAAATATTTTTTTCTGCTCTTCCGAGGGGTCGGACAGGTAGCTAAAATCTTTTGGCAAACGAGACGCTCCCCCTTCCGGTGCGAGGCAGGGCCTTCGGAGGCCGCCTGCGGTGCGGAAGGGGGAGCGTTTCAGAAGCGGGACCTTTCGGGACCCCTTATTTGCGGGCCAGAGCACGGAGCACCCAGTAACCGCCCAGCCACTGGAGCAGCATGCCCGGTACGCCGATTCGGAAATCTTGTGCAGCCAGGTGGAAGTCGCCGCAGAGCAGCCACTCGAAGCCTGTGCCAACAACCTGATAGGCCAGTACGGCGGCGAGCAGGCCTCCGAACAGCACCTTGTCCTTGGCCCGACGGGCTACGATCGAGGCGGCCACGGCCAGCAAAGTGGACTTGATGAGGATGGCGGGTAATACGGCGGCAGCAGGCATGGCGAAAAGCAGGTGGTTGACTACGGGCGACAGAACGGCTGTCAGCAGACCCACGCGCAGCCCGAATTTATAGGCGGCCACGAGTGTAAAGAAGTAGATGGGCAGCAGAGTGGGGCCTCCCAGCGGCAGAAGGTGGCAGAGCTGCGGCAAAAGGATGTTGCCTGCTACGAACAGCAGGGCAAATAGATAGGTTTTTACGTTCCCGAACGGGAGGGAATAGAGTTTTGCAGATGTATTCATCATCATGGTTTTTATGTTCTTTATGGGTTACACAATCAGTTCGTAGTTGCGGGTGCCGATACCGATGGCTTCGGCGTGTTCCAGTCCGGCCTGCCAGTTGGTGTTGGGGTGGATGAGGTGGAACTTGTCGCAGCCGCAAAGGTCGTCGTGCTCGTGCTTGTTGCCCAGCACATTGTTACCGTGGAGCACGGGCGTCTGGTTCACCAGATCCGCGCAGGCCTGGTCGAGAGCCACGGGATCGGTCGAAGCCAGGATGCCCAGGTCGGGGATGATGGCGGCGTCGTTGTGGTTCCAGCAGTCGCACTCGGGCGATACGTTCATCACGAAGCTGACGTGGAAGTGGGGCTTGTCCTTGAGCACGGCCTTGGTATATTCGGCTATCTTGTAGTTCATGTTCTCCGACGTGTCCCAGCTACCAACAACGGCACCGTCGTGCTGGCACAGGGCGACGCACTGTCCGCAGCCCACGCACTTCGAGTAGTCAATCTCGGCTTTGCGGTCGGCGTTCAGATGGACGGCGTCGTGGGCACAGTGCTTCACGCAAATGTTGCAGCCGATGCAGTTCGCCGTGTCAATCTTCGGTTGGGCGGAGGCGTGTAGTTCCAGTTTGCCGGGAACAGCGGCGGCTCCCATGCCCAGGTTCTTCAGCGCGCCGCCGAAGCCAGCCTGTTCGTGTCCTTTGAAGTGGGTCATGCTGATGATGATGTCTGCGTCAGCGATGGCGGTACCGATTTTGGGTGCCTTGCAGTATTTGCCGTCAATGGGTATTTCGCGGTAGTCCGTGCCCTTCAGGCCGTCGGCGATGATGACCTGACACTGGGCGGAGATGGGGTTGAAGCCGTTTTCCATCGCACTTTCCAGATGGTCCACGGCGTTGGCGCGGCGGCCGGAGTAGAGCGTGTTGCAGTCGGTCAGGAATGGTTTGGCGCCGTAGCTGCGCAGCAGGTTCGCCATGCGTGCGGCGTAGTTGGGGCGGATGTAGGCCAGGTTACCCGGCTCGCCGAAATGTATCTTGATGGCCACGAAACTGTCCTTCAAGGGCAGTTGGGCGATGCCTGCCTTCTTCACCAGGCGCTCCATCTTGTCGAGCAGGTTGGAGGTGGGCGAAGTGCGCAGGTCTGTGAAGTAAACTTTTGCTTTTTCCATGTCTTTTTACCTATTCGTAATTACATCTGTGGCAAAATTAACGGAAAATATCCATATAAATAGGTATTTGTAACTAAAAAAATCAGCCGTCGCCTTTCTTTCCGTAATCGGGGTAGCGACGGCTGTAATCGGTGTACAGATGTGGATGTCTCAATCAATGAATTTCAGGCAGACAGGTTTGGTTGTTTTGATGCGTCGGCCCGTGTCTGTCAGCAGGCCGGTCGAGGCGTCGCGGGCGAAGATCTGGATCTCGTCGGTGTCGCGGCAGGCCACAAGCAGATACTGTCCGTTGGGAGTCAGAACGAAGTTGCGTGGATGGATGCCTGTTGGCTGATAGCCCGCCTTGCTGAGCGTGCCATCCTCGGGGTTAACGCGGAAAATGGCCAGTCCGTCGCCTTTCAGGCGGTTGGAGGCGTAGAGGAAGCGTCCGTCAGGCGAGAGGTGGATGTCGGCGCTGCCGCGGGCGTCTAGCGTATCGGCCTGGACGGTCTGCATCAGACTCAGGCTATCGCCGTCATAAGTGAAGGCCATTACTTCGCCGGAAAGTTCCGTGATGAGGTAGGCAAAGCGGCCGTCGGCGGAGAATACGGCGTGGCGTGGGCCGGAGCCGGGAGTCAACCGGATGTCTGAAGCACGCTGTCTGTCCACCAACGGCGTGTTGCTGCCCTTCTGTCGGGTGTTCAGCGGGAAGCGGTGGATGCGGTCGGTACCGAGGTCGTTGGCCAGCAGGTAATGGTTGTCCGGCGTGAAGTAGACGAAGTGCAGGTGGGGAATGGCCTGGCGTTCCTTGTCGGGACCGCTGCCTTCGAAGCCGATGGTCTGTCCTGGCTTCAGGCGGCCTTTTCCATCGAGCGGAAAGAGGGAAATGTTGCTGCCGTTGTAGTTGGCCGTTACGACGTAGTCCTCTTCAGGGCTCAGTGCAATGTGACAAGGGGCAGCACCCTGCGTGGGTTGGGAATTGATGAGGGTCAAGGTGCCAGTGGCGGCGTCGAACGTCAGGGTATGGGCACTGGCCGTTCCACCGTCGTCTTCGCCTACGCTGTATACCCGTTTGCCGTCCTTCGAGACAGTCTGGTAGGAGGGGTTGGAGATACCTTTCACTCCGCTCACGTATTGTCCCTCACCAATCGCTTGGTTGAATTTATAGACTTTGATACCTTCCTGGTCGGCAGGACCGTAACTTCCCACCAGCATATAGAGAGTATCCGAAACGGATGTTGTGGCTGCTTGCTGGGACTTCTTCCCTGTGCAGCCTGTTAGTATAGCAATGCCTGCACAGCATAAGATTAGTTTCTTGTTCATAGCTCATTAAGGATAAAAAAAGGCTGCGTCGTTCAGGAGATGATGCAGCCTTTTATGTGATTTTTATAGAATTTTGGATTATGCGATACCGTGGGCATTGACTGTGCTGTCAATTTTCTTGATCAAGCCCTGCAGTACGGCGCCGGGTCCGCATTCAGTGAATTCGGTAGCACCGTCGGCAATCATGTTCTTTACAGACTGTGTCCAGCGTACGGAAGCCGTGAGCTGTGCTACGAGGTTCTTCTTGATTTCTGCCGGATCAGTGTGGGGCAGGGCATCCACGTTCTGGTAAACAGGGCACTTCGGCGTGTGGAAGTTGGTGGCGTTGATGGCAGCTTCCAGTTCTACCTTAGCAGGATCCATCAGCGGAGAGTGGAAAGCACCGCCTACCTTCAATGGCAGGGCACGCTTGGCGCCGGCTGCCTTCATCAGTTCGCAAGCTTTGTTGATGCCTTCGATGGAGCCGGAGATAACAATCTGTCCCGGGCAGTTGAAGTTGGCAGCTACGCAAACTTCGCCTTCCTTGCTTACCTGTTCACAGATTTCCTCAACCTTCTCGTCCGGCAGGGCGATGATGGCAGCCATGGTAGAGGGATGAGCCTCGCAGGCCTTCTGCATGGCCATGGCACGTGCATATACCAGCTTCAGGCCGTCCTCAAAGCTCAGGGCACCGGCAGCAACCAGGGCTGAGAATTCGCCGAGCGAGTGACCGGCAGTCATTTCGGGCTTGAAATCGTCGCCCATGCAGAGGGCGGAAATAACGGAGTGGAGGAATACGGCAGGCTGTGTCACCTTGGTCTGACGGAGGTCTTCGTCCGTACCGTTGAACATGATATCAGTAATGCGATATCCGAGGATATCATTGGCTTTTTCAAACAATTCTTTGGCCAGAGCCGAGTTTTCGTACAGGTCTTTGCCCATTCCTACGAATTGGGCGCCTTGGCCCGGAAATACAAATGCTTTCATCTTTTTAATTATTTGGTTTTGTAAAAAATAAGCTTTTGTTTCTGAAAAGCGCTGCAAAGGTAGGTCTTTTTCTGTTAACCACCACACAAATTCAGTCTTTTTGTGCAATCGGGTGTGTTTTCTTCTTTGGAATACACTAAGATGCTCTCTCTGGCTACCCCTTTCTTCTCGCCGAAAGTCTTGATAATAGATATGTTGCGCCCTGCCGTAGGTATTGCGGCTTACAATTATCCTTTCCCATTTCTATACATATTGTATTTCATATGATAAGAAGCTTTTTATATATTGTACTATATATGATATGTATTTATTTGTAAAATAGAAATTTACTATATGCTTAAAAACATGCTTTCTGCTTTTATATTTTTTATAAACATGCCTATATTTGCACTGCAAAACAAAAGAAGAAATAAACGATATGGAACATGCAATGCCACTTGCCAATAACCACATCTCTGTAGATTGCGTCGTTTTCGGTTTTGACGGAGAGCAACTGAAGGTGCTGCTCGTGAAGCGAATGGGAGAGGAGAGCGGTGAAATCTTCCACGACATGAAACTGCCCGGCAGCCTGATTTACCAGGATGAAGACCTGGACGGTGCTGCCAAACGCGTGCTAAACGAGCTGACGGGACTAAAGTCGGTACGCTTGACACAGTTCAAGGCTTTCGGCTCCAAAGACCGCACGAAAAACCCCAAAGACGTTCACTGGCTGGAACGAGCCATTCAGTCGAAGGTGGACCGTATCGTGACCATTGCCTATCTGTCGCTGGTAAAGATCGATCGTGCCCTCAGTAAGAATCTGGATGACTATCAGGCTTGTTGGGTAGCTTTGCCTGAAGTGAAGGACCTGGCTTTCGACCACAACCTGATTATTCGCGAGGCGCTGATCTTCATTCGTCAGTACGTCGAGTTTAATCCTTCGATGTTGTTCGATCTATTGCCTCGTAAGTTTACCGCCCAGCAGTTGCGTCGCCTTTATGAACTGATATATAATAAGACTATCGATGTGCGAAACTTCCACAAAAAGATAGCAATAATGGACTACGTGGTACCGCTGGAAGAGAAGCAACAGGGCGTGGCACATCGTGCGGCACGCTATTACCGATTTGACAAAAAAATCTATAATAAAAAAAGAAGATAAACGATCATGTATTTATTAGGTTATGATATAGGAAGCTCGTCCGTCAAAGCGAGCTTGGTAGATGCCGCGAGCGGTAAGTGTGTGGCCTCGGCTTTTTATCCGAAGACGGAGGCACCCATTCTGGCTGTTAAGCAGGGATGGGCTGAACAAGATCCCGAAAGCTGGTGGACGAACTTGAAGCTGGCCACGCAGGCTGTGCTTCACGAGTCCGGTGCCGACGGCAGGGACGTCAAGGCCATCGGCATCTCCTATCAGATGCATGGGCTGGTGTGTGTGGACCGTGAACAACGAGTGCTACGGCCGGCCATCATCTGGTGCGACTCGCGCGCTGTGTCCTACGGACAGCGGGCTTTCGAAGCTCTGGGACAGGAACGATGCCTGACGCATCTGCTCAACTCGCCGGGCAACTTCACCGCCGCCAAGCTGGCATGGGTCAAGGAGAACGAGCCGCAGGTGTATGAACAGATAGATAAAATAATGCTTCCTGGCGACTATATTGCCATGCGTCTGACCGGCGAGGTGTGTACCACCGTCTCCGGACTGTCCGAAGGCATGTTCTGGGATTTCCGTCGCGGCTGCGTGGCCGATTTCCTGATGGACTACTACGGCTTTGACCACTCACTGATAGCCGATATCCGACCTACTTTCGCAGAGCAGGGATGGGTGAAGGCCGACGTAGCCCGCGAACTGGGCCTGGCCGAGGGAACCCCCGTCACCTACCGTGCGGGCGACCAGCCGAACAATGCCCTCTCGCTCAATGTATTCAACCCCGGTGAGATCGCCTCGACGGCAGGTACGAGCGGCGTGGTCTATGGCGTGAACGGCGAGGTGAACTACGATTCGCGCAGCCGTGTCAACACCTTTGCGCACGTCAACCACACGGCCGACCAGACCCGCCTGGGCGTACTCCTCTGCATCAACGGTACGGGCATCCTCAACTCGTGGGTGAAGCGCAATGTGGCTCCCGAAGGCATTTCATACGCCGAACTGAACGACTTGGCTGCCCAAGTGCCCATAGGTAGTGCTGGCGTCAGCATCCTGCCTTTCGGTAACGGTGCCGAGCGTATGCTGGAGAACCGTGAGACGGGCTGTTCCGTCTGTGGCCTGAACTTCAACCTGCACGACCGCCGCCACGTGGCCCGCGCCGCGCAGGAGGGCATCGTCTTTGCCTTCAAGTATGGCATCGACATCATGGAGCAGATGGGCATCCCCGTGCAGAAGATACACGCCGGACGAGCCAACATGTTCCTCAGCCCCGTTTTCCGCGACACGCTGGCGGGCGTGACGGGCGCCACCATCGAGCTCTACGATACAGATGGTTCCGTTGGTGCTGCTAAGGGGGCGGGTATCGGTGCAGGTATCTATCGCGACCATGTAGAGGCCTTCGCCACGCTGGAGCGTCTGGCCGTCATCGAGCCGGACGACACGCGGCGCGAAGAATACCTCGAGGCATATACCCGCTGGAAACAGTTATTGGAGAAAATGATTTGACTTGGAAATAAATAATAATTATAGAAATCGAGGCCTTGGCCTCACAAAACATCAGAAAGATTATGGCAACAAAAGAGTATTTTCCTGGCATAGGAAAGATTAAGTTTGAAGGTAAAGAGAGTAAGAATCCCATGGCGTTCCGTTATTATGACGCCGACAAGCTCATCATGGGCAAGAAAATGAGCGAATGGCTGAAGTTCGCCATGGCCTGGTGGCACACGCTGTGCGCCGAGGGCAGTGACCAGTTCGGCGGCGGCACGAAGACTTTCCCGTGGAACGACTCGGCTAATCCCGTGGAGGCTGCCAAGCACAAGGTGGACGCGGGCTTTGAGTTCATGCAGAAGATGGGCATCGAGTACTATTGCTTCCACGACGTGGACCTCTGTGCCGAGGCCGACACCATCGAGGAATACGAAGCCAATCTGAAGGAAATCGTAGCCTACCTGAAACAGAAACAACAGGAGACGGGCATCAAACTGCTGTGGGGGACGGCCAATGTCTTCGGCCACAAGCGCTACATGAACGGCGCCGCCACGAATCCCGACTTCGACGTCGTAGCCCGTGCCGCCGTGCAGATCAAGAACGCCATTGACGCCACCATCGAGTTGGGCGGATCGAACTACGTCTTCTGGGGCGGTCGCGAGGGATACATGAGCTTGCTCAACACCGACCAGAAACGTGAGAAGGAACACCTGGCCACGATGCTGCGCATGGCCCGTGACTATGCTCGCGCCCGCGGTTTCAAGGGCACCTTCCTTGTGGAACCGAAGCCTATGGAGCCTACCAAGCATCAGTATGACGTGGACACGGAGACCGTCATCGGCTTCCTGAAGGCACACGGGCTGGACAAGGATTTCAAAGTGAACATCGAGGTGAACCACGCTACCCTGGCCGGACACACCTTCGAGCACGAACTGGCCGTGGCTGTGGACAACGGTATGCTGGGCTCCATCGACGCCAACCGTGGCGACTATCAGAACGGATGGGATACCGACCAGTTCCCCATCGACAACTTTGAGCTCATCCAGGCCATGATGCAGATTATCCGCGGCGGCGGCTTCAAGGACGGCGGCACGAACTTCGACGCCAAGACGCGCCGCAACTCCACCGACCTGGAGGACATCTTCATCGCCCACATTGCCGGCATGGACGCTATGGCCCGTGCGCTGGAGAGCGCTGCCAAGCTCCTCGAGGAGTCACCTTACAAGCAGATGCTGACCCAGCGTTATGCCTCTTTCGACAGTGGCCTTGGCAAGGACTTCGAAGACGGCAAGCTGACACTGGAAGATGTCGTGGCATACGCCAAGCAGAATGGTGAACCGAAACAGACCAGCGGCAAGCAGGAACTGTATGAGGCCATTGTGAATATGTACGCTTAATAATTAATGGGGAATGAAGAACGAAGAATGAAGAATTTCAGCTATGTGTGAGGCCGATGTGTATGATTTCTCGCCCATAGGTTTATTCTTCATTCATCATTCTTCATTCTTAATTTCCTAATATCATGACAAACCAAACAGAAAACGGTAGCAAAGCTTACCTCTTCTCCATTGTACTGGTGGCTGTGCTGGGAGGGCTGCTCTTCGGTTACGACACTGCCGTCATCTCGGGTGCCGAGAAGGGCCTCCAGGCCTTCTTCATGGGAGCACCGGACTTTACTTACACTGACACATGGCATGGCATTACATCGTCGAGTGCACTTATCGGCTGTATTATCGGCAGTGCCATTTCGGGACTCTGCGCCTCCCGCCTGGGACGCAAGAAGTCGCTTTTCCTGGCTGGTGTCCTGTTCTTTCTTTCGGCTTTGGGTTCCTACTATCCTGAATTCCTGTTTTTCGGCTACGGCGAGTCGAGCTATTCGCTGCTTCTCGCTTTCAATTTCTACCGCGTGCTGGGCGGTGTGGGTGTCGGACTGGCGTCGGCCATCTGCCCCATGTACATCGCCGAGATTGCACCGAGCAATATCCGTGGCACGCTGGTGTCATGGAACCAGTTTGCCATTATCTTCGGCCAACTTGTGGTTTACTTCGTCAATTTCCTCATCTTGGGCGATAACATCAACCCCGTCATTCGTGCGGTGGAGGGTGTGAATCAGATACTGAATCCTGATGCTGCCGCCTGGACCATCGAAACGGGGTGGCGACTGATGTTTGTCAGCGAGGCTGTACCGGCCGGACTGTTCACCCTGTTGGTGCTGCTTGTGCCCGAAACGCCGCGTTATCTGGCTCTCTGCGGACGCGACGACAAGGCATTGGCCGTCTTGGGACGTATCAACGGTGCTTCACAGGCACGTGCCATTCTGGCTGACATCAAAGCTACGGCGCATGAGAAGACCGAGCGCCTCTTCACCTATGGTTGGATGGTGATTTTCATCGGCATCATGCTGAGTGTATTCCAGCAGGCGGTGGGTATCAATGCTGTGCTTTACTTTGCTCCGCGTATTTTCGAGAGCATGGGTATGGGCAATCCGATGATGCAGACTGTGATCATGGGCATCATTAACATTCTCTTCACGCTCTTAGCTGTGTTCACCGTAGAGCGTTGGGGACGCAAGCCGCTGCTCATTTCGGGCTCGATAGGTATGGCTGTCGGAGCCTTTGGCGTGGCGTTGTGTAACGTGGTGATCGGTCTTCCTGCCCTGGTTTCCGTAGTGAGCATCATGGTCTATAGTGCTTCGTTCATGTTTAGCTGGGGGCCCATTTGCTGGGTACTAATTGCTGAGATATTCCCTAACACCATCCGTGGTGCGGCCGTAGCGGTGGCTGTAGCTTTTCAATGGATCTTCAATTTCATTGTGTCCTCCACTTTCGTGCCGATGTACAACATGCAGTTGGGTGAGATGGGTGACAAGTTCGGTCACATGTTCGCCTACGCTCTCTATGGCGTCATCTGTGTGGTGGCTGCCGTCTTCGTGTGGAAGCTCGTGCCCGAAACCACAGGCAAGACACTGGAGGATATGACGCGGCTTTGGAAAAAGAAATAAGGAAATAAATAGATAAGAATGCTTATGAAAAAGATTATAATTCCTATTCTGTTGTTTGGCGCCTTGATGTCAGCCTGCCAGCAGAAACTTTCCTACCAGAATACTTCTCTTCCACCTGAAGAGCGTGCGGCCGATTTGGTGCAGCGTCTGACGCTGGAAGAGAAAGTCTCGTTGATGCAGAACAATTCATCCGCTGTGCCACGTTTGGGGATCAAGCCCTATAACTGGTGGAACGAGGCTTTGCATGGTGTGGCCCGCAACGGTCGGGCTACCGTCTTTCCGCAAGCCATCGGTATGGGTGCTGCCTTCAACGATTCGTTACTCCACGTGGTGTTCACTGCTGTAAGTGACGAAGCACGTGCCAAAAACCATATTGCTCGACGTGACAGTAGCTATAAAATATATCAGGGCTTGACTTTCTGGACGCCTAACATCAACATTTTCCGTGATCCGCGTTGGGGACGTGGGCAAGAGACCTATGGTGAAGATCCGTACTTAACGAGCCAGCTGGGTATGGCCGTCGTTAGAGGTCTGCAAGGCCCTGAAGACAGTCAATATGACAAGGCGCATGCCTGTGCCAAGCATTATGCCGTCCACTCTGGTCCCGAGTGGAACCGTCATAGCTTCAACACTGAAGACATTGATCCACGTGACTTGTGGGAAACCTATCTGCCCGCTTTCAAGGACTTGGTGCAGAAGGCTGGTGTGAAGGAAGTAATGTGTGCCTACAACCGCTTCGAAGGCTCGCCCTGTTGTAACAGTGATCGGTTGCTGATGCAAATCTTGCGTGATGAATGGGGATACGAAGGACTGGTGGTAAGTGATTGCGGTGCTATTTACGACTTCTTCGAGGAAGGCCGCCACGGGACGCACAAGGATAAAGCGGATGCTTCGTCGGCTGCTGTTTTGTCAGGGACGGACCTGGAATGCGGCGATGCCTACAAGTCGCTGGCCGATGCCGTGCGTCAGGGCAAGATTAAGGAGTTTGATCTGGACCGTTCGGTATCGCGTCTGCTGAAGGCCCGCTTCGAACTGGGCGAGATGGACGAGACTACGCCTTGGGATGCTATTCCCGACTCGGTTGTCAATTGTCATGCACACCAGGCACTGGCTCTACGCATGGCGCGTGAGACTATGACCCTGCTCCAGAACAAGAACAATCTGTTGCCGTTGAAGGCTGGTATGACGGTTGCCCTCGTCGGCCCCAATGCCAATGACTCGGTAATGCAGTGGGGTAATTACAACGGTTTCCCCGGCCATACCGTGACGCTGCTTGAGGCTCTGCGTAAACGTCTGCCTGAAGAACAGCTGATTTATGTGCCCGGCGCCCTTTATGCGGAAGGTTTTGTACCGAAACACAAAAAAGAAGAGATGAAACAGATGAAACCGTTGGATGCAGCATCTCTGTTGAAGCAAGTAGACCATGCGGATGTCGTAATCTTTGCCGGAGGTATCTCTCCGCTGTTGGAAGGCGAGGAAATGAAAGTCGATGTACAGGGCTTTAAGGGTGGCGACCGTACGGACATCGAGCTGCCTGCTATCCAGCGTCAGTTGCTCAAGGCGTTGAAGGTTGCCGGAAAGAAAGTAGTCTTCGTCAACTTCTCGGGTAGTGCCGTGGGACTGGAACCCGAGACGCAGACGTGCGATGCCATCCTGCAGGCATGGTATCCCGGCGAGGCTGGTGGTACTGCCGTGGCCGATGTGCTCTATGGAGACTACAACCCGGCCGGACGCCTGCCCGTTACCTTCTACAAGAATGTGGGTCAGCTGCCCGACTACGAGGATTACAGCATGAAGGGACGCACGTACCGTTATTTCGAAGGTACGCCGCTCTTCCCCTTCGGCCACGGACTGAGCTATACGACCTTTGCCTACGGTAAGGCCGAGGTGAAGGATGGCTGTCTGCTGGTGCCCGTCACCAATACAGGCAGTATGGACGGCGATGAAGTGGTTCAGCTTTACCTGAACCGTCCCGATGATGCCAACGGGCCGCGTAAGACACTGCGTGCCTTCAAGCGTGTGCACATTCCTACCGGAGCTACCCGCACGGTCAGCCTGCCGCTGACGGAGGAAACCTTCAACTGGTGGGATACGGCGACCAATACGGTTCATCCCCTGAAGGGCAGCTATAAGCTGCTTTACGGAGGAAGTTCGGACGACCGTGCCTTGCAGACGATGATGTACGAGTTCTGATATCCGTAGTAAGAACATTTATCGGTTATAATAAACCCCTGCCCGGCTTTAGCTGGACAGGGGTTTGTCTTTATTTCGATAAAACAGTTCAGTTTCTTAGTTATTCTTTCGGCAGAATGGGATAGAGGGTCTTGTTTTCCTTGTCGATGGGGTAGAGTGCTTTTTCCTGCTCCAGTCTTTCGATCATCAGTTGGCAGAGTTCGCGCACTTTCTTGCGCTCCGTCTGTGCCAGGTCGTTCTTCTCGAACGGATCGTCGGCCAGGTTGAACAGCTTGCAGGTGGGTTTGCTGTCGGTTTCGGGATTATAGTAGTAGATCAGCTTCCAGTCGCCCTTGCGGTAGGTGGTGAAATAGCTGCCGCGGTGCTGGTGGGGGAAGTGCATCAGGAAGTCGTCGCGATGCTTCTTGTCGACCTTGCCTGCCAGCAATTTCTTCAGGTCGGAGCCATCCAGCACGTGTCCCTTCGGAGCCTTGACACCGGCCACGGACAGGATGGTGGGATAAAGATCCATCACCGTACCCATCTGGGTCTGCATGCAGCCTTGAGCAATAGGATAAGCCTTTTGGAACTTGTTGGAAGCATCGGGCTTGGCCCAGGCGGCGATGAAGGGCACCCGTACACCGCCTTCGTATTCCGAACCTTTCTTTCCCTTGAGCGGTGCCGACGAGCCGTAGTCGGCAGCTCCTCCCAGTGGAGCGTCACCGCCATTGTCGCCCAGGAAGATGACCAGTGTATTCTCGGCCACACCGGCTTCCTCGAGCTTGTCCAGCAGGTCGCCCAGCGACTTGTCCATGCCCTCTATCAACGTGGCGAAGGCCTTTGCCTGCTGGGGTTTGTCGCTGTTCTGATAGTGGCCGATGAAGCGTTCGTCCGTTTCGAAGGGGGCGTGTACGGCGTAGTGGGCCATGTTCAGGTAGAAAGGTTTGCCCTCAGCGATGGCTTTGTCTATCTCCTTTTCGGCCTCCAGTGTCAGCGCGTCGGACAGGAAAGTGGAGGTGCCGTGATACTGCTCCAGGTCAGGTACGGCCCGTGCGCGTTGCCCTTTGATCCATCCGTATCCGTTCTCGCCGTGGTAGCTGCCCGGATGGCCGATGGACGAGCCGGCGATGTTGACGTCAAAACCCAGTCGGGTAGGGTCTTCGCCTTCGCTGTCCTTGCATCCGAAGTGCGCCTTGCCCACGTGGATGGTCTTGTATCCGGCTGCTTTCAGTACGGCGGGATAGATTTGTGCATCGGCCTTCAGCCCCTGCCAGTTCCATTCATAGGGGCCGAACTGGTCGCGGTTGTTGCTTTCGGCGTTTATCCAGTTGGTGGTGCGGTGGCGTGCCGCGTTCTGTCCTGTCATGATGGACGTGCGCGAAGGCGAGCTGACACTTTGGGCATAGAAGGTGGAGAAGCATGTTCCTTGCGCGGCCAGCCGTTCCATGTTGGGCGTGCGGTACCAGTCGTTCAGTGGCTGGCGTTGGGGTTCTCCGTTGCGGTCGGTGATGAAGGGGACGGAAGTATCCATCAGTCCCATATCGTCTACGAGGAAGACTACGATGTTGGGGCGCTCTTGGGCAGCCAGCGTAGCGGCGGCCGAGAGGGCAGCCAGTGAGGCAAAAAGATGCTTTTTCATGATAATGTTTGTTTATGCAATGAGTTGAAACGGTGGGGGAAATGCTTGCACAGTTCCTTCTCCTTGCCGACAAAGATACCGAATTATTTCCAAAAGAAAGCGGAAGCAGGACAGAAATCGATGGGCATTTCATCCGTTCACCGTTTTTGTACCATCCGTTTACAGGCTTTGTACTGCCAGTTTACTCCGTTTAAACTACCAGTTTAATGGCTTTAAACTCTCAGTTTAATGTGAATAAACTGGTAGTTTATTCCTGATAAATTAAAATAAACTCATTTATTGCTGATAATCAATGTCCTAGTGAGTTGTTGTTAAAAGAGCTGAATGCCCCTTCATAAAAAGATGCCCGTCGTCGAACCGCGAGCTGAAATAAACCGTAACTTTGCCCCCGATTTACTAAAAACATCCGAACCATGATACATTTCGATACCGACTATATGGAAGGCGCGCACCCCGAAGTGATGCGCCGCCTGGTGGAAACCAATCTGGAGCAGACACCCGGATATGGTTGTGATGACTATACGGCCCGTGCCAAGGACTTGATTCGCGAGGCTTGCGGCCAGCCGCAGGCTGCCGTCCAGTTCCTGGTGGGCGGCACGCAGACGAATGCTACCGTCATTGATGCCCTGCTGGCCCGTCACGAAGGCGTGCTGGGTGCTGAGTCGGCCCACATCAATGTGCACGAAGCGGGCGCCATCGAGGCCACGGGCCACAAGGTGCTGACGCTGCCCCAATACGACGGCAAGGTGAAGGCCGCCGACGTGGAGGCCTACATCCGCAACTTCTACCGCGACGAGACCTACGAACACATGGTGGCGCCGGGCATGCTCTACATCTCGCACCCCACCGAGCTGGGCACGCTCTATACCCTCCACGAGCTGGAAGACCTGAGTCGCGTGTGCCGCGAGGCGAACATTCCTTTATATATGGACGGTGCCCGTCTGGGCTACGGACTGGCGGCCGAGGGAACGGACGTCACATTGAAGGACATTGCCCGCCTGTGCGATGTCTTCTACATCGGTGGTACCAAGGTCGGCGCCCTCTTTGGTGAGGCGGTGGTGGCTGCCCGCCCTGAGCGATTGCCCCATTTCTTCTCCCTCGTCAAGCAGCACGGCGCGTTGCTGGCCAAGGGGCGTCTGCTGGGCATTCAGTTTGGCGCGCTCTTCACCGACGGCCTCTACCAGCGCATCGGCGCCCATGCCGTCCGCCTGGCCCTGAAGCTGAAGCAGGCCTTCGTGGAGAAGGGCTACAAATTTCACCTCGATTCGCTCACCAACCAGCAGTTCGTCTGCCTGCCCAACGAGACCATCGACCGCCTGATGCGCGAAGCAACCTTTGAACTGTGGGGTCCCCGCGGCGAAACGGAGACGGTGGTGCGCTTCGTCACCAGCTGGGCCACGCGCGAGGAAGACGTGGACAAACTGATAGCCTTACTTTAAAGAGAACAATTTAAAACGAACGATACACAATGGATTCCATCAAAATCAACAAAGTGCAGATACGTAATCTGCAGATTGAAGACTACGACCAGCTGGCCCAGTCGTTCACCCGTGTCTATACGGACGGAAGCGATGTCTTCTGGACACACAAACAGATCGAGAAACTGATCCGCATCTTCCCCGAGGGACAGATCGTGACGGTGGTTGACGAGAAGATTGTGGGCTGCGCCCTCTCCATCATCGTCAATTATGACGACGTGAAGAACGACCACACCTATGCCCAGGTGACGGGCAAGGAAACCTTTAACACCCACAATCCCAAGGGTAATATCCTCTACGGCATCGAGGTCTTCATCCATCCGCAATACCGCGGCCTTCGTCTGGCCCGACGTATGTACGAATACCGCAAGGAGCTGTGCGAGGAGCTGAACCTGAAGGCCATCATGTTCGGAGGCCGCATCCCCAACTACCACAAGTATGCCGACCAGATGCGTCCCAAGGAATACATCGACAAGGTGCGCCAGAAGGAAATCTACGACCCCGTGCTCACCTTCCAGCTCTCCAACGACTTCCACGTGCGCAAGGTGATGCGCAACTACCTGCCCAACGACGAAGAGTCCAAGCACTATGCCTGTCTGCTCCAGTGGGACAACATCTACTACCAGCCGCCCACGCAGGAATACATCAGCCCGAAGACCACCGTCCGCGTGGGCCTCGTGCAATGGCAGATGCGTAACTACACGTCGTTGGACGACCTCTTCGAGCAAGTGGAATTCTTCGTCGATGCCGTGTCCGACTACAAGAGCGACTTTGTCCTCTTCCCCGAATACTTCAACGCGCCGCTCATGGCCCGCTTCAACAACGAGGGCGAGTCCGAAGCCATCCGTGGCTTGGCTGCCTATACCGATGAGATACGCGAGCGCTTCATCAAGCTGGCCATCAGCTACAACATCAACATCATCACGGGTAGTATGCCGCTCATCAAGGAAGACGGACGCCTGTACAACGTAGGCTTCCTCTGCCGCCGCGACGGCACGTACGAGATGTACGAGAAGATACACGTCACGCCCGACGAAATCAAGAGTTGGGGCCTGAGCGGAGGCAAGGCGCTGAAGACGTTCGATACGGATTGTGCCAAGATAGGTGTCTTGATCTGCTACGATGTGGAGTTCCCCGAGTTGTCGCGTATCATGGCCGACCAGGGCATGCAGATTCTGTTTGTCCCCTTCATGACCGACACGCAGAACGCCTATAGCCGTGTCAAGGTCTGCGCCCACGCCCGCGCCATCGAGAACGAATGCTTTGTGGTCATTGCGGGTAGTGTCGGCAACCTGCCGCGTGTACACAACATGGACATCCAGTATGCCCAGTCGGGTGTCTTCACGCCCTGCGACTTCACCTTCCCCACGGATGGCAAGCGCGCCGAGGCCACGCCCAACACGGAGATGATACTGGTTTCGGATGTCGACTTGGATTTGCTGAACGAGCTGCACACCTATGGCAGCGTGCGCAATCTGAAAGATCGCCGCAGCGACCTGTATGAGGTAAAAATGAAAAAATAGAGAAGACGGAGGAGAGCTCAGAAATCTCATCGATGTCTCGTCCAAGTGTTCAGACAAGCCGTCGATGAGATTTCTCGTTTAATATTCCACCTTGTCGGCTTTTTCCTCCCATGCCTGGAAGGCAGCGATGGCTTCGTCGGGTAGGAGTTCTTCCATGGCCTTGTTGCGGTCCTCGCGCTTCAGGGCCAGTTCGTCGTAGATGAACGAGTCGTCGAAGCCGATGCGGGCGGCGTCGGTCTTGTTGTTTCCGTAATAGATTTTGTCCAAGTGTGCCCAGTAGATGGCTCCCAGACACATGGGGCAAGGTTCGCATGAGGTATAAATTTCGCATCCGCTAAGGTCGAAGGTGCCCAGCTTTTGGCAGGCGGCACGGATAGCACTAACTTCAGCATGAGCCGTAGGATCGTGGTTGGCCGTCACGCGGTTCACGCCTGTGGCTACGATTTCGCCGTCTTTTACGATGACGGCCCCGAACGGCCCTCCGCCGTTCTTCACGTTCTCGATGGAAAGCTCAATGGCTTTCCGCATAAAATCTTCCTTTTTCATACTTTCTTAATAGGATTATATCAGTGACGTAGTCGTCATTTCTAGCGTAAAGATACGCGATATTCTTCATTTTCCAAAACTTCAGACCGTTTCATTTACTTTGTTCTCTTTTCATCCTACATGAAAAATCTGAAATCAGATACTTCGTTTTTCACCAGAAATTCGTAATTTTGCGCTTCATTTGAAACGATAGAAAACGAACTTAAATATAGATAGAAATGGCAGTAGAACTGAAAGACCTGACCAAACGCAGTGAGAACTACTCGCAGTGGTACAATGAATTGGTTGTCAAGGCCGACTTGGCCGAACAATCGGCAGTGCGTGGATGTATGGTTATCAAACCGTATGGATACGCTATATGGGAGAAAATGCAACGTCAGCTGGACGACATGTTCAAAGAGACAGGACACGTAAATGCGTATTTCCCGCTTTTGATTCCTAAATCCTTCCTTAGTCGCGAAGCAGAACATGTAGAAGGTTTCGCTAAAGAATGTGCAGTTGTAACTCACTATCGATTGAAGAACGATCCGAATGGTGGTGGAGTGGTTGTCGATCCGGCTGCTAAATTGGAAGAAGAACTGATTATTCGTCCGACATCAGAAACTATTATCTGGAATACATATAAAAATTGGATAAACTCCTATCGCGATCTGCCTATCTTGTGCAATCAGTGGGCCAACGTGTTCCGTTGGGAGATGCGTACCCGCTTGTTCCTGCGCACGGCAGAATTCCTGTGGCAGGAAGGACATACGGCTCATGCAACCAAAGAAGAGGCCGAGGCAGAAGCAGTTAAGATGCTGAATGTATATGCCGACTTTGCGGAAAAGTATATGGCAGTGCCCGTTGTGAAAGGTGTAAAATCTGCTAACGAACGCTTTGCTGGTGCACTCAATACTTATACCATCGAGGCGATGATGCAGGATGGCAAAGCATTACAGAGCGGAACGTCTCATTTCTTGGGACAGAATTTCGCTAAAGCGTTTGACGTTCAGTTTGTCAATAAGGAGAATAAGCTGGAATATGTTTGGGCTACTTCATGGGGCGTATCTACGCGTCTGATGGGTGCACTGATCATGACACACTCCGATGACAATGGTCTGGTACTTCCTCCGCATCTGGCTCCGATCCAGGTAGTCATTGTTCCTATTTATAAGAATATGGAGATGTTGCAAAAGATCGACGAGAAGGTAGCCGGCATCGTTGCCAAGCTGAAGGCGATGGGTATTTCCGTGAAGTATGACAACGCTGATAACAAGCGTCCGGGCTTTAAGTTTGCTGATTACGAAGTAAAGGGAGTTCCTGTACGTCTTGTAATGGGAGGTCGCGACCTTGAAAACAATACGGTGGAAGTGATGCGTCGCGATACTTTGGAGAAAGAAACCCGTTCGTGCGACGGTATCGAAGAGTATGTAAAGAATCTGTTGGAAGATATTCAGAACAATATCTATCAGAAAGCCTTGAATTATCGTAACAGCCGCATTACGACAGTAGATAGTTACGAAGAGTTCAAAGAGAAGATCGAAGAGGGCGGTTTCATTTTGGCACACTGGGACGGCACTACCGAAACAGAAGAAAAAATTAAGGAGGAAACCAAGGCTACTATCCGTTGTATTCCGTTTGATTCATTGATTCCTGGTGATAAGGAACCGGGTAAATGTATGGTAACAGGTAAACCTTCGGCTTGCCGTGTTATTTTTGCCCGTTCATATTAATGGATTAGAATCATTTAAAATATTTGTGAGCCTTGCTGGATTTTTGTTGCAAACACAAAATCAGCAAGGCTCATTTTTTGCGTATTATTTTGAAGAGGAATCTGTTTGAACTTCTGTTTTATTTTCCGATTTTTCCTTTTTAGCTCTTAGTCTTTTTAGTTGTAAAAGTTTCCACTTTTTCCAGAATAGCAATTCATTCCACTTTTCAAAGTCTTTTTGGAATATGATACCTATGCCTTGAGTGGTAAGATTCGTTTGAGTATAATAGCGATCGTTTGTCTCATTATAAGCTTTGAGGCGTATTTCTCCGGAACGGGTAACAAGCCATTCAGCCTGGAAGTCTCCGACGAAGTTGGTGTTTGCCATTGGGTTTTCCCGATACCCGAAGTTTCCGTTTATAAGGAGGCGATTGTTGAGCAGTTGTCCGTACAGCATTCCTTCAAACTCCATGTCGGTCCAGCCCTTTTCACCAGTACTGAAGTTGGTGCCTACATTCCAATTGTTGTTGTCTATGATTTGCGACAATGCATTATTCAATTGTCCTGAAAGTGTGGAAGACAGTACGCTGGACATCATATCTGAATTCTGTCCGGTTCCGAAGGTTTCCGAAGGATAGAATTTTCCAATGCTGAGCAAATACAATATCTGCATGTTCATCTGTTCGTCGGTGGGGATATAGTTCCGCACCAGAGCTTCTATCTCGTCTCGCTCGTTAGGCAGTTCCAAATCCAGCTTAATGGTGGGCGAAGTAAGGTGTCCACTCAGGTTCATCACGCAGTTTACTTTTACGTTGGTTTGATTGACGAAATCGCTTGCATCAGAAATCAAATCGTTGAGCGATGCCGAATTGACTGTATAATTGGCCTGTATGTCCAGATTGGCATTAGCAGGATTCCCATTGAAGGTGATAGTACTTCCATCTTTGATAATGAAATCCTTGCGGATGACTTCCTGTAGGCTGAATTTATATATACCCTGGCTGATACGGTAATTCCCAAAGAGTTTGACGTCTCCTTTGTTGTAGAATTCCGTGCGGATATTACCTGTTCCTCGTCCACTAATGTAATCACCAGCTATCGGATCCATAATAATACGCATGGTTGCATCGGGGGTTGCGTCTATGATGAGATTGAGCCGGATATCGGTATCTATATCTTGTTCTTGCTCTTCTTTTTCTAGATCTTTTTGGGCTATTTCGTAAGTAGAAAGCAGAATATCATTTTGGACAGTGCGCCTTGGTGTTTTATCAACAAAATGAATGAACTGATTACTGGTTGCTGTAGTCACATTGTCTTTGATATAGGTAAAATTGGTATTCCGGTTGGTTGTCATAGCCACGTCAATGTTCACACCTTCTGCT
Source organism: Caecibacteroides pullorum (assembly GCF_019239235.1). Classification (GTDB taxonomy): domain Bacteria; phylum Bacteroidota; class Bacteroidia; order Bacteroidales; family Bacteroidaceae; genus Bacteroides; species Bacteroides pullorum. Next base: position 9,938 of record NZ_JAAZTS010000026.1, on the reverse strand, counting down.
GCGTTGCCGGCTATACTGGCATTTCCCGTGCCATAGACAGTGCCGTAAAACGGGAAATCAACAGATTCCTTGGTGTTCATAAGCAACATATTATTTACATTGAAATTAAAACGATAGCTTAGATTCTTAAAATGGGTATAATGTAAGTAGCCATTCATGGTTCCTTGATTCCCATACATGTCAGAGATTCGGTTGTTTTTGAAGGTTAACCCGCCAGGCTCAATGTAAATGCTGTCTTTTACAAAAAAAGTTGTGTTTAGCACATCTACTTTCATGGAAGCGTCTCCATACACTTGCCCTTCCATTGTTAATGCCTTAAACTTTCCATAGAAATGCACATTCCCCTTGGCACGTCCTGCAAATTCAGGAGTGATGTCTTTCATATAATAATGTATGAACTTCAAATTCGTGCCATCTGCTTCGATTTGTAAGTCGAGTGAACTGGTAGGTTTAATGGGGTAAATAAATCCATGAACATGCGTTCGTGCAATATCTGCTTCACGAATACGTGCATCCAAATAAATCCCTTTGATATCGTGATGCCATTCTCCATGTATATTGGCATCACCGAGTAGACCATTGTTGATCCCTAAATTGCGAATAAACAGATCTGTGCTCATGACGGGTTTTTTGAAAACACCGGTTGCATATGCGGGTCCAGTAGCTTCACCTTGGAAATTGACTCCTAAATCAGCTATATCAAATACATATCCGATATTGATTTGTTGAAGGTCCAGATGTACTGTGTCTTCAGGCTGGTCAGACAAGACTCCATTGATGCGAAGAAAACGTTTTTGATTGGTAAAATTGAAATTATGCACATACACCTTGCCCGAATCAAGTACAACTTGTGCTGGATGAATATTCCATAATGTGTCATTCAAAATGATGTCTGTAGGATGAATATCAACCACCATTTTTAGGGGAGACTGTTTTGGGGAATGGTTGCGTTTTGCTTGTCGACGAGGTAATTGAGCTTGTGTCTCTAGCTGTTGCCTCATAAAACGGGCTGTACTGGAAAGTTGTCCACTGTAAGTGATTTTACTACTATTCCCCCAGTTTAATATGGTTTGAATGCTATCATTTTTTGCTAACGCTTCTATGGCCAAGTTGACGGAACTTTCAGCTTTTCTATGAGTGAAACGGATACGGGCATGAAAATGATCGCTTGGATTTTCACACAAGATCAATCCGGATTCAATAAACTTATTGTTATACCGTAAATGCGGAAAATAGCCTTCCACACGCATACGCTGAGCCTTGTCATTGAAGTATCCTTTTAATGTGGAGTGGGTATAGACAGTAAGTGGAAGTCCAAAAACTTTTGAAAATAATTCTGTATTGTAGATATGCAGATCAAAACCAAAATTGTTTTCGGTATTGATCGTTGTTTGTGTATTGAGAGGTAGTAATGCAGGAATGTATTTATGCAGGATGTTCAAAAAGCTGGTTGGTAATGTATGATAGGAATAATCGCCAACGATACTTCCCCGCAAAAATGCGGAATGGATATCAAGTCGTTTGGATTCGGCTTGTTGTGTAGCTGTCAACTTGAAGTTATCCATCAAATATGATTGTTCTGGAGATATAAATTGCAGGCTGTCAATATTGATTTCACCATTCATTTCGTCGATGGAGCCACCTGTAAAGTCTGCCTTTAGTTTGACGGAAAATTCTGCATCCTTATATTTGGGTGTTAGGTTCAATGTATGAGGACGTACATGCTTGGCTTCAGCCAAGAAATTGAAAGTCGGTATTTTGCTGGCTATATTAATCGTTCCGTTTAGATTCAGGGAGGCATTTTCATCATCTAACACAATGCTGCCTGTAAAACCTCCTTGTTTGTATTCACCGTCTAAAGTTATGTTTTCATACGTATAGCCACTGTAGTCAAAGGAAGAGATGAGTCCTTTGGCTTCGATGGACGGATAGCTATGGGAGGTATGACGTCCCTGTACTCCCATGTTGAACGTTATTTTTCCCCATTTAGGATTGTCGGTCAGTTTTCCAAGTTCAAAATCGGATGTTGCCATGGAACCTGAATAGGATATTGATTCTTTTTCCTTGTCTGAACTGAATTTTATATCAGTGCTCAGGCTGCCAATATTGGTACGCAAGCGTCCGTAGGTAACTAAATCAGTGAAATAGCCGGATATTTCTCCCTGAAAGCTGATGGTACCCAATCGTTGAAGCATTGGGGGGACTCCTTTGTAGTTCTTACTGAAATTTTTAATAAAGAATGCAACTCCATCAGGATTAGCATGTAAATGAGACAAATTTCCAAATACGTAAGCATCTTGAAAATGAGATAAATCTTGAAACGAAACATCTCCTCTTAGCAAAAACTGCTTACCAGACGATATCATTAATCGTGGGCAATTCAGTTGGTCTATCGTACCGTTTACTTCTGCTTCTATCTGTAGTGAGTCTTTAAAAGATGAAAAAGCTGGTACAAATGCTGATAAATCGCGCAAAGTGATATCTGATGGAAGCATGCGACAAGAGAAACGAACGTTATGGACAAAATCTTCCATGGCTTTCAGGCTGTCATATTCCATGTGGATGGTATCCATTCGCAGATTGGTATGAGGCATCTCGATGCAAAAGCCTGCTATTTGCATTTTTTGCTCATTGCCAGTTATCTTTAGTCCCAGTTTGTCTAGTTTAAAGCCAGAAGAGTGTTCCTCAAGGCTCATTCGCTTGATAGATGCGTTGATGGAATCATTTTGAAGGGCTTTCAACGAAATGCTGGCAATGATATTGCGTAGGTTGATATGATTAACATTGAACTTTCCAGGAGTTTCTTTTTCCGACAAGACATTATATGAGACTCTCCCTCGACGAAGCAGGAGAGAATTGATTCTTAAATTGAGATTTGTCTGTTTTGGGACGGTATCTTTAGATGCAAATGTGTCGACTATAAACTGAAAATTCGGATCAGATTGCGGAGTGGCTTTCTCAAGGTTGGCAGTAAAGCCGAACAATTGAATGTTGTTGATGGAAATGCGTCCTTGAAAAAGTGGGAGAATATCGAATTTTGCAGAAAAACGTGTGACCTTAAGCATTTCCTTTCCTGAACGGTCGTCCAGCATAAGATCCTCGATGACGATGCGGTTCAGAAGTCCAAGATGGATACGTCCTAAAGTCAGTTTAGTGTCTAACAGGTTTTCTAATTCATCGGCTACAAACATAGACATTTTGCGCTGAATGTAGGGGATATTCAGCAACAATGCTATACCGATATAAGATATTATAATTATACCGATAATCCAACGTAATGTTTGTTTCAGTCCTTTGATAATATCGTTAATTTATATTTTGCCACACAAAAATATGAAATAATACATTATCCATACTACTTTTATCACTACTTTTGCAGAGCTTAAACGTAAATAAACACTATGAGTACAATAATATTAGGGATCGAAAGTTCGTGTGACGATACTTCGGCAGCTGTAATCAAAGATGGTTTTCTGTTATCGAATGTTGTGGCCAGTCAAGCTGTACACGAATCATACGGTGGGGTTGTGCCCGAATTGGCCTCTCGTGCCCATCAGCAAAACATTGTGCCGGTTGTACACGAGGCTTTGAAACGTGCGGGAGTAACCAAGGAAGAATTGAGTGCTGTTGCTTTTACCAGAGGACCCGGTCTGATGGGTTCATTGTTGGTCGGAGTGTCTTTTGCTAAAGGGTTTGCACGTTCATTAGGAATACCGATGATAGATGTTAATCATTTGACTGGACATGTGTTAGCTCATTTCATTAAAGCAGAAGGTGAAGAGAATATACAACCTAATTTCCCATTCCTTTGCTTGCTGGTTTCAGGAGGAAACTCGCAAATCATTCTGGTAAGAGCCTATAATGATATGGAGATTCTGGGACAAACTATTGATGATGCTGCAGGTGAAGCAATTGATAAATGTTCAAAAGTAATGGGGTTGGGGTATCCAGGAGGACCCATTATCGATAGACTGGCACGCCAAGGCAATCCAAAAGCTTTTAGTTTCAGTAAGCCGCATATTCCTGGGCTAGATTATAGTTTTAGCGGACTGAAAACATCGTTTTTGTATTCCCTTCGCGATTGGATAAAAGATGACCCCGATTTCATAGAGCACCACAAAACCGATTTGGCAGCATCGCTGGAAGCGACTATTGTAGATATTTTGATGGACAAGCTCCGCAAGGCGGCCAAGCAGTATAATATTAAAGAAGTAGCTGTAGCTGGAGGCGTTTCGGCAAACAATGGCTTAAGAAATGCTTTCCGTGAACATGCTGAAAAGTATGGATGGAAAATCTTTATACCTAAATTCAGCTATACGACAGACAATGCTGCTATGATTGCTATTACAGGATACTTCAAGTATCAGGACAAGGATTTTTGCCCGATGGAAGCGCCAGCTTATTCGCGTGTTACTTTAAAATAAAATAATAGAAGAAAGGGGATTTTTGTGAAGGCAGAAGAGGAATTGGGCAATTTGCTCAAATCGAAAAAACTGTCCCTTTCCACCGCAGAAAGCTGTACGGGTGGAGGGGTCGCTGCTGCTATTACATCGGTGGCGGGTAGTTCAGAGTATTTCATGGGAGGTATTGTGGCCTATTCGAATGATGTGAAAATCAGCTTACTACATGTCTCTTCTGAGACTCTGGAGAAATACGGAGCGGTTAGTCGGGAAACGGTTATGGAAATGGCCGCAGGAGCGATGAATACGTTGAAAACAGATTGCGCTATCGCAACTTCGGGCATTGCAGGGCCGGGAGGTGGAAGTCTGGAAAAACCTGTAGGGACAATTTGGATAGCGGTTGCCTATAAAAATGAAATTGTGACTGTCATGCAAACAGGGGATAACGGCCGGGCAAAAAATGTGCAGAATGCAATACAAAACGCCATGGATCTGCTTATTGAAATTTTGAAATAGCGAAAAAATGCTATTATACAATGAATTATTTCCTGAAAAGCTTGCTTGTTAACGATAAAAGTGCTTACTTTGCGCTCTGTTTGAAATAAGTATAGGTAAAAACTATAAAAATAGAGATAGAAATGTCGAAGATTTGTCAAATTACCGGAAAGAAGGCCATGATTGGCAACAATGTTTCACACTCAAAGAGAAGAACCAAAAGAACCTTTGATTTGAACTTGTTTAACAAGAAATTCTACTATGTAGAACAAGATTGCTGGATTAGCTTGAGCTTGTGTGCTGCTGGTCTGCGCATTATCAACAAGAAAGGACTGGACGCTGCCTTGAATGATGCTGTAGCTAAAGGTTATTGTGATTGGAAAACCATTAAAGTAATTGGTTAAAAAAGAGGAGATTTAGAATATGGCAAAGAAAGCTAAAGGTAACAGAGTGCAGGTAATTCTGGAATGCACAGAACACAAAGATAGTGGTATGCCGGGTACTTCTCGTTACATTACGACGAAGAACAGAAAGAACACCACTGAGAGATTGGAACTGAAGAAGTACAATCCTATCTTGAAGAGAGTGACAGTACACAAAGAAATCAAATAATACGTATAACCCATGGCAAAGAAAACAGTAGCAAGTTTGCACGAAGGTTCTAAAGAAGGTCGTGCTTATACAAAGGTTATCAAGATGGTTAAGTCGCCTAAGACTGGTGCTTACATCTTTGATGAGCAAATGGTTCCTAATGAAAAGGTTCAAGACTTTTTCAAAAAATAAGATTCTGAGTAATCACTTTTGATAAAAATCCTCTTGTCAGCCAGTCTGTCAAGAGGATTTCTTTTTGTAGACCAATTGTTAATCGTTTTTTTTCACTATCTTTGTGCAATAATGCATTATAATAAAGTATATGGGATTCTTTAGTTTTTTTTCAAAAGAGAAAAAGGAAACATTGGATAAAGGTTTGTCCAAAACCAAAGAAAGTTTTTTTGGAAAGATAGCACGTGTTATAGCTGGAAAAACGAAAGTAGATGACGAAGTGCTGGATAACCTTGAAGAAATACTTATCACTTCGGATGTTGGTGTAGAGACTACACTCAAAATCATTGAAAGGATAGAGAAGAGGGCTGCATCTGAAAAATACATGAATACACAGGAACTGAACCATATCCTGCGTGATGAAATTTCGATGCTGCTTACAGAAAATAATACAGATGATGCCAATGACTTTGATGCACCTATTGCAAAGAAGCCATACGTAATTATGGTGGTAGGTGTAAATGGAGTGGGAAAGACGACTACGATCGGAAAACTGGCTTATCAGTTCAAGAAAGCCGGAAAATCTGTTTATCTAGGAGCAGCCGATACGTTCCGTGCTGCAGCTGTTGAGCAGCTTGTGATATGGGGTGAAAGGGTTGGCGTTCCTGTTATCAAGCAGAAAATGGGCTCTGATCCAGCTTCTGTAGCCTTTGATACATTAAAGTCTGCTATGGCCAATGATGCTGATGTGGTTATCATTGATACTGCAGGACGACTGCATAACAAGGTGGGCTTAATGAACGAATTGACGAAGATAAAGAACGTCATGAAGAAGATAAATCCAGATGTTCCCAATGAAGTATTGTTAGTATTGGATGGCTCTACCGGTCAAAATGCTTTTGAGCAAGCCAAGCAGTTTACTCTGGCAACAGAAGTGACGGCTATGGCGGTAACCAAGTTGGACGGAACAGCCAAAGGTGGAGTTGTTATTGGCATTTCTGATCAATTCAAGATACCGGTAAAATATATCGGATTGGGTGAAGGAATGGAAGACTTGCAAGTTTTCAATAGAAGAGAGTTCGTAGATTCGTTGTTTGGTGAGAACAGATGAAAAAGAATACAATAGACATCATTACTTTAGGTTGCTCTAAAAATCTGGTTGATTCAGAACATTTGATGCGCCAGCTTGAGGAAGCTGGTTATCACGTAACCCATGACGCAGAACGTCCTCAAGGGGAAATTGCAGTTATCAATACATGTGGCTTCATTGGTGATGCCAAAGAGGAGTCCATCAACATGATTTTGGAATTTGCTCAGGCAAAAGAAGAGGGGTTACTCAAGAAACTCTATGTCATGGGATGTCTTTCCGAACGCTATTTGAAGGAACTGGCTATTGAAATTCCTCAAGTGGACAAATTCTACGGTAAATTCAACTGGAAAGAACTCTTGCATGATTTAGGAAAGAATTATCGGGAAGAACTCCACAATGAACGAGTTCTTACAACTCCGACTCATTACGCATATCTGAAAATATCTGAAGGATGTGATCGGAAGTGTTCCTATTGTGCCATTCCTATCATCACGGGTCGTCACGTTTCACGGCCGATGGAAGAAATATTGCAGGAGGTTCGGTATCTGGTCGATCGTGGCGTAAAAGAATTTCAGATCATTGCACAGGAATTGACCTATTATGGTGTGGATCTGTATCATAAACAAATGCTTCCAGAATTAGTGGAGCGTATCGCTGACATACCTGGAGTAGAGTGGATACGGTTACATTATGCCTATCCGGCACATTTCCCGACTGACCTCTTCCGCGTAATGCGTGAACGTCCCAATGTGTGTAAATATATGGACATTGCCTTGCAGCATATTAGTGACAACATGTTGCAAAAGATGCGCAGGCATGTTACCAAAGAACAGACTTATCAATTGATAGAAAACTTCCGAAAAGAAGTACCGGGTATTCATTTACGCACTACTCTGATGGTAGGTCATCCTGGAGAAACGGAAGCGGATTTTGAAGAGTTGAAGGAGTTTGTGCGTAAGGTTCGTTTCGATCGAATGGGAGCTTTTGCATACTCGGAAGAAGAGGGAACTTTTGCAGCCAATAATTACGAAGACAACATTTCTCAGGAAGTAAAACAAGCACGTTTGGATGAATTGATGGCTATTCAGCAGGAGATTTCATCAGAACTTAGTGCAGCAAAAATTGGTCGACAGATGAAAGTCATTATCGATCGTGTAGAAGGCGATTACTATATAGGTCGTACTGAGTTTGACTCTCCTGAAGTGGATCCGGAAGTATTGATTGAAAGAAACGGAGAGCAACTGATTATCGGTAATTTTTATCAGGTAGAGATTGTAAATTCCGATGATTTCGACCTTTATGGACACATTATCTAAAGTTTTTTCAAAAACATATTGCTCATGTGACGGAATTTTGCTAATATAGCATCCGTAAAATATAAAACAGAAAAGGACGAGTGAACAATAAAGATTTTACGTCAGAGTTATCAAAAAGGCTAGGATATACCTTGAAAGACACTTCGGAATTAATATCTTCCTTACTTTCTGGCATGACTCAACAGCTGGAAGAAGGAAACGTTGTGGCTATTCAAGGATTTGGAACTTTTGAAGTAAGGAAAAAAGCAGAGCGTATTTCTGTGAGCCCTACAACCAAGCAACGCATGCTGGTTCCTCCTAAGTTGGTACTTACATACCGGCCTAGTACTCTGTTGAAAGAAAAGTTTAAATAAAATCTTCCTCTAGACCTTGGGTGATTTGCTGCTATGAATGAAAAAGTGAACATACAGAACTTGATAGAACTGCTTGTTGAAAAGCATCGTATTACTCCCAAAGAAGCGGAGGAATTCGTAAAGACTTTCTTTGCAGTAATAGAGGAAGGGCTGGAGCAAGACAAGTATGTTAAAATAAAAGGATTGGGTACGTTCAAGCTGATTGGTGTCGAAAGTCGTGGAAGCATCGATGTCAATACTGGAGAACGAATCGAGATACAAGGGCATACAAAAGTCTCCTTTACGCCTGATTCAGCACTTAAAGAATTAATAAACAGGCCGTTTGGACATTTTGAAACTGTAATCTTAAATGAGAATACTGTCTTGGAAGATACACCGATAGAAAAGGCTGGCGAGGATGAGTTAGAAGATGTTTCTATTGGGCAAAATGTCGCAGATGAGTTGGATACGATATCGGAAATTCCTTCTGAGCCTGCTTCTCCACTCATTGAATCGGTTATTGCGACTGAAAAAGTTGCTACGGAAGAGGACGCTGATAAACAACAGGAAGAGGAAGGCAAAATCTCTACAACAGAAGAAACACTGAAAAACTCGCAACAAAAGGAGGATACGTATGAGGGCGTTCTGCAGCAAACGGATATAAAGGAAAATAAGGATAATGGTTTGAAATGGTTTATGATTGCACTGGCATGTGTTCTCTTGGCTTGTGCAGGCATTGTTTTCTATCTTTATTATCCCGATTTGCAAGAGGAATCGATCCCAGTATCGTCTGAGGAGGAATACACTTATCCAACTGTTACAATGGGTTTACAGCAGGATTCTATCCAGGAAGACTCTCTCAAAAGAACCGAAGATACACTTCGAATTCCACAATCGACTACTGCAGAGGAAAATCCAGCTTCAAGACAGCAAGTGGAGAAAAAAGTTGTTCCTGAGGAGCCTCAAAAAGTTGACAAAAAAACAACAGTCAAGTCACAGCCTGTAAATCCGGATTCTGTCAATTATGAAATAGTGGGGACAGAGACGACATACACAGTAAAAGAAGGAGAAACGTTGACACGGATTTCTTTACGGTTTTACGGAACAAAGGCTTTATGGCCTTACATTGTGAAGCATAATGCGGATGTGTTGAAGAATCCGAATAATGTGACTTCTGGTACCACACTTAAAATTCCGAAATTGATCAAAAAACAGTAACGATAGGCAAACTATATGTCCATTATAGTTTCTGTAAACATCAACTTTAGCCTTGTAAAGTGCCACTTTAGAAAGCTAAAGAGAAACTTTATGCAGCTAAAAAAGGACTTTTTATGTTCTTTTGGGAAGCATTGTTTTGACATCCTACAACACTACTGTCCCGTAAAAGTTGATAAATAGTTCTTTGAAATTATTGAAATATAGTCAATTACGTGTTTTCTTGAGATGAAACGGACTTGATTTTGCAACTTTGCAGTCTAATACAAATGGCTGCTATGTTCCAAGACAAATACGTATTCTCTCAATTAACCGCTTTTCTGAACAG
>NZ_JAAZTS010000025.1 GCF_019239235.1 Caecibacteroides pullorum | reverse complement strand
CTGTTCGACAAGACTAATTTCAATGATGTCAAAGATCTAAATGATCCCCTGATTCCGGGGCTTTTTGATTAATTGTTTAACTCGTCCCATTTTAACGGGACACTAATGACCTTATATATTTGGTTGCTTCCAGGTTATGCAGTAGGAGCTTTCATCTGTTTTTGGTGGTTCAGGTGGCAACGGTGGCGTTTCCGTTTTCTTATAGCTGGAGGTATGGCATGCTTTGCTCTTTTCTTTGGTATTCTTTATTTTGGAGTTTCACCCGACAGTACTTATGAGATGCTCTACCTGCCTATGTTCCTGCGTGGTTTAGGGATGTTGACGCTTATTATAGCTTTCGCACTTTTTGCCGTCGAAGATCTGCCTCCGAAATATCTGCTTTCGAATGCTTTTTTTCTTATAACCTTTCGTTCGGTGCTAACGCCGGTTATTGCTTCGGCTTTTTACAGCAATACGCTTTATCGTCTGCAACAGAAATATATGGTAGAACTGTCCGAAACACTCAGCGCTACAGATCCATTGGCCGTAGATCGTTGGCAATCTGCTCTGAACAGTAGTTTGGCGCAAGGACATGGCATTGATGAAGCTACCCAACTCGCGACCAATACACTCTATACTGTTTTGCAGCAACAAGGCACTCTATTGGCTTTGAAGCATATTTTAGGCTGGCTTTTTGCTATAACTTTGATTATAGCCATCGTTTCCCGCTTTATTCCATTTCATAAGACGGTACGGGTACCGGTTATCCATACAGGAGAAGATATGGTATAATGGGGATTAGGAAGATTGAGGTATAAGAATAAAAAATAAACGTCTGTCTTCGGCAGCTTTAATAGAAGACAGACGTTTTTGTATTATTTTAATATGCTTAGATGTTTTTCTGTCGATGACATACAGTTCCTGTAGCCTGATTGGTAGGCATCACCAATACTTCGGCTATTTGGATGTGTGCCGGAGCTGAAGCTGCGTAATACACCACATCGGCAATGTCATCCCCTGTCAACGGTTTGAGGCCTTCGTACACAGCGTCTGCTTTATTTTTATCCCCTCGGAAGCGGACGACGGAGAAGTTTGTTTCTACCATGCCCGGCTTGATGTTGGTCACTCGTAATGGCGTATCTACCAAGTCGATGCGTAGACCGTCGGACAATGCTTTAACAGCTGCTTTGGTAGCACAATATACACTGCCTCCTGCATAAGCCGCATCACCGGCAATAGAACCGATATTGATGATATGTCCACTGCCGCGTTCTACCATTCCTGGTACAATCATCCGTGTCATGGCTAGCAATGCCTTGATGTTCGTATCAATCACGATGTCCCATTCGTTCAGTGAGCCTTCATATTCTTTATCCATTCCGATGACCAGTCCGGCATTGTTTATCAGGACATCGATGTTTCTCCATTTTCCTTCCAATGAATCGACCGCCTGACGCATTGTTTCACGGTCGCGTACATCGAATGGCAATGTAAGAACTTCTACGCCTTGTGCCGTTAGTTCTTCTTTCAGTGCTTCCAACTTTTCTGTATTCCGTCCATTCAATATCAGATTGCTTCCCATTGCTGCAAATTTGCGGGCACATCCTTCACCAATGCCGCTGGTAGCTCCAGTGATAAAAATCAGTTTTCCTTTCATGTTACTATAATTGATATTTTATTCTTGATTGTTTTGCTTGAACTGTTTCAGTATTTCAGTTCCTTTTATTGTATCAGATTCCTTTATCATGATTTGTATTAGCTGGGCAGGAGTGACGATAGGACCATAACCGCTGCGCGTACTGTTGGTCAAAAAACAATCGATGTTATTGTCTTTCAAGATGCTTTCCAGCAATTGGCACTCCCAAAGCTCACCTCGATAAAGTTCGACGATTTTGTCTTGTTTCATGTCATATCCTTTATTTATTTCTGCTAAGATATCTACAATCTTTTGTATATCAAAGGAAAAATCGAATTTCTTGCAGCTTTAGAAGGTGCTGCCAAGCAATAGAATCGGCATGGTAAAAGAAAAGCGGACCGATTGCTTGTGGCTCGGTCCGCTTAAGATATAGAGGATGAATCAGGGGAGACTTACAATTCGATGACCAATGATTCGCGTGGTGCCATCTTCAGATCTTCTGTGAAGCTGATGGTGCGACCGCTAAGAATGTCTTTGCCCTGCGTTGCATCTTTCAGAATTTCTTTGTAGAACTTCAGGGGAAGGGTAGTTTCATTGTCTGTACCGTTCAGCATGACGAATACCGTTTTGCCTTCATATTGGCGGGCATAGGCATAAACTCCGTTTTGTACCATGAATTGTGTCATGCTGCCTTTGGCGATGACATCGTTGCCTTTACGCCAGTTCAGGATGGTTTTATAGAAATTGTAGCACTCGTTTTGCTGTTCAGTGCGTCCTCCAGCGGTGAAGGCATTCTGTTTGTCGCCAGCCCATCCACCAGGAAAGTCGCAGCGCACATAACCGTCGCTCTTGCTTTTGGTTCCGTTCATCATGATTTCTGTACCATAGTAGAGCTGTGGGATACGTCGTGTGGTGAGTAGCAAGGTTGTAGCTTGTTTCAACATGGCGAAGTTTTGTCCTTCACCCAGAAAACGGTCTGTATCATGATTTTCGATGAAAGCCAAGACACTGGCAGGATTGGGATAGAGGAAGTCGTAGACGAAGTTATTGTATACGCGATCCAAGCCTTTGAACCAGGTTTCGGTCTGTTCGTTCTTGGCGATATTTATCTTATCGTAGAAGCTGAAGTCCATTACAGTCTTTAGATTGCTGTTCTTCGGAGCCGAGAGCTTGGAATCTTTCTGCCACCAGGCGGTATAGGCAGGTTCAGTTACCCAAGTCTCGCCTACGGTATTGTAATTGGGGTATTCTTCGTTGAGCTCTTTCATCCATTGGCTCATGCCATCGTAGTCAGCGTAGGGGTAAGTGTCCATGCGGATGCCATCGATACCTGCATATTCAATCCACCAGAAGCTGTTCTGGATGAGGTATCTCAGTACGTGTGGATTCTTTTGGTTCAGATCGGGCATGGCTGTTACAAACCATCCGTCGTTCATTTGGTCGAAATCATATTTTGACGTGTAGGGATCTACGTGTGGAGTTAGTTTAAAAGAAGTCTGGACGAAGTTGTTCTGGTAATCGGAGTTGTTGAACCAGTCTTTGGAGGGCATGTCTTTGATCCAGATATGGTCGACACCGCAATGATTGAAGATCATGTCCATTACGATTTTGATACCACGCTGGTGTGCTTTCTCGATCAGCTGACGGTATTCTTCGTTGGTACCAAAACGAGGATCTACTTTGTAATAGTCTGTTGTGGCATAGCCATGGTAACTTCCTCCTTGCATGTTGTTTTCCAAAACGGGTGTAAACCACAGAGCCGTTACACCTAGGTCTGTGAAGTAGTCCAGATGCTGTTCAATACCGGCCAGGTCACCGCCATGGCGGGCATTTGGATCATTGCGGTCTACTTTAGCATCCAGCATACCTTCTATTTGGTCGTTATCCGGATTACCGTTAGCAAAGCGGTCGGGCATTAACAGGTAAAGGGCATCCGATGCATCGAATCCCTTATGGTCACTGCCTTTCATAGCACGCGCTCTTAGTTCATATTCCTGCACAGTTTTTTTCTTTCCTTGAGCAAAGGTGAGAGCCATTTTACCAGGCTTTACGTCTTTGTCTAGTTTCAGGTAGACCAGCAGGTAATTGCTGCTTTCCAGCTTCACGGTGCTGCTCACTGATACGCCAGGATAGTCTACCGTGACACGTGCATCGCCGATTCCTTCGCCATAGACCATCAGCTGCAGTTCGGGGTTCTGCATGCCTGTATACCAGAAAGGGGGATCAATTTTGTTGATGTTAGGTGCTGCGTAGGTAGTAAGGGACAGCAGCATCGTCCCGAGAAGGGAAAATACTTTCTTTTTCATGATAGTAATTTTACGGTTACAATTTAGTGGGGCTAATATAAGACAAATGGCGGAGATACGCTGTGTTTCTCCGCCAATCACTTTCCTTTATATTATGCAAACGTTTGCTTTATGCTACTTTGAAGTAGGTGGATTGACCTTTATAGCTGTTTTTCCTTGGAAGAAATCTTCCACTTTCTTTCGTTTCCGCAAATCTTGCAGCCATGCTTCGGCGGCGTTGTATCGATTGTTTTCGTTGATGACAATGTCACCTTCTTCCGTCATCTCTTGTGGTTGATCCTTGCTTTCTTTAAGACGGGTCTTGAGGTAGGCTTCCAGATATTTTTCGGTACTTTCCAGATCTTTCAGGTGATAGAAAGAAACAAAGGCAGCTTTGTAGAGCACATAATGTGCCTGTGGATTGTATTTGTATTGTTGCATCAGCGCTTTTATCTGTTTGCGGGGTTCGGCTGCCTCTCTGCAGCAGTCGGCCAAACCACCATAGAGTCGTGCCACCACACTGTCCTGTGGGAAAACCAGCCGGATGGCATCTTCCATGTATTCCATACCTTTCTTCTTCCAAAGCGTTTTGGAGCAGGCTTTTCCCAGATAGTAGAGTAGGTCGATGTGGTCGGGAGCATGTTTACGGGCGGCTTCCAGCAGGTCGTGTGCCTCGTAGGGCTGGTTCAGGGCATAGTGGCTGATGCCGGCATAGTAGCAGTTGTAGAACGAACTGTCTCCCTGGACCAGCAAAGGCTGGTATCTTTCCAATGCCTTTTGATATTCTTGGTTCAGGCAGTAGGCTTGTGCTTCCAGACGGTTGACGGTCGCATTGGTGGTGTCTGTTTTTCGATAGGCTTCGCAAGTTTCGATGGCATAATCGTAATAGTTGTTTCGAATGTACAGGCTTGCCAACTTGGAAGCGGCGAGGTAGTCGTCAGGATAGCGTTCGTGTATTTCCATGTAGGCGCCAATTTGGATGTTGGGGTCGGAATACAATCCTTCCAGACTTTGTGCTTTCAGGTGGAGGATGGTTGCAGAGCTGTCCTGTTCGGCCAAGGCAGTGCTTTCGCCTAAAGCCTCCTGATATTTCTGTAAATTCAGTAGCTGGCTGATATACTGGATACGGGCATATTTATGGTCAGGTTTTAGGTTCAGTACCCGTTTGTAGCATAATAGGGCCGGTTGAAATTTTCCCAAGGTCTTGTAACATTCTCCTGCCTCAATGTATGCCCGTGGGTTGAGTGAGTCTTGTTTGGTCAATTGGTTGAACACGTTCAGGGCTTCATTGTTTCGTCCCAGTTCTTTCAAGGCTTTTCCTTTCAGATAGAGCAGAGGAATACTTGAAGGTGTTTTCTCCATTAATTGGAGGGCAGCTTCATAATCATAATTGTTCATAGCCTCTCGAATATCATTGGAAACAGGGGATTGGGCGGTGGTAGCCAAGATATGACCGAGAAAGGCGAAAAAAAGAATAATTCGTTTCATACATGTTGCTTTTTAAAGTGTGAGGCTAATATATTAAGATTTTATGTATTTACGAATTGTTCGTAATATAATTGGGATAGATTAACATTAACGGATATAGATGGTCGTTAGTGAATATCCTATTCTGGCTCTGTAAACACCTACTTTAGCGACGTAACTATGGACTTTAGCATCGTAACTATGGACTTTAGAAACGTAACTAGGGATTATATTAGAGAGCAATGGAATATTGTCCTTTTCCTATGGACTGTGAATAAAATAAAAATCCCCATAACTCATTGAGTTACGGGGATTAATTATCTTGATTAAGTATTGAATTACTTATTCAAAGCAGTAGCAACGTCAACGGCGCAAGCTACTGTACAACCTACCATCGGGTTGTTACCGATACCCAGGAAGCCCATCATTTCTACGTGAGCAGGAACTGATGAAGAACCAGCGAACTGAGCATCAGAGTGCATACGGCCCATAGTATCTGTCATACCGTAAGAAGCAGGACCGGCAGCCATGTTATCGGGGTGCAGTGTACGACCTGTACCACCACCAGAAGCTACTGAGAAGTAGGGCTTACCTGCCAGTACGCGCTCTTTCTTGTACGTACCTGCAACCGGGTGCTGGAAGCGGGTGGGGTTGGTAGAGTTACCTGTGATAGATACGTCTACGCCTTCCTTCCACATGATGGCTACACCTTCGCGAACGTCGTCGGCACCGTAGCATTTTACTTTGGCACGAGGACCATCGCTGTATGCGATTTCCTTCACAACTTTCAGCTCGCCAGTGTAGTAGTCGAATTGAGTCTGAACGTAAGTAAAGCCGTTGATACGAGAGATAATCATGGCAGCGTCCTTACCCAGACCGTTGAGGATACAACGCAGAGGCTCTTTACGAACCTTGTCAGCCTTAGCGGCAATCTTGATGGCGCCTTCGGCAGCGGCGAATGATTCGTGACCGGCCAAGAAAGCGAAACATTTAGTTTCTTCGCTCAGCAAACGGGCTGCCAGGTTACCATGGCCCAAACCAACTTTACGGTCGTCGGCTACAGAGCCGGGGATGCAGAACGCCTGCAGACCGATACCGATAGCTTCAGCAGCTTCGGCAGCTGTCTTCACACCTTTCTTCAGTGCGATAGCGCAACCTACTACGTAAGCCCACTTTGCATTTTCGAAGCAGATAGGCTGAGTTTCTTCACAAGTCTTATAAGGATCGAGGCCGTAAGATTCGCAGATTTGGTTAGCTTCTTCGATATCCTTGATACCGTTTTCGTTCAAAGCAGCAAGAATTTGCTTGATACGACGGTCTTGGCTTTCAAATTTCACTTCTCTAATCATATTCCTTCCTCCTTATTCTTTACGTGGGTCAATGTATTTAACTGCACCGGCCTCTTTGCTGAAGCGTCCGTAAGTACCGGTTACCTTCTTCAGAGCTTCGTTGGCGTCTGTGCCCTTCTTGATTTCGTCCATGAACTTGCCCAGGTGAACGAATTCATAGCCACAAACCTGATCGTCTTTATCCAGGGCAATGGTCTTGATATAGCCTTCAGCCATTTCCAGGTAGCGAGTACCTTTGGCCAAAGTACCATATAATGTACCTACCTGGCTACGCAGACCTTTACCGAGGTCTTCCAAGCCGGCACCGATCATCAGACCGCCTTCAGAGAAAGCTGACTGAGTACGTCCGTATACGATTTGCAGGAAGAGTTCGCGCATAGCTGTATTGATAGCGTCGCAAACGAGGTCAGTGTTCAGGGCTTCGAGGATAGTCTTGCCCGGGAGGATTTCAGAAGCCATAGCAGCAGAGTGAGTCATACCGGAGCAACCGATAGTCTCTACCAAAGCTTCCTGGATAACGCCTTCCTTTACGTTGAGGGTTAATTTACAAGCACCTTGCTGGGGAGCACACCAACCGATACCGTGTGTCAGACCAGAGATGTCAACGATTTCTTTAGCTTTTACCCATTTACCTTCTTCGGGAATAGGAGCCGGTCCGTGGTTGGGACCTTTCTTTACAACACACATGTGTTCCACTTCGTGTGAATAAGTCATAATTAGCTCTTTTTAGTTAGTTATAATTAAAAAAACGTAGTTCCACTTTGTAAAACTGAGGCAAAGTTAACCGTTTTCTTTTATCCTGCCAACCGTTCAATTTGACTTTTTTATTAAAAATAAGTAATGAAAGAACCTGCGTTTGCGTATTGCAAAGTAGACTTTGCAATCTGTTGGCGTTTTGGCGAGATTCTCTCCTTCATCTTTATTATTGGAAATCGGAGTTGCAAGGAGAGTTCGCTTCGTTTGATGTGCCAGCTTTCATGATGTCTTCGACCAGACTGTTGATGTAGAGTTCCAGATAGCAGTAACCGCTAGTCGGGTCGATGTCCTTATAGGTCTTGCCTGTCGGCAGGTGTTGGGCAGCCCATGCATCGGGTATCCCGTCGTTGTCTGTGTCCTGGGGTTTCTCTGTACTGTTGTAGGCAGGCCATCCGCCGGCATCGGCTTGCGAGTCTATCAGGCCGTTAGTGCTTCCGTTACTGCCTTCGTATTCGTAAGTACCGTTTTTCACATCGTCAACGATGCGTTTGTCTACGGCATCGCGCTTCATGCTTGCGCCGGCATAGGCCAGCACTTTGTCGTAGGCTTCGGAAGCGGTGTGGGTGCCTGTCGGCTCTACTTCATAGGCTGTCTGGCTGATGATGGCGTTTTTTCCGCCATCGGGCAAGGGATAGCCGTTCTTGGTGTCGGGATGGAGGCCTTCGGCATTGTCGCGGTTGACGGCATCAATCAGTGTTTGGTAGTTGGAGGGCACCAGCTGGTTGTCGAACAGGTTTCCGTTCAAATAGAATGTTCCCCAGATGCCTGCCTGATTTTTCTGCGTGCCATCGTCGGCGTTGGGTGCGAAGATGCGGTTGACCAGCCCTTTTTTCGTGATGGTCGATGGGCCTGGTTTGTAGTAATTGTTGACGAAGTTGTAGCGTCCTCCCTCGCCGGCATAGCCGCCGTTGGTAGGTCCCCAGTTATAGAATACGTTGTTGCGAAGGTCTACCAATTCGTCGTCGGGCCGACCTGAGAAACGGCTTCCGCAGAGGCGTGGCGTACGACTTTTGTGGTGAGCCATGAGGTTGTGGTGGAAGCTGGCTCCTTCGCCTCCCCAGATGCCGCCATAGCCGTGGCTACCCTTGCCATGGACGGAGTTGGTGAGGCTTTCGCTGAGGATGCACCATTGCAAGGTGAAGTTCTTGTTGCCGTAGAAGGAAGAACATTCATCTGTACTCCAGCTCATGCTGCAGTGGTCGATGATGACGTTCTGCTGATTGCGTCCCCACATGGCATCATCCTCCGTTTTCTGTTCGTCGCCCATGCGGCTTCGGATGAAACGGATGATGACGTTGTCGGCCTTCACCACGAACGAGTAGTTCTTCAGGCAGATGCCGTCGCCTGGAGCTGTTTGTCCGGCTATGGTAACGTCTCCATTCTTTATTTCAAGCGTCTTCTGCAGCTCGATGATGCCCGATACGTCGAAGACGATGATACGTGGCCCCGTCATGGCCAAGCCGTTTCTGAGCGATCCGGCACCACTATCATTCAGATTGGTGACGTGATAGACGGTACCGCCACGTCCGCCCGTCGTGGTGTTGCGTGCAAAACCTTCGGCGCCAGGGAAGGCTGGGGCAGAGGGGGCAGGTTCGTCTGGAGTATCTGTGGGGTTATCGTCGGGGACGGTGACAGGAGGTACAGGTTCTTCGGTCGTGCTTGCCGGTGCCTGACAGGCACTTGTCAGAAACAGCAGGAACAGCCCTGCTTGGAAAAACAGATTTTTCATGATTTCAGATGGATGTTTTTTTTAGTTGATTAATTGCTGGCAAAAATAGGGAATTGCCGGCTGGGTGAGGTGTAGATTTTCTTTTTCTATGTGGAAGTTTCGTTCTTTTTCTTTTATTTTATAGCTTTGTACCCGATTTTATACACGAGTAGAAGTTATGATAGAAGTAAAAGACGAAATGTTGCAGCAGGCGGCCGGCGAAGGTATGGATGCCTTTATTAAGGTGTTTACCGATGCGTATATGGAAGCTTTGGGCGGCAAGCTCACGGCTGAAAACATGGCTTTGCTGACGGGCGAGCAACATACGTTGTTGGCCTATGTGTTCTTCCGCGACGAGGTGATGGAGGGCGGTTTCTGTCAGCTCATCCAGAACGGGTATGGCGGATACATTTTCGACAATCCTTTCGCCAAATCCATGCGCCTTTGGGGAGTGGGAGAGCTGGGCAAGCTGGTCTATGCCGCCAAGAATATCTACGATGCCAACCGTGCCGACTTGGAGCGTGAACGTACCGACGAGGAGTTCATGGCCATGTACGAGCAGTATGAAGCGTTCGACGATCTGGAGGATGAATTCCTGGAGAAGGAAGAGATGTTCACGGCGCAGGTAGCTGAATATGTGGACGAGCATTTGGATCTTTTTGCCAAGGTCGTATAGAGAGCGATTGGAGCTCTTTCTTTTACGGATGACAAAGCTATGTTTTCTCCTCGATAAAGCATTGCTTTCTCCTCGGTAAAACACTGTTTCCTTTTTAAGGGAATGATACAGGCGGGATGGAAACGGAGTTCTGAATAAAAGTTAAAAAGTAAATCCGAATGCAGTATTTTAGCATACTTGTCATTTTGTCTTAAAAACAATGAAAAAACGTGGCGTGTAGTAGGCTACTCGCTCCATTATGTCTAATTTTGCAAAACTTAATACCAATAATTTGAAAATGAAACAGATTAAAACTTTGATGGTAGCTGCCCTGACGCTGGTGATGGGCGTAATGATGACTTCATGTTTGAATTCAGACGGAGGGGAGTCTTTGTATGATGGCTATTTTTTGGCTAAGGTAGTGTCTGCCGGCGGTTTGTATGGTGGAGCTACGTTGCAGGATGCCGGCGGTAATACTTACCAGGCCAGCGCAACTTCTGTGGCTAAGCTCGAAGCCAATGGATTCAGCTTCACTGACGTCAAAATGGCCTTTATTTATTATAAATTTTCTGTAGACGAAAATGGCAACCAGATAACTCCGCCCGATTATAATGCAACGGAACCTCAGACTTTTCAGATAGAACTGGTCGGTATCCAAGAAGCTCCGACAGAATATGCTGAAAGAGTGGAAAGTGCAGAAGAGCTTGAAACAAACAAATATGAGACAGCTCCTATTGCCATTTCTGATATGATCGGATCTTCAAGCAATACCGTGAAGTTCGATTTCTATGAAAACGAACCGATGCTTTACATGTATCTGCAGTGGCTCTTGACAAATGGTGAAGATGAATTCAAGAAACATCATATCCGTTTGGTGTACGCTCTTGATGAAATTACTGCTGATTCGAACGAGCTGAGATTCTATCTGTGCCACGACAAGGGTGACGATGACGGAAAGACTGCTTATATCCAGAGCTGGTATTGCTTCTACATACAGAATGCATTGGCTGATTTCGAGCGTGTTACTGGCGCGAAACCGACTACAATAAAGTTGTCTTTGTACGAAGATCCTAGCTCTACGGGTACAATGCCTACCAATCGTACAGATTATACAATCGATAATAATAATGACTAAGCATTGAATTATAAAGAACTTCTCAATATAACCCTGAGACTGATTTCCTCCCCTGCGCAAGCTTGGGAGGAAATTCGTTTGGAAGAGGATAGGCGAAAAGTCTTCACGGCTTTTGTCTATCCTATGATTGGTTTATGCGGGTTGTCCGTCTTCATCGGTTCGCTGATAGTGTTGGGGTGGAGTGGGCCGCAGAGTTTCCAATATGCCATGACGAAGTGCTGCGCGGTGGCGGTAGCCCTGTTTGGCGGCTATTTTTTGGCGGCCTATCTTATCAATCAGGCGGCCGTTCGTTTCTGCGGGATGGGCGATAATCTGTCGCTGGTTCAGCAGTTCTCGGGCTATGCGATGGTGGTGGTCTTCCTGCTTCGGATGGTGCTGGGTATCTTGCCCGATTTTCAGATCATTGCCATGCTGTTGCAGTTCTACACGGTCTACGTGGCGTGGGAGGGTAGTGCGCGACTGCTTCAGGTGTCGGATGCCAACCGCCTGCGTTTCACCCTGACGGCTTCCGTGCTGCTCATCGTCTGTCCGATGCTGATCGAATGGATCTTTAACCGGCTGACCATCATGTTGAACTGATTTATCATTACCAATATCCATTGCTGAAAAATGAAACAGGCTCCTGTAAACATTAAGAATAAACGTGCGACGTTCGACTACGAGCTGATAGACACCTATACGGCGGGCATCGTGCTGACAGGTACGGAAATCAAGTCCATCCGCTTGGGCAAGGCCAGCCTGGTGGATACGTTCTGCTACTTTGCGAATGGCGAGCTGTGGGTGAAGAACATGCACGTGGCCGAATATTTCTATGGTTCGTACAACAACCACAACGCCCGTCGCGAGCGCAAGCTGCTGCTCACCCGCAAGGAGCTGGAGAAACTGGAGCGTACGTCCAAGGATCCCGGCTTCACCATCGTGCCCGTTCGCCTCTTCATCAACGAGAAGGGATTGGCCAAGCTCGTCGTGGCGCTGGCCAAAGGCAAGAAGCAATACGACAAACGCGAAGCGCTGAAGGAGAAAGCCGACAAGCGCGACATGGAACGTATGTTCAAACGATAAAACCGATTTTATGAAACTGGAAGACCTGGTGCGCCGACGCATCCTAATTCTTGACGGTGCGATGGGCACCATGATACAACGATACAACTTGACAGAGGCCGATTTCCGCGGCGAATTCTTTAAAGAAATACCCGGGCAGATGAAGGGAAACAACGACCTGCTCTGTCTGACCCGCCCCGACATCGTGTCGGACATCCACTGCAAATATCTTGCCGCTGGGGCGGACATCATTGAAACCAATTCGTTCAATGCCACGCGCGTCAGCCAGGCCGATTATCACGTGGAGCATTGCGTGCGCGACATCAATTTGGCAGCCGCCCGCTTGGCCCGTCAGGCTGCTGATGCCTTTTCGACGGAGGAGAAGCCGCGCTTCGTGGCAGGCTCTGTGGGCCCCACGAACAAGACCTGTTCCATGAGCCCTGACGTGAGCAATCCTGCCTACCGCGCCCTGACCTTTGACGACCTGGCCGACGCCTACCGCGAGCAGATGACTGCCCTGCTGGAGGGTGGGGTGGATGCGTTGCTCATCGAAACTATCTTCGATACTCTTAATGCCAAAGCTGCCCTCTATGCAGCGGAGCAGGCGATGGAGGAAATGGGACGCCGTGTGCCGCTGATGCTCTCCGTCACTGTTTCCGACACGGCAGGGCGTACCCTGTCCGGCCAGACGCTGGACGCCTTCTTGGCTTCCGTGCAGCATGCCGATATCTTCTCCGTGGGCCTGAACTGTTCGTTCGGTGCCCGCCAGCTGAAACCCTTCCTGGAGCAGCTGGCCGCCCGCGCTCCCTATTACATCAGTGCCTATCCCAATGCCGGCCTGCCCAACAGCCTGGGGCAGTACGACCAGACGCCCGACGACATGGCCCGCGAGGTAGGCGAGTACGTCCGCGAGGGCTTGGTGAACATCATCGGCGGCTGCTGCGGCACGACCGAAGAATACATCGCCCGCTTCCCCGCTCTGGTGGAAGGCGCGGCTCCCCATACGCCGGCTCCCGCGCCGGAAAACCTCTGGCTCTCCGGCCTCGAACTGCTGGAGGTGAAGCCCGAAAACAACTTCGTCAACGTGGGCGAGCGTTGCAACGTGGCCGGCTCGCGCAAGTTCCTGCGGCTCATTAATGAAAAAAACTACGAGGAAGCCCTTAGCATCGCCCGCCGTCAGGTGGAGGACGGGGCACAGGTCATCGACATCAACATGGACGACGGCCTGCTTGATGCCAAAGAAGAGATGACAACCTTCCTCAATCTGATAGCCTCCGAGCCCGAGATTGCCCGCGTGCCGGTGATGATAGACTCCTCGAAGTGGGACGTCATCGTGGCTGGACTGAAGTGCGTGCAGGGCAAGGCCATCGTCAACTCCATCTCGCTGAAGGAAGGCGAGGAGAAATTCCTGGAACATGCCCGCCTCATCCGCCGCCTGGGCGCCGCCGCGGTGGTGATGGCCTTTGACGAAGAGGGGCAGGCCGATACCTACGAACGCCGCATAGCCGTCTGCAGCAGGGCTTACCGCTTGCTGGTAGACGAAGCTGGCTTCCGTCCGTCGGACATCATCTTCGACCCCAACGTCCTGGCCGTGGCCACGGGCATGGAGGAGCACGACAACTACGCCGTCGACTTTATCCGCGCCGCGGGTTGGATACGCCGTAATCTACCCGGCGCACACGTCAGCGGCGGCGTCAGCAACCTGTCGTTTTCCTTCCGCGGCAATAACTACATCCGCGAGGCCATGCACGCCGTATTCCTTTATCACGCCATCCGCGAGGGTATGGATATGGGCATCGTCAACCCCGCCTCGTCCGTCCTCTACACCGACATCCCCGCCGACGTGCTGGAGCGCATCGAGGACGTCGTCCTGAACCGTCGTCCCGACGCCGCCGAGCGCCTCATCGAGACTGCTGAACGCTTGAAAGCCGAAAAGGAAGCCGAGAAGGCTGGCGGAATCTCCGCTTCTGCGTCCGCACAGCAGGCTTGGCGCAGCGGCACGCTGGAGGAACGCCTCACCTACGCCCTGACCAAAGGCATCGGCGACTACCTGGAAGAAGACTTGGCCGAGGCCCTGAAAAAATATCCAAAGGCCGTGGACATCATCGAAGGACCGCTGATGGCGGGCATGAACCACGTGGGTGATCTCTTCGGTGCCGGCAAGATGTTCCTCCCCCAGGTGGTGAAGACCGCCCGCACGATGAAGAAAGCTGTCGCCATCCTGCAACCTGCCATTGAAGCCGAAAAGACCGAGGGCATGGTTTCGGCTGGACGCGTACTGCTGGCTACGGTGAAGGGCGACGTCCACGACATCGGCAAGAACATCGTTGCCGTCGTCATGGCCTGCAATGGCTATGATGTCATCGACCTGGGCGTTATGGTACCCGCCGAGACCATCGTGCAGCGCGCCATTGCCGAGAAGGTAGACATGATAGGCCTGAGCGGCCTCATTACCCCGTCGCTCGACGAGATGGTGCACGTGGCCGCCGAGCTGGAGAAGGCCGGCCTCGACATCCCCCTGTTGATAGGCGGCGCCACGACTTCGGCCCTGCACACGGCCCTGAAGATAGTCCCCGTCTATCACGCGCCGGTGGTTCACTTGAAGGATGCTTCGCAGAACGCTGCCGTGGCGGCCCGTCTGATGAATCCGCGTCAGCGCGAGGCCTTCGTCCGTGAACTGGATGAGGCAAATCGCGCCTTGTTGGCCCGTAGCGAGGCCTGCCAGACGCCGACCATTCCCCTCGAAGAGGCTCGTAAGCGCCGGCTTAACCTCTTTACTGACTGATTTTCCCTCCGCCTCCATTTTGGTCGAATTTCCCGCTTTCTGCATATCTCTGAATTGATATTTTGAGTCTATAAAGCGCTTTACAATGCTGAAATATTCATATTTCGGTGCTGTAAAGCGCCTTTTCACATCAAAATATTAATATATTTAGTCCTATAATACGCATTATGGCTTCAAAATAGGCTTATGAAAGCTCAGAGACAGATTTCATTACAGGGAAAAAAGAGGAAAGAAAGGGGGAAGAAAAGCGTCTGCGCCCCTCAGCAGTGGTGCGGAGGGGCGTAGACGGGCAGAAGGTTATTGTCGAATCTTCTTCTTATACTGTTCGAACCGTTCGGTAATCTCCCGCACGAAATTGTAGGTCTCCGCCCCGCGGAAGTAGCCAAATTTGCAGACAGGGTCGGTGAAGTATTCTTCGTTGGCCTTCAGCAGGATGTATTTTTCCACGTTGTCGCGCCAGACGTTCTTGTCCTTCCCGTACTTTTCGGCCAGCGCCATGGCATCCTGCACGTGGCCGATGCCCGAATTGTAGGAAGCCAGGACGAAGTTCACGCGCTCTTCTGCCGGCAGGTCCTTGAAGCTTTGCGCCGTCAGGCCGATATATTTCACGGCGGCTTTCACGCTCTCCTCGGCATTCTGTTCCTTGCCTATCGGAACTCCCATAGCATGGGCCGTAGAGGGCATGAGCTGCATCAGGCCGCGGGCGCCGGCCCAGGAGACGGCGGCGGTGTCGAAATTGGATTCCGTGTAGGCCAGCGAGGCCAGCAGGCGCCAGTCCCAGTCTATCTCCTTGGCATATTTCTTGAAAAGTTCGTCGTAGTGGGAAATTCGTCCTTCGCGCAGCGAGAGGATAGGCGTGTGGGGTGTCGATTTGCTGATTTCGAAGTATCGTTTCGTACTGGCCTTGTAGTCGGGCGAGGTCATGTTGGCGCGATGCCATTCGCTGGCGGCTCGTGCCAGTTGCGGGCAGTCGCGGCGGACGGCCCAGGAGGAGCGCTGGTCGAAGCTGATGGCCAGATTGATGTTCAGGTTGGGGTAGTAGGTGCGGTTCAGGCGGGCGATGTCGTTGTCCGTTACCGTGTAGGGGATTTTTCCCTGTGCCACCTGTGCGATGAGGTCTTCAGCGCTCAGGCTGTCGCCCCTGACGAGGTGGATGCGAATGCCTCCGCCCAGTTCCTTGTTCAGGTTGACCAGCCGTTCGTGGTACTTTCCAGGTTTCACGTAGACGTCTTTGCCGACGAGCTCGGTGACGTCCTTCAATGGCTTTTCCCGTCCGCCGCCCCGTTGCACAATGACTTGGTGGGTGATGACTTCTTCGCCGCAATAGAGCAGGCTGTCTTTCCATTCCTTGGTGATGGGCAGGGTGTAGGCTATCAGGTCGCCTTCGCCGGCTTGCAGCTTGCGGATGAGGTCGCGGACGTTCCGGGCCACTTTCACCTTGAGCTTCAGGCCGAGGCTCTTGGCGAACTGTTCGCTCAGTTCGTACTGGAATCCCATGTCCTGTCCGCGGTAGATGAAGTAGGACGTGGAGCTGTAGAGGGTGAGCACCACCAGTTCGCCGCTGTCCTTGATTTGTTGCAGGTCGTGCACGCGTTCTTCCTCACTGCCCGCACGATTGCCACGACAGCCTCCGATGGCCAGCAGACACAGCAGGACCGTTCCGATGATGCTTGTCAGCTTACGATTTCTCATTTATCTTTGTTTCTGGTTAGTCATTGTCATGAATGTGTCGTTTGATGTACATCGTCAGGATGTCGATGGCCACCTGGTTGTTTCCGCCTTCAGGTACGATAAGGTCGGCATATCGCTTGCAGGGTTCGATGAATTGCTGGTGCATGGGCTTCAGAACGCGTGTGTAGCGTTCCATGACGGCTTCGGCGGTACGTCCACGTTCCACCACGTCGCGCTGGATGACACGGATGAGGCGTTCGTCCGGGTCGGCATCGACAAAGACTTTCAGGTCCATCATGTTGCGCAGTTTCTTGTCGCACAGGGCCAGGATGCCTTCGATGATGATGACGTTACGCGGCTCAATGTGGATGGTTTCCGGCAGGCGCGAGCAAGTCAGGTACGAGTAGGTGGGTTGTTCGATGCTCTTGCCCTCGCGCAGCATGGCCACGTGTTTGGACAGAAGGCTCCACTCGAAAGCGTCGGGATGGTCGAAATTGATGTACTGTCTTTCTTCTACAGGCACGTGGCTACTGTCTTTGTAATACGAATCCTGGGGTAACAAGACAACTTCGCCTGCAGGCAGGCTTTCGATGATTTTCTTTACGACGGTGGTCTTTCCCGAGCCCGTTCCGCCGGCTATTCCGATTATTAACATCCGTTTAAATGTATTTCTGAAACAAAACAAGTATTTTTGCATCCGTTTTAAGGACTGCACTTTTGTCAGCAAATATAGTATAAATCATTAAAATAACAAAGTTATGGTGAAACACATTGTATTGTTCAAGTTGAAAGACGACGCATCGGCCGACGCGAAGCTGGCTGCCATGCATGCTTTTAAGGATGCCATCGAAGCGCTTCCCGCCAAAATTCCCTTTATCCGCAAGATTGAAGTGGGCCTGAACATCAATCCTGCCGAGACGTGGAGCATCGCCCTCTACAGCGAATTCGACACGCTGGACGATGTCAGACAGTATGCCGTGCATCCCGATCATGTAGCCGCTGGAAAGCTGCTGGCCGAGGTGAAGGAAAGCCGTGCCTGCGTCGACTATGAATTGTGATTTTAACCCGAAAAAAGTTTTGTAGATGAAAAAAATACTGTTTTCACTGATTGTCTCTTTCCTGGCTTTCGCCGCGTATGCCCAAATACAGGAACCGGTGAAGTTCAAGACCGAGTTGAAGAATGTATCTGCCACCGAGGTGGAAATTGTGTTCACCGCTTCCATCGAACAAGGATGGCATGTCTATTCTACTGACCTGGGCGACGGCGGCCCCATTTCGGCTACGTTCAACACAGACAAGCTGACCGGTGCCCAGCTGGACGGAAAGCTCCGTCCCGTAGGCAAGGAAATAGCCTCGTTCGACAAACTGTTCGAGATGGATGTGCGCTACTTTGAACACACGGCACAGTTTGTCCAGAAGTTGAAGCTCACCGGCGGTGACTATCAAGTGACGGGCTATCTGGAGTATGGTGCCTGTAACGACGAAAACTGCCTGCCTCCGACGCAGGTAGAGTTCAGTTTCTCCGGTAAGGCCGAGGGAACTTCTGCTTCAGTGCTGGCGGAGACTCCGGCGGAGAAAGTTGATACGGCTGCTGCTCCCGCCGTTATCGGTAGTGCCGACGGTCCTACTTCCGTGGTGGTTTCCGACAACGATTTGTGGAGTCCCGTCATTGACGAACTAAACGCTTTGGGAGAGACTACTTCGCAGGAAGATATGTCGTGGCTCTACATTTTTATCACTGGTTTTGTTGGAGGTTTGCTTGCGTTATTCACGCCCTGCGTGTGGCCTATTATTCCGATGACGGTCAGCTTCTTCCTGAAGCGCAGCAAAGACAAGAAGAAAGGCATCCGCGACGCTTGGACTTACGGTGCTTCCATCGTAGTCATCTACGTCACGCTGGGACTGGCCATCACGGCTATCTTCGGTGCCAATGCACTGAACGCCCTTTCTACCAATGCCATCTTCAACATCTTCTTCTGTCTGATGCTGGTGGTGTTTGCTGCCTCTTTCTTCGGCGCCTTCGAAATTACGTTGCCTTCCAAATGGAGCAACGCTGTTGATAGCAAGGCCGAGGCTACGACCGGTTTACTGAGCATATTCCTGATGGCCTTCACGTTGTCGTTGGTGTCCTTCTCCTGCACGGGTCCCATCATCGGTTTCCTGTTGGTACAGGTGTCTACTACAGGCAATGTGATTGCTCCGGCTGTAGGTATGTTGGGATTTGCCATTGCTTTGGCATTGCCTTTCACGCTCTTTGCCCTCTTCCCCTCGTGGCTGAAGTCCATGCCTAAGTCGGGCGGTTGGATGAATGTCATCAAGGTGACGCTGGGTTTCCTTGAACTGGCTTTTGCGCTGAAATTCCTTTCCGTGGCCGACCTGGCATACGGCTGGCGTATTCTCGACCGTGAGACCTTCCTGGCTCTGTGGATCGTGCTCTTCGCCTTGCTGGGCTTCTATCTTTTGGGTAAGATCAAGTTCCCTCACGACGACGATGACACCAAGGTCAGCGTGCCCCGCTTCTTCCTGGCGCTGGCTTCGTTGGCTTTCGCCGTTTACATGGTGCCCGGTCTGTGGGGTGCTCCGCTGAAGGCGGTCAGTGCCTTTGCACCGCCCATGCAGACGCAGGACTTCAACCTCTATAACAACGAAGTTCATGCTAAATTCGACGACTACGATGCCGGCATGAAGTATGCCCGTGAACACGGCAAGCCTGTGATGCTCGACTTTACCGGCTACGGCTGTGTCAATTGCCGCAAGATGGAGCTTGCTGTCTGGACCGATATGAAGGTGGCCGACCTCATCAACAACGACTACGTGCTCATCACCCTCTACGTGGACAACAAGACCCGCCTGCCCGAACCTGTTAAGGTCATGGAGAACGGTACGGAACGTACCCTCCGCACCGTGGGCGACAAGTGGAGTTACTTGCAGCGCGTCAAGTTTGGCGCCAATGCCCAACCGTTCTATGTCCTGATCGATAACGAAGGCAAGCCGCTCAACAAGTCTTATTCTTATGATGAAGACATCGACAAGTACGTCGATTTCCTCCAGACGGGACTGGATAATTATAAGAAGAAATAAGCTCGGTCTTATCGCTCTGTTCAGGCGCGGAATGGCGCGGATTTTTATCTGTCCCGTCCGCGCCTGAATTATTTTTACGTATCTTTGCTGACAACTAAAAGCAAACTACGTATGGAAACAGGCAAACTGGATACAGAAAGAAACTCGCAGACGGCGGAGTTACCTATGGAGTCCAATCCCGAATTGGAGTTGGCATGGCAGCTGGTGGAATACACTGGCGTGAACGTTTTCCTCACCGGCAAGGCTGGTAGTGGGAAGACTACTTTCCTGCGCAGCCTTCGCGAGCGGTCTACCAAGCGGATGGTGGTATTAGCTCCTACGGGTGTGGCAGCCATGAATGCGGGTGGTGTTACCATCCATTCGTTCTTTCAGTTGCCGTTCGCACCTTTTGTGCCCGAATCTCATTTCGGAGGAGAAGCCAAGTATCAGTATCGTTTCGGTAAGGAGAAGGTCAACATCCTGCGTAGTCTCGATCTGTTGGTCATTGATGAAATCAGCATGGTGCGCGCTGACCTGCTCGACTCCGTGGACGACGTCCTGCGCCGCTACCGCGACCGTCATAAGCCTTTTGGCGGTGTCCAGCTGCTCATGATAGGCGATCTGCAACAGCTTTCGCCTGTTGTCAAGGAGCAGGACCAACAGTTGCTTTCTCCCTATTATGACCATTTCTATTTCTTCGGCAGCCATGCGCTGGCACAGGCCGGTTATGTGACGGTGGAGTTGACCAAAGTTTATCGTCAGAGCAATGCCGAGTTTCTCGACTTGCTGAACTGTATCCGTGACAATCGGGTGGATGTCTCGGTACTCAATCGCTTGAACCGCCGTTGCCTGCCCAACTTTGCTGCCGAACAACCCCGTGGCTACATTTATCTGACTACCCACAACCAGAAGGCCAATGATCTGAATACTGCTCGTTTGGAGCAGTTGGCAGGAGAGCCTCATGTTTTCTGTGCCGAGATGGAGGGAGATTTTCCCGTCTACATGTATCCCACGGAGGAAGAACTGGTGTTGAAGGTGGGAGCGCAGGTCATGTTTGTCAAGAACGACATTTCGGGGCAGCACCGTTACTACAACGGCATGTTGGGGCGTATCATTTCACTTTCAGTTACCGGTCCTGTAGAAGTGGAGACCGAAGACGGGCAGCAGATAGCCCTCGATCGCGAGGAGTGGACCAATTGCAAATACTCTCTCGACCCTGAAACCAAAGAAATCACGGAAACGACCCTGGGTACCTTCAAACAGTATCCTTTGCGGTTGGCTTGGGCCATTACGATTCACAAAAGCCAGGGCTTGACGTTCGACAAAGCCATTATTGATGTTCGCCAAGCCTTTGCTCCCGGTCAGGCCTATGTGGCTCTCAGTCGTTGCCGCAGCCTGGAGGGATTGGTGTTGAGTGCGCCCGTCGAGGCTTCGGCCGTCATCTCAGACCGCATCGTCACCGACTTTGTCGACCACATCCCTGCCCAGATTCCCGATGCTTCTTGTATGGCTGCTCTCCAGCAGGCGTATTTCGAGGACCAGGTGGCAGGACTTTTCGGTTTTGCCCGCCTGTCCCGTCTTTTCCATACCTATCTCCGTCTGGTGGATGAATATCTCTATCGTCTCTATCCCCAGTTCCTCGGTGCACTCAAAGCCCAGGCCGACGGACCGATGAAGGAATTGGTGGATGTCGGGAATAAGTTCGTGGCCCAATGCAGCCGTATCATTGCCACCAGTGCCGACTACACTCACGATGCCTACTTGCAACAACGCTTCCGTGCCGCTTCGTCCTATCTGCACAAGCCTGTGGCCGCCCTTCTGTCCCTGCTCGAAGAAAATCCCGTGACTACGGACAACAAGGTCGTGAAAAAACGACTCGACGAAGCCTCTGCCGAACTGTTCATGGAACTTCGTCTGAAGGACGGCCTTCTGATTTGGACAGGAGAGCACGATTTCGTTGTGGCCGACTATTTGAAGCAGAAGAATCGCCTGACCATCGAACTCTCCGAAGCCCCCAAAGCGGCTAAAAAGAAAACCTCGAAAGAGAAGAAAGCCGAGGTTCCCCAAGACATCCTTCATCCCGCGCTCTTTGAAGCTCTGCGTGCCTGGCGTGCGTCGAAGGCTGCCGAACTGGGATTGCCAGCCTATACCGTTCTCCAGCAAAAAGCCCTGCTGGGCATTGCCAATCTGCTTCCCGATACTCTCGACTTTCTGCTTACCATTCCGTATTTGGGCAAAAAGAGCGTAGAGAAATACGGCGAAGAGTTGTTGGCTCTTGTCCATGATTACCGCCAGCAAAATCCCGATTGACTGCACTGATTTTGCCAAGGTCTACATTAGCTTTCTAAAGTGCCACTTTAGACTTGTAAAGAG
The DNA here is from genome assembly GCF_019239235.1 of Caecibacteroides pullorum. Lineage (GTDB taxonomy): Bacteria > Bacteroidota > Bacteroidia > Bacteroidales > Bacteroidaceae > Bacteroides > Bacteroides pullorum. The sequence goes on along the minus strand of NZ_JAAZTS010000025.1, from coordinate 16,881 downwards.
GGACTTTACGGAGCTAACTATGGACTTTAGAAAGTAAAAAGATGGGTTGTAACATTGTGCCAGTGCCATGAAATACTAAGTTTTCGCGCATTTAGCATTTAAATAGTTCTTTTTTTTAATACATTTGTCATCTCAGACAGATACTTTTGTAGCCTGAAAAAATCTTGGATTATGTATTTAGCAGAAAAACAGATAGATGAACGTTCCTTGGTACTTCGTTTGATAGACGGAGACGAGGATGCCTTCTGTGAACTGTATGCCTCTTACAAGAATCGCTTGATTTATTTTGCCATGCGTTTTCTCAAATCCCGTGAATATGCAGAAGATGTTTTTCAGGATGCTTTCACTGTTATTTGGCAAGGACGTCGTTTCATCAATCCTGATACCTCTTTTTCTTCTTATTTGTATACCATCGTTCGGAATCGTGTGCTGAATCAATTGCGCGATTTGGATAATCAGGACAAGCTGAAGGAACAGATCTTAGCACAAGCTGTGGATTATACGGAGGATACAAAGCATCGGATTATGGCGGACGATCTGCGTCATTTGATAGCTTGTGCCATGCAGCAGCTGACAGTTCGCCAACGCGAGGTTTTCAGAATGAGTCGTGAAAAACAAATGTCTCATCAGGAGATAGCCGATGCACTGGGGATCTCTATTAATACGGTACAGGAACACATATCTACTTCACTGCGCGTTCTTCGTGTATATCTGGAAAAGCATAAGGTTCTGGGAGCAGACTTGATATTGCTGCTTATTTGTCTGAATTTGTAGAATGCCATTTGAATAGAATTTGGACTTAATTATTAAAGTAAGTTAATGACACCCTAGCAAGTCTTCTTTTTAGTGTATTATTCATACCAATGTAATAAATGTAATGATGGCCTGAGGGCTGGAAATAATAATTAGTGATGAAGAAGAAGCAAGAAGATTTATCTTTGTGGCGTCGTTATATGGATGGACTATATACGACAGAGGATGTTAGTAAAATGACTGAGACGTTGAGAAACGAACAGCCAGATAATTTTTTAGATGAAATGGCTGCTTTTGTTTGGGAGGATTCAGCTTCCCAACAAGCATCAACAGACTTGGAACGGGAAAAATATAAAAAGGAAGCTCGTGTGCTACTGAAGCGTATAGAGCCAAGGAAGCGAATCGATTATCGTCGTGTGGTATGGATTGTTGCAAGTGTAGCTGCCATGCTTTGCTTAGTATTTGGAGGAGCAGGTTATTGGCATTATGCGGTCCGTCAGCAAGTCTCATATTTGGAAGCCTCTACTACGTATGGCGAACATAAGGAAATTTGTTTGCCTGACGGAACCGAATTAATTCTCAATGCATGTTCCTACGTGCGTTATCCGGATCGTTTTGTTGGTGAAGAGCGCCGTATCGATTTGGATGGGGAAGCTTTTTTTCGGGTCAGCCATAATGAGGAGCAACCTTTTATTGTAAAATCACATTCATTTGATGTAAAAGTATTGGGAACCTGCTTCAATGTGAAGTCTTATTCTTCTGATGAAGTAGTTTCTGTCGATGTAGAGAGTGGAAAAGTACAGGTTGACATGCCTGAGGCTATGATGCGTTTGAAGGCAAATGAACAGGTGTTGATTAATACAGTTTCGGGTGATTACGTCAAACAGCGTGAAGAGCATACAGTTGCCGTATGGCGCAGTGGAAGCCTTCGTTTCAATGCCACTCCCATTCATGATGTGGCTAAGGAGCTGGAACGGAGGTATAATTGCCGTATCACTTTTGCAGAAGGACAGACTTTCGACAATCTGATATCGGGTGAGCATGATAACAAGAGCTTGGCTGCTGTACTTGAGTCTGTAGAATATACCAGTGGCATTCATTACCGCATGAAGGGGAATCAAGTTTTGCTCTATAAAGATTGAACTCGGGCCTTCCAGATGCATTTTCAGGCATCGGAGGGCCATTATTTTAGCCTTAAATTCTAAAATAATGTTAACTTTACCCTAGGTTGTTTTCGCAGCAGTGTATTATGTATAGAATACCTTCAAATGATGTTTAACGAAAATGTAACCGTATGAAAAAAGTAACTTGATAATTTTGCAAATGAAAATAGAGGCAGATTATATATCCGCCCCTATTCGTAATCGTTCTTCCTGCATCCATTCGTTTCGACCCGCTTGGATGTTTGGGGAATGCATTACCTTCCTTGTTTCTAATAATTTATTTAATCATTAAAACGCACAAATTTATGGATTATCTTTCTAACTCAAGAAGGAAAGGTAGAAATGTAAACTCATTTTTAGCTTTTTTGCTATTTGTATGCATGTCTGTGATGCCGGTAATGGCTCAACAGGACAAGAATGTCACGCTGAATGTGAAAAACGAAACAGTGGAAAATGTGTTGAAATCTTTAGGACAACAGACGGGGTTGAAGTTTTTTTATGACCAGAATGTTGTCAACGTTTCGCCACGTGTAACTCTCCAAGCATCGGGTGCTTCTTTACAATCTGTATTAAATCAGATTTCTTCTCAGACTCAACTCAGTTTCAATAGGAATAATAATACAATTACAGTGGGGACACTGAAGGCCGGTGGAGCAGATAACCAGAAAAAAATGAAAGTGACAGGTGTGGTTGTTGATGCAAATGGCGAACCCATCATTGGTGCCAATGTATGGGTCAAGGGTACCACTAGTGGAGTAATTACCAATGTAGACGGTAATTTTGTGATTGATGCTCCTTTGCATTCAGTTTTGACAGTTTCTTATATCGGTTTTTTAGCCCAGGATATTGAAGTGAAAGATTCGAAGGCTTTGCGTGTTGTTATTCAGGAGGATACGCAGAAGTTGGAGGAAGTTGTCGTAATTGGCTATGGTACGATGAAAAAGAAAGATTTGATGGGTGCCAATACGGGTGTCAGTGGTGATAATCTGGCAGCCAGTTCCAATATCTCTGTTGGAGGAGCTTTGCAAGGAAAGATGTCTGGTATTTCGATTATGAATAGTGGTGGATTCCCCGGTGCAGAGACTTCCATCAATATTCGTGGTATCGGAACTTTTGGCAGTGGAGATTCCGCTCCTTTGATTGTCATTGATGGGGTACCTGTCGATCAGGGTTTTGAAACATTGAATCCTAATGATATCGAAAGCGTAAATGTACTAAAAGACGCCTCCTCTGCAGCTATCTATGGTTCCCGTGCGGCTAACGGCGTCATTTTGGTAACAACTAAAAAAGGAGCTTCAGGGAAGGCTACAGTAAGCATGAACGCTACGTTTGGCATCCAATCTCCTATGCACATGATGGATTTGTTGGATGCCAGTGAATTCGTTGCAGCCATTCAGGAAATGCGCGATAACTATAATGCGATTTATAAACCGTCTACACCAGCCGTTACCAATTATGATGGGCTGGATCCAGAATCATTTGGAAAAGGAACGAATTGGGGCGATTATATCTATCAGTCCGCTCCTACTTATAATATCAACGCAAGTGTCAGCGGAGGCAGTGACAATATGAATTATTATTTGTCCGGTGAATTCCTGAATCAGGAAGGTATCGCTATCAATACGGCTTTCAAGAAAGCTTCGTTGCGTGCCAATGTTGAAGGGAAAATCAACAAGCGTTTGACGGTGGGTAACAACGTTCATATGGCCTACCGATATACGCAGGGTGATGCGGGCAATCGCTATTCGGATGTGATATTCAACGCCCCGATTACCCCGGCTTATGACGAGGACGGATCTTACGGTGAACCTGATGCTTCGCTGACAGGTTCCAAAAATGCCATAGCGGAAGTAGCGTGGAACTGTCCGACCAATAGCAATTATCGTGTGATGGACAATTTGTTCCTTGAGTATAAATTCACCGACTGGTTGAAATTCCGTTTCAACGGAGGTATTGATATGGTTTATAATGAATATAAGCTGTTCAAACCGAAGTTTAATGATGGTGGACAGACAAACGAGGTAAACTCTTATACGGAGGAACGTTCAAAGGATTTCATGTGGGTTACTGATTATCTGCTTTATTTTGACAAAACTTTTGGCGATCACACCATTAATGCTATGGCTGGTTTCTCACAACAGCTGTTTTCGTATGACAACATGCGTGGATCTATTAAGAATTTTGTGTCTGAAGTAGGAAATATGCATGTGTTTGATGGCGGTACTGATACTAAAGAACGCGAGTTAAGTGGTGGAAAGACCGAACTGGCTTTGGCTTCTTATTTCGGACGAATCAATTATGATTTCAAAGGACGCTATTTGTTTTCATTCAATTTGCGTGCAGATGGTTCTTCACGTTTCAAGGCTGGTAATCGTTGGGGGGTATTCCCTTCATTCTCGGGTGCATGGCGTATTTCGGAAGAAAGTTTCTTCCATGTTAAGCCGATCAGTTCTTTGAAGATTAGAGCCTCTTGGGGACAGTTGGGAAATCAGTCTATTGGTTCTTATTATCCAACTGTTGCAGCAGTGGGTAAACAGAATGCTGTTTTTGGAACGGCAGCAGACAATCAGACACTCTATGCTGGTTATAGCCAGACTGCACTTGGAAATCGTAGTCTGAAGTGGGAAACCACCACTGTAACCAACGTCGGTATTGACATGACTTTGTTTAACAACGCTTTGTCTGTAACAGCAGATTATTTCATAAAGAACACAGATGGTATCTTGCGTACTATGGTATTGCCTATTTCGGTTGGATTGACAGCACCCAATATGAATTATGCCGAGGTACAGAACCGTGGTTTTGAATTGGAATTGGGTTATAATGGTAAGGTACGCGATTTTCATTATAATGTATCGGGAAATGTTTCTTTCTTGCATAATGAGATTCGCAAATTGAGTTCTGGTGTTAATGAAGAAATTATAGATATAGGCTGTTATGGAGGAGTTACCATCAATCGGGTAGGAGAACCGATCAGTGCGTTGTATGGTTATCGGACAGCGGGAGTGATTACGACCGAAGAGGAAGCTGCCAAGTATCAGGCTATGGGACAAGGAAATGCTCGTGTCGGTCGTCTAAAATATGTAGATGCGGATGGAAACGGGAAAATTGATGGAGATGACCGTGTAATTCTGGGTAGTTATATTCCTAAAGTGACAGCCGGCTTTACTCTTTCTGCTGACTGGAAAGGTTTTGATTTCAGTACTGTATTTACCGGAGTTTTTGGACGTACCCAACATGCACCTATGAGTTATCAGAATCGTTTCCCGAACCGTAATATCAGTCGTAAGTGGTATGATAACCGTTGGACTCTGGGATCACCGGCTGGCGATTATCCGGCTATGATACAGAGCGAAAGTTACGAGGAAATGACAGATCTTATGGCTATGAATACTTCTTATGTAAAAATGAAATCAATCACATTGGGTTATACCCATCGGTTTAGTGGTATGAAGGCACGTATATTCTTGTCCGGTGAAAATCTATTTGCCATAACGAGTGATGAGTTTGACGGATTTGATCCTGAAAACGGTACTTCTGTCGGACATTATACGAATTGGGGAGATGATTTCCCGACTCCTAGAATACTTTTGGTCGGATTGAATTTAACTTTTTAAATGAATGAATGCAATGAAAAGAAATATAGTTGGTATTTTGGCGTTGGCTGGATTGCTTACGTCAAGTTGTATGGATGGTTTTCTGGAACGTAACCCTTTTGGTTCGATTGACGAAACGACATTCTTTACAGAACCCGAACATGCCGATCTGGCTGCAATAGCTTGTTATTCCAAGCTACAAAAGCTGAATGCTCATTGGGGAGATGCACAGCTGGAACTGGGTATGACGGGAGATTTTTCGGCTACAGGATTTAAGGATGCTAGTACATTTTATTTGGGAACATTCAATCCGAATGAATCTAATGTCGTTTTGGGTATCTGGAAACGTGCTTATGAAGGCATTGCCGTTTGCAACAAGAATATTGAAGGAGTGACTGGAATGAGTGATCTGTTGGATGAAGAAACGCGTGACAAGTATTTGGGTGAAATGCGCTTCATACGTGCTTTCTGGTATTTCCGTCTGATTCAGTTCTATGGTGATGTACCGTTGCGTTCTGTTTCTGTACAGGATCCTACCAATGATGATGAGGTTCAGCTGGCTGCCACATCCAAGGAAACGATTCTCAAGGATTTGATAATTCCCGATTTACAGTTTGCTTCCGAACATTTGCCCGATTCTTGGCCTGAAGCTTATATGCATCGTGCTACTCGTGGTACTGCATTCGCTTATCTGTGTGAGGTGTATTTGTATATGAAGGATTATGATAATGCCATCAAGGCTGGTCAGGAAGTAGAAAAGTATGATTATGCGTTGGAAGATGATCCGGGTTGTGTGCTCCGCATTGACAAGGAGGATTCCAAAGAAATCATATTCTCAGTCGGAATAGCGAATGGAATTTCGACTTATCGTGAGTTCTATTTCGGAACCATTGAAGATTTGGGTGAAGATGGCCGCATTATGCGTGGTGACAGTTATTCCAATGATTACTTCTACCCGTCAGAGGATTTTGTCAACTGTTTCCAGGCCATTGACGGGACAGAATATGCTACTTCTTCTTATTATACAGATGAAAGAAATGAGCAGTATAAGAACCGTGATCCTCGTTTTGATGCTACTTTCTTTACTCCAATGGATGAGGTAACGACAACGAAGAATGTGACAATGAATTGGAAACAGGAATGGCTTGTGAACAAGCAGACAGGTTTTGATATTCAGAAGCGTGGCGTGTACTATGGCGAGGATACCTGGAACATGCGCGCTGATATGCACATGATGCGTTTGCCTCGTGTCTATTTGCACATGGCTGAAGCTTATGCTTTAAAGAACAATCCTGATTATGAGAAGTGCTCGCAATATGTAGAGAAGGTGCGTAATCGTGCCCGTCAGTTCGCTTTGGCTCATAAAGATAAATATGTTCCTGTCGGTTTGACCGATGATAAAGTGTTACCACCGTTTGTTATCAATTCGGTAGAAACGGCCATGAAAGCAATAGATTATGAGTCGCGTGTGGAATTTTTCACAGAAGATTGTATACGTTATTATGATTTGAAGCGTTGGGGTACTTTAAAGGATGTTTGGCCAGTGAAGATTGGTGGAGTGTGGAGTGATAAGCTCTATGATCTTCCTTATCCTTCCAGTGAACTGTCTTCCAATCATAAACTGCAACAGCATGAAGGCTGGGGCAATTGATTTCTGGATCTCTATGAACGTTTGATTTTGAAGCGTAGCTTTGAAATTTTGAAAGGTTGTACCGGAGACAATTCGTTTCCGGTACATTTTTAAATAGATAAAATTAACTGTCTAAATCTAATTAAATGAATCTGTCATGAAAAGAATAATTTTATTTCTTTTGACTTGCCCGATATTATTAGGAACAGCTCAGAATATACAAGTCAATAAACCTCAATTGGAAAATCCGAAATCATCTTCCATGATTTTGCTTCCTGATCCGCAAACTTATACAAAATTTGATACGAATCAGCCTATTTTTGATTTAATGACGGCATGGGTAGCTGCCAATATCAAGCCTTTGTCTGTGCAGGCCGTACTTTGTACGGGTGATTTAGTAGAACAAAATGAATATCTCGTACCGGATAATGTGAATGGTAATCAAACTTCGACTCAACAATGGAAGGCTGCTTCCGAGGCTTTTGCGAAATTGGACGGTAAGGTACCTTATGCCATTTGTGGGGGAAATCATGACTATGGTTATACACGTTCGGAAAATCGCCTTTGTCATTTTCCAGATTATTTTCCTGTAGAACGTAATCCGTTGTGGAAAGATTGTCTGGTGAGTGTCTGCAATAATGCTTTTGGCATACCGACGTTGGAAAATGCTGCTTTTGAGTTTGATATTCCTTATTGGGGAAAGATCTTAGTCATTGCAACGGAGTTTGCTCCACGTGATGAGGTGTTGGAATGGGCTAAAGGGCTTGTAAGCAGTGAAAAATATGTAGATCATAAAGTTTTTCTACTTACACATTCTTATTTGACTTGGGATGGAAAGCGTATTGAGAACGAACCTTATAAGGTTGCTCCGGCAAATTATGGTGAAGCTATTTGGGAAAAACTGGTTTATTCGTCTCCCAATATTCGTATGGTTATATGTGGACATTATTGTCTGGATGACGACTTCCGTCATAATGTAGGACAGCGAATCGATAAGAATGCAGCTGGTAAAACTGTTTTTCAGATGATGTTCAATGCCCAAACTGCCGGTGGAGGGTGGCATGGAAATGGCGGAGATGGTTGGTTAAGAATCATGGAATTTATGCCGGACGGGAAAACGATAAAGATTAGGACGTATTCTCCATTTTTTGGCATTTCACCTACTACACGTCAATTTGCATGGCGTACAGATCCTTGGGATGAATTTGATATTGTGCTTGACTGAGATTAGAGAGGGTAAGTTGTCATAATAATGCATATGAAGACGGTCTTTCTTGCAATGTCCGACAAGCTGGCTGTTTTGTGGAAAGCAGGAAAGACTTTATTTATAAATATATTGTTAATGGTCTATTTAATATGAACGAACATAAGATTTTGATTTTACTTGCATTGTTGTCGTTTATGTGTAGTGGAGTAGTGATGGCTGAAACTCATCGTATTATTCCGGCTGTGCAGGAAATGCAGGTTGGGAGAGGGGCTTTACTATTGAATTCTTCAGTTACGGTTTCTTATGTGGCAGAACTGGAAAATGAGGCAACTCTGCTTGCTAAATATTTGGATGAGGATTTTAATATCCATCTGGAAAAGAGTGTGGATATAGAAGGAGTTATTGATTTATGTATAGATACTGATTTTCAAAGCAACTCGAAGGAAGGATATGAACTTGTCGTTTCTGATGAAAAAGTGAAAATTACTTCATCTACAGCAGTAGGTGTGTTTTATGGAATACAAACTTTACGACAACTGATTGTAAAAGACAAAGAGCGCTGGAGTATACCTGAAGTTTATATAAAAGATTATCCGGTTTTCTCGTGGAGGGCTTTTATGTTGGACGAGGCCCGTGCATTTAAAGGGAAAGAAGTCGTTTTCTTGTTATTGGACGAGATGGCTCGTCTGAAGATGAATGTCTTTCATTGGCATTTGACCGATGATCAAGGTTGGCGTATCGAAATAAAAAAGTATCCTCGATTGACGGAAATAGGAGCTTGGCGCGATTCTACTCAGATTGGAGGCTATCGAGGTGCGACTTATGATGGTAAACGTCATGGTGGGTTTTATACTCAAGAAGAAATAAAGGAGGTTGTAGCTTATGCAGCTGAACGACATATTATGATCGTTCCAGAGTTTGAGATGCCAGGACATGAAAGTGCAGCGATTGCTGCTTATCCCTGGTTGGGTACGACTGGTCGTCAAATAGATGTTCCTTGTCGTTTCGGAGTGCAATATGAGGTAATGGATGTAACTTCTTCCCGGGTACAGGGATTTATTGAAGACGTATTGGATGAGGTAATAACTATATTTCCATCTCCTGTGATTCATATTGGAGGTGATGAGGTGAAATTTGATCAATGGAATGCTTCCACGAGTATTCAGGAATATATGACTCGACAGGGAATTGAGACGCCGGCCGATTTGCAGATAGTTTTTACCAACCGTATATCTCATTTGTTGCAACAGAAAGAACGTCGAATGATGGGATGGAATGATATTACTGGAAACAAAATACATGAATATAATACGGAGGCAGATGCTACCGCCAAGGAAAAACTGGCGGACGGTACAATTGTGCAATTTTGGAAAGGCGATTTGGATTTAATAGAAAAAACTGCATCCCAAGGATACGACATCGTGAATTCATATCATTACAAGACCTATCTGGATTATGATTATCAGAAGATTCCTCTGGAAAAAGCTTATGAGTTTGATCCCGTTCCGGAAGGTTTGCCCAAGGACTTAAAGAAAAAAATATTGGGATTGGGTTGTCAAATGTGGGGAGAAGAAATTATGGATAATGATAAGATGTATTATCAGATTTTTCCTCGTATCGCCGCTTATGCAGAATGTGGTTGGACTTTGCCGGGGCGGAAAGATTATTTTTCTTTCTTGAAACCATTGAAGAAGTTGAAAATGGTTTGGAAAACTCAGGGACTGATGAAGTAATAGACTATTTCTTTTGCTAAAAAAGTTTTTCCAGAAATATTCCAGTATTCTTCAGTATATTTGCCTGCATAACTATTTAGGGCTGAATAATGGGCAAATTTCATCAGATCGAGAAGATTATAGGACTATGTATATTCTTGTTGGGCACTACTACATGGTCTGTATGTGCACAGGAAACTGATTATACCACATGGATGAAGATGGGTGTCAAGTACGGACTGAATGAGCGTCTTGATTTGTCTGGAGGATTGGAGTGGCGTACGGAAGATCACTTGCAGGCCACAGATCGCTGGGGACTGGATGTGGGGGCTAAATATGCCCTGCTTCCTTTCCTGAAAGTAGGTGGAGGTTACGAAATTCATTATCGCAACCGTGGGGAGGATGGGTGGAAGTTCCGTCATCGTTATCATGCGGAAGGAACTTTATCTACTCGGTGGATGCGGTTGAAAATCTCTTTGCGTGAGCGATTTCAACATACGTGGGATGATGAGGAAAATGAGTTGAGGCTACGTTCTCGCCTTAAATTGGCTTATGACATACGTGACTGTAAGGTGGAACCTTACGTGTCAGTCGAGATGTACAACAGTTTGAATCGTGGCGACAGCTTTGATATTGCTCGTATGCGTTATCGGACGGGTCTTTCACTTCCACTTTTTTCGAAGAATTGGGAAGCGGATGTATTCTATTGTCGCCAATGGGAGAACGACGGACGGAAAAACATCTTTGGTGTGGATTGTGTGTACAAGTTTTGAAATCTTTCACTACATTTGTTGCACACAAAATAGAAGATTATTATGAAGAAGATTATCAATCCCTGGCGGAAACTTGCCGGATATAATTGTTTTGGCTGTTCACCTGATAATGAATATGGTGTAAAGATGGAATTTTATGAGGATGGCGATGAGGTGGTGAGTATTTGGAAGCCAGATGAGCATTATCAGGGATTTTTACACACGTTGCACGGTGGAATACAGTCAGTACTACTGGACGAAATTTGCGGATGGGTCGTGTTTCGTAAGTTGCAGACGGCAGGAATGACGACCAAGATGGAGACACGCTTTCGCAAGTCGGTGTCGACAGATGCTTCTCATTTGGTGCTGAGAGCTTCGCTGAAGGAACAGAAGAGAAACTTGGCGTTTGTGGAAGCCCGGCTTTATAACGATAAAGGAGAACTTTGTACGGAAGCTTTATGTACGTACTTTACTTTTCCGAAGGAAAAAGCCGAGAAGGAGATGTTTTTCCGTAGTTGCGAGGTCGAGCCAGAGGAACTTCTTCCGTTGATTTGATAGGAAAAATAAACTTTTTGTGATAAATCTTTGGTTGTTTCAAGAATATAGTTTATTTTTGTCGCAAACAAATAAAGATATGAGAATTTTTGCAGTACATCATCATCATCATTATCCTGGCGAATAAATTCGGTAGGCAGATGAGTGTATGTGCATGAAAGGATACATGAGGAAAGAAGCTTGCCGGATTGAGGCAAGCTTCTTTTTTTATTTGTCCCTTGGTTGATGAATATTGAAAATTAGAAAAAATAAAAAGCTATGTTGAGAATTGCAGTACAAGCCAAAGGTCGTCTTTATGACGAAACAATGTCGTTTCTGGAAGAAGCAGACATCAAATTGAGTGCGACGAAACGTACCCTGTTGGTACAGTCGTCGAATTTTCCTATCGAAGTGTTGTTCTTGCGTGACGACGACATCCCGCAAACGGTGGCTACGGGAGTGGCGGATATTGGTATTGTCGGTGAAAACGAGTTTGTAGAACGAGCTGAAGATGCAGAGATTGTAAAACGATTGGGGTTCAGCAAGTGCCGATTGTCACTGGCCATGCCGAAAGATATCGAATATACAGGTGTGCAGTGGTTTGAAGGAAAGAAAATTGCGACGTCCTATCCTGGCATCTTGTCCCGCTATCTGAAGGAACAACAGGTGAAAGCAGAAATCCATGTGATAACCGGTTCGGTGGAAGTATCGCCGGGTATTGGTTTGGCCGATGCCATCTTCGATATCGTCAGTTCGGGTTCGACGCTGGTTAGCAACCGGTTGAAGGAAGTGGAAGTGGTAATGAAGTCGGAAGCGTTGCTTATCGGCAATAAGAACTTGAGTGACGAGAAGAAGGAGATCTTGAAAGAATTGCTTTTCCGCATGGATGCAGTGAAGACGGCCGAGGACAAGAAATATGTGCTGATGAATGCTCCTAAAGATAAACTGGATGAGATTGTGGCCGTACTACCTGGTATGAAGAGCCCCACGGTAATGCCTTTGGCACAAGAAGGTTGGTGTTCGGTCCATACGGTGCTCGACGAGAAATGTTTTTGGGAAATTATCGGCAAATTGAAGGCATTGGGTGCTGAAGGAATCTTGGTTTTGCCTATCGAGAAAATGATTATTTAAAGGACGGACGGTTATGATACTGATTGATTATCCTGAAAAATCGCAATGGCAGGAATTGCTGAAGCGACCGGTTATGAATACCGAAAGTTTGTTTGGTACGGTGCAGGGCATCATTGACCGTGTAAAGGCAGGGGGAGATGAAGCTGTACTCCAGTATGAGATGCAGTTCGACAAGGTAAGTTTGTCCGCTTTAGCTGTATCGTCTGAAGAGTTCGATGAGGCTGAAAATCTGATTGACGAGGAACTGAAGGCGGCTATTCGTCTGGCTGCCGGAAATATCTCGGCCTTTCATGCCGCACAGCGTTTTGTGGGTAAGAAGGTGGAGACACAGCCGGGGGTTACCTGTTGGCAAAAGGCAGTGCCCATCGAGAAAGTAGGATTGTATATTCCTGGAGGCACAGCGCCGTTATTTTCCACCGTGCTGATGTTGGCCGTACCTGCTTGCATAGCTGGGTGTCGGGAGATTGTGTTGTGTACCCCTCCGGGCAAGGACGGGAAGGTGCATCCGGCTGTATTGTTTGCGGCTCGGGTGGCTGGTGTGCAGCGTGTGTTCAAGGCCGGTGGCGTACAGGCCATTGCGGCGATGGCTTATGGAACGGAAAGTATTCCGAAGGTATATAAGATCTTTGGTCCCGGCAACCAGTATGTCACGGCGGCCAAGCAGTTGGTTAGCTTGCGGGATGTGGCAATTGATATGCCAGCAGGACCTTCCGAAGTAGAAGTGCTGGCAGACGTAACGGCCAATCCTGTGTTTGTGGCGGCCGATTTGTTGAGTCAGGCAGAGCATGGGGTAGATAGTCAGGCCGTGCTGATAACGACCTCGAAGGAGCTGCAACAGGCTGTTAAGGACGAAGTAGAGCGTCAGCTGGACCTGCTTCCGCGTAAGGAAATTGCTGCTAGGTCGCTTGCCAATAGCAAACTGATTGTAGTGAAGGATATGGAAGAGGCTGTCGAGATGACCAATGCTTATGCACCCGAGCACTTGATTGTAGAGACGGAGAATTACATGGCTGTGGCCGAACAGATTGTCAACGCCGGTTCGGTATTTTTGGGTACATTAACTCCCGAAAGTGCTGGTGACTATGCTTCGGGCACGAACCATACGCTGCCTACCAACGGTTATGCCAAAGCCTATAGCGGCGTTAGCCTGGACAGCTTCATCCGCAAGATGACCTTTCAGGAAATCAAACCTGAGGGATTGTGTAAGATAGGTCCGGCCATTGAGGTGATGGCCGCCAATGAGTCGTTAGACGGTCACAAGAACGCCGTATCCGTTAGATTGGATGCTGTTCGTCGTGATAAATGAATGTTTTAAATAGAAGAATTTAGATATGAAGAAATCGTTACAGGAATTGGTAAGACCCAATATTTGGAAGCTGAAACCTTATTCGTCTGCACGTGATGAATACAATGGAGCTACGGCTTCTGTTTTCTTGGATGCGAACGAGAATCCGTATAATAATCCTCACAATCGCTATCCCGATCCGTTGCAACGGGATCTGAAAGTACATCTCTCTCAGATAAAGAAAGTGCCGGCGGAGAATATCTTTTTGGGAAATGGAAGTGATGAGGCTATTGACTTGGTTTTTCGTGCTTTCTGCGAACCCCGTATCGACAATGTAGTAGGTATCGATCCTACGTATGGGATGTATCAGGTATGTGCTGAAGTCAATGATGTGGAGTATCGGAAAGTACTTCTGGACGAACATTTCCAATTTACGGCCGACCGTCTGCTGGCTGTTTCCGACGAACATACCAAGCTGATGTTCCTCTGTTCGCCCAACAACCCGACAGGTAACAATCTGTGTCGCGAGGAGATTGAAAAATTGCTCGAGGCGTTCGACGGTCTTGTGGTGGTGGATGAAGCTTACATCGACTTTTCGGAGGCCCGCTCTTTCTTGCTAGACTTGGCGAAACATCCGAACATTGTTGTACTTCAGACTTTCTCCAAGGCTTGGGGATGTGCCGCCATTCGGTTGGGAATGGCTTTCGCATCGAAAGAGATCATCTCTATTTTCAATAAGATAAAATATCCGTATAATATTAATCAGCTTACTCAGAAACAGGCGCTGGAGATGGTGCTCCGTCATTATGAAGTGGAGCGTTGGGTCAAGGTCTTGAAGGAAGAGCGTGCTTGGCTGGAAGAAGAGTTCAAGGCTCTTCCTTGTACGGTACAATTGTTCCCTTCGGATGCCAATTTCTTCCTGGTGCGGGTGACCGATGCTGTATCCATTTATAGCTATCTGGTAGGTGAAGGTATCATTGTGCGTAGCCGTCATACGGTTTCGCTTTGCGGTAACTGCCTGCGCGTGACGGTAGGGACCCGCCCTGAAAACGAGCAGCTGCTGAAGGCTTTGAGAAACTATAAAGGATGAGAAGGCGATGAAAAAGAAAGTATTGTTTATCGACCGAGACGGTACGCTGGTCATAGAGCCGCCGGTCGACTATCAGTTGGATGCTTACGAGAAGCTGGAGTTCTATCCCAAGGTGATGCGAAACCTTGGCTTCATCCGTAGCAAGCTCGATTTTGAGTTTGTGATGGTGACCAATCAGGATGGGCTGGGGACAGCTTTTTTCCCTGAAGAGACTTTTTGGCCGGTGCACAACCTGATGATGAAGACCTTGGAGGGTGAGGGGATTACGTTCGATGAAGTTTGTATCGACCGTAGTTTTCCAGCAGACAATGCACCTACCCGTAAGCCTCGGACAGGAATGCTGACCCGCTATCTGAATGACCCTGCATATGATTTGGCAGGCAGCTTTGTGATAGGCGACCGTGCCACCGATGTGGAGCTAGCCAAGAACTTGGGATGCCGGGCCATTCTGTTGCAAGACGACAAGTCGGTGCTAAAGCCGGTGGTAGAAGGAGGCAGTGCCTCTTGTGAGGGATTAGAGGAAGTTTGTGTGTTGGCTACGACCGACTGGGATCGGGTGGCCGATTTCCTCTTTGCCGGCGAACGTCGGGCGGAAGTGCATCGGGTCACTCATGAAACCGATGTCTTCGTGTCGCTCGATTTGGACGGCTCAGGCAAATGCTTCATTGATACAGGCCTGGGCTTTTTCGATCACATGCTGGAGCAGATAGGCAAACATGGAAGCATTGACTTGACGGTTCGTGTGAAGGGCGACCTCTATGTCGACGAGCACCACACGATTGAAGACACGGCGTTAGCTTTGGGCGAATGTCTCTACAAAGCCCTTGGCGACAAGCGGGGCATCGAACGTTATGGCTATTCGCTGCCTATGGACGACTGCCTGTGTCAGGTCTGCCTCGATTTCGGAGGGCGTCCCTGGCTGGTTTGGCAGGCCGACTTCAAGCGGGAGCGGATAGGGGAGATGCCGACCGAAATGTTCCTGCACTTCTTCAAGTCGCTGAGCGATGCTGCCAAGATGAACTTGAACATCAAAGCCGAGGGACAGAATGAACACCATAAGATAGAAGGCATCTTCAAAGCCCTGGCTCGTGCATTGAAGATGGCTGTGAAGCGTGACATCTATCGCTACGAACTGCCTTCGTCGAAAGGGGTGCTTTGATGTCGGTCGAAATAGTTTATCTGGTGTAACTATTGATATTAGCTCCGTAAAGTCCCTCTTTGGCGTGCTAAAGTGCCACTTTACGGAGCTGAAGTGGATGTTTATGATTGGTTTGTTCCGGCCAACTGGAGAATTTTTTTTCCCCAGTTGGCCGGAACTTTTTCTCCAGTTAGGGAAAAAGCATCGCTTTCCTCTCCCTAACGCATCGTTTTCTTGTTTTGTTCGCATAGAACCTAACTGTGACTGTAATTGTAACGCGCGCGCCCATGCGCATGAAATATTATAATGTGTCGTCATTTCATCTTGTGCATTTCGTCTTTGAAAATCCTGCTATAAAACATACTTGTAAATCAGCAATTTGCGAAAAAAGTTCAAGAAAGTATCGAAAAAAAACGTTTGTAAGCTTGCAGTTATCTGAATAAGCTGTACTTTTGCATCCGCTTTCGGAAACGAAGCGGTGATACTTGACATGCTGTTGCAGGTGATTTTGCATGAAGTTGTCCTTTAGCGGCAAGCGACTTTCCCGCCTTTCGCATGAGAGAGGCCCAAGCGGAGAGCTCCTTCCCTCTGAGGTCTTCGAAAAAAACTTTCGAAAAAACTTCTCAAAACATTTGGTAGTTTGAAAATAACTCCTTACCTTTGCACCCGCTTTTGAGAAGTGAACCTCGAAGCCGAGCTTCGAAAAAAAACTTCGAAAAAAGTTCCGCAAAAATTTGGAGGATATACGAAAAACTCCTTACCTTTGCAACCGCTTTCCGATAAAACGGAGGGCATCAAGAAGAGCGATCTTTGAAGAGATTTACATAAACAATACAGTAGTACAAGAGCAAAACTGGAAACAGTTTTGGGTAAAAAAAGAACCGTCAATA
>NZ_JAAZTS010000024.1 GCF_019239235.1 Caecibacteroides pullorum | reverse complement strand
ACAAAATATCGAGATTATCTTCAGAATATCGCTGCTTGAAAAAGTTAACAACGCTCTTATCGTTGATAAAGAAAAGAGGGTGAATCGCGTATTACGACACACCCTCCTGCTTTGTTGAGGAGAAAACGGTGCTTTACGGATGGCGTAGTATTTCTTCTATTTTCTACGAAGTTTGTGGTGGTTTATGATACATCCTCTTTGTACTTCTCTCGGTTTGCATTATCTTTGTCTCGTATAAACATGCATCATGGAACAAGAAAACTTTGACATACGTAACCAGCAGCCGATGAACAGCCGAGAGCGCGACTTCGAGAACGTGCTCCGTCCGCTGGCCTTCGAGGATTTCAGTGGTCAGGATAAGGTGGTGGACAACCTCCGCATCTTCGTCAAGGCGGCTCGTCTGCGCGGCGAGGCGCTGGACCACACGCTGCTCCACGGCCCTCCCGGCTTGGGAAAGACTACGTTGTCCAATATCATTGCCAACGAGCTGGGTGTGGGCTTCAAGATTACCTCCGGCCCTGTGCTCGACAAGCCGGGCGATCTGGCGGGCATCCTGACGAGCCTCGAGCCCAATGACGTCCTTTTCATCGACGAAATCCACCGCCTTAGCCCTGTGGTGGAGGAGTATCTCTACTCGGCCATGGAGGACTACCGCATCGACATCATGATAGACAAAGGCCCCTCGGCTCGCAGCATCCAGATAGACCTGAACCCCTTTACGCTCGTGGGCGCCACCACGCGCAGCGGCCTGCTGACGGCTCCGCTCCGTGCGCGCTTCGGCATCAACCTCCATCTGGAGTACTACGACAACGATGTGCTGAGCACCATCATCCAGCGTTCGGCACGCATCCTCGACGTACCCTGCTCGTCGAAGGCGGCAGTCGAGATTGCCAGCCGAAGCCGCGGTACGCCTCGTATTGCCAACGCCCTGCTACGCCGCGTGCGAGACTTTGCGCAGGTGAAGGGTTCGGGCAGCATCGACACTGAGATAGCCCGCTACGCTCTTGAAGCACTGAACATCGACCGCTATGGCCTCGACCAGATAGACAACAAGATCCTGACGACCATCATCGACAAGTTCAAGGGTGGTCCTGTGGGCCTCACAACCATTGCCACCGCCTTAGGCGAGGATCCCGGCACCATCGAGGAAGTTTATGAACCGTTTCTCATCAAGGAAGGTTTCATCAAGCGCACGCCCCGCGGTCGTGAAGTGACTGAGCTGGCCTATAAGCATTTGGGGCGAACGATGTACAACGGAGGACAGCCGTCGTTGTTTGACTGAAAACGATTGAATTATGGCAAATCTGAAATCATTGGCTAAAGAAACCGCCATCTACGGCTTGAGCAGCATTGTAGGGCGTTTCTTGAATTATCTGCTGGTACCTGTCTATACCATGGCGATGTCCGCGCAGAGCGGAGGCTATGGCGTGGTGACAAATATTTATGCTTGGGTGGCTTTGGCACTGGTGTTGCTTACCTTCGGCATGGAGACGGGCTTCTTCCGTTTCGCCAACAACGGCAAGGACGATCCTATGCGCGTCTACTCCACTACGCTGATGGGTGTAGGTGGCGTGTCGCTTACGTTTCTTGCTTTGGGATTGGTGTTTCTGCAACCTATTGCTAGCCTGCTGGGCTACGAAGCCCATCCCGAATACGTGGGCATGATGATGGCCGTGGTGGCCATGGACGCCATCCAGAGCATCCCCTTTGCCTACCTGCGCTACAAGAAGCGCCCCATCAAGTTTGCTGCGCTGAAGCTGCTGTTCATCTTCCTGAATATCGCCCTGAATCTCGTCTACTACGTGGCGATGAAGGGTAGCGACGTTGGCTATGCCTTCTTGTTCAACCTTGTCTGCACGTCCACCGTCATGCTCTGCCTCGTGCCTGAGCTGCGCGGCTTCCACTACGTACTCGATCGTGCCCTGCTGCGCCGCATGCTGTCCTATAGCCTGCCTTTGCTCGTGCTTGGTCTGGCAGGTATTCTGAACCAGGTGGCCGACAAGATCATCTTCCCCTACGTCTATCCCGATGCCGCCGAGGCCAAGGTGCAGCTGGGCATCTACGGCGCGGCCAGCAAGATAGCTATGATCATGGCCATGCTGACGCAGGCCTTCCGCTATGCTTACGAGCCGTTTGTTTTCGGCAAGAGCCGCGACAAGGATAATCGTGAGGTCTATGCCGCCGCCATGAAGTATTTTATCATCTTCACCCTGCTGGCCTTCCTGGCCGTGATGTTCTACCTCGACCTGCTGAAGTTCATCATCGGGCGCGACTATTGGGCCGGCCTGCGCGTAGTGCCCATCGTGATGGCGGCCGAAATCTTCATGGGCGTGTACTTTAACCTGTCGTTCTGGTACAAACTGATCGACGAGACGCGCTGGGGCGCCTACTTCTCGTTGACGGGGTGCGCCGTGCTGGTGCTCATCAATGTGCTGCTCATCCCGCGCTACAGCTACATGGCCTGCGCCTGGGCGGGCTTTGCGGGCTATGGGGTGGCCATGCTGCTGTCCTACTTCGTGGGGCAGAAGAAATACCCCATCCGCTACGACCTAAAGGGCATCGGACGCTACGTGCTGCTGGCCGCCGTTCTTTACGTGGCTGCCGAGTATGTGCCCATTGAGAATTTGTGGCTGCGCCTAGGTTGGCGGACGGTGCTCCTGCTGGTGTTTTCTGCCTATATCGTGAAACATGACCTGCCCCTGAGCCGCATTCCGTTGTTGAATCGGTTGGTGACGAAGAAATAATCTGTGGAAAAAACGAAGAAAATAATGATGATGAGAGACTTGAAATATTGTCTGCTGACCGCCTGTCTGCTGGCGAGTGTGGCTGTTATGGCTGACGAGGGTATGTGGATGCTGGGTAATTTGGACAAAAAGACTACCCACATGCTGAAAGAGATGGGGTTTGAGCTGAAGCCGAAGGAACTGTACAGCCCTCGCAAGGCCTCGCTGAAGGATGCCGTAGTGAGCTTTGGCGGCTTCTGTTCGGGCGTGGTGGTATCCGAGGACGGATTGGTGCTCACCAACCATCATTGCGGCTTTAGCAGCGTGCAGCAGCATTCCAGTGTGGATCATGACTATTTGCAGGATGGCTTCGTGGCCCGCACGCGCGATGAGGAGTTGCCCAATCCCGAACTTTACGTGCGCTTCCTCCTGCGGCAGGAGAACGTGACGAAGCGTGTGCTTTCTGCCGTCCGGCCCGACATGGACGAGTCGGCCCGCGCCAGTGCCGTCGACTCGGTAATGTTAGCCGTCGGAGCCGAAGTGTCGCAGAAGGACTCCACGCTGACGGGCGTGGTCGACGCTTATTATGGCGGTAATGAATTCTGGCTCTCCGTCTATCAAGATTTCAACGATGTCCGCTTGGTATTTGCTCCGCCTTCGTCTGTCGGCAAGTTCGGCTGGGACAAGGATAATTGGATGTGGCCGCGCCACACGGGCGACTTCTGCGTCTTTCGCATCTACGCCGGCCGTGGGAACCGTCCGGCCGACTACTCGCCCGACAATGTGCCCTACCATCCCCGTTACGTGGCCCCCATTTCACTTGAAGGCTATCAGGAAGGTGATTTCTGCATGACCCTGGGCTATCCCGGCTCGACGGAACGCTACCTGTCGTCGTTCGGCATCGAGGAAGCCATGAACGGCATCAACCAGGCGCAGATAGATATCCGCGGCGTGAAGCAGGCCATCTGGAAGCGTGCGATGGACGCCAGCGACGATATCCGCATCAAGTACGCCTCCAAGTACGACGAAAGTTCTAACTACTGGAAGAACAGCATCGGTACGAATCGTTCCCTCCGCCGCCTGAACGTGCTCGAGAGGAAGCGCACGCTGGAGCGCGACTTACAGGACTGGATACGTCGCACTCCAGCCGAGCGCGACAGCTTGCTTCACTTGCTGACCGATCTCGAGCTAGCCTATAAGGACCGCCGTGCCGTTAACCGGGCACAGGCCTACTTGCTGGAAAGCTTCCTTAACGGTCCCGAATTGGTGCAGCTGGCCCTCAGCATTCTGAACTTCGACTTTGGCGCCGATCCAAAGGTCGTTGAGGTCAGTCTGCAAGGTATCGTGGACAAGTATGCCAACCTCGACTTGGACGTCGACAAGGACGTTTTCACAGCCCTGCTGAAGGAGTATCCCCGTCATGTGGAGGTCGACTATCTGCCGTCACTTTACGACTCCATCGCTACCGTCTACGGCGGCAGCGAGCGTGCATATGTGGACAGCCTCTATGCTCGTACCGCTATTGCCACGCCTCGTGGCCTGAAGCGTTTCCTGGAGAACGACACCACGCTGCACCTCTTTAGCGACCCGGCTATCAACTTGGGCATCGACCTTATCACCCAGCTCTTCGAGATGAACATGCAGATGAACGCCGCCAACCTAGCCGTTGACCGTGGCGAGCGGCTGTTCAATGCCGCTGTACGCCGCTATTACGCCGACCGTCGTTTCTATCCCGACGCCAATTCAACGATGCGCCTCAGCTTCGGCACGGTGCGGGGCTACGACCCGGCCGATGGGACGCATTACCGCTACTTCACCACCGTACGTGGCATTCTGGAGAAGGCCCGCGAGCATCGCAGCGAGCCCGACTTCGCCCTGCAGCCCGAGCTGGTGAGCCTGCTGGAGAGCGGCGACTACGGCCGTTATGCCGATCGGAGCGGAGAGATGAAGGTCTGCTTCATTTCGGATAACGACATCACGGGCGGTAACTCGGGCAGCGCCATGTTCAACGCGCGCGGTCAGCTCCTTGGCCTGGCTTTCGACGGCAATTGGGAGGCCATGAGCAGCGATTATCTCTACGAGCCCCGCTTGCAGCGCTGCATCGGGGTAGATATCCGCTACGTGCTGTTCATCATCGAGAAATATGGTCAGGCGGGCCGCCTGATAGAAGAATTGAAAATTGGATGATGTCATGTCCTTTTTTCTACCTATATTATTGTGGCGTATGTGTAGAAAAATATGTCCGGCAGGCTGTTCACCATGGTGAATTGACGGAAAGATACGTTCAGTTGGGAGAAGCTTGAGTATCAGGCCTGAAATACTGTTATTTTGTTACTTTATTTTAGATGACTTGCTGCGTGGGCTTGGGCGAAAGCATTTCGGCCGGTACGGCGGCCTGGATGGCTTGTCTGAGTATGTCGAGCAGCGTGCAGCGGATGAAGTCTTTGGACGTAAGCATCACGATTTGCCGCGTGGGGCGGGGCACGGCGAAGGGGCGTACCAGTTCGTGCTGTGTCTCGCTCAACTGAGATATGGCCAGTTCGGGGATGAATGTGACTCCCTTGCCGCCCTCCACCATGCGCATGAACGTTTCCATGCTGCCCAGATGGTAGACCATCTGGCTGGTCTGTGCGGATTTCAGCTGGCAGAAGCGGACGAGCTGGTTGCGGAAGCAGTGCCCCTCGTCTAGCAGCCAGAGCTGCGTGCCGGAGAGGTCGGCGGTGCGGATGGTCTCGCGACTGAAGAGTTCATCTTCGCGGGCCACGTAGGCGTAGAATTGTTCGTAGAAGAGCGGCGTCTGCGCAAAATCGTCCATGCCGTCCAGGGCAGCCACGATGCCGACGTCTATCTTCTCGTCTGCCAAAGCCTGCTTGATGGCAGCGGTTTTCATCTCCGTGACGCGGATGTCCAGCTGCGGGTGCTGCTTCATCAGCTGAGGGAAAAAGCGAGGCAGCAGGTAGGGGGCGATAGTGGGGAGGATGCCCAAGGTGAACGTGCCTGTCAGTATATGCCTTTCTTCAGCCACCATTTCCTTGATGCGGGCGGCTTCGGCCAGCACCTGTCGCGCCTGTCCCAAGATAAGGCGTCCGGCAGGTGTAGGGCTTACAGACTGGCGAGTGCGGTCGAAGATGCGGATGTCCAGCTCTTCTTCTAGCTTTTGGATCAGTGCACTCAGGGTGGGCTGCGTCACGCCGCAGTGTTCGGCCGCCTTGCCAAAGTGGCGGAACTGGTTCAGGGCGAGGATGTACTCCAGTTGTTGCAGGGTCATGGTATCGGTCGTTTGAGGTTCTTCGGTTTATTTCTTTTTTTTCTTCGACGGCTTGGCCCAGCCCTCTTCGCTGAAGTCGGGTTCGGGCCCCTTGAGCCCGTTTTCGTGCTGGAAGAATTGCTTCCAGTCGTCCTTGCGGCCGCGGGGCTTGGTGTATCCGCGCTCTTCGCGGCTGGGCTTGGCGCGTCTGGGTTCCTTAGCGGGCTTTTCGGCTTTCTTGCGTTCAGGCTTCTCGGTTTTGCGTTCGGCCTTTTTCCTGCCCGTATTCTCGTCGGCTTCTCCGGCCGGCTCGACGGAGATTTTCCGTCCGTTCCAGCGTGTGCGGTTCAGGGCTTTGATGACCTTATCGGCTTCGGCCTCGTCCACTTCGAAGAACGAGAAGTTGCGCATCAGGTCGATACGTCCCAGGTCGACGCGGCCTTTCGTGTTACTGTTGATGAGGCCGATGAGATCGGTGGGGAAGAAGTTGTCTGTTTTGCCCACGTTGATGAAGAGGCGCGTGAAGCCCGCTTCGGCCTTGCGGCTGCCGTTCTTTTTACCTTTTCCAGCTTTCTTCTCTTCGTTGGTGCCGACGGTCTCTATTTCTTCGCGATCACGGTAGTATTCCACGAAGCGGTTGAACTCGTGCGACACCATGCGCTTGATGAGGTCTTCCTTGGACAGCCAATCCAGCTTGCGGCAGACGTCGGGCATGAAGTCAGCTATCTCTTCTTCGTTCACCTTCACTTTTTCCAGGTCGTCGATGACTTTCATCAACTGCTTTTCGCAGATTTGCTTGGCGGTAGGCATGACGCCTGTCTCGAATTTCTTGGCGATGATGCGTTCTATTTCGCGCATTTTGCCCTTCTCGCGCAGGTTGATGATGGCGATGGAGGTGCCCGTCTTTCCGGCGCGTCCGGTACGTCCGCTGCGGTGAGTGTAGCTTTCGGTGTCGTCGGGCAGGCCGTAGTTGATGACGTGCGTCAGGTCGTCCACGTCCAGTCCGCGGGCGGCCACGTCGGTAGCCACGAGCAGCTGCAGGTTGCGGATGCGGAACTTCTGCATCACGGCGTCGCGCTGCGCCTGCGACAGTTCACCGTGTAGCGAGTCAGCGTTGTAACCTTCCTGCATCAGCTTGTCGGCTATCTCCTGCGTCTCCTTGCGGGTGCGGCAGAAGATGATGCCGTATATCTGCGGATAATAGTCGACGATGCGTTTCAGCGTCTCGTACTTGTCCTTGGCATGGACCACGTAGACGATGTGCTTCACGTTGGCCGTTCCCTCGTTCTTGCGTCCGATGGTGATTTCCTTGGCGTCGTGCAGATAGTTCTTCGAGATGCGGGCTATTTCGGGGCTCATGGTGGCCGAGAAGAGCAGAGTGTTGCGTTCTTCGGGCACGTCGGCCAGGATGGCGTTGATGCTGTCGGTGAAGCCCATGTTGAGCATTTCGTCGGCCTCGTCCATCACCACGTTCTGGATGGTGACCAGGGAGACGGTCTTGCGCTCCATGAGGTCGAGCAGGCGGCCGGGCGTAGCCACGATGATGTGCACGCCGCGTTTCAGGGCCTTGATCTGGCTTTCGATGGACGAGCCACCGTAGACGGGCAGCACGCGTAAGCCGTTGATATACTTGCTGTAGTCGTTCAGGTCGCCCGCAATCTGGAGACAGAGCTCACGCGTGGGGCAGAGGATCAGTGATTGTGGATATTGTTTGCTGACGTCGATTTTCTGTGTCAGCGGCAGTCCGAAGGCCGCTGTCTTTCCGGTGCCTGTCTGTGCCAGAGCCACCACGTCATTGTTTTCTCCCAAAAGATAGGGAATTACTTCTTCTTGTACTGGCATGGGATACGCATATCCCATCTCTTCGATGGCGCGGCGTATCTCCGGCGACACACCAAGCTCTTCAAATGTCTTCATTAAATCTTTGTATCTCTTTATGTTTTGGGGACAAAGATAGTGCAAACCGAGTGAAGTACAAAACGAAAGCTTCGTTTTCGGATTGTCTTACGGCTGCTTTGTCAGCAGGATATTCCGCAGATGTTTCATTTCCTGCTTGCTGAGGCCGATGCCTTCGCGCAGATAGGTTTTGATGTCGCCATACTGGCGTTCGGCTTCCTCCTTGGCTGCGTTCAGGAAGTCTTCGCGGGCGGAGAAGAGTGTAGTGATGGCTTCCTGCGAGCGGACGGGCAAGTTGTAGGCGTAGCGGGTAGCCCGAGGAATGTTGAAGTAATCGTTGCTCAGGCGGTAGTCTTCCATGATTTTGTCTTCGTTGACATCGAGGCAGGCTAAAATGAGCGCTGAGACAATACCTGTGCGGCCTTTACCAGAGGAACAGTGGATGACGACGGGGTAGTTGTCCTCATTGAGCAGGAGGTCAAATACTTTGCGGTATTGTGCCGCGTATTTGGTAATCAATTCACGGTTCATGCGTTCCACGATGCGGTAAACTGTATCACTACGGATGCTTCGGTCTTGCACGCCGTTAATGATTTGTTCCATGTTTCCAGTAGCGATGGGGATAGATACTACGCTGAAGTTTTTCTCCAGGCTTTTACTGAGTTCTATTTTCTCTTCGGGCGAACGGAGGTCGATGATGGTTCGTATTCCCAGGTTTTTCAGTTTTTTTAGTGAACCTTTGCGTAGTCTGTTGATTTCACCGGAACGGTAGAGCATTCCCCAGCGGACGAATTTATGATGCGGGTAGGAGGGATAGCCTCCGAGGTCGCGGAAATTCTGTATGCCCGGGATGTTGATGTTGCGTGTAGCCATGTCTACCTTGTATTTCTCGGCGAAAACCATCCGGTAATAATACCGGCGCATGGGGTCGGTGGTGATGATGGTCAGGTGCTGGTCGGAGATGGGTGCGCTGGCTACGAGATGTTCCGTGCCCGTGTGTTCCGGGCTTTCAGATGCATAGACTTTGACTTCGCCGGGGATTTCGGGGATGGTTTCCCATTTCACGACGCTGTTCCCTACGTTGTTTTCTTCGCACACGACGGAGATGCGTGGACTGGTTTTGCTGCACGACGGGAGCAGGGCAGCTAACATTAACAGGCAATACAAATTTCTATACATACTTGCGAATTTTCTTTTGGATGGACAGAAATCCGGCTTCCATGCGGGACGGATGCCGTCCCCGGAAAGCCGGTTATCACAAATATAGGAAAATTGCGTTCAAGGCGTATTGGACGGGTGCCCCTTTTATGCTTCTTTTTCTATCTTTAATTTTTCTGCAAATTCCGGGGAGATGCTGTTGTTCAGGCTGCGGCACGACTCCGTGGCGAAGGCGATGCCGTAGTCCATCACGCGGTTCCAGCGCGCTTCGTCCAGGTCGTTCAGGTCGTCGTAGCGGATATCCAGCTTCAACAGGCCGTAGATGATACCGGCGTTGAAGTTGTCGCCTGCGCCGACGGTGCTGACGGTTTCTACTGTCGGAATAGGGTAATCCTTGCTGAAGTGAGCCGTGCGCAAGGCGATGTCTTTGTGTCCGGCGGTGCAGATGAAGTTGCGGCAGTAGAACTTGATTTTGTCCTTGTAAATCTTGTCCACGTCTTGCAGGTTGTACATGTAAAAGAAGTCGTCTACTGATCCTCGGACGATGTCGGCGTATTCCAGATTTTCGATGATGGTGGGCGCCAGCTTGATAGCTTCTTCCTTGTACGTGGAGCGGAAGTTGGGGTCGTAGTAGACGATGGCTTTCTTGGCACGCGCCATGTCCAGCAGTTCCACGATTTTGTCGCGTAGCACGGGGTTCAGGGCGTAATAAGAACCGAGGATGACGATGTCGTCTTCGTTTACTTCGGGCCACACCACGTCGAGTCGCTGGCGGGGATAGTCTTTATAAAAGAGGTATGCGGCGTCGTTCCGTTCGTTGAGGAAGGCGAGCGACACGGGTGACTTGCCGTCGGGGAAAACGTTGACGTGTTCCGTGGGCATGCCGTTGTCGCGCATGAACTGGAGGATGATATTGCCTACCTGGTCGTTGCCCGTCTCGCTGATGAAGCGGATAGGGACACCCGCACGGCTCAGCGACACGAGGCCGTTGAAAACAGAACCGCCGGGTACGGCCGCGGTGGGCTGCCCGTTGCGGAAGAGAATGTCGAGAATGGTTTCTCCGATGCCGATTACTTTTCGCATAGTGAATGATGTTTTTACGCTCGCGGGGAGGCGGCCGGGGCGCGTCTTCCCGCTTTTGCCGGGTGCAAATATCCGCAATTTTCCATAAAACGCAATAGGTTTTGTTGTATTTTTGCAGGCGCAAAATGTAAGAAAACCGACCGATGAAGAAGTTTGAAACCGGGGAACCGGAGTATCACGTGCATACGCTGGCTAACGGCCTGCGCATCATCCACGAGCCCCTGCGCTCGCGGGTGGCTTATTGTGGATTTGCCGTCGATGCCGGCACGCGCGACGAAGGCGAAGAGGAGCAGGGCATGGCCCACTTTGTGGAGCACCTCATCTTCAAGGGAACGCAGAAGCGCCGGGCGTGGCACATCCTGAACCGCATGGAGAACGTGGGCGGCGACTTGAACGCCTATACCAACAAGGAGGAGACGGTGGTCTATTCGGCCTTCTTGGTGGAGCATTTCGCCCGCGCCTTCGAGCTGCTGGCCGACATCGTGTTCCACTCTACCTTTCCGCAGCGCGAAATTGAGAAGGAGACCGAGGTCATCATCGACGAGATACAGTCGTACGAGGACAATCCGGCCGAACTGATATTCGACGATTTCGAGGACCTCATCTTCCGCGGCCATCCGCTGGGGCGCAACATCCTGGGACGGCCCGAACGGCTGCGCACGTTCCGCACGGAGGACGCTGTGGCCTTCACCCGCCGCTACTACCGGCCGGAAAATATGGTGTTCTTCGTTCTGGGCGACGTGGATTTCCGCCGTGTGGTGCGCCTGGCCGAGAAGCTGGTAGGCGATTTGCCCGGTGGTGGGATGGGCGATACCGTTACGGCCCGCCGCACGCCCCCGCCGCTCTACGTGCCCGACCGCCTCGTGCTGGACAAGGGTACGAACCAGGCGCACGTCATGTTGGGCGCCCGCGGCTACAACGCCTACGACCACCGTCGCACGGCCCTCTACCTGCTGAACAACCTGCTGGGCGGGCCGGGCATGAACAGCCGCCTGAACGTCTCACTGCGCGAGCGCCGCGGACTGGTCTACAACGTGGAGTCGAACCTGACGGCCTACACCGACACGGGCACGTTCTGCATCTACTTCGGCTGCGACCCCGCCGACGTGGACCTCTGCCTCCACTTGGTGCACAAGGAGCTGAAGCGCCTGCGCGACTGCCGCCTGACCGCCTCGCAGCTGGCCGCCGCCCAGAAGCAGCTGATAGGCCAGATAGGCGTGGCGTCGGACAACAACGAGAACAACGCCCTGGGCATGGCGAAGACTTTCCTCCACTACAACCGCTACGAGTCGCAGGAGGCCGTCTGCCGCCGCGTCGCCGAGCTTACGGCGGACGAGCTGCTGGCCGTGGCGGGCGAGCTGCTGGCCGAAGACTATCTTTCCGTATTGATTTATAAATGATGGGCGGCGTTTTCGCGGCTTGCGAAAGCTTGCCGCAGCGTGCAGGACGGAATCGCGAAGTGCGAAAGCTTCCTGCAACGTGCAGGACGGAATCGCGAAGTGCGAAAGCTTCCCGCAACGTGCAGGACGGAATCGCGAAGCGCGAAAGCTTCCTGCAGCGTGCAGGACGAAATCGCGAAGTGCGAAAGCTTGCCGCAGCGTGCAGGACGGAATCGCGAAGCGCGAAAGCTTCCTGCAGCGTGCAGGACGAAATCGCGAAGCGCGAAAGCCTCCTGCAGTGTGCAGGACGGAATCCCAGTGCGGGGCAGTCAGCCTTCTTTCGGCTTGTTGAGGCGCCTCATGCTGAATTCGCAGCCGCAGTACTGTTGGTTGTAGAACGCATATTCGCGGAGCAGCTGGTTGCGCCGCTCCTGTAGTCCGTCTTTCCGCCAGTTCTGCTCCCAGAACAGGGTGCCGGGGTAGCGGGCGGCGGCGCATCGTCCGGCCTCGTTGATTTGCTCCAGACTCTTCCAGCGCGACGAGGCGAGGGTGGTGGTGAACAGCGTGAAACCGTGTTCCGAGGCATAGCGGGCGGTCTCCGTCAGGCGCAGGGTGAAGCAGCGCAGGCAGCGCGGGCCGCGTTCGGGCTCGTCCTCCAGTCCCGTCATCCGGGCTTTCCAGTGGGCGTAGTCGTAGTCGGCGTCGACGAAATCGAGGCCTTGGGAGGTGACGAAGCGGATGGCCTCGTTCTTGCGCGTCTCGTACTCTGCCTGCGGGTAGATGTTGGGGTTGCAGTAGAACACGGTGGGGCGCAGTCCGTTGGCCAGCATGCACTCGATGATGGCCGACGAGCAGGGGGCGCAGCACGAGTGGAGCAGGATGCGGGTGTCGCCGTTGGGAGTTTGGAGTTTGAGCATGGAGTTAGTGGTTAGGGGTAAACGGTTAGCGGTGAGCACAGATAATATGCTCACCGCTAACTATTAATTAATAAATCGATTTCGCAATTCCCATTTCCAGTCCGCGCAGTTCGGCCAGTCCGCGCAGGCGGCCGATGCACGAGTAGCCGGGGTTGGTCTTCTTGCGCAGGTCGTCCACCATCTGATGTCCGTGGTCGGGACGCATGGGGATGGAGACGCCGCGGCGCTGCTGCAGTTCGAGGAAGGCCTTCATCACGCCGTACATGTCGACGTCGCCCTCCAGGTGGTTGGCCTCGTGGAAGTTTCCTTCAGCGTCGCGCTGGGTGGAGCGCAGGTGCACGAAGTTGATACGGTCGGCGAAGCGGGTCATCATGGCGGCGCAGTCGTTGGCGCTGCTGACGCCGAGCGAACCGGTGCAGAGGCAGAGGCCGTTGCTGGGGTTGGGCACGGCGTCGATGAGCGCCTGGAAGTCTTCGGCACAGCTCATGATGCGTGGCAGGCCCAGGATGGACATGGGCGGGTCGTCGGGATGGATGACGAGCTTCACGCCCACTTCGTCGGCCACGGGGCAGATTTCGCTCAGGAAGTAGATGAGGTTCCGGCGCAGGCGTTCGGGCGTGATATCCTTGTAGCGGTCCAGTTCGTGCTGGAACTGCTCCAGCGTGAAGCTCTCTTCCGAGCCGGGCAGGCCGGCTATCATGTTGCGGACGAGTTTCTGCTTGTCTTCGTCGGTCATCTGCTCGAAGCGGGCGCGTGCCTTGGCCTTCTCTTCGTCGGTATAGTCGGCTTCGGCGCCGGGGCGTTTCAGCAGGAAGAGGTCGAAGGCGATGAAGGCGGCACGTTCGAAGCGCAGGGCGCGGCTGCCGTCGGGCAGTTCGTAGGCCAAGTCGGTGCGTGTCCAGTCGAGCACGGGCATGAAGTTGTAGGTGACGATGTAGATGCCGCATTGGGCGAGGTTGCGCAGGCTTTCCTTGTAGTTGTCGATGTAGCGTTGAAAGTCGCCTGTCTGCGTCTTGATGTGCTCATGTACGGGCACGCTCTCGACCACAGACCACGTGAGGCCCACTTCCTCGATCATCTGCTTGCGTTTCATGATTTCTTCTACAGTCCACACCTCGCCGTTGGGGATGTGGTGCAGGGCATTGACGATGCCGGTAGCTCCGGCTTGCTTGATGTCCCAGAGGCTGACAGGGTCGTTCGGCCCGTACCAGCGCCAGGTTTGTTCGCAAAGTATCATATCGGTATTGTTTTTTTGAGGATTACATGGCAAATACATTGAATCCGCCGTCTACCACGGCCACGGTACCCGTCACGAAGCTCGAAGCGTCGCTGATGAGGTACTGGATGGTTCCGCACAGTTCTTCGGGGCGTCCCATGCGGCCGAAGGGAGTCTGGCGGATGACGTCCTGTCCGCGCTGCGTCCACGAACCGTCGGGGTTGGTTAGCAGTGTGCGGTTCTGTTCGGTCAGGAAGAAGCCCGGCGCGATGGCGTTCACACGGATACCCTCGCCGAACTTCTTGGCTACTTCGGTAGCCATGAAGGCGGTGTAGTTGGAGATGCCTGCCTTGGCGGCGGCATAGCCTGCTACGCGAGTCATGGGGCGGAAGGCGGCCATGCTGGAGAAGTTGACGATGACGCCCTTCTTCTGTTCTACCATCGGTTTCAGGAAAACTTGCGTAGGCAATACGGTGCCGGTCAGGTTCAGTTCGAGTACACGTTGAAATTCTTCAATCTTCAGGTCGAAGAACGTACCGTCCGGGCCGATGGTGGCTCCCGGCATATTTCCTCCGGCAGCATTCAGCAGGGCGTCTACACGTCCGTAAGCCTTCAGGATGTCAGCCAGATTTTGCTCCAGTTTGCTGCGGTCCATCACGTCGGTAGTCAGGAACATGGCTTCTCCACCCTTTGCCTTGATGTCTGCCACGATGGCATTGCCTACCTCGGCCTTGCGGCCAAGGATAACCACTTTGGCGCCTTCTTCGGCCAGGTGGGCTGCGATGGCTTTACCCAATACGCCGGTTCCTCCGGTGATGACTACTACTCTGTCTCTGATGTCAAATAAGTTCTTCATGATAAATATATTGTTTAAATGAATGAATGTACGTTTTCTCTTCGATGGCTGGCCTGCAATACCAGCAGGCTTTCGGGTCCCATATTGAACAGCAGGTCCGCGATGCTCAGGTTGGGCAGGAAGCCCAGCCGTTCCTGGAACACCTGGTAATAGGGTTGCGGGCAGAAGTCGGGGTCCTCCGTGCGGAAGTCCTTCTTGGGGTGGATGCGTTCGCGGAAGTCGTCTTCGCCGGGAGCGAAGGTGGTCTTGTAGTCCGTGGTGCGTTCCATCTGCGGTTCCAGCCCGATGAGCGAGCAGACCAGGCGGCACAGGGCTTCGTTGAAGTCGGCCAGGAACTCGTACTTCTGTTCGTAGAAGGGGCGGAAGTCGTCCTTGTAGTATTCGAAGAAAGGGGTATGGTTGTAGGCCGATTCCAGAGCATTCCAGTGCAGGTGGCGCCAGTTGCCGTGGTCGGAGATGCGGATGTCCTTCATGGGGCACTTCAGCGTGTCCGGCTTGACGATGGGCACCGAGAGCGCCAGCGGGCCGTCCGGCGCGGCAATGGTGCAGCGGTTGCGGTAGGTCTGCTTCAGGTAGTGGTCGCAGTCTTCCACATAGACGCGGTTGTAGGCCAGTAGCTTGGTGTAGTATTCCACCGGGGCTAGATAGGCCGAAGAGAGGTATATCGTTTCCTTTTCCATTGCTTTCTTGTTGTTATCGCACCGCCTTGCCAATCCTTTCCCAGCGCATGCCGCTTTCCTTGTCGCGCGAGAACCAGATGACGGAAGCCCGTCCGATGAGGTGGTCTTCGGGCACGAAGCCGAAGAGGCGCGAGTCCGACACGTTGGCCGCGTTGTTCGAGGCCACCCAGTAGTAGTCTTTCGTGAAGACGCAGTGCTGCACGGGGCGGCCGTCCACGTAGAGGGTGTCGTTCTGTATCTTGGCGTTGCGGTGCTCGTGCAGTACCAGCGTGTTGCACAGCAGCACGCGGTTCCACGGATAGACGCGCACGGCGCGGCCCTTCTTCGGCACGATGAGGGCGCGGGCTTCCTGCAGGGAGTCGGGGCGAGTGGCCGGTTGTATCCAGCAGTGTCCGTAGAGAGCTTGCTCCAGCAGATAGTATTCGTAACGGCTGAAGCTGCGCAGGTAGTGGAGCGAGTCTTCGCCCATCCGTTCGGCGTGGCGGATGGAGAGCGTGGCCAGCAGCGTGTCCAGCTGGCGTTCCTTGGCCTTGGGATAGGCGTAGACGAACTTTTGGTCGGGGGCATACTGCTGGCCGGGCAGAGCGGTGAAGAAGGAGTCTACCAGCAGCGTGTCGCCCGGCAGGCCGATGCAGCGGCTGATGAAGACCTCGCGTCGGCTGATGTCCGTCTGGCGGTTGGCGGGGTTGTTGAAGACAAGGATATCTTCCCTCTTTACCGGGCCGCCGCCCCAGCGGTGGTAACCCCACAGGTTCATGAAGGGCAGGCGCAGCCCGTAGCTCCACTTGTTCACCAGGATGCGTTCGCCCTGATAGAGCGAGTTCTCCATGCCGGCCGAGGGAATCAGGTAGGACGTCGCCACACACGAGCGGAGCAGCACCACGATGAGCGCCACTCCCGCTACGGTTCCTATGACTTTTCCCGCCTTCTTCATGGGGTCTGTCCTCCGTTCAGCTTAGTCTACCCACTTGAACAGGCGGCTCCAGCGTATCTTGCCGTCCAGCCAGCCGCGGTCCTTGTCCAGCGAGAGCCATACGACGAGCGGCTTGCCTACCACGTGGTCTTCGGGCACGAAGCCCCAATAGCGCGAGTCGGCCGAATTGTGGCGGTTGTCACCCATCATCCAGTAGTAGTCCATCTGGAAGGTATAGGTGTCGGTCTTCTGGCCGTTGATGTAGAGGCCGTCGGGGCGGCGTTCCAGCTTGTTGCCCTCATAGGCCGTGATGCAGCGCTCGTAGATGGGCAGGTTGTCGTCCGTCAGGGTGATGGTGGTTCCCTTGGCGGGTATCCAGATGGGGCCGTAGTTGTTGCGGTCCCACTTCGTATAGAGGTTCTGCGGATACATCTGTCCAGCAAAGCTCTCGGACTCCATGGCGACGCGGCTGATGAGTTTCTTGTTGCCTTCGAGGGCCTGGCGCATGGCCTGCGTCAGCGGCAAGTGATAGACGGGAGCTAGACGGCCCTGTGCGTCGCGGCGGTCGAAGCCCATGGCCTCCAGTTCGGCCTCCCAGCCCGGATCGTTGTTCATCAGCCACTGGTCGTCCTTGCTGATGCCCAGCTCGCGGAAGAGGGTTTCGGGGATGAGCGGGCCGGTGGTCTGCACGAAGTAGTTGAACTGCAGGCCTTCGGGGTTCTCGATGGCCTGGCCGTCGATATATACTTGTCCCTCCTTGATTTGGAGCGTGTCGCCCGGCAGGCCCACGCAGCGCTTCACGTAGTTCTCGCGGCGGTCAACAGGGCGGGTGATGACCTTGCCATACATCTGCGGGTTGGACAAGATGAGGTTGCGTCCTGCTGCATAGTAGAGGTCGTAGACGGCCCGCTGCTGCTGGCGCGTCAGGCTGTCCATGTTGACCTGCTTCGGATAGACGCGCTGCCCTTCGCTGTAGGCCAGGCTGTAGAAGTCGGTCTGCTGGAAGTTGGTGGCCACAGTGTCGCCTGCGGGGAAGTTGAACACCACGATGTCGTTCAGCTTCACCCGTCCGAAGCCCGGCACGCGCTTGTACTTCCACTGCGGCCACTCGATGTACGACTTGCAGTTGAACACGGGCAGTGTGTGCTGGGCCAGCGGCATGGAGAGCGGCGTGTTGGGCACGCGCGGTCCGTAGCTCACCTTGCTCACGTAGAGGAAGTCGCCCACGAGCAGTGATTTCTCCAGCGACGACGACGGTATCTGATAGTTCTGGAAGAGGTAGATGTTGACGAAGTAGACGGCTACCAGGGCGAACACGATGGCGTCCACCCAGCTCATGACGCCGCGCACGGCAGCGTTCTCGGACTTCCTCCACCAGCTCCAGGGTATCTTCTTGGTGATGTAGATGTCATAGATGAAAGGCACGACCACCAGTCCCCACCAGCTCCTGACCCACAGGAGGAAGAGCAGGTAGAGCAGCGTGACGATGCCGAACTTGATCCATTGTTTGCGTGATACTTGTTTCATGGCTTGCTATGCTTGTTTATTTCAGAAACGGGAATAAGTCGCCCATCCCCAGGAAGCCTTCGTGCGTGGCGGTGTATTCGGCGGCCAGCACGGCGCCCAGGGCAAAGCCGCTGCGGTTCTTGGCGTCGTGGGTGATAGTGATGCTGTCGGCCTCGGAGTCGTAGCGAATGCTGTGGATGCCCGGTACTTCGCCTTCGCGGATGGAGCTGACAGGCAGTTCGTCGGCAGCGCAGGCGGTGGTGCCCGTCACGGTGCCGTCGGGTGCCTGGAGCGTGCCCTTCACCCAGCGCGACTTGCGGTCGAGGTTTTCGAGGATGCCTTCAGCCAGGGTGATGGCGGTGCCGCTCGGGGCGTCCAGCTTGTGGATGTGGTGCGTTTCGCTCATGCTCACGTCGTAGCCGGGGAACTGGTTCATAATCTTGGCCAGGTACTTGTTGACGGCCGAGAAGATGGCCACGCCCAGGCTGAAGTTGCTCGACCAGAACAGCGTCCGTCCGCCCTCGGTGCAGAGGCGTCGCACTTCCTCGCCGTGTTCTTCCGTCCAGCCCGTACTACCCGACACGAGCTTCACGCCCGCCTCGAAGGCCTTCATGTAGTTGCCGTAGGCAGCCTTGGGGTTGGTGAACTCGATGGCCACGTCGGCCGAGCGGAAGGCTTCGGACTGGAAGTCCTCCTGGTTGTCGATGTCGATGATGCAGACGATTTCGTGTCCGCGGCTACGGGCAATGCGTTCTATTTCCTTGCCCATCTTGCCATAACCGATCAGTGCTATTTTCATTGTTCTCTGTTTTTCTTAATTATATTAATGTGCAAATATAGGACTTTTCTGACACAAATAGCCTTCATTATTGACTTGTTAACAATAACGGGGTAGGAGAGTATTTGCCGCTATGCTCCTATCTTGCTGAATATTCCTGACAAACGGAGGTTTCATCCGAAAGGAGAAAGGCTTGCCGGCGTCGAGTGTCGCCTTTTCTGTCGAAAACGACTAACACCTTGATAATCAGCATCTGATTTTCAGGTACCATTCCTGAAAAAACTGAATACTTTTCAGGTCCGTACCTGAAGACCCTTCAGGTTGAACCTGAAAGCCTTTCAGGTAGTATCTGAAAAACACCTGAAAACGGGGCTTCAGAAAGCTTGGTTGCTTTTCTTGACAAACGGGCGAATCTATTTCGCGTAGTTGCGTCGGATGACGGTGCCTTGGAACGTGTTTTTCCCCGGCCGGAACAAATCCTCGTCGTCGAAGGGGCGCAGCTTGTACCACATCATGAAGTCGGACGAGCAGCACAGCAGGCTTATGATGCCGAAGACGTAGGCCGTGGCATTGCCGGTGCAGAAGCCGTGCAGTACGGGCAGCAGGCCCATCAGGATACCGGGCAGGAGCAACAACAGGCGGTAATGCTTCAAGGGGACGGGACGGGTGGGAGCGAGGCCGATGGATTTCCAGTCGCAGGCCCAGCGGAGACCTTTCAGGCTACGCCCGTTGATGAAGTATCCTAGCAGGCTGTATAGCAGAATGTAAAGGCCGACTATGGCCAAAAGCAGTTGTAACACGGATTTGCCGTAGTGTAATCCGATGAAGTGTCCCCAGTTGAACGAGGAGAATTCCTCCCAAATGTAGATGTAGAGGGCCGAGCTGGCGAACATGGCCAAGAAATAAAGCAGTATTTCATATACGGCGGTCTTGGACAGATTGAGTTTCACTTCTATGCCGTCCGGTTGCGGGGCGGGGTTCTGATTGGGTTGTGCAGTTGTTTCCATAAAGCGTGAATGATAGGATTCAATAAAAGATGGCCATATATTTTCCGATATAGTAGCCCGCTGCGAAGCAGGTGATGAAGCTGGCCAGCCCGACGGCTGCCAGGACGAGGATTTTTTTGACGGGGTCGTTACCCGTCAGCGACTCCGCTTCTTTCGCGAGGAAGCGGGTCATGTGGTTCTTGAAAGTTGTTTCCATTATGACATTTGTTTTCTGGTTGACGTTGCAAAGATAAGTCCTCTCAGGTAAACGGAAGGTTAATGTTACGTTATCTTTACGTTAACGGAGCTTCTGCATGACGGAAGTCATAACAGGAAGGAGTCGGGCGAAACGCCCTGCCCTGCGCGTAGATACGTTACAATGGTGGTCTTTTTGTCTTTAAAATATTCCTTTATGGAAGGAATCGTGTACCATGTATGGAGAATATTCCTATCTTTATAATGTTTTTAAATATTGCAACTATGAAGTATATAATTCAGATACTCTTCTTTGTATCTCTTTCTTTCGGAGCCAAAGCGCAGGAGATGCACAATGCCTATGCGGTTATGGAGTGTATTTCAGTAAGTGGAGAAAGCCTTCAGGCCAAGTTTCAACAATCTTATAAACCGACTGCATCCGATGGGGTGGTGACGGGTAAGGGGATACTCGACTACAAGCAAACAGCTTATTGGAAAAAACACAAGCGGTTGAGGAAATACGCATGGGCTGCGCTTGGATTAGGTGTTTGTGGAACGGTTGTCGGCTGGATAGGGGAAGCAGGTAATACTGCGCATACCAATAGTAACTGGAAAGAGGACGGGAAGGTATGGGATGTCATTTTGGTTGCGGGTATAGGTCTGACTGCTTCCAGCATTCCATTGTTTGTCTTTTCACATAAGAATAAAAGGAAGGCCAAGGAAACGGTAGAATTCTCGTTCCGGAGTTCAAACATTCATTGGGTGTCGCCAAACGGCATGAAGCAGGCTCAACGTGTCTTAGGTCTTTGCATCAGTTTTTGAGCCGTTCTGGATTACAGGTTACGAGCATGTCTTATGCTTGTTGGAAGATAAATTCTTACCGATTTGAGGCGGTGTATTTATCTTTACGTCAACGGAGTTGGAGGGAAAGGGAAAAGGAGCTATTT
This sequence comes from Caecibacteroides pullorum, assembly GCF_019239235.1. Taxonomy (GTDB): domain Bacteria; phylum Bacteroidota; class Bacteroidia; order Bacteroidales; family Bacteroidaceae; genus Bacteroides; species Bacteroides pullorum. The sequence goes on along the minus strand of NZ_JAAZTS010000024.1, from coordinate 25,441 downwards.
TTGTAGCGGTAAGCGGTGAGTGGTTAACGGTTAGTACCAGCACTCACCGCTTACCGTTAACCGCTAACCGCTACAGACATGAGCAAGTCCTACTATATCCTCCTAACCCTCGTGGCCGCCACCGTGGCCGTCTTCTTCCTCGGCCGCTGGACGGGCATGGGTCTGGGACTCAACAGCCAGCGTGTGACGCGCACCGTCCACGAGGCCTGGTGCCGCGCCGATGACCGCCACGCCCTCTGCCCCGAGGCAGGGCTCGACTCCCTCTTCCGCCAGCAGCTGCGCGAGGGCGGGTTGCGCCGCCTCCGCTTCCGGCTGGACACGGTATCGCTCTCGGGCGACTCGACCGTGGTGCTCCGCTTCGCCCTGCGCTACTTCGACGACTACGAACGGGAGCTGGAGCAGCGGCGCACGTTCGTCATCCCGCTGGATAGCCTGCAAGGCGTGCGTGCCCGCCTCCTCAACCTTCGTGCCGAGACCGTCGGGTCGCAGCTCTACTACCTGCTGGGCACGGTGGCAGGCTTCTTCCTGCTGGCCTTTGGCATCTTCAAGCAGGTGGACATCATCCAGCGGCAAGATAAATTGTTCCAGATGCGCGAGGACTTCTCCTACGCCATGGTGCACGACATGAAGAACCCCATCAGTACCCTCCTGATGGCGGTGAAGAACCTGCGCAGCGGCCGTCTGGACGACAAGCCCGACCGCAAGCGCGAGCACTTCGACCTGCTGGAGCGGGAGAGCCTGCACCTGCTGGACCTGACCAACCGGGTGCTCACCCTCTCGAAGATGGAACATCACCAGCTGCTGCTCACCAAAGACTGGCATCCCCTGCGTCCCGCCGTGGACGACCTGATACAGGTGTTCGAGGCGAAGGCCACGAAGCCCGTCACCTTCCATACCGACCTGCAGGCCGAGGCAGTCTATGGTGACTTGGAGTATCTGAAGGAAGCCCTTTCCAATCTGATAGATAACGCACTGAAATACTCCAAGGAAACGGTAGAGATACGCATTGCTTCGCGACGTGAAGCTGATTTCATTCGCATCAGCGTTCGCGACAACGGCATCGGTATTCCTCTTTCGGCCCAGCGCACCATTTTCGACAAGTTCGAGCGCGTCCTGCCCCGCGACGACGGCAGCGGGGAAAAGAAAGTTTCCGGCTTCGGCCTCGGCTTGAACTACGTGATGAACGTCTCCCGCGAGCATGGCGGCTACGTCAGCGTGGAGAGCGTGCAGGGACGGTTCAGCGAGTTTACGATGTCTCTGCCTTTTCCGGCAACTACTGATAAAACAGATTAATTACTAATAGTATGGAACACCTCTTACACTACCTTTGGAAACACAAGATTTTCCCTTTGCAGGAACTCCGCACCACTGACGGCCAACGGGTGGAAGTCATCGATTCCGGCCTGCCCAACACCGATGCAGGCCCCGACTTCTTCAATGCCAAGCTGAAGCTGGACGGCGTGCTGTGGGTGGGCAACGTGGAACTGCACGACCGTTCCTCCCTTTGGCAGAAGCACGGACACCAGACGGATGCGGCCTACGACAACGTTATCCTGCACGTAGTGGGCGAGGCCGACTGCCCTGTGTGCCGCCGTGACGGCCAGCCTATTCCCCAGCTCATATTGAGCTGCCCCGATTATGTAGCCCGCCGTTACGACGAACTGCGTAGCTCGGAAATCCATCCGCCTTGTTACTCCATCCTTTCGTCTTTGCCCAAGCTGACAATCCATTCCTGGCTCTCTGCCTTGCAGGCCGAGCGCTTCGGGCGGAAGGCGCGCGACATCCGTGCCCGTCTCGATGCGTACAGCAATCATTGGGAGGACGTGTTCTTCGTTACCCTGGCGCGAAATTATGGCTTCGGGTTGAACAGCGACGCTTTTGAGGCATGGGCACGGCTCATTCCCTTCCGTGCCGTGGACAAGCATCGCGACGACCTCTTTCAGGTGGAAGCCTTTTTTCTTGGCATGGCTGGCCTGCTGGACGAAGAACAGCCCGATTACGGCGACTATTACTTCCGCCTTCAGAAAGAATTCCGCTACTTGCGGCAGAAGTTCAGCCTGCCCGCTCCATTAGATCCTTCGCGCTGGAGGTTCCTACGCCAACGCCCCGGCGGTTTTCCCTACGTTCGCCTGGCCCAGCTGGCCGACCTGTACCACCGCGGGCAGACGCTCTTCTCGCGGGTGATGGAGGCCCGTACCGCCGACGAGCTGCACGAATTATTGGCTGTGGGCACTTCTTCCTATTGGGAAGAGCATTTCACCTTCGGCAGGGCCTCCGTTCACCAGCCTAAGCGAATGGGCCGTGGCGCGCTTGATTTGGTCATTATCAATACCGTCGTCCCTTTCCTTTATGCCTATGGACAGTATCGCCAGGAGGAAAGCCTTTGTGAACGGGCTACGATGTTGCTGGAGACTCTGAAGGCCGAGAACAACTACATCACACGAATGTGGAGTGGGGCTGGTCTACCTGTTTCAACAGCTGCTGACTCACAGGCTCTTATTCAGCTTCAGAAAGAATATTGTGATCGTAAGGATTGCCTGCGTTGCCGTTTTGGGTACGAGTTCTTGAAGCAAAAAGGGAATCGCTAACTATTTTGTATCTATTCTGTACGATTTTATCTGTTGGTCTGCTGGAAATGTCGTTTCTTCGTGACCGAATAAGAAAGACATTGTAACAACCTTAAATAAACTAACAGAATATGATGCATTTCAACAAATGGTCCCGTGGAGCGGCTACGCTTTTGGGGTTCTTCTTGATCTCTCAGACTGAAGCACAGGTAGTGAAAAACGAACGTTTGCTCTCTTTCGAAGATGGTGAGGTACCTGCCTATATGACGACGGATGCAACTTCCCGATTGACTATTAATGATGAACACTACAAAGATGGGCTTCATAGTCTTAGCTGGGAGTATGAGCCGGGGGCTGTACTCAGTGTAAAAAAAGATCTGATGTTTGAGAAGAAGGATCCTACGGGTAAAGATCTCTATCTTTCGGCCTTTATCGTGTGGGTGTACAACGAGCAGGCACAGGACAAGCAGATACGTTTCGAATTTCTGAAAGACGGCAAACTCTGTACTTCCTTTCCCTTTGGTATCAACTTCACAGGTTGGCGTGCTGCATGGGTGTGTTATGAACGCGATATGCAGGGTATACCAGAGGAAGGCATGAATGAGTTGCGCATCGTAGCACCCGACATGAAAGGCAAACTTTACTTCGACCATATTATTACCGGTAGTAAAGTGGATGCCCGTCAGCAGACAGCTGATGTGCAGGTACCTTTCGTGAATAAAGGCACGACGAACCATTGGCTGGTTATTTATGAGCATTCGCTTTGGAAGCCCGAAATAGCCTTGACACCTCTTAATGAACAACAGAAGGAGGATATGAGGCTGATGGAAGCCCGTTTTCGTGACATGCTCTATACGCCTGGCAAACTGACTGACAAGGAAATGCAGGCCATTCGCAAGGCATACGACTTCTATCATATTACCTATAAGAACGGCAAGGTGAGCGGTCTGCCCATCTTCATGGTACGTCAGGCCGAGGCCTACGAGCGCATGATACCCGGTTGGGACAAAGATATGTTCACCAAGTTGGGCATGGAGATGAACAATTATTTCAACCTGATGAAGCGCATTGCCACTGCCTATCTGAATGCTAAAGATGACACATTGCGTGATGAACTCCAACAGAAATTCCTGGCCATGTACGACCACATTACCGATCAAGGTGTGGCTTATGGCAGTTGTTGGGGTAATATTCACCACTATGGTTATAGCATGCGTGGTCTTTATGTAGCCTATTTCTTGATGAAGGATGTACTGCGTGAAGCAGGAAAACTGGCTGAAGCCGAACGTACGTTGCGCTGGTATGCTATCACTAATGAAGTCTATCCGAAGCCTACGGTGAACGGTATCGACATAGACTCTTTCAATACCCAGACACAGGGTCGTATAGCCAGTATTCTTATCATGGAAGATTCACCTGAAAAGGTACAGTATCTGCGTTCCTTCTCCCGCTGGCTTGACTATGGTTGTCGTCCGGCTGACGGCCTGATGGGTTCCTTCAAGAGTGATGGCGCCTGCTTCCATCATTGCAACAACTATCCGGCTTATGCTGTAGGAGGGCTGGATGGTGCCACAAACATGATTTACTTGTTGAGTGGTACGCAGTTCCGTGTGTCTGAGCTGGCGCATGAAACGGTGAAGAAGGTGTTGCTTACCATGCGGTTCTATTGCAATACCCGCCAATGGGCACTCTCCATGTCGGGCCGCCATCCTAACGGTAAAGGACAACTTATCCCCGTGCAGTATGCCATGATGGCCCTTTCGGGTACGCCTGACGGCAAGCAGACTTACGATGCCGACATGGCTGCTGCCTACCTTCGCCTGATGGAGTATACCAGTCGGGTAAATGATAATGACCCTGATTACCTGCCCCGTACGTCAAATAAAAAAGAATTGCAATTGAAACAGGAACTGGAAGCGCAAGGCTTCCGTCCTGAAGCAGACCCACAGGGTAACCTGGCTTTGGGCTACGGTTGTGTAAGTGTGCAGCGTCGCGACAATTGGGCGGCAGTAGTGCGTGGTCATTCACGTTACCTTTGGGCGGCCGAACACTATTTGGATGCCAATTTCTACGGCCGTTATCTGGCTCATGGCAGTATTCAGATTCTGACGGGAAAGCCCGATGAAATGGTAACTTTTACTACCAGCGGCTGGCAGGAAGCAGGTTTCGACTGGAACCGTATACCAGGTGTTACCAGCATTCATCTGCCTTTCGATCAATTGCGTGCCAACGTGTTGAATGTGGACATCTATTCGGGTATGGAAGAGATGCTTTATTCTGACGAAGCCTTTGCTGGAGGACTTTCACAGAACGGTGAAAACGGTAATTTCGGTATGAAACTGCACGAACATGACAAGTATAACGGTTCTTTGCGTGCCCGTAAGTCCTATCACTTCTTGAATGGTACTATTGTCTGTCTTGGCTCGGATATTGAGAATGTAAATACAGATTATCCGACAGAAACTACTGTATTCCAGTTGGCTGCTACTACCCCTGAATTCCGTACTTATTGGGATGCCTATCAGGATAATGGTACAAGCTATCTTGACCCTAACGGCGTAGGATATTATCTGTCGAAAGCGACGATGAAATCGGCTAAATTTGAGAAAAACTTCCCGCAGACTACTGTGGGTGAACGCAGTGTGAAACCTACGACAGGCAACTGGGTATCGCTTACCCTGCAGCACGGCAAGGCACCGAAAGATGCTTCTTATGAATATGCTATCTTGCCTCGTACAGATGCTGCCACTTTGAAACGGTTTGCCCGAAAACCCGATTATAAGGTGCTTCAACAGGACCGTAATGCTCACATTGTATGTACGGCTGATGGTACTTTGACATCCTATGTTCTTTTTGAGACATCGCAATCTCTACCTAAAGATGGATTGGTACAAGCAACCGATACTTCTTGTCTGGTGATGGTTCGTCAGGAAGGTAAGAAGGTACGTCTTACTGTGGCTCAACCCGATTTGGCTCTTTATAGCGGTCCCAGTGATGAGGCATTCGACGAACAAGGCAAACGTAAGGAACGTAGTATCCATTCTCGTCCGTGGAAAAGCAACAAAAGTGCCGAGATGCCGTTGACCGTTATTTTAAAAGGGTGTTGGCAGGTAGATGAGACTCCTTTCTGCAAAGTCGTTTCAGTAGATAAAAAGCAGACAGTGCTGCGTTTTGCTTGTAAGGATGCTGCCAGCTTTGGAGTTGAACTGAAACATTAAAGTTAGGGTAAGTAAAAACATGGATTTTGACAGTTAAAAACCTGTAGGATTACTTTTTGTTTGGTAATCTTACAGGTTTTGCTTATATTTGTTGAAATAATGTTCAACCCTAATCTTATGAAATTAAAATCATTTCTTGTAATGTGTCTGTTGGGCATGTTGCCTTTGCGTGGGCAAGCCCAGCAAGAAACAGAGGTTTTTGTAAAACATGTACAATTCCCTAAACATGCGACGTTGGAGCAAAAAGTATCGATGTCTGCCCGTTTGGTTCCTTCTCCCCAGCAGTTGGAATGGCAGCAGATGGAACTGACAGCCTTTTTGCATTTTGGTATCAATACCTTTACCGACAGAGAGTGGGGCGATGGTAAAGAAGATCCTGCCTTGTTCAATCCCACCGATCTGGATGCCAAACAATGGGTTCGCGAGTTGAAGGAAGCCGGTTTCAAGATGGTATTGCTGACGGCCAAACATCACGACGGTTTTTGCCTGTGGCCTACCAAGACCACAAAACATTCGGTTGCTTCTTCTCCCTGGAAGGACGGAAAGGGTGACGTGGTGAAGGAACTGCGCGATGCCTGTACGAAGTATGACATGAAGTTTGGTGTGTATCTCTCTCCCTGGGACCGTAACGCCGAATGTTACGGTGACTCTCCCCGCTACAACGAATTCTTTATCGAACAGCTCACTGAGCTGTTGACCAACTATGGCGAAGTGCACGAAGTGTGGTTCGACGGTGCCAACGGCGAAGGGCCCAATGGCAAGAAGCAGGTTTACGATTGGGATGCCTTCTACAAGACCATCCAGCGCCTGCAACCCAAGGCTGTGATGGCCATCATGGGCGATGACGTCCGCTGGGTGGGTAACGAACGTGGTCTCGGGCGTGAGACGGAGTGGAGTGCCACCGTGCTGGCTCCGGGTATCTATGCCCGTTCGGCGGAAAGCAAGCAGCGGTTGGGTATCGATAACAAGTCGCAGGATTTGGGAAGCCGCGAGATGCTGAAGAATGCGACCGAGCTGTTCTGGTATCCTTCGGAAGTCGATGTGTCCATCCGTCCGGGGTGGTTCTGGCATGAGAACGAGAACGGTAAGGTGAAGAGCCTGAAGCACCTGGCCGATATCTATTTCCAGTCGGTTGGTTATAACTCCGTGTTGCTGCTGAACATTCCGCCTGACCGTCGCGGTCGTATTCATGAAGCCGACGTGGCCCGTCTGAAGGAGTTTGCGGCCTATCGTCAGCAGGTGTTTGCCGACAATCGCGTCAAGAAGGGACAGAAAATGTGGGATGCCGCCTCGGGCGACCAGCGGGAATATGAGCTGAAGCCCTCGTCAAAAATCAATGTGGTACTTCTGCAGGAAGACATTGCCCGCGGACAGCGTGTGGAGAGCTTCCGTGTGGAGGCCCGTGTAGAAGGGCAGTGGCAACTGTTGGGCGAAGGTACGACGGTAGGCTACAAGCGCATGCTCCGTTTCCCCATGGTAGAGGCCGAGGCCTTGCGGATAACCATTGGAAGCGCCCGTCTTGAGGCACACATCAGCAACGTGGCTGCCTACTATGCTCCCGATGTAGAAGAACAGCAGGCGGCCTCCAAGTGGAACGACCTGCCCCGCGACTCCTGGAAGAAAGTTTCTGCCCAGCCACTTGTCATTGACCTGGGTAAGGAAGTGAGCTTGAAAGGCTTTACCTATGCTCCCCTCAACGAGCAGGCCAAGCCGACCATGGCCTACCGCTATACATTCTATGTCAGCCTGGACGGAAAAGAATGGACCAAAGTGCCTGCCAGCGGTGAGTTCAGCAACATCATGCACAATCCGTTGCCGCAGACCGTCAAGTTTGCCCAGTCTCAGAAGGCCCGTTTCATCAAGCTTGATGCTACCACACCCGATGCTTCGGCAGCTGTGGTAGAGATGGAAGAAATGGGCGTATCCTTAAATTGATTGATAATAATATAGTAAATAAATAAGTGCGATGAAAAAAATCTTAGTAAGTTTAGCGTGTATCTTCGTATGGGCCATAGGCGTGGCCTGTGCGCAGGTCAACTTTGCCAAGGACAAGCTATATAACATAGCGCCGGCCGGGCAAAAAGGAAAAGTGATCGGTTACAAGGCGGGTGGCGGAGAAGCCCTGCTTGTGAAACAACGTGCAGACGACCAGCTGCAGCAATGGGCCCTCAGCAATCTGTCGGGTAGTTTTCGTATCCTCAATCCATTCGAGAACAAGGCTGTCCACAACAAGGCCGGACAGACGGTGGGCATTACGGAGAACAACGGCTCGGACGAGTCGCAGTTGTGGATTGTCCGCGAGAACGGGAAGTATGTACAGATATTCCCCTCCAACAGTCCCGACCTGATTATGGTTTGCAACAAGTCCGGCCAGCTGGCCCTGGTAGCAAAAGACGGACTGAAGGACGAGAAGGAAACATTCTTCTCCATCGAAGTCAGCCCGATGCCGATGCCCGAAGGTATGGCTGAACAGGTGGTACAGCGTTCGCGCACCTATTGGGAAGACGAAACCCGCTTTGAAGAGAACAAGGAAGTAGGTCACGCCACCTACCTGCCCTACGCCAGCGAGGCCGAAATGACGGCCGATGCCGAATATTACCGCACGCCGTGGGTCGATAACCACAGCTCGCGTTACCTGTTGCTGAACGGCGACTGGGCTTTCCACTTTGTACCTGAACCCTCACAACGCCCGTTGAACTTCTATAAGGAAGATTTCGACGTGTTGGGCTGGGAAACCATCCCCGTGCCATCCAACTGGGAGATGCAGGGTTACGACCGTCCCATCTATGCCAATGTGGAATATCCGCACGCCAATACGCCTCCCTACATCGATGCCCGCAAGGGGGTCAATGACGGTGGCAAGAACTACGGCATCAATCCCGTGGGTTCCTACGTGCGCTTCTTCGACCTGCCGAAGGGCTGGGAGAGCCGTCGCACCTTCATCCACTTCGGAGGCATCTACAGCGCCGCGCTGGTTTATCTGAACGGTGAATACGTGGGCTATACGCAGGGTGCCAACAACGTGGCCGAATTCGACCTGACTCCATACCTGCGTACGGGCCGCAATCGCCTGGCCGTGCAGGTATTCCGCTGGAGCGACGGCTCCTATCTGGAGTGTCAGGACATGTTCCGCATGAGCGGTATCTTCCGCGACGTCTGTCTGTACAGCACTCCGAAGGTCAGCGTACGCGACCATTACATCACCTCCCGCCTCGATGCGCAGGCCGGATATAAGGCCGGTGAGCTCTCCGTTGCCCTGAAGCTCGACAACCGTGACGGGCTGAGCGGTAAGAAAGACATAGCCCTCCGCTTGCTGGCTCCCGACGGCTCATTGGTAGCCGAAAAGGAACTCACCGTTTCGTTCACTGGAAAAGACCGCGAAGTGGAGGCGAAAGCACTGTTTTCTTCCTTGAAGGACTTGCAGCTCTGGACGGCCGAGACGCCGAACCTCTACACACTGCACGTCATCCAGCGTGAGGGAGGCAAGGATGAGATGGCCTTCTCTACGAAATATGGTTTCAGAGACATTGAAGTGCGTGGCCCGCTGGTATACATCAACGGCCAGCGCGTGTTCTTCAAGGGTACGAACCGACACGATACGCACCCCCTCTACGGCCGTGCCGTACCTGTGGAGTCGATGCTGCGTGACGTGTTGCTGATGAAGCAGAACAATATCAATACCATCCGTACCTCCCATTATCCGAACGCGGCCAAGATGTACGCCATGTTCGACTACTTCGGACTCTATACGATGGATGAGGCCGACCTTGAAGACCATGCCAACCAGTCTATCAGCGATATGCCGTCGTGGATTCCCTCCTTTGTGGACCGCATCGACCGCATGGTGTTGCGTGACCGCAATCATCCGTCTGTCATCTTCTGGAGCTTGGGTAACGAAGCCGGAGGCGGCAGCAATTTCCAGGCCTGCTACGATGCGGCCCGTCGTCTGGACAGCCGTCCCATCCACTACGAAGGAACGCGCGACGGAAAAGAATTTGGCGGCAACCGCTTCAGCGATCTCTATTCGAAGATGTATCCAGGTATGAAATGGATGGATAAGTATGTCAACTCGTTCGACAAGCCGATGTTCATCTGCGAATACGCCCACGCCATGGGCAACGCCATCGGCAACCTGAAGGAATACTGGCAGAGCATCGAAAGCAGTTCGTCCACCATCGGCGGCGCCATTTGGGACTGGGTGGACCAGGCCATCTATGAGCCTCACGAAATAAAGAAAGGTATCTACCGCCTGCACACGGGTTATGACTTCCCCGGCCCCCATCAGGGTAACTTCTGCTCCAACGGCATCATTCCCGCCACGCGCGACGAGTCGCCGAAGCTGAAGGAGGTGAAGGCCGTGTACCAGTATGTGCATTTCGGCTTCCTGGGCATGGATGTGAAGAAAGATGAGGCCAGCGTACTGCTGAAGAACACCTACGACTTCCTGCCGCTCGACGGTTTCTACCTGCGCTGGCAGGCCGTGAAGGACGGTGTGGCACTGGCAGCCGACAGCATGATGCTGGGTCGCGTAATGCCCGACGACTCTTTGGCCGTAACGCTGAAACTGAACACCCTCAAGCTGCGTCAGGCACAGAAGGCAGGCGAGGAAGTGATGCTCAACCTCCAGGTATGTAAGAAAGAAGCAGCTCCCTGGGCTCCGGCAGGTCATGTGGTGGCACAGCAGCAATACACGCTGCTGGAACGCGGCCCGCTGCCCGAACTCTCGACCAAGGGCGGCCGCAAGCTGGCCTTGCAGGTGGAAGAGACGGAAAGCACCGTCAGCGTGAAGAATGCCAACATAGAGGCAGTCTTCAACCGCAAGAACGGCCAGATGACGTCTCTGGTAATGAACGGCCAGGCCGTTGTCAGCGAAGGTCAGGGCTTCGTCTACGACAACCATCGCTGGATAGAGAATGACAAGTTTACCCGCACGGAGAACGGACTTGAAGCCGAAGGCGAATGCACGGTGACGAAAGACGGCGCGAAAGTCGTAGTGAAGACCGTCCGCAAGGGTTCGCTCTGCGACACACAGATTACCTATACTTTTGCCCCCGACGGTACGATGGATATGGACGCCGTATTCCAGCCTCATACGGCCGACTTGCGCCGTTGTGGTTTGGTGTGTGGCATCAACCCCTCGCTGAGCCAGGTGGACTACTACGCCTACGGTCCGTGGGAGAACTACAACGACCGCAAGGACGGTTGCATGGTGGGCCGCTATACGACGACGGTGGACGATATGGTCGAGAAGTATGTCAAGCCGCAGTCTATGGGCAACCGTGAAGGCCTGCGCGAACTAAAGCTGACCGACGCTTCGGGCAAGGGTGTCTGCATCCGTACGGAAGGCAACGTTTCCTTCTCGGCTCTGCGCTACACCGACGAGGACCTGATGAAGGGACAGCACATGTGGGAACTGACAGCCCGTCCGTACATCGTGCTCCATCTGGATGCCGTTATGCGAGGTGTGGGTAACGCCAGCTGTGGTAGTGATGTCGATACGCTCCCCATTTATCGCGTATCTCAGGAGGAACATTCCTACAAGTTGAGATTCACTCCTTGTCTGTAAGGACATAAAAAAACATTCAGGCACGGATATGCACAAGTACTTATCGGTTAGTTGTGCAGTCCGTGCCTGAATGGTATATGTACCCTGTATTGGCAGGGGTTTAGGGTTTACATTCTGGCGCTTTGATACAGTACTTGCTGACTGTTTAATGCAGTGCTTTCTGGGGTTGTAATGAAGCACTGTGTCAGACCGTCATAAAGCACTGTGTTAGAGGGTCACAAAGTGCAGTGTTAGGATGCAATGATACATTTTTGTCAAAATAGATGCAAACGAGTCTTTTAATAAGGTATCATATCTTTTAAGATTCCCTTCTGATACCAAGGATCATCTATATCTTTCAGTACTTTACCCATCTCGGCACAAAGTTCCTTTACTACTTCTGGATATTCTTCCAGCGGGAGATTATTCAGCTGATAGGGATCTTTTTCGTCGTCGAAAAGCAGGCTCTTAACCAGCTTGTGCTCTTTGCGGTCTATGTAGAGAGCCAGGGTATATTTGGGCGATTTAAAGCCGCGGGCTGAGGGGAAGTATGTTCTTACTTTGCCGTCTGTATCTTTTTCACCGTCCATGTTTTGGATGTAGAGTGCTCCTGTCGGACGAACAATTTCGGCCTTTTCATCGAAGAAAAGCGGAGCATAGTTACGGCCCTGTACTTCGGTGGGGATGGAGTCGGAAAGCCCGGCCAGTCCTAGCAATGTAGGCATAATGTCTGGAGATGACAACATCAGGTTGTCTACGCGTGGTGTCAGTTTGCCTGGATAGCGGACGAGGAAGGGAACATTCATCGACTCGGCGTAAGGGGAGTTCTTCGGATCGTCTGTTCCTTGGCTGCACATGGTTTCACCATGATCGGACGAGAAGACGACGATGGTGTTCTTGTCCAGCCCTAACTCTTTCAAAGCATCGAGTATTTGGCCGAAAGCACGATCTACGCCTGTTACCGAGGCGAAGTAATATGGAGTACTGGCGGCTTTTTTCATTTTGGAATCAGCATTGGGGCGGATAAGCAGGCTGTCCAGCGGTATGTCTTTGTAGAGGTTGAAATCCTCCTCCATACAGTCGTCCAGTGAGCGGTAGGGACTGTGAGGCGGGTTCATGCCCACCATGATGAAGAATGGTTTCTGTGTATCGCGCACGTTGCCTTCGTTTTTCAGGTAGCTGACCACCTGCTTGGCTTCATGCAAGGGAGACCATTCCTTGGGTTCATGGCGATGGCCTTCCGTATCCCAGTAATGAGGATTCTTATGTACGTCGTAGGTACCGTAAGAGTACCAGTAGTTAAAGCCGTGTCGGCGTTCTTTCGGGGTGTAAGCATCCCAGGCTGGTATTTGTTCTTCTACGTAATGTCCAGGGTTGTTTGGATCATTGGGAGTAGGGAAATCGACATGCAGCTTGCCGAAATAGGCACAATCATAACCCGCTTTGCTGAAGACATCGCTGATGCATTCGGCATCTTCACGCAGCGAACTGATGGGGCGATTGGCGTTGCAGTTCAGGGGTACACCGCTCTTGTTGGGATACATGCCTGTCAGCAGAATGCCACGGTGTGGACTGCTCAACGGGCAGTTGCTTTGGGCCGAAGTCAACACGACTGATTCGCGGGCAAAACGGTCCAAATTAGGTGTATGTACAGGATCGTTGCGGAAATTGACATGCTCACGGAAGCCTTCCTGCCCCCAAAAACCCATGGCCTGATTACGGTACTGATCAGGGAATACATAGATGACATTGGGCTGTTGAGGCTGTTCATTTGGTTGGCTTTTGCAACCTGCTAGAGCCAGGAGGCCCATTCCTCCCATTATGAGGTTCAAAGAATGTTTCATGGTTGTTTATATTTAGATGTGTGGATAAACAGCGGGCTACAAGTTGCAAATAACAGCTTTTGGGTGTCTTCTTGCAATTTGTAGCCCTTAGCTTGTCTGTTCTTACTTGTTTATTTCTTCTCCAGGTCGCGTTTACGCATCAAACCTTCCAGGAAATAATAGTCGGCATAGTTCAGCGGAACATCGATTTCTGCTCCGTGAGGAATACTGCCTACGGAATGCATCAGGATAAAGTTGCCGTTTGTCCCTACTTCAGCACGATAGGCTGGAGAAGCAAGGCTTTCCATGATACGGTCGGCTGTTTCCTTATAATTCTTGTCAGGGACATACGTACTCAACTCGTACAAAGCTGAAGCAGTGCAGGCTGCCGAAGAAGCGTCGCGCGGTTCGTTCGGAATGTTGGGTGCATCGTAGTCCCAGTAGGGTACGAGGTCGGCAGGCAGATTCTTGTTGTTGAAGATAAAGTTATATACTTTCTCTGCCTGATCCAGGTACTTCTTATCGTGTGTATAGCGGTAACAAGTCGTATATCCGTACAAAGCCCATGCTTGTCCGCGTGCCCATGCTGATTCGTCGGCATAGCCTTGGGCTGTTTGTTTGCTGCGTACTTCGCCGGTTTCGGGATCGTAGTCAACCACATGGTAACAGCTGTTGTCAGCACGGAAATGGTTGGCCAGTGTAGTGTCTGCATGCTTTACGGCGATATTATAGAATGTAGAGTCGCCCGACAGACGTGTAGCTTCGAACAACAGTTCCAGGTTCATCATGTTGTCGATAATGACGGGACATTTCCAGCCACGTGTACCTTGCCATCCTTTGTCGGCATCCCATGATTGGATGACGCCTGCTCCTGGACGGAAACGGGTAGACAACGATTTGGCAGCTTCTACGATTACATCTTTGTATTCAGTCTTTCCTGCCAGTCTGTAGCCGTTCAAGTAGCTGCAACCGATCATGAAACCTACGTCGTGATGCCATTTCAGGTGCTTTACAGAATCCAAATCTTCTGTATACTTCTTTGCCAGTTTTTCCCATTTCTGGTCACCTGTCAGTTCGTAGGTCAGCCACATGTTTCCAGGAAAGAAACCTGAACACCAGTCGTCGATGGGTACGTAGTGAATACTGCCGTCTTTTTCGATGGTACGGGGGTTCAATATCTTACCAGATTTTTCGATAATGTCTGTCTGCAATGTGTGTTGTGCCACCGCATTATCGATGTTGTCTTGGATGAAGTTGCTTTCCGCTTTTTTCTGGCCGGCGCAACTTACGAAGATCAGGAGAGATACTCCCAAGGTCGTCAGTGTTGTTTTCATAACAAAGGATTATAATTTAAAAATATAAGTTTATACCATTGACATTGGCAAAGGTACGTCCTTCTTGTCATATATAGGTACCTAAATCATACAGTTAAAGAGTAAAATTGTTACATTTGTAGGCGAAACCTCATTTTTTATAAGAGTTCACATAAAGTAAGCTTTGAAAAAGAGTAAAAACGTTTCATTGATTAGAAGTTACCAAAATGACACCACAAGAATTTTTCAAGAACGACCGTTTTGCTGATAATGTAGGCATCGAACTGACTGAAGTGAAAAAAGGATATAGTAGAGCACAATTGAAAATAACGGATGAGCATCTCAATGCGGGTGGACGTACGCAAGGGGGAGTACTTTTTACTTTGGCCGATCTGGCTTTGGCAGCTGCCGCCAATTCGCATGGTACATTGGCTTTTTCGCTTTCCTCTAATATCAATTTCTTACGTGCCAGTACTACAGGAGACATTCTTTATGCCGAGGCTCGTGAACGCTATACCGGCCGTAGTACAGGATGTTATCAGATAGACATCACAAACCAGCGTGGTGAATTGGTTGCCACGTTTGAGTCGAGTGTGTTTCGTAAATCTGACCCGCTTCCTTTCCAGTTGTGATTCGTGAAGCGAGGGATGGTTAATCCTCAACAATACATGTCAACGGATAGCGGTTGCCACGTACGCTGGTTAGGAAAGCTTTGGCCGATCCGAAGTTGAGATACAGGTCGAGACGGATTGGCAGGTGGTTCTTGTCGTCTGAAACAAAGAACGTGATTACTTCCTTCTCTTTTTCCTTATTGCCGTCTTTTACATATTCTACAAATGAGAATACCAAACAGCGGTACGTTGTGTCGTTATTGGCTGTGATGTTTTCTTTCCCACGATAAATCAATGTCTGTTCCTCTACCTTTCGGCCTGTTGCCATGGGAAAACGTATCTTTTGGCCTATTTTATAATCTTTAGGGTCGTAGGAACGTGCCTGTGCCAATATACTCAGCATGTCAAAAATGCAACGGCTGTCGCTATAAGACATGGTGTCGACACGTCCGCCCAGCCATGAGCGGCTTTGTCTGACATGCGATACGCCGTCTTTGTAACTGAACCAGGCTTCGTCTACCGTATAGCGTTTGCCTTCTTCAGCTCCTTTGCGGAAATATAGAGGCTCAAGGCGGTCGCTGACATAACAAGTCAGTGTGTCACGCATCTTGAAAAAGAAATCTACCCGTTTGCTACTGACTGACAGAAGGTTGAAGCGGAAAGCTGGCTTCTGTTGATAGGTAGTCGCATTGGTCGTCAGGCTGGCTATGCCGGCTTTGACCCAGATGAACTTCCAATTGAAATAAAGGTCGTACATCACATGTTCACCCGATTTGAAGGCTTTGTTTTCTGCCGGGCATTGTGCATTTAGGGGGAGTGTGGTGAACAGGCATACGATTCCTGCCACTAATAATCCTATCAATCTGTTTCTTTGTTTTATTCTTATCGCCAGTTTCATTTCTACATTTGATTTTTTCGGTTATCGGTTGTTGTTGGTTTGGCCTTTTTTCTTCTTGCTTTCTTCTGGCTTCTGTTTTTTGAGGTCTAATGGTTTCTGCTGATCCAATGGCCTGTCGAACAGATTCCATGTCTGCTGAAGCTCGAAATTGGCTTTCAATTCCAATAGTTGGAAGTAATAATAAACCTTTTCGGGTTGTAGATGCTCTTTCAGGTTTCCTGTATCCCACTGCCCGTTTTTATTCGTGTCAACAATCAGGCGTGCACCATATTTTCCTGGTGTCAGATAGTAGAAATCGGCCTTTCCATCGACGACAGATACTGTACGTATTACATTGTCTTGTGCGTCGACCAGTTCGACAAATGCCGTTGAGTCAGCACCTATAATGTCGAAAAGAATGGTTCCGTATTCTTCGAGGGTCTTGACTTTCAGTTCCTGTTTTACTTTATCTGTTGTCAGCCCATAGAGTCCTTGGATAGCAGCCGAGTCTATTGCAAACTGATAGCTTTCTCCCAATTCGAAATTGGCAAAGATATTGTAGACTTTTATGTCCAGCGAGTCACGTTGGAAGTCGAAGGGAATGTCTTGCCACAAAGTGTCTACCTTTTGTTGCAGGTGGAAAGCTGCGGTATCTATCCTTGCCAAGGGCTCCTGGAAGGTCAGGGTGAGATAATCGTATACGTCCATCGACGACGGGGCATAGACATCCATGGGTAGGAACTCGGTTGGTAAAACGGGTTCTTCTGGCTCTATGATTTTGCCGTCGGCATCACGTTTCTTCTTTTTCTTGGCTTCTTTGCGTAGCTCTTCCAGCTTCTTTTCGTCTTGTTCCTGTTTTTGTTTCCGTTGCTTCTCGTAGGTCAGTTTCGATTGCAGGCGCAAGGTGTCTGTGCGTGGTACCAGTTTGCCTAGCGAGTCGGTTTCCAGGTAGGTTATTTCCGCTTGCAGGGTATCCCGCTTGTAAAGCAGGGAGTCTTTTATCCAGTAGTGGATTGTGTCGTTGCGTCCTGTCGTCTGTTCGATAACAAAGGCGTCGTGCTCGTCGAAGTTGAGGCCTTTCAGCAACGGGAGGCTGTCGGCAGGTGCTGTAAAGTAGAGCGAGAACTTTTGGGGAGTCAGACGCTCGCTTTTGGCCAGACGTTGGTTGTAGGATATCTCTTTGAAGCAACGCAGCAGAATGTCATCGGGCAAGTAATGCGTGTATTGGCGTTCGATGATGGTATCAATGGTCAGGGAGTCTATCCACGTTGTGTCCTGTCGCATTCGGAATTCGTAGCGTGGGTTGATCAGCGAGTCTTGCCACGCTATTCGTTCAGCTGGCTGTGAATAGAAGTAGTTCTGGTCGGCATCCTGCAGGGCATAGATGCGATAAGTGCCTGGTGCCACTCCACGAATGGAGAAACGTCCGCGGCTATCTGTACGTCCTACACGTTCGAAGGGCAGGGACGTGAAAGCTGTATCGGACAGATTCGACTGAAGTCCTACCAGCATACCCTTTACTGGCTCCAGGTCGGAGGCATTGAGTACGGTACCCGACACGGCCATTGTGTCCAGTTGCGCACCTGTAGAGAAAGTGAAGGTGAACTGCTCCAGCGGGTTACTCTCATTGTTGTCCTGAATGGCGTCGCCAAAGTCTATCGTGTAAGTGACATTAGCTTTCATCGTGTCTTGAAAGTTGATGACTACCTTCTTGCCGCTTGTCTTGATTTCGGGTTGCTGAATTTGAGGAGGTGAGATGACAACTTTCTCGCCTGCATTGTCCAGTTTGATGTATTCATCGAATGCAATGGTCACGCGGTTGCGTTTATAGTTCAACTGGCCAGGGTTAGGCGTGCTCTGCACAAAGACAGGGGGGGCTTCGTCGATAGGGCCTCCTTCAATACGACCGATACTGGCACATGAGTATAGCATGATGCCCAATACGATGAAAATAGGCAAGCGCTGCATGCGCCATGCGCTCGATTTGATGTGCAGATGTTTTTTTAGTTTATTCATATCCGTAGAGTCTTGCATCCGAAGAAGCTTCGCAAAGATACAACATCTATTTATATGGGAAACGGAATGCTTGTTTTTTTTAGATTTTTATCACAACAACAAGGGAATGGAATGTACAGGGAAAAGCATTGGAATAGCGAGTGAAAAAGGCTGTTTTCCTATCAGGAAAAGGCTGCTTTCTTTTGGCGAAAAAAGTGGAAGGCAGACGGCGTGTACGGTTACATGATAAAAAGCACTGTACGTTTGAGCTTCGTACAGGTAGAATTCTCTGAAACATAGTTAAAAAAAGCTTATACAACAAACCATTCTGTCGTAAAAACGATACTTTTGCAGGATAGAAAACTAAGGAGCGCCTTTTAGTTTTCACGGAGCCTATACTTGGTTTGTGTATATGGCAATGTTAGGTTGATATTCAATAATTAGACACAGAGATAAAAAAGTATGAAGAGTAGATTAGTATTATTGGCATGTTGCCTGGCGCTGCTCAGCAGCTGCGGACAGGGCAACAAGGAAGCGGGTAAAGCACCCGAATTTGCAGTACTGACGGTACAGACTACCACTGCGAACCTGACAAATAGCTATCCTGCCACCATCAAAGGTAAACAAGACGTGGAAATTCGTCCGATGGTCAGCGGATTTATTACCAAACTGCACGTAGACGAAGGTGCGGTTGTACGTAAGGGACAAGTATTGTTCTCTATTGACCCTGTTCAGTATCAGGCAGCCGTAAATTCAGCCAAAGCGACGGTAGAAACAGCCAAAGCTGCTCTGAATACTCAAGAACTGACCACTGCTAACAAGCGTGAGTTGAACAAGAAACAGATTGTCAGTGACTACGATCTGCTTATGTCTGAAAATCAGTTGGCACAGGCAAAAGCTTCGCTGGCACAGGCCGAGGCACAACTGGTGAATGCACAGAACAATCTGTCGTACACACGGGTGACCAGCCCTAGCGATGGTGTCGTAGGTACCATCCCTTATCGTGTGGGAAGTCTGGTAAGCCCATCGATTGCTACTCCGCTTACAACGGTAGCAGACATCTCAGAAATGTATGCCTATTTCTCCATGACCGAGCGTCAGCTGCTGGCCATGATACGTGAAGGTGGCAGCATGAAAGAAATTCTGGAAAGTTTGCCTTCAGTTCATTTGCAACTCATCGACGGTTCGATCTATCCTGATAGCGGACGTGTTGAAACAATCAGTGGTGTCATTGATCAAACCACAGGTTCGGTCAACATGCGTGCCCTCTTCCCCAATGCGAAGAACATTCTGCGCAGCGGCGGTACAGGTAATGTCGTTTTCCCCAATCCGATGGAAAACGTTATCATGATCCCTCAGTCGGCTACTACTGAAATACAGGATAAGAAGTTCGTATTCGTTGTACAACCTGATAATACATTGAAGAATACTGAAATCAATGTCTTCACGTTGAACGACGGCAAGTATTATTACGTAACTGCAGGTCTGAAACCTGGCGACAAGATCGTATTGGAAGGCGTACAGAACCTGAAGGATGGCCAGGCTATTACACCTATCAGCCCGGCTGATAAGGAGGCTGCTTACCAACAGGCACTCCAAGATCAGAAGGATGGTAACATCCAAACTGCGTTTCAATAAAACGAATCCAACCTACAAATTGACAAAAGAATGAAATTAGATAGATTTATTAACCGTCCGGTACTATCAACGGTAATCTCCATCTTGTTAGTAATTTTGGGCTTTATTGGTTTGGCAACATTGCCTATCACCCAATATCCGGACATTGCGCCTCCTACGGTATCTGTGCGTGCCACCTATACAGGTGCCAATGCCCAAACCGTTTTGAACTCAGTCATTTCTCCGTTGGAAGATCAGATCAATGGTGTGGAAAACATGATGTACATGACTTCCAACGCTTCCAATAGTGGTTCGGCTGATATCTCCATTTATTTCAAGCAGGGAACTGATCCCGATATGGCGGCCGTAAACGTACAGAACCGTGTGTCCATGGCTCAAGGTCTGTTGCCTGCCGAAGTAACCAAAGTCGGTGTGACCACTCAAAAGCGTCAGACCTCTATGTTGATGATTTTCTCCATCTATGATGAGAAAGACCAGTACAACATCGAGTTCTTGGAAAACTACGCTAACATCAACCTGATTCCTGAAGTAAAGCGTGTGACGGGTGTAGGTGATGCCAATGTGATGGGTATGGACTACTCCATGCGTATTTGGTTGAAGCCAGACATCATGGCACAGTACAAGCTGATTCCCAATGATGTAGTGGCTGCCTTGAGTGAACAGAATATTGAAGCTGCTCCTGGTCAGTTGGGTGAGCGTGGTAATCAGACTTTCCAATACACATTACGTTACAAAGGACGTCTGCAACAACCTGCCGAATTTGAAGAAATCGTTATCAAGGCTCTTGAAAACGGTGAAGTACTTCGCCTGAAAGATATTGCCCGTATCGAATTGGGTCGTCTGGCTTATACCTTCAATAATACAGTAAACGGGCACAAGTCTGTCAGCTGTATCGTCTATCAGATGGCTGGTACGAACGCGACTCAAACCATTAGCGATATCGAGAAATTGCTCGAAGATTATTCTGCTAAGTTGCCTTCGGGATTGAAAATCAACATTGCACAGAATGCCAACGACTTCCTTTTTGCTTCTATTCATGAAGTTGTGAAGACGTTGATTGAGGCATTCATCCTCGTGTTTATTGTGGTGTATATCTTCCTTCAGGATATGCGCTCTACGTTGATTCCTGCCATTGCTATTCCTGTAGCATTGATCGCTACATTCTTCGTGTTGAAATTGATCGGCTTCAGTATCAACTTGCTGACACTTTCGGCAATGGTGCTTGCCATCGCCATTGTGGTCGATGATGCCATTGTGGTCGTCGAAGGTGTCCACGCCAAGCTCGACCAAGGTTATAAATCGGCTCGGACGGCCTCTATTGATGCCATGCACGAACTAGGTGGTGCTATTGTTTCTATTACGTTGGTCATGATGTCCGTGTTTATACCTGTGAGCTTCATGGGCGGTACCGCTGGTACCTTCTATCGTCAGTTCGGTTTGACCATGGCCATCGCTATTGCTTTCTCAGCTATCAACGCTTTGACATTGAGTCCTGCTTTGTGTGCTATTTTCTTGAAACCACATAATAGTGAGGCTTCGTTAAAAGAACGTATAGGTACTGCGACCAAGGAAGCTCGCAAAATTATGCTGGCTCGCTATACTGATTCTTTAGGAAGAATGATGCGTCCTGGCATAACATTGATCTTTACGGTTATCGCTATCCTTGGTATGATCTTTGGCTTCTTTAACTTCGAAAATCATCCTGTATTATGCATTGTGATGATTGTCGTTAGCGTCCTGGCACTGGCTGGTATGACTACCGATAAGTTCAAGAAGGCTTTCAATGATTCTTATGATTCACTGCTGGGCAAGTATAAGAAACAGGTTTTGAACTTTATCCAGAAGAAATGGCTTTCAGCAGGAATCGTCGCAGCTTCTATTGTATTGCTGGTCGTTTTCATGCAGATTACGCCGACTGGTATGGTGCCCAATGAAGATACAGGTACCATCATGGGTGCTGTGACTTTGCCTCCTGGCACTTCGCAAGAGCGTGCGCAACAGATTCTGAATCGTGTGGATAGCCTTGTGGCTGCCGATCCGGCTGTTGAGTCACGTACTATTATTTCTGGTTTTAGTTTCATTGGTGGTCAAGGACCTTCTTATGGTTCGGTCATCATCAAGTTGAAGAACTGGGAAGAACGTTCGACCATGCAGAATTCGACTATTGTGTATGCAACCTTGTTTATGCGTGCTCAAAAGGTTATCAAAGAAGCTCAGGTGTTGTTCTTTGCTCCGCCTATGATCCCTGGTTATTCTGCTTCCAGCGATATCGAGTTGAACATGCAGGATAAGACGGGTGGTGACTTGAACCACTTCTTCGATGTGGTGAATGCATATACGGCCGAGTTGGAAAAACGTCCGGAAGTGAACTCTGCACGTACCAGCTTCAACCCGAATTTCCCGCAATATATGTTGAATATCGATGCGGCAGCTTGTAAGAAGGCAGGTATCAGTCCGAGCGACATCCTTACTACATTGCAAGGATATTATGGTGGTCTTTATGCCTCCAACTTCAATAGCTTCGGTAAGATGTACCGTGTCATGGTTCAGGCTGAACCCGATGCAACCAAGAATCTGGAGTCTTTGCAAAGTATCAAGGTTCGTAACGGCAGTGAAATGGCTCCTATTACACAATTTGTATCTATTGAGAAAATTTATGGTCCGGACGTTATCAGCCGTTTCAATCTTTATACTTCTATGAAGGTGATGGTAGCTCCTGCCTCTGGATATACTTCTGGTCAGGCTCTGCAAGCGATTGCCGAGGTTGCTCAACAGAATTTGCCTGCAGGTTTTGGTTATGAGTTGGGTGGTATGGCACGTGAGGAAGCTCAGACAAGTGGTAGTACGACAGGACTTATCTTTGTACTCTGTTTCGTCTTTGTTTACTTGTTGCTAAGTGCTCAGTACGAAAGTTATATTCTGCCTTTGGCCGTATTGCTTTCTATTCCATTCGGTTTGTTGGGAAGCTTCCTTTTCGTCAATGGGGCTAGTGCTATCGGTAGTGTGCCGGCATTGAAGATGATTATCGGTTCAATGTCCAATGACATCTATATGCAGATTGCTTTGATTATGTTGATGGGATTGTTGGCCAAGAATGCCATCTTGATTGTAGAGTTTGCTCTTGATCGTCGTAAGATGGGTATGAGCATTACGTGGGCAGCCGTATTGGGTGCTGCAGCACGTCTGCGTCCTATCTTGATGACTTCATTGGCTATGATTGTAGGTTTGCTTCCGTTGATGTTCGCTTCGGGTGCAGGTGCCAATGGTAACCGTACGTTGGGAACTTCGGCGATCGGCGGTATGTTGATCGGTATGATTTTGCAGATCTTCATCGTACCGGCTTTGTTCGTTGCTTTCCAATATCTCCAAGAGAAATTCAAACCGATGGAATGGGACGATGTTGATAACTCGGATGCTACAGCAGAAATCGAGCAATACAGTAAATAAATGATGAATTAAGAATGAAAAATGAAGAATAGCCCCTTTGTGGAGCAGTGCTTCGTGAATGACTATTCTTCGTTTCTCATCCTTGCTTATATAAACCAACAAGTATGAAAGGAAAAATATTAACCCTGATATGTGCAACTGCCTTGTTGAGTAGCTGTCATATCTATAAAACATACGACCGGCCTGAAGACATTGTGGCTGAAGGTTTGTATCGCGATACAGTTGCTGTGAACGATACACTGGTTTCGGATACAGCCAATTTTGGTAATTTGCCTTGGCGTGAGGTGTTTACTGATCCGCAGCTGCAGGCACTTATTGAACAGGCGCTTACAAGCAGTCCTGATATTCGTACGGCTGCATTAAGAGTGCAAGAGGCTCAAGCCCCGTTATTGGCTTCTAAGTTGGCTTTCATCCCGGCCTTAACGCTTTCTCCACAAGGAACTGTAAGTAGTTGGGACAAAGGTAAAGCTACGCAAACATATTCTTTGCCTGTTACTGCCAGCTGGCAGATAGATATGTTTGGTCAGCTTTTGAACTTGAAGCGTCAGGCGCAGGCAACTTTGGAGCAAACATTGGCTTATGAACAAAATGTTCGTGTGCAACTGATTGCGAATACAGCCAATTTGTATTATACATTATTGATGCTTGACCGTCAATTGCAAATTACCGAGGGTACGGCCGAAATTCTGAAAAAGAATACTGAAACGATGATAGCCATGAAAGAGGCTGGTTTCTATAATACAACAGAAGCTGCCGTTGAGCAAAGCCGTGCTGCATATGCACAAGTACAGGCATCCATCCCTGATATTCGTTCAAGCATTCGTGAGGTTGAAAGTTCGCTTTGTCTGTTGTTAGGTGAGCCTGCTCATGGTATCGAACGTAGTGTGCTCGAAGAACAACAGCTTCCCAATGAATTTTCAGTAGGCATTCCTTTGCAGTTGCTTTCCAATCGTCCTGATGTGAAAGCTGCCGAGCAGGCATTAGCTTCAGCCTATTATAATACCAACGTAGCCCGTTCGAACTTCTATCCACGTATTACACTTAGTGGATCTGCAGGTTGGACTAATAGTGCTGGGGCTGCTATTGTTAACCCTGCCAAGTTACTGGCCAGCGCAGTTGCTTCGCTTACGCAGCCTATCTTCCAGAACGGTGCGAATATTGCTAAACTTAAGATTGCTAAAGCACAACAAGAGGAAGCCAAAATTCAGTTTCAGACCACTTTGCTGAATGCAGGTAATGAAGTAAGCAATGCCCTCGATATGTATCAGGCTTGTACGGAAAAAGTAAATGCACGCAATATGCAAGTAAATTCTGCCAAGAATGCAGCCGATTATACGAAAGAATTGTTTAACTTAGGCACGTCAACTTATTTGGAAGTGTTGTCGGCTGAGCAATCGTATCTTAATGCGCAGCTGTCGGAAGTAAGTGATACATTCAGTCGCATGCAGGCTGTTATCAGCTTGTATCAGGCACTGGGTGGAGGAAGAGAATAACTTAATTCTATATATTATGATTAGTCCATTAGCTTATGTAGATCCTGCCGCCAAACTTGGCAAGAATGTAACAGTACAACCGTTTGCTTATATCGAGGCAGATGTGGAAATTGGAGATGATAATGTGATCATGTCAGGTGCCAGAATCCTGAATGGTACAAGAATGGGCAAGGGTAATAAGATATATCATGGTGCTGTACTTGCTGCCGAGCCGCAGGATTTTCACTATGAAGGAGAAAAAAGCTTGTTGGTTATCGGTGATCACAATGACATCCGTGAGAATGTGGTTATCAGTCGGGCTACACACAAAGATGGATGTACGCGCATTGGTAATGAGAATCACTTGATGGACGGCGTGCATTTGTGTCATGATGTGCAGATTGGCAATCGTTCGGTTTTGGGAATCAAGGTGTCTGTAGCTGGTGATTGCCGTATAGACGATTGTACCATACTGAGTAGTAACGTCATTATCCAACAGAATTGTCATATTGGTAGCTGGTCGCTGATCCAGAGTGGTTGCCGTATTGCCAAGGATGTGCCTCCTTATATTATTATGGCGGGGAATCCAGCTGAATATCACGGAATTAACGCAATGGTACTGCAACACCAGAATCAAGTGACCGAACGTGTGCTACGTCACATTATGAATGCTTACCGCTTGGTATATCAAGGCAACTTCAGTGTTCAGGATGCTTTACAGAAAATTGAAGACCAGGTTCCGATGAGTGATGAAATATACAACATCATTAATTTCATCAAGAATTCAAATGGTATCGTGAAATAAAGTTCCAGTCAAAGCGAAAAACAGGAGGGTGTGTCGTAATACGCGATTCACCCTCTTTTCTTTATCAACGATAAGAGCGTTGTTAACTTTTTCAAGCAGCGATATTCTGAAGATAATCTCGATATTTTGT
>NZ_JAAZTS010000023.1 GCF_019239235.1 Caecibacteroides pullorum | reverse complement strand
GAGCGGAGAAACTGCGGGTGTATCCGGCCCTGTTCGAACTGGAGCAGGAGGGATGGCTCACGGTGACGGAACGGGAGGAGCTGGGGAGTGCGAAGCGGGTGAAGCTTCACCCCTGACCTTTCTCCCAAAGAGAGGGGGAGGAGATACCTGAAGAATGAAATCGGGCGGAGCAGCGACAGAGCGGCTTCGCCCGATTTTTGTCTGCGGACAGAGGATGATTGTGGCGGTGGAGATTTGGTTTTGTGCGGGGAATTGTGTATCTTTGTTATACGGAAGACAGGAACAGAAAAAGAATGGATATGAAGACGACTCAGGAATATATTCAACTGTTGAAGGAGTATAAGCAGAAACGGGGAATACTTTATGGTATATCCCGCATTGGTATTTTCGGATCTGTAGCTCGTGGAGAGCAGACGGAGGGTAGTGATGTGGATGTTTGTGTGGACTTGACAGTGCCCAGTATATTCAGTCTGGTGCATATTAAAGAGGAATTGTGCCAGTTGTTCGGTTGTGAGGTTGATGTGGTCCGCATCCGTCAGAATATGGATGCCCTGTTGAAACGGGATATTATGGAGGAGGGAATTTATGTATAAGAAAGAGCATGTCTTGCATCTGTTAGGACGTCGTTAAATCGAATCTTCCGGAAATGCTTGTGGTGGTTGAAGATATGATATCGTTTGTAGAGAGAGACGACGAGTGATAATACAAGCTCAAGTATTAGGTATGAAAAATCGGGCGAAACTGAGGAATAGCGGCTTCGCCCGATTTTTGTCTGGGGACAGAGGATGATTGTGGCGGTGGAGATTTGGTTTTCTGCGAGGAATTTCTTTTCTTTGCATAAAAGGAGGTGAAAGATGAAGACAGATGTATTGATTCAATTGAAAGATGCTTTGCAGAAATTGCTACCATCTGGCTCCCATGCTTATCTGTATGGCTCTCAGGCACGTGGTGATGCCCGTCCGGATTCGGATTGGGATATATTGATCCTGTTGGACAAGCAGAAAATTGAGGCGGAAGATTATGATAATGTCTCTTATCCTTTGGTTGAATTGGGGTGGTCGCTTAATGAGTGCATCAGTCCTGTACTCTATACGGTAAGAGATTGGATGAAATATCATTTTACTCCTTTTTTTCATAATGTGAAAGACGAAGGTATTTTGTTGTTATGAGTTTGAGTGAAGAGGATATTAAAGCAGTTGTCTTTTATCGTAAGGAAAAGGCGCATGCGACATTGCGTGAGGCTGAAGACATGATCGTGACGAAGCATTGGAATCTGGCCATGCAACGGATGTATTATGCTTGTTTTTATATGGCTTCAGCTTTGCTGGTCAGTGCGGGATTGAAGTCGCAGACGCATAATGGCGTCGTTGGCCAATTGGGGATGCATTATGTATCCAAGGGGCTTCTGACAAGAGAAGAAGGACGGTTGTATTCACGGTTGTTGCAGAATCGTATAACCGGGGATTATAATGACTTTTTTGATTTTGCAGAAGAGGATGTATTGCCATTGGTGGATCCTGTACGTCATCTACTTGACAAACTGGAGAGTCTGATTAATGTTTAATGAGAAGGTGTGGATGAGAAAATCGGGCGAAGCTGAGGAATGGTGGCTTCGCCCGATTTTTGTTTGGGGAGGTTTGGGTATGTCGGGGGGATTGCCTAACTTTGTATAAATAACGCAAATGGAAAACCTTAAGAACGATTAGATATGAAGGGTATTGTATTGGCCGGTGGTAGCGGGACGCGTCTGTATCCCATCACCAAGGGCGTGAGCAAACAGCTGCTCCCTATCTTCGACAAACCGATGATTTATTATCCGATATCGGTGCTGATGCTGGCGGGTATCCGCGAGATACTGATTATCTCGACACCACAGGACTTGCCGGGCTTCAAACGCTTGCTGGGCGACGGTTCGGACTACGGCGTACACTTTGAGTACGCGGAACAACCGAGTCCGGACGGGCTGGCGCAGGCGTTCATCATCGGGGCGGACTTTATCGGAAACGATTCGGCGTGCCTAGTATTGGGCGACAACATCTTCCACGGCAACGGGCTGAGTGCGATGCTGAAAGAGGCGGTGCGCACGGCGGAAGAGGAGAAGAAGGCAACGGTGTTCGGCTACTGGGTGAGCGATCCGGAACGTTACGGTGTGGCGGAATTCGACCACGAAGGGAACTGTCTCTCCATCGAGGAGAAACCACAGCATCCGAAATCGAACTATGCCGTGGTGGGCTTATACTTCTACCCGAACAAGGTGGTGGATATCGCGAAGAATATTAAACCGTCGGCTCGCGGGGAACTGGAGATAACGACGGTGAACCAACGTTTCCTGGAGGACGGAGAACTGAAGGTGCAGACCCTGGGCCGTGGCTTTGCCTGGCTGGACACGGGGACGCATGATTCGCTGAGCGAGGCGTCGACGTTTATCGAGGTGATCGAAAAGCGGCAGGGCTTGAAGGTTGCGTGTCTGGAGGGTATCGCTTTCCGCAAGGGCTGGATTACGGCTGAAAAGATGCGGGAACTGGCACAGCCGATGCTGAAGAACCAGTACGGACAATACCTGCTACAGGTGGTAGACGAGGTGGAACGAACGGGAAAATCGAACCTTTAAAAATGAAGAATGAAGAATTAATTTTCAACTTTCAATTCTCAATTATCAATTAAACAAGTGGAAATAATCAAAACAAGTATAGAGGGCGTGGTGATTATTGAGCCACGTATCTTTAAGGATGCGAGAGGATATTTCTTTGAATCGTTCTCGCAACGGGAATTTGATGAGAAGGTGAAACCGATTACTTTTGTGCAGGACAACGAGAGCATGTCGAGCTATGGCGTGATGCGCGGGCTGCATTTCCAGCGTCCGCCGTATGCGCAGAGCAAACTGGTGCGCTGCGTGAAGGGCGCGGTGCTGGACGTGGCGGTGGATATCCGCAAGGGTAGCCCGACGTACGGGCAACACGTGGCGGTGGAGCTGACGGAGGAGAACCACCGGCAGTTTTTCATCCCGCAGGGCTTTGCCCACGGGTTTGCGGTGTTGAGCGAGACAGCGGTGTTCCAGTACAAGTGTGACAACTTCTACCATCTGGAGGCGGACGGGGGTATCAGTATTCTGGACGAAAGCCTAGGTATCGACTGGCGCATACCGACGGAGAAGGCGATCTTGAGTGAAAAGGACACGAAGCATCCGGTGCTGAAGGACTTTGAAACGCCGTTTAAGATTTCAGAGTTCTGATTTCTGAATTTAGGGTTCTGATTTCAGATTTCAAAGTCGAGTTTTTGTCATGTTTCAATTTTCAACTTTCAATTATCAATTCAAATGGCAACATTTCAACGTACTATAGTCATTACCGGCGGTGCCGGTTTCATCGGCAGCCATGTGGTTCGCCTGTTCGTGAACAAGTATCCGGAGTATCGCATCATCAACCTGGATAAGCTGACGTATGCGGGCAATCTGGCAAACCTGAAGGACATTGAGGACCGTCCGAACTACAAGTTCGTGAAGATGGACATCTGCGACTTCGAGGCTTTCTACCGCCTGATGCAGGAAGAACACGTGGACGGCATCATCCACCTGGCAGCGGAGAGCCACGTGGACCGAAGCATCAAAGATCCCTTCACCTTCGCACGGACAAACGTGATGGGTACGCTGAGCCTGCTACAGGCTGCGAAGCTGTACTGGGAAAGCCTGCCGGAGAAGTACGAGGGAAAACGCTTCTACCATATCTCAACAGACGAGGTGTATGGAGCACTGGAGATGACGCATCCCGAAGGTATCGAGCCTCCGTTTACGACGAAGGCGTCGTCGGGCAAGCATCACCTGGCCTACGGCAAGGATTTCTTCTATGAGACGACGAAGTATAATCCGCACAGTCCGTACAGTGCCAGCAAGGCATCGAGCGATCACTTCGTTCGCGCCTACCACGACACGTACGGGATGCCGACCATCGTGACAAACTGTTCGAACAACTACGGCCCGTACCAGTTCCCGGAGAAGCTGATACCACTGTTCATCAACAACATCCGTCACCGCAAACCGTTGCCGGTGTATGGTAAGGGTGAGAATGTACGCGACTGGCTGTATGTGGAGGATCACGCACGGGCCATCGACGTCATCTTCCACAACGGAAAGATTGCCGAAACGTACAACATCGGCGGGTTCAACGAGTGGAAGAATATCGACATCATCAAGGTGGTGATCAACACGGTGGACCGTCTGCTGGGCCGCAAGGAGGGCGAGGATATGGACCTGATTACGTACGTGACGGACCGTCTGGGCCACGACATGCGCTACGCCATTGACTCGACGAAGCTTCAGCAGGAGCTGGGTTGGGAGCCCAGCCTGCAGTTTGAGGAAGGCATCGAGAAGACGGTGCGCTGGTATCTGGATAATCAGGAATGGATGGACAACGTGACTTCAGGGGATTACCAGAAATACTACGAAACGATGTACGGAAAATAAAGATTACACGGTGTGATAGGGGGCGTAGTGGTAGGCCACGGCTTTTCGCGCTTTCAGGGAAGCCGGTACGTCGATGAGCCGCTGGTTGCTGCTGCCCCGGAAACAGAGGCTCTCGTCGCGCAGGTCCTGACGGAAGCGTCCGTCGACCAGCACGTCGATATACTGCAGCAGAAGGCTCTGGCGAGGGTCTTCGAGTAGCTTTTCGAAGGTATATCCGGTGTAGCACCAGATGTTCTTGTCGCTTTTTTCCTTGATGGCGCGGGCCAGCTCGGCGAAGCCCTCCGGTTGGAACATGGGGTCGCCTCCGCTGAAGGTGACGTCGGCAAAGGGATCGTCGAGCACTTTTTCCAGAATTTCTTCAGTAGACATGCGACGGCCATGGCGAATGTCCCACGACTCGGGATTGTGGCAGCCGGGGCATGCGTTGGGACACCCGGCCGCATAGATGGAAGTGCGGAAACCGGGGCCGTCGGCAGTCGTGTCTTCGAGAATGTCGAGTATGGAGAGCATGGCGAACGGGTTTATTGGTGAATGACACGATCGTTCAGTTCGGCCAGCTTGGCCTTGTTCCAGCGGTCGGTGGTACCTACGAGGTAGCCGGTGATGCGCTGAAGACGGTCGATGCGCGTGCTGCCACATTTCGGGCAGGCGTCCAGGTGGTCGTCGGAGTTCTCGTAGCCGCAGTCCATACAGCGGTTGCGGTTGTGGTTGACAGAGCCGTAGCCGATGTTGTAGCGGTCCATCATATCGACCACGCGCATGATGGCTTCGGGATTGTGGGTGGCGTCGCCGTCTATTTCTACGTAGAAGATGTGGCCGCCACGGGTCAGGTCGTGGTAGGGCGCTTCGACTTCTGCCTTATGACGGGCACTGCATTTGTAGTAGACGGGGACGTGGTTGGAGTTGGTGTAGTACTCGCGGTCGGTGATGCCGGCCAGGACGCCGAACTGCTGACGGTCGGCACGGGTGAACTTGCCGGAAAGACCTTCGGCGGGTGTGGCCAGGATACTGTAGTTGTGCTGGTATTTCTCCGAAAATTCGTTGGCGCGGTCGCGCATGTAGGTGATGATCTTCAGACCAAGTTCCTGCGCTTCGGCCGACTCGCCGTGGTGCTTGCCTGTCAGTGCCACCAGGCATTCGGCCAGGCCGATGAAACCGATGCCCAGCGTGCCCTGGTTGATGACGGGGGCGATGGTGTCGTCGGGGCGCAACTGGTCGCATCCCAACCACAAGGACGACATGAGCAGAGGGAACTGCTTGGCGAAGGCGGTCTTCTGGAATTCCATACGTTCGTGCAGCTGGCGTGCGGTGATGTCGAGCATGGCGTCGAGCTTGGCGAAGAAGCGGGCAATGCGTTCCTCGGGCTTGGCAATGTTCATGCACTCGATAGCCAGGCGGACGATGTTGATGGTGGAGAAAGACAGGTTTCCTCGTCCGACAGATGTCTGAGGACCGAAACGGTTTTCGAAGACGCGGGTACGGCATCCCATGGTGGCTACTTCGTGCAGGTATCGCTTCGGGTCGTCGGCCTTCCATTCCTTGCTTTGGTTGAAAGTGGCATCCAGGTTGAGGAAGTTGGGGAAGAAGCGACGGGCTGTTACCTTGCAGGCCAGTTGGTAGAGGTCGTAGTTGCGATCGTCCGGCAGATAGCTGACGCCCCGTTTCTTTTTCCAGATCTGGATGGGGAAGATGGCAGTTTCGCCATTGCCCACACCGCGGTAGGTGCTGTTCAGCAGTTCGCGGATGATGCAGCGGCCTTCGGCCGAGGTGTCTGTACCGTAGTTGATGGAGCTGAACACGACTTGGTTTCCACCGCGTGAGTGGATGGTGTTCATGTTATGGATGAAGGCCTCCATAGCCTGATGGACACGGGCTACGGTCTGGTTGACGGCGTGCTGTACCAGGCGTTCGTCTCCCTGGAGTCCGTCGAGCGGACGGGACAGGTAGTCGTCCAGCTCTGTCTGGTAGAGGTGGGAATAGTCGGCACCGTTCAGGCGTTCGAGGGTCTGTACTTCTTCGATGAAGCTGTGGCGGACGTAGGGGGCCAGGTAGAAATCGAATGCGGGAATGGCCTGTCCGCCGTGCATTTCGTTCTGGGCGGTCTCCAGCGAGATGCAGCCCAGGATACTGGCTGTCTCGATACGCTTGGCCGGGCGTGATTCGCCGTGTCCGGCCGAGAAACCGTGAGTCAGGATGCGGTCCAGCGGGTGTTGTACGCACGTCAGGCTCTTGGTGGGGTAGTAGTCCTTATCGTGGATGTGCAGGTAGTTGCCCTTCACGGCATTCAGGATCTCTTCGTCCAGCAGGTAGTCGTCTACGAACGGTTTGGTGGTTTCGCTGGCAAACTTCATCATCATGCCGGCGGGGGTGTCGGCATTCATGTTGGCGTTCTCGCGGGTGACGTCGTTGGACTTGATGTTGATGATCTCCAGGAACATGTCGCGCGTCTTGGCTTTGCGGGCAATGCTGCGCTGGTTGCGGTAAGCAATGTATTTTTGTGCCACATCTTTGCGACTGCTCTTCATCAGCTCCAGTTCTACCATGTCTTGGATGGCTTCTACGGTCATCTGTGCTGCACCGCGGAAAGAAATGTGGTCGGTGATCTGGTGGATGAGCTGCATGTCTTCGCCTTTATCGGTGTGCAACATGGCTTTTCGGATGGCAGTGGCAATCTTCTCTTCGTTGAAGCCGACAATGCGGCCGTCACGCTTGATAACTGTCTGTATCATACGGTTTAGAATCTTGTTTGATGTGGATTATTGTTCTTTTTAGGTGATGCAAAGGTATCAATCTTATCTGATAGTTTCCAGTTTTGGGAAACTTTTTGTGATACAAAAATTGTTAATCATCTGATTTGCAATACATGTTTATCTTGTTTTGGAAAACTTTGTATTTTATGTGGTTTCTATTTGTGTTTGCATATATGCAATAAAAAAGCTCCCGCAGGTGACGGGAGCTTTCTAGGCTTTCTATGTCGAAAATGATTATTTCAGAACTTCGGCCAGCTTTTCCTGTAAGCCTTCGCCATGGAGGCCGCGGGCGATGATGGTACCTTCGCCGTCGATCAGGACAGTGTGAGGAATGCTGCTTACGGCATACAGTTTGGCACCCTCGCAGTTCCAGTATTTCAGGTCGGACATCTGAGGCCAGGTGATGTTCAGCTGTTTGATGGCAGCTTGCCAGGCTTCACCGCTCTG
Source organism: Caecibacteroides pullorum (assembly GCF_019239235.1). GTDB lineage: Bacteria > Bacteroidota > Bacteroidia > Bacteroidales > Bacteroidaceae > Bacteroides > Bacteroides pullorum. The sequence goes on along the minus strand of NZ_JAAZTS010000023.1, from coordinate 44,975 downwards.
GTCGAGTGATACACCTACGATTTCAAAGTTTTTGTCCTTGTAGAGCTTGTAGGCTTCTACCAGGTTGGGCATCTCGCGACGGCAGGGGCCGCACCAGCTTGCCCAGAAATCAACGAGTACCACTTTGCCTTTGCCTACATAGTCGGACAGCTTCACGGTCTTGCCTTCGGGGGTCTGCATCTCGAAGTCGGTGAACTTCTGGCCTACGGCGGTAGCTTTCATCTTTTCTACGTTGGCCTTGATCTTGACGATAGCCTCGTCGTTGTCATACGCAGCGGGGATTTGAGGCATCAGCGGATCCAGTTCTTCAAGCTCCATGTAGTAGAAATTCTGTTTCAGCAGGTGGACACCTACGGCATTGGTGATGTTCTGGCTGATGGCGTCTTTCAGGATGCTGACAGACTTATCCTGCAAGGCTTCGATCTCGCTGCCTTTGGCGTTACGTTGCTCTTCGGTGAGGGTTGTGTCGTTGGCCATTGATTCGTAGATAGCCATGATTTGTCCGTTCAGGCTGTTGAGCTGGGTGCGGATAGTCTGGTAGATGTCGTTGTTCGGAGTACCGGTGGCCGAATCGTTGTCGCGCGTCAGGTTGATGTTGATTTGTCCGTTTTCGAGGAAGAAGTCGATCATCAGTGGTTCCTTGTCCTGTGCGGCATACGTGATATAGCGGTTGGCAACGGTGTCTTGTACACCTTTGAAAGTGAATGTTCCATTGGCGATGACAGCAGAGTCGAGGCTGACGAGCTGGCGGCCTTCTGCCATTTTCAGGTATACGGTGTCGCCGTCGGCGGCTCCTTCTACAGTACCGGTTACGGTGTAACCCTTGTTGCCGTTACAGGCTGCCATTACGGCGGCTGCGGCGAGTAGGTAAGTAAACTTTTTCATTGTTTTGTTATGGATTTAATTGTAATTTGGGCAAAGGTACGTAAAAGATTTCAGATTTTATCGGGAAGTCTGCAAAAGAAAAGAGGACGTGTCCGGAAGACGCGTCCTCTTTCTTGTTTGTTTGAAATAAGTATATTAATGTTTTTTTATTCGGCTGCGGGAGTTTCAGCTTCAGCAGCAGGAGCTTCGGGTGCTTCTTCAGCAGCCTTAGCGGCTTCTTCAGCAGCTTTGGCAGCAGCTTCAGCAGCCTTCTTCTCGGCTACGATTTTAGCTTTAGCTTCGTTTACCTTCTTCTCAGCATCGAGGCGTGCTTTGGCTTCAGCCTTCTTGGCTTCGTCCTGCTTAGCCTTCAGTGCGGCCAGTCCGCTCTGCTTGTTGTTCTTCCAGGCTTCGAACTTGGCTTCTGCTTCCGCTTCACCGAATGCGCCTTTAGCTACACCGCCCAGCAGGTGTTTCTTCATGTAGACACCTTCACGAGAAAGGATGTTACGGACAGTGTCGGTGGGTTGTGCGCCATTCATCACCCACTTCAGTGCGCGTTCAAAGTTCAAATCTACTGTGGCAGGATTCGTGTTCGGGTTGTAAGTACCGATTTTTTCAATAAATCTACCATCACGTGGTGCTCTTACGTCAGCAATTACGATGGAGTAGAAAGCGTAGCTCTTACGTCCATGTCTTTGCAATCTGATTTTTGTTGCCATAAATGTTTATTAGTTTAATGATTTGAATTATGCTACTAACTCGTAATAGCGGGCGCAAAGGTAAGCATTTTCTTTTTGACCGCCAAGCAAATGCACAGAAAATGTGTGGAATGCGTGGACTGCAGACATTGCGACCGGTCATCAGGAATATTTCTTCGGATACCTCAACAAGATGGACAGCAAGGCAAAAAGTCCCATGCAGAAGGGGTAGTAGAGGTTGCCGATGATGCTCAGGGGCGAGATGGACGCCAGGCCTGCCGCGATGAGCATCTGGGCTCCGTAGGGAATGAGTCCTTGCGTCAGACACGAGAAGGTGTCGAGGATGCTGGCCGTCTTGCGGCGATCCAGGTGGAACCGTAAGGCTATGTCGCGGGCGATGGGACCGGTGGTGATGATGGCGATGGTGTTGTTGGCAGTGCAGAGGTTGGCAATGCTTACCAGGGCGGCGATGCTCAGTTCGGCACCCCGCTTGCCCTTGACGTGGCGGGTGAGGCGGGAGATGATGAAGTCGATGCCGCCGTTGTAGCGTATCAGTTCGAGCATGCCACCTGCCAGCAGTGTGATGATGATGAGTTCGCCCATGCCGGTGATGCCCGAGCCCATGGCTCCGAACCAGTCGAAGAACGACATACCCGTCAAGAAGCCAATGAAGCCGGTAGACACGATGCCCAGCATCAGGACCAGCATGACGTTGACGCCCGCTACGGCAGTGCCCAATACGACCAGGTAGGGGAGGACCTTGAGCCACTGGATGCTCTCAGTCTGGGGTGGTGCGCTGACGTTCAGTCCCTGGAAGATGTAGACGCCCAGTACAATCAGGGCCGCCGGTACGACGATGAGGCAATTGACGCGGAACTTGTCCGTCATCACGCAGTCCTGTGTTCGTGTCGAGGCGATGGTGGTGTCGGAGATGAACGAAAGGTTGTCCCCAAAGAACGAACCACCCACTACGATAGCCGTCATGTAGGCCAGGTCGACGCCGGTCTTTTCCGCCAAGCCGACAGCTACAGGCGTCAGGGCCACGATGGTGCCCACGCTGGTGCCGATGGAAAGAGAGATGAAGCAGGCGGCCAGGAAGATGCCTGCCAGCAACAAGTTGTCCGGCAGGATGTGGAGGGTCAGGTTGACGGTAGCATCGATGGCCCCCATCTGCTTGGCGCTTTGGGCGAAGGCACCGGCCAGTACGAAGATCCAGATCATCATCAGGATGTTCTTGTTGCTGGCTCCGAGAGAGAACTGGTAGATGCGCTCCTCCAGCTTCAGGCTGCGGGTGATGGCTACGGCATAGCACGACGAGAACAGGAAGGCCACGGTGATGGGCATCTTGTAGAAGTCGTTCATCAGCAACGACGTCACGAGGTAGAGGCAGAGGAATACGCCAAGCGGGCTGAGTGCCCACCAACTTCCCTGCCTGGGTTGGGTGGTTTCTTGCATAAGTAAGGAAAGGGTTATTGATAAAAAAGGATAATGGATAACGACGTTTCATTATCCATTATCCACAGTCTATGATCCTTTAAAGCGTTACGCCATTCTTGAAGATGGCTATTTCTTTGTAGCCTTTCTTCTCGTTGTTTACCGGTTCGCCACTGGCCACACGGATGATGTAGTCGATGAAGCGTTCGCAAGTCTGTTCCATCGGTTCGTCTTCCAGAATGACACCAGCATTGAAGTCGATCCAGCCCGGCTTGTGATTGGCCAGGTTGGAGTTGGTCGAGATCTTCATGGTGGGCACATAGGTACCGAAGGGGGTTCCGCGTCCGGTGGTGAAGAGTACCATGTGGCAACCACACGAAGCCAGAGCTGTAGCGGCTACGAGGTCGTTGCCTGGGGCAGAGAGTAGGTTGAGGCCCTTCACTTTCAGGCGTTCACCGTAAGACAATACGCCTTCGACATAGCTCTTGCCGCACTTCTGCGTACAGCCCAGGGCTTTGTCTTCCAGGGTGGAGATACCGCCTGCCTTGTTGCCCGGCGAGGGGTTTTCGCCGACGGGTTCGCCGTGGCTCAGGAAATATTCCTTGAAGTCGTTGATGAGCTTCACGGTCTGGTCGAACAGTTCGCGGTTGCGGCAACGGTTCATCAGGATGGTTTCCGCACCGAACATTTCGGGTACTTCGGTCAGAACGGTTGTACCGCCCTGTGCCACGAGGAAGTCGGAGAACATGCCGAGCAACGGATTGGCCGTGATACCCGAGAAGCCGTCGGAACCACCGCACTTCAGGCCGACACGCAGTTCGCTCAGGGGCACGTCTTCGCGTACATCCTGCGAAGCCTTGGCGTAGAGTTCGCGCAGCAGCTTCATGCCTTCCTCGAATTCGTCGTCCACTTTCTGGGTAACCATGAACTTCACGCGGTCGTGGTCGTAGTCGCCCAGGAACTCGCGGAATACGTCGGGCTGGTTGTTTTCGCATCCCAGGCTGACTACGAGTACGGCACCCGCATTGGGGTGAAGTACCATGTCGCGCAGGATTTTCTTGGTATTCTCGTGGTCGTCGCCCAGCTGGGAGCAACCATAGTTATGCGGGTAGGCCATGATGGCATCCACGCCGCTACAGCCAGTCTCTTTGCGCAGGTTTTCAGCCAGCTGGTTGGCAATGCCGTTTACGCAGCCCACAGTGGGGATGATCCATATCTCGTTGCGGACACCTACATCACCGTTTTTGCGGCGATAGCCTTTGAAAGTCAGTTTCCGGTCTGCAATGTCCAGGCTGGCGTCTACAGGGTTGTAGGTGTAGTCCAGCAGGCCGGCCAGGTTGGTCTTGATATTGTTTTCGTTCATCCAGTCACCCTGCTTCCGGGCTTCGCGTGCATGTCCGATGGGGTATCCGTATTTGATGACGTTTTCGCCTTCAGCCAGATCTTTCAATGCAAATTTATGTCCGGCGGGTATGTCTTCGTTCAGTGTGATGTCCTGTCCGTCCACCGTGATGGTTTCGCCGGCCTTCAGAGGCAGGATGGCTACCGCAACGTTGTCGGCCGGATTGATTTTCAGGTACTTTGTATTCATAATGCCTTTTTAAATTAGTTAGTTCGTTATCGGTTGTAGTAGAAGTCAATGTTTTCCTTGGTCAGCAGGTCGATAGGCATGAAGTTGACGTGTGGTACTTCTTTCTTCAGAATCAGGTGGTCACAGAGGTACTTGATGCCGTTGAAGCCTTGCAAAGTGGGTTGCTGGGCTATCAGGAAGAAGATGCTTCCCTGCTTCAGGCATTCGACGTTGCGTTGCAGCAGGTCGTAGCCTACAAGATTGAAATCTGTCAGCTGCTTTTTCTGCAGGTATTCGCCGATGATGTAGGCCTTCGAGTTGAAAGTGATGCCGTTTTTCAGCGTAGGATGTGCGGCAAAGAAGTCGTCCAGCATCTGCGTGTCTTCACTGTCGCGTTTGGCGTGAAGGTTGAGTTCCCAGATGTGGCAGGCCGGGTGGTTCTGCTTCATGTATTCCCGGAAACCTATTTCGCGTCTTTCCTGCTGGTTGGAGCCTACGATGCCTTCGTTTATCTTGCGGAAGATGGCAATTTCCTGTGCGTCTTTTCCGGCCAGAAGCATCAGCATGCGGGCGGCAAAGTGTCCGCTTTGGTGTGAGTTCTGCCCGAAGAAAGAAAGGGCCGGCTGCTCCTTGATGTTTGAGTCTATATATATATAAGGTATATTCAGGTGGTTCAGTGCGTCAGTAAACGGTTGGGTGTACTGGGGAACAGTGGGGGCAAAGAGTACCCCGTCGGGCTGCATGTCTACGATTTGTTGGGACGCCTGCTCGAAGGAGTGGTAGTCGTACGGATCGTAGTGGGACAGGTGTGCCTGGATGTTGAAGTCCGAGTAAGTGGCGGTTGCTTCCCGGATGCCGGCCTCCACAGCTGTCCAGTATTCACTGGCTTCGTGTTGGGGCAGCAGGCAGGCGTAAGTGTAGTTTTTGTTGGTGGCCAGTGCGCTGGCATACATGTTGGGCTGATAGTCCAGTTGTTTCAGTATTTCCTCCACGCGTTTGCGGCTGGACTCGGATACACCGCTGCGGCCATGCAGGACGCGGTCTACCGTGCCCACCGAAACGTCGGCCATCTGTGCTATGTCTTTGATTCTGATTCTGCTCATCTGTTCAGTTACCTTTTACCGTGATATACCTGTCTGACGGACCTTGTTTGTCGTCTTTGTGTACGTACACAATAATAATCTTAATATTTTCGACACAAATATATAATAATTTTTTGTATTCCAAAAATTGTTGTATCTTTGTGCCCGCACACGAAAGATGTGAGATATGGTCGGTTTTAGACCTTACTCGCATATTTTCAAGCAATTATATGTATTTGTAACGCGAAAGTTATAAATTGAAAGAAAACTATTATTCATTACTTATTAAAAGATAGAAAGATTATGGGAAAGAAAGTCGTAACCCTTGGTGAGATCATGTTGAGATTGTCTACTCCGGGCAATACTCGTTTTGTACAGTCTGACTCTTTTGATGTTGTATACGGTGGTGGCGAAGCCAACGTGGCTGTAAGTTGCGCCAACTATGGACACGATGCCTATTTCGTAACTAAATTGCCGAAGCATGAAATCGGTCAGTCGGCTGTCAACGCACTGCGCAAGTATGGTGTGAAGACAGACTTCATTGCCCGTGGCGGCGACCGTGTAGGTATCTACTATCTGGAGACTGGTGCATCCATGCGCCCCAGCAAGGTGATTTACGACCGTGCCCATTCTGCTATAGCCGAAGCTGATCCTTCCGATTTCGATTTCGATGCTATCATGGAAGGTGCTGACTGGTTCCACTGGTCGGGCATCACGCCGGCCATTTCCGACAAGGCTGCCGAGTTGACTCGTCTGGCTTGCGAAGCTGCCAAGCGTCACGGTGTGACTGTTTCTGTCGACCTGAACTTCCGCAAGAAACTTTGGACAAAGGAAAAAGCTCAGTCTATCATGAAGCCGCTGATGAAGTATGTAGACGTATGTATCGGTAACGAAGAAGACGCCGAACTCTGTCTGGGCTTCAAACCCGATGCTGACGTTGAGGGTGGAAAAACCGACGCTGAAGGCTACAAGGGCATCTTCAAGGCCATGGCCCAGGAATTCGGTTTCAAGTATGTTATCTCTACGCTGCGCGAATCCTTCTCGGCTACACACAACGGCTGGAAAGCTATGATTTACAACGGTGAGGAATTCTATGAGTCTAAGCGCTATGACATCAACCCGATCGTCGACCGTGTTGGTGGTGGCGACTCCTTCTCCGGTGGTATCATCCACGGCTTGCTGACGAAGCCCAATCAGGGTGCTGCCCTCGAATTTGCTGTAGCTGCTTCTGCTTTGAAGCACACTATCAACGGCGACTTCAACCTTGTTTCTGCAGAAGAAGTAGAAGCTTTGGCAGGTGGCGATGCCAGCGGACGTGTACAGAGATAAACATTCATCAATCATTTATCGTAAATTAAATCAAGAAGATCATGGCAAAATTCGATAAGATAGCCGTATTGAACAAGATTGGTTCGACCGGCATGGTACCTGTGTTCTATCACAAGGATGCAGAAGTAGCAAAGAAAGTGGTAAAGGCATGTTATGACGGCGGTGTCCGCGCTTTCGAGTTTACAAACCGTGGCGACTTCGCTCACGAAGTATTCGCCGAGGTTGTGAAGTTCGCAGCCAAGGAATGTCCTGAAATGGCTATGGGTGTAGGCTCCATCGTAGATCCTGCTACGGCAGCTCTTTACCTTCAGCTGGGGGCCAATTTCATCGTAGGTCCGCTGTTCAACCCCGAAATAGCAAAGATCTGTAACCGTCGTCTGGTAGCTTATACTCCGGGTTGCGGTAGCGTATCTGAAGTAGGTTTCGCACAGGAAGTAGGCTGCGACCTCTGCAAAGTATTCCCGGGCGATGTACTTGGTCCGAAACTCGTGAAAGGTCTGCTGGCTCCGATGCCCTGGTCCAAACTGATGGTGACTGGTGGTGTAGAGCCTACTCAGGAAAACCTGACTTCTTGGATCAAGGCCGGCGTATTCTGCGTAGGTATGGGATCCAAGCTCTTCCCGAAGGACAAGGTAGCTGCTGAGGACTGGGCCTATGTCACTGAGAAGTGCAAGGAAGCTTTGGGCTACATTGCCGAAGCAAGAAAGTAATTTTTTGACGTATCAGTCCCGTGTAGGTTAGCAGTGGGTTTCGGAAATCTGTTGCAAAGCCGAAAGGGAAAATGCGATATTCATTTTGTTTAAAGGTGTTTAAGGGGACAACCATCGGAGCACTCTCTCGAGCGCTTCGGTGGTTTGTTTTTTGATGAATATTGTAAACAATCCTGTTGAACTTGAAAAAGATGTTATAGATTGGCGGTTTTTGAGCCTGCCGTATTGCTGATTACAGAAGAATTCATACCTTTGCATCGTGGTTGTGAAACCGCAGTTTTCATAGGTAAATTAGTTAAGTACTAAAGAGAATTTTTTTCATAGGCTATTTAGTTAGAGTTTTCATAGCGTATTAGATTTTTTTTTGATGTAAAATTTTTAAGATTGATTTTTGGATAACAAGATGATGTAAAACAAAAGAAAAGCCTTAGGGCTTTTCTTACGCCGAGGCGAGTAGTTCGTGAGAACTGACTCGTTTTTTTTATGTCTGTTTCTGTAGGCTATAACTACCTACTTTAGCTCCGTAACTACCCACTTTAGCGTCGTAACTATCCACTTTAGCATCGCCATTGCCTACTTTGGAATCCCCATCTTTAATTGGGAGGGATGGCCATATATAGATTATAAAACAGGAATAAGTTCCCTGGAATTTTGGCTAATCCGAAAAAGAAAACTATATTTGAGAGCTGAAAAACCGGGCATAAATCCCGTTTGGAACCTTTCTGAAGGGGAGTGTTGCCCATTTATTTCTCTGGTTGCCGACGGTAATTTACAAATCCTAATAAAGGCAAAAAAAATTAAGAAAACATGTTATAGGACATACTTTTTTATTTGGCTTGTCAAACGAAAAGGGCCTATATTTGCACCGTTATCCTGAAAACAATCTTTTTACCTTAAAAAAAAACTAATACCTATTGAAAACTGAAAACGGGACTTTGTGAAAAGCTCCGTTTTTTTTTGCTCTATTTTAGGGAGCAAAAAAAGAAATACCCTCCTTATCAAATGTTCAAGACAGGTTTGATAAGGAGGGTATATTTTAAAGGATGTATTCAATCCGCTTTTTTCGGATTATAATTCAATTTCAGCAATCTGCGGATTGTGATCCGACAGGAACGTAACTCCGGTACCTCTGGTCGGTTCTTCAGGAATAAGCACGCTGTTCACTTTGATTTGTGGAGTAACGAATATGAAATCGATCATTTCACGTTGGCTTTTTTCTCTTCTTCCAAAGCTATGGTATGTATAGTCTACACCAGATTTCTTGTCTGCTATTTGGAATGCGTCTTTAAGTACAAATGTATTTTTAGTAAGGGTATTGTATGCGTCCGACTTGTTGTTGACATTAAAATCTCCAGTCAGTACTGCAGGTTCATTTCCAGCCAGTTCTTTGATTCGATCGATGATAAGCAGAGCACCTTTGTTTCTCGCTTCTCCTCCTACATGGTCGAAGTGTGTGTTTATCGCCATGAATACTTTTCCCGTTTTCTTGTATTTAAGTTTTACCCATGTGGCGATACGTGGACATGCACCGTCCCATCCGATGAATCCTGCGCTGTCCGGGTATTGGGACAACCAGAAGGTATTGCTGTCGAGTACTTCAAATTTGTCTTTTTTGAAGAATATCGGAGTATATTCACCTTTGGTGGCTCCGTCCTCGCGTCCCACTCCCACCTCTGTGTATTCAGGAAGTCTTTCTTTGAGGTCTGTCAGCTGGTTATGAAGTACCTCCTGCATACCTACAATGTCAAGTCCCTGTTCTTTGATAAATTGGGCCACAGTGTCTTTTCTGTATTTCCAGTTGTCCATACTGTCGGCTGGATTATCCAGTCTGATGTTCATGGTTGCCCATTTAAGGTTTAATGTTTCCTTCTTGTTTGTGCATGCAGACAGGAAACAACTTACTCCCAGTAATAATAATCCAATCTTTTTGATCATAGCGTTTTTAGTTTTTTGTTCTGTTTTTGATAGTTTGTTGTATATCCAAACAAAAATACGATATTTTGTATATAATCTCACAATACTATTGATAAATCTTATCGGTAAGTTCGATTTTGCTTCAGAATAGGGGAACAAAGTTGATTGGTAACCGGTCTGCTCGGGTAGCTAGGACTGTTTTCAGCGTAATCGCTTGATTATTAATAATAAAAAATAGGCACTTCCTGACGTGGAAGTGCCTAACAAAAACTAAACTAGACTTAACTAAACTATTCTATTGAAGAGTTTCACAACTCCATTGTTCTATTTGTCCGCAAATATACGATTTATTTTCGGAATATCAAGTATGGATAGCTAAAAAGTTGATAGTGTGGGCACTTCAACTTCTGCGGTCGAGGTATTCCTGAAAAGCGGCCTTGTAGCTTTCACTGACAGGAATACTGGTTTTACCGAAGATGATGCGGCCTCGGTCGATGATACGTATTTTGCTCTTTTGTACGATGTAGGAACGGTGGACGCACATGAAACGGGAGGCCGGTAACAGCTCTTCCATAGCCTTCATGCTCATGAGGGACAGGATGGGGCGTTGGTTGCCTTCTTCGTATATCTTGACGTAGTCTTTGAGGCCCTCCACGTAAAGGATGTTGTCCAGTTCGATCTGTACCAGTTTATAGTCGCTTTTGACGAAGATGGAAGTGATTTCGTCGTGGGGTTGGTTGAGGAGTTCGAACCAGCGTACGGCCTTGTTGGCAGCCTGGAGAAAGTCGGTATAGGAGATAGGCTTGAGCAGATAGTCCAGTGCGTTTACCTTGTAGCCATCCAGCGCATACTGTTCGAAGGCGGTCGTGAAGATGATACGGGTACGCGAATCTACCATTTTGGAAAACTCGAGTCCATTCAGTTCGGGCATCTGGATGTCAAGGAAGAGAAGGTCGGTTTGTTTCTCAGGAAGTTCTTTCATGGCTTGTACGGCACTGGAATATTTCCCTGTCAGTTCGAGGAAAGGGGTCTTTTCCACATAGCTTTCTAGCAGGCCGAGAGCCAAGGGTTCATCGTCTACAATGGCACATTTCAATTTCATATCTTTTATTCGTTTTGAAGTTCGTTAGTGGGATAACATTCAATGGTAAGTGTCGAATGGTATTCTTTTCCGGTTTCGTCAATTCCCTGTTTCCAGGTGTAGCGGCCGGGGTAGGAGAGTTCGAGGCGGCGGCGTACTTGTTCCAGTCCGATGCCACTTCCACTCTTGTCGGTTTGCGACTTGGGGTGATAGCTGTTGATAATTTCGCAGCAAACGCAGTTGTCAGTCTGGCTGAATCGTATGCGGATATAACTGGGTTCGGTGGGCGAGATGCCATGCTTGAAGGCGTTTTCGATGAGGGAGATAAAGATAAGCGGGGCTATCTCCGTACGGTTTTCAGGCCCGATGTCGAAGTGGGTTTCTACCGTGACATTGGCTGCCAGCCGGATACGCATTAAGGCAATATAGTTGCGGATAAAGTCCATTTCCTTGTTGAGGGGAACGAGATTCTGCTGATTGTCGTAAAGCACGTGACGTAACAGACGGCTCAGTTCCTGTACTGCCTGTTGTGCCTTGTCAGCATCGAAGGCAATGAGAGCATAGATATTGTTGAGCGTGTTGAGCAGGAAGTGAGGGTTGAGCTGACTGCGCAGATTCTTCAGTTCAGCTTCTGTACGTTGTTGCTCGGCTTCCCGACGTGCATTCTCATTGGCAGCCCAACGCCGACTCATGCGGATGGCTGCGCTGAGTCCCACAGTGAGTATCATCGAGAAAATATCACGCAGGAAGAAAATCCATTTTGGGGGTCCGTCAGGCCGTTTTATGGGACGGAGGGTATCAGGATGTACCATGATAAATTCCTGCCAAAAATGCGATCCGGTTGCGATGAGCAAGATGCATAAGACATTGAGTGTAAGATAGGTTTTGACATGATTCCTAAATAAATACCGAGGGATGAGCAGACAGTAATTTAGGTAAAAAATGATGAGAAACGAAAGGGGAACGATACATCCATGGCGCAGATAACTGGTCCATGTGATATTGAACCCGCTCCGGCTCATCATGAGGAACGGGAAGCCGAAGACGATACCCCAGCCAATGATGTGGGTTAAGGCTTCGACGAGATAGGGGCGTTGTGACAGGTTTTGTTTTATCATAGTGGGACAAAGATAAGATTAAATGAAGAATTAATCATGAAGAATGAAGAATTATTTGAAGGCATGGATGATACGGATATACGTGATAAAGGAGGAGCTTTATTCGTGAGAGTCCGTACAATCCATGCCTGTAAAGCGTCTTATTCGTAGCGGATAGCTTCGATCGGGTCGAGACAAGCAGCCTTCTTGGCAGGATACCATCCGAAGAACACGCCGGTGACGGTGCAGACAGCGAACGAAAGGATGACACTCCAGGGCTGGATGAAGATGGGCCAGTGGGCTACGTTCTTGACGATGAACGACGCGCCGCATCCGATGAGTACACCGATGATACCACCTGTGATACTGATGAGGATGGCTTCGATGAGGAACTGCGACAAGATGTCGATGCCACGGGCGCCGACGGACATGCGCAGACCGATTTCTCGGGTACGCTCTGTGACGGAGACGTACATGATATTCATGATACCGATACCACCTACGACGAGCGAGATGCCTGCGATGCAGGCCAGCAGGGTGGTCATCAGGTCGGTCGTGGTGTTGAGCATGGAGCTCAGCTCCTGTTGGCTGCGGATGGTGAAGTCGTCTTCGTCCGTTTCGCGCAGTTTGTGGTTGCGTCGCAGGATGGTGTTGACTTCTTCCGTGGCATAGTCGGTCATGTCTTCAGAGAGGGCCGAGGCGAAAATGCCTTCCAGATAAGTCTGGGCCAGCAGTCGTTTCATCACGGTGGTATAGGGAGCCAGTACGACGTCGTCCTGGTCCATGCCCATGGAGTTGTAGCCTTTGCTTTTGAGGACACCTACCACGCGCAGGGGGACCTGATTGAAACGGATGATACGTCCGATGGGGTCGGTACCGTCAGGGAAGAGGTTGTCTACGATCGTCTTTCCGATGACACAGACCTTGGCGGATACCTGGATATCGGCTTCGGTGAACATCTCGCCTTCTTCGACCGTCAGCTGACGTATCTCCAGATACTCTGTGCCTACACCACTTACCGAGGAGGGATAGTTGTTGTTACCGGCAATGAGTTGTCCGCTGCTCGATACGTTAGGACTGATAGCCGAGAGAAAAGTCGTTTCGTTGCGTAACGATTCATAGTCTGTCAGCTTCAAAGTCTGCATTTCGCTGGGATCCATGCGGACACCTCCTCTGCGTTCACCTCCCGGATGGATCATGATCATGTTCGAACCCATCTCGGAGATTTGTGCCTGGATGCTCTTCTTCGAGCCTTGGCCAATGGCCAGCATCGTGATGACGGAGGCCACACCGATGATGATGCCCAGCATGGTGAGGAAGGCGCGCAACTTGTTGTTGGAAAGAGCACGCAAGGCTATTTTGAATAAATTTGTTCCGTTCATAATGTTACTTGCTTTTTAGATTCAGTCCTCTTCGGGGACGGGGAGGGCGGCCAGTGCTTCGGCTGCATTCAGGATGTTCGGGTTTACGCGGTCATCCTTTACTTGTCCGTCGCGCAGGGTAATGTTGCGGCTGCTGTACTGGGCTATTTCAGGATTGTGGGTGACGAAGATGATGGTACGTCCTTCGGCATGAAGCTTCTGGAAGAGGACCAGGATTTCGAACGAAGTTCGTGTATCGAGGTTACCTGTCGCTTCGTCGGCCAGGATGACGGCGGGATTGTTGACCAGTGCACGGGCAATGGCCACACGCTGCATCTGTCCGCCGGACATTTGGTTGGACTTGTGCTCCAGGCGGTCGCCCAGACCGACGGCCACCAGGGCGTCGATGGCCCTACGGCGGCGTTCGGCGGCCGAGACTGAAGGGTTGTACATCAGCGGCAATTCCACGTTTTCTACGGCAGTGGTTTTCGGCAGAAGGTTGTAGTTCTGGAAGACGAAGCCTATCTTGCGGTTGCGCAGGATGGCGCGCTGCGGCTTGGACATGGTGCGTACGGCAATGCCGTCCAGCAGGTATTCGCCACTGGTTGGCGTGTCGAGGCAGCCCAGGGTGTTGAGCAGGGTGGACTTGCCCGATCCCGACGTTCCCATGATGGTAACAAACTCGCCTTCGCGGATGGTGAACGAAACGCCACGCAGAGCATGTACCGTTTCATCGCCCACCTGGAAATTGCGTTTGATGTTCTGAAGTTCGATGACAACTTTGTTCATGGCTGTTTTTTTTTATTGTTTGCCGTTACTGCTGCTCTTTTTCTTGTCGTTTCCCGGAGGGCCAGGCATGAAGGGGCTGCGTTCGCCGGCTTCGAGTTCGGCTTCGGGTTGAGCGCCGCGGGTGATGTTGGCCTCGCAGATGACTTCTGTTCCGGCTTCGATGCCGCCTGTTATTTCAGTGTAGCTTCCGTTACTGATACCTGTGCTGACGGGGTGGGCAGTGAAGACATTGCCTTCCTTGGTCCACAGCTTGTGTTCACCTTCGCAGTCGTTGATGACGGCATCAGCTCCTACAATGGGACGGGCGGGGGTGAAGCGCAGGGCAGCTGCTGGTACGCTGTTTACACCACGTTTGTCCAGCGTGTAGATAGTGATGTTGGCTGTCAGACGAGGCTTCAGTTTCAGATCAGGATTGGGAGCTGAAATGACAACTTCGTAGGTGACTACCGTCGTGCTACTGGTAGTGCTGGTCGATGAGGAGGCTTCGCCCAAGCGGATCTGAGTAACTTCGCCTTGGAAGGTATCATTGGGGTAGGCGTCTACGGTAAACTCCACACGTTGGCCCAGTTCTACGCCGCCTATATCGGCTTCGTCAACGTCGGCCACTACCTGCATCTGTGTCAAGTCGGCAGCAATGGTGAAGAGGGTCGGAGTTTCGAAGCCGGAAGCTACGGTCTGTCCTTCTTCCACATCCTTGCTGATGACTACACCGTCGATGGGCGAGGTGATGGTGGCATACGACAGGTTTCGTTCAGCCTTGGCCAAGGCTGCCTTGCTGCTGTCGAAGGTGCTTTTTGCCTTCAGGTAGTTATATTCGGACTGTTCGTAATCGGTGTCGCTGATGAGGTTCTTGGCTTTCAGTCCTTTGTTGCGTTCATAGTTTTTCTTCTGATACTCGTATTCGGCTTTGGCACCGTCGTAGGTAGCTTGTGAGGAAGCCAGCTCGCTTTCCAATGTTACCTTATCCATCAGGGCGATGAGCTGTCCTTCCTTGACGATGGTGTTGTAGTCTACATAAATTTTGTCGATGATACCACTGACCTGTGTACCTACTTCGACTTCGGTGACGGGTTCGATGGTTCCGGTAGCAGTGACGAAGTTCGAGATGTCCGCCGGTCCTACCTTGACCATCTCATAGGTGACCTGCTGCTTCCGGCTGCTTCCTCCGAACAGCCATATGGCTGCTCCGGCTACGATGATGACGCCTGCCGTGAGGCTGATGATTTTCTTCTTGTTCATATTCTAAATCTAAATTTTGATTGTTTTCTATTTTGTTAGAGTTCAAACTTCTCGCCTTGATAGAACTGGAGCAGGCCGGCGTTGAGTAGTGCCATGTACTTTGCCTGCAACATTTCTTGCTGGGCGCTGAGGAGATTGTTCTTCTCGGTAAGCAGTTCGACGGTATTCTTCATGCCGAGGTTAAACTGTTCGCTGACGAGGTCGTAGCTGGTCTGTGTGCTCTCCAGTTTCTTGCTGGCGGCCACGTATTGTTGCTGGGCACTATTGGCGTCTAGCCACAGGTTCTCGATGGTCTTGTAGAGCGTCTTCTGCTTGTCGAGCAGGTCCAGTTCGCTGGTCTGTTTCTGGAGTTTGGCTTTATTGACCGCCGACTTGGTTTGGCGCTTGTCAAAGATAGGAATACTCAAGGTGAGTCCCAGTGAATTGTTCCAGTTCTGCTTGATCTGTTCGGTAAAGCTGAAGTCGTTTCCGTTGGCGTTAGTGCTTCCGATTCCTGCGCTGAGGCTGATGGTAGGCATGTAACCTGCACGGGCAATCTTGATATTGAGGTCGGAAGATTCGACGTCAAGTTTGCCTGACTCAATCTCGGGACGCATCAGCAGGGCGGTACGGTAGACATCGGCCTTGGTGGGCAGGGGCGAAAGCACCTGTGTGTCGTCGGGCATTGTCATGTCGAGGTTCATTTCCTCGCTGCCGTCCAGCTCTAGCAACTGTTTCAGCTGGAGTTTGTAGTCCTGCAGGGTGGCCTGCGAGGTGACCAGCTGATAGTTGTCGCTGCTCACCTGTGCGTCCAGCTGGGCCAGGTCGCTCTGGGCGATGCTTCCGGCTTCGAAGAGTTGCTTGCCGCGTTCGTATTGGGCCTGGCTTACTTCGAGGGTTGCTTCGTTTATTTTGACCGCTTCGGCGGCGTAGAGTATCTGTACGTAGACCTGCATGATGCTCTCTTCGATGGAGTTTTCGCTTTCAGCTACAGCCAGATCAGCGATACGTTGACTGAGTTGCTGTTGCTTGATGGTATTCAGACGTTTGCCACCGTTGTAGAGCGTCCAGTTGGCATCGATGCCATAGCTTCCGTTATAGGATGTCTTGCTCTGACTGGTGGTGATGTTGTCGCCGCTGATGATGGTACCGTTGGTGGTATTGGGGCGGTTTACGACGCGCTGGCTGACGCTGGCGTTGAGCGAGGGGAAGAGGTCGGCTTTGGCCGTTTTTACGTCTTCCTGTGTGCTCTGTGCGCTGATACGGTTGCGGCGGATGGTAATGTTGTGCTGCAAGGCATAGTCTATGCACGTCTGTAAGTTCCATTGCTGAGGAATGGAAGTGTCGGCTATGCTGTCGGTCTGCACGGTCGGCACCGTCTCGACGGTTTGTGCTTCTACGCAGGTGATACCTGCCAGGCAGAGAGCCGTCAGGGTGAATGTTCTTAGATCTGTCATATTGCTTGAGAATTTGGATTTTTCTACTCTATGATTTTGTATCTCTCTTCTTTTTCCTGACACAAAAGTAGTAGACTACTGGCAGATGTGAAAAAAAGATGGACATAGGGCGGATGGATAACGGCCAGTCGACAGATTTCACCGACCAATCGGCTTTTCTGTCGGTGAACAGTTTTTTTAGGTGGTGGACTATTGATTTTTCCGGTGAAAGTGGTTGGTGGTTTCAAAGATTGGATTATCTTTGTATTATTATGTTTGACCTTAAACAATGAAACAGTTTATTCTGACAGTTTGGCAATTCTATCGCGACGGCTTTCGCAGTATGAAGCTGGGGCGGACGTTGTGGCTGATTATCCTCATCAAGCTTTTTATCCTGTTTTTCATTCTTCGATTGTTTTTCTTCCCTGATTTCTTGAATCAGGCAACTGAAGGTGGAGAAAAGGATGGATATGTGAGCCATGAATTGATTGAAAGGATGCCGTAAAAAGATTCATTTATTTACAACCTAACCATTTATTTTCTGATTAAAATCTTTATTATTTATGATTGAACACATTGATTCTTCGCTGATCGACTGGTCGAGGGCACAATTTGCACTGACCGCCATCTACCATTGGATTTTTGTGCCGCTGACCTTGGGGCTGGCCGTGGTCATGGGCCTTATGGAGACCTTTTATTATCGGACGGGCGACCTTTTCTGGAAACGGACCGCCCGATTCTGGATGAAACTTTTTGGCATCAACTTCGCCATAGGCGTGGCTACAGGGCTTATTCTGGAGTTTGAGTTCGGTACCAACTGGAGCAACTACAGCTGGTTTGTGGGCGACATCTTCGGAGCACCGCTGGCCATCGAGGGTATTGTGGCTTTCTTCATGGAGGCGACGTTCATTGCCGTGATGTTCTTCGGCTGGCAGAAAGTGAGTCGCGGCTTCCACTTGGCTTCTACGTGGCTGACGGGTTTGGGTGCCACCATTTCGGCCTGGTGGATACTGGTGGCCAATGCGTGGATGCAATATCCTGTGGGGATGGAGTTCAACCCTGATACTGCTCGCAACGAGATGGTGGACTTCTGGGCCGTAGCCACTTCGCCGATGGCCGTCAACAAGTTCTTCCACACCGTCCTTTCAGGTTGGGTGCTGGGAGCCTTGTTTGTGGTGGGCGTCAGCTGCTGGTATCTGTGGAAGAAGCGCGAGCGCCGCTTTGCCCTGAGCAGCATCAAGGTGGGTGCGTCCGTAGGCCTGTTTGCGGCACTGATGGCTGCCTGGACGGGCGACGGGTCGGGCTATCAGGTGGCCCAGCACCAGCCGATGAAGCTGGCCGCCATGGAGGGTTATTACGAAGGGCAGGAGGGAGCCGGCCTGGTGGCCTTCGGCGTGCTGAACCCTGCCAAGCAGAAGGCCGACGACGGCGTGGAGCCTTTCCTCTTCCGCATGGAGATTCCCAAGATGCTCTCGTTGCTGGCCGAGCGCAAGGCCGATGCCTTTGTACCAGGTATCAACGACCTGCTGGAGGGTGGCTACGAGCTGAAAGACGGCACGACAGCCCTTTCGGCCACAGAGAAGATGGAACGCGGACGCAAGGCCATCGGGGCCTTTGCCGCCTATCGGGAGGCGCGTGCCCAGGGTGACGATGCGGCGGCCGGGGTTGCTTCCGTCGAGTTGAAGGAGAATATGCCATATTTTGGCTACGGATACATCAAAGACGTGCACGAGCTGGTGCCCAACGTGCCGCTCACCTTCTACATGTTCCGCGTGATGGTGATGTTGGGCGGATATTTCATCGTGTTCTTCCTCGTAGTGCTGTTCGTGGTCTTCAGGAAAGACCTGAGCCGCTTGCGCTGGTTGCAGATGGTGGCCATGCTCAGTGTACCGCTGGGATATCTGGCCGGACAGGCAGGTTGGGTGGTGGCCGAGTGCGGGCGCCAGCCGTGGACCATCCAGGATATGCTGCCCGTAGGCGCGGCCATCTCGAAGCTGGAGGTGGGTTCGGTACAGACAACCTTCTTCCTCTTCCTGTTCCTCTTTACTGTCCTGCTGGTGGCCGAGGTGGGCATCATGCTGAAAGCCATCCGCAAGGGACCTGAGAATTCAAACGTAGATATTCATTCTTCAAATTATTGACGTTATGGCATTACTTCAACAATATTGGTGGTTTGTGGTCTCCTTGCTGGGAGCCATCCTGGTGTTTCTGCTTTTTGTGCAGGGGGGCAATTCGCTCCTGTTCTGCCTGGGCAAGACGGAAGAACAACGGCGCATGCTGGTGCTCTCGACGGGGCGCAAGTGGGAATTTACGTTCACGACGCTCGTTACCTTCGGAGGCGCCTTCTTCGCTTCCTTCCCCTTGTTTTATAGTACCAGCTTCGGCGGGGCCTATTGGTTGTGGATGATTATCCTCTTCAGCTTCGTGTTGCAGGCCGTCAGCTACGAATTTCAGCTGAAGGCGGGTAATCTGCTGGGCAAGAATACGTATCGTGCCTTTCTGGTAGTGAACGGCGTGGTGGGGCCTGTCCTGCTGGGCGGAGCGGTAGCCACGTTTTTCACGGGTTCGGCCTTCTATGTGGACAAGGGCAGCATGACGGAGACGATGATGCCCGTCATCAGCCGTTGGGCCAACGGATGGCATGGGCTAGACGCACTGGGCGATCCCTGGAATGTGGTGCTGGGGCTGGCGGTGTTCTTTCTGGCACGGGTGCTGGGTGCCTTGTACTTTGTGAATAGCATTGCTGACGAAGAGTTGGTGGGCCGTTGCCGCCGTTCGTTGTGGGCCAATGCGAGCTTGTTTTTGGCGTTCTTCTTGGGCTTCTTGGTGCGCACGCTGCTGGCCGACGGCTATGCGGTCGATCCTGAGACAGGACTTGTGTGCATGGAGCACTACAAGTATTTGACGAATTTCCTCGAGATGCCGCTGGTGCTGGTGCTGTTCTTGGCTGGTGTGGTCTGTGTGCTTTGGGGCATCGGGCGTACGTTGTGGAAGAAGGGCTTCGACAAGGGCATCTGGTTTGCAGGCATTGGTACGGTACTGACAGTACTGTCTCTTTTATTGGTAGCCGGCTATAACAATACAGCTTATTATCCTTCGACGGTCGACCTGCAAAGCTCGCTCACCTTGCAGAACAGCAGTTCCAGTGAATTTACTTTGCGAACTATGGCTTATGTATCCATTCTCGTCCCCTTTGTGCTGGCCTACATCTTCTATGCCTGGCGGAGCATCGACAATCGCAAGATAGAGCGGCAGGATACGGTTGGTGAATGACAGTAGTGTTTTTCTATTATTGTCTTAAATAAAAAAGGCACGGATGCTGCAGCTCGCGAGCTTTCTGGCATCCGTGCCTGAATAATATAGAGAGTTTTTGAGTTTGCTTTATTTGACCAGTGTCGATGAAGGGTGATGCCCTGCTCGGGTAGTAGCATCGGTTGCTGCATCCTTGAACTTCACTTGATAGAACTTTTCGTTCTCATAAATGGTGTTCACGCGGATATTCAGTCCTTCCTTACCTTCCAGCAAGTCTGCTATATTGTCCAGTTTGTAAGAAACAATGGCCGAGCCGGGTACGAGTTGTGAATCTTCATTGGCATTATGGCGGAACTCCAATGTTACATAACCAGCCTGATCATTTTCGCCTGTTGAGGCTTCGTTTACTACCAGGCTCAGCATGTGCTTTTTGTCGGGATTTTCGCTGTGCATGAACTGACATTCAATGTTCAGGTAATCCTTGCGTGTGAGCCACATCTGTGTAATGTTGATTTTGTCATCACCGATGCTGTCTTCTTTTTCAGCAGGCATGAAGTAAATATCCTTAGTCAGGATGTCTTCTATCCAACGAATTTTTGCATTGTATTCATAGCCGGGCATTTCTTCGGGCAGTTCGTCAAAGAAAACGAAAGCTCGCTGACCGTCTACAGCTTTGTAGTTGTGCAGATTGCTCATGTCGCCGGGGAAGAGCTTACTGTCTTCATCCAAGAGGACGTAAAAATCACCTTCACTGTCACTCAGTGTCTTGATGGTTCCCACCGTAAACAGGGGATTGCTGTCGTCGTCGTCCAGACATGACTGGAATATCGGCATAACCGATAGCAGAAGTATGCACGCAATGAAAGTCGTGCGGATTTGTTTCATCATGTTCGTATAGTTTTTAATGGTTTTTGTCTGATAAACGCAGTTTTAGACAAAATACTGCATTCTGATTTGTTAAAGAAACAAAAGTGTATTTTTCTTCCCGGACGATGCAGTATTTTTGCGTCCAACGCATTTTATAGACAAACACGTGTAAAAAGAGAATGGAAGAAAAAGAATTGGCCGAACAGTGTCGGCGGGGTGACAATCGTGCCCGCCGGGAATTGTACGAACGCTATGCAGGGCGCATGTTGGCTTTGTGTCTGCGTTATTCGGGCAATCGTGAAGTGGCCGAAGATCTGCTGCACGACGGCTTTTTGAAACTGTTCTCTTCCTTTGATAAGTTTACCTGGCGTGGCGAAGGTTCGTTGCGGGCCTGGATGGAGCGGGTGATGGTGAACACAGCGCTGCAATACCTGCGACAGAACGATGTACTCAACCAAAGTACGGCTTTGGATGATCTTCCTCTTGAGGCTTACGACGAACCAGAACCTGAAGCCTGTGAAACCATTCCCCAACAAGTGTTGATGCAATTTATCAGTGGACTGCCTGCTGGTTATCGTACAGTATTCAACTTGTATGTTATGGAGGGCAAATCACATAAGGAAATTGCTGCCCAATTGGGCATAAATGAACGTTCGTCTGCTTCTCAACTGGCCAGGGCCAAGGCTTCATTGGCAGAACAGGTGAGGGCGTGGATGAAAGCGAATAGATAATACATTATATTATAGTATTAAAGATATGAGCGACGAATTGTGGTTAAAGAAAATCAAGGAACGGTTGGACGACTGTTCGGAACCTCTACCTCCCGGTGGTTGGGAGAGGTTGCAACGAGAGTTGGACAAGGCTGCTCCTGCTGCGGTTCCCCATCGGAGTCGTCTGGTGATGATGCGCCGATGTTCGGTAGCAGCTGCCGCTTCGGCATTGGTAGCGGTTGCTGCGGTCAGCCTGTGGTTGCTTCAGAGTCCTGTAGGGCAGGAGGTACGTCGTGCCGAGGTGCCCGTTGTTACTCAGCCGGACGAGATACCAGGTTCCGTTCCCGAAAACGAACAGTTGGCTTTGGCATCTGAAGTTCCTTCGCGGACAAAGACTTCCAGAACAGTTGTTCCGGTAAATGTAGCAGTTGTGCCTGTGTCGGAAGCGGCAGAAAATATAGAGACCAAAGAAGGTGAAGATGTCATTGAGACAGTGCCTGTCGTAGATGTTCCCGAGGTAGAAGAAGTAGCGGTTACCAAAGAAGAGAAAAAGGAGCCTGTACGCCGTTCTACTTCGAAGAAGACCAGTCTGGACGAACCGCGTGTCATCAGTCGGTCACAAAAGAGAGAGGATGGATGGGCGTTCGGCCTGTCTGTGGGAAACCGCAGTGGTTCTTCCGATGGTGGTGATAAGGATCTTATTTATGATTCGGGACCTGGCGGTCTGGTACAGGGCAGTAACATCAACCTGAGTGCAACCACCAATGGTGTGATAGCCATTCCCGGTGAGCAGGAGCTGACGTTCAAGGACGGTATGCCTTACGTGCTGAAACGGAGCGATGAACCGGTCGATGCCAAGCATCGTCAGCCTGTCAGTGTAGGTTTTTCAGTCAGGAAGAATCTGGGGCATGGCCTGTCTGTGGAGTCCGGCTTGATGTATACCTATTTGTATTCCGACCTGTATTTTGGCAAAGGCAACAACAGTGTGGAGCAGAAGCTGCACTATTTGGGTATCCCGTTGCGTGTCAACTGGAATTTTGTCGATACGCGCAAGTTCTCGGTATATCTCTCTGCCGGTGGTGCTATAGAGAAATGTGTATATGGGAAGCTTGGTGACGAAAAACAGACAGTGGATCCTGTACAGCTTTCGGTTTTGGGTGCACTGGGTGCCCAATATAATCTATCCCGGCGATGGGGTCTGTATGTAGAACCGGGTATATCTTATTATTTTGACGACGGCTCTAAAGTACAGACCATCCGCAAGGAACGTCCTTGTAGTTTTACGCTACAGGCAGGTTTGAGACTCACTTATTGAGTAGAAATTTGAAGATAACTGGTTGGGTCAGTTGACTATCACGATGGGGAAATACTCCTTGAACAGTGCTTCGGCTCGTGCCAGCTGTTCGGGAGTATTTTCTTTTATCTCTTTCAGCTGGTAGTCCAGTCCCATGGCTTCGTATTTGTGTACTCCCAGTCGATGGTAAGGTAGTATTTCCACCCGTTGTATGTTTTTGTAGGTTCCGAGTATTTCGCCCAGGTGGCGGATATCTTCTTCCGCATCGCTATAGCCGGGAACAAGAACGTAGCGCAGCCAGAAAGGACGGTTGTGTTCTTCCATCCAAGCGGCTGTACGCAGTGTTTGTTCGTTGCTTCGTCCTGTGAGCAGTCGGTGGCGTTCGGGGTTGATTTGCTTGACGTCGAGCAGTACGAGGTCGGTCAGTCCGAGCAGCGTCTCCACATGCTTGTTCCAGACACCTCCGTTGCTGTCCAGGCAGATGTGGATACCCTGTGCCTTCAACGCTTGGAACAGTGGTATCAGTGCTTCAGCCTGTACGGTAGGTTCTCCACCACTGAAGGTAATTCCTCCTTTTTTCCCGTAAAACGGTTTTTGGCTGACGGCCATCTCGAGTATTTCCTCAGGACGTGTTTCTTTGCTTTCTCCCTTCGGGTCGATGGTGTCGGGGTTGGCACAGTAGAGGCAACGGAACGGGCAGCCTTGCAGAAAGACGACGAGCCGGAGTCCCGGCCCGTCGAATGTTCCCATACTTTCGTAAGAATGAACTCTAATCATAGTTTGTTACATGCGTTCGTGGAATGAGCGGCTGATTACTTCCAGCTGGTGTTCACGGCTCAGCTTGATGAAGTTCACGGCGTAACCGGATACACGGATGGTAAGTTGCGGATATTTTTCGGGATGCTCCATGGCGTCCTCCAGCATCTCGCGGTTCAGTACGTTCACGTTCAGGTGGTGGGCACCCTTGGTGAAGTAGCCGTCCATCATTGTTACCAAGTTTTCCACACGTTCTTCGGCCGTTGGTCCAAGCGACTTGGGTACGATGGAGAACGTGTTGCTGATTCCGTCCTGCGAGTCGCGGTAGCGCAATTTGGCTACAGAGCTCAGGGAGGCGATAGCTCCGTTCTTGTCACGTCCGTGCATGGGGTTGGCACCCGGAGCGAAAGCTACACCTTTGGCGCGTCCGTCGGGAGTAGCACCTGTCTTCTTGCCATACATGACGTTGGATGTAATGGTCAGCAACGAAAGGGTAGGGCGTGCGTTTTTGTAAACAGGCAATTTCTTCAATTCTTCGCTGAAGTAGTAAACCAAGTCTACGCCGAGGTGGTCCACACGGTCGTCGTTGTTGCCGAAGCAGGGGAATTCGCCTTCGATGTCGAAACCTTCAGTCAGGCCGATTTCGTTGCGACGTGCCGTCACTTTGGCATACTTGATAGCCGACAGAGAATCGAGTGCGATAGACAGTCCGGCTACACCGTAGGCCAGGTTGATGCGCGGATCTGTATCTACGAAAGCCATTTGTGCTTTCTCGTAATAATACTTATCGTGCATGTAGTGAATGATGTTCATCGCTTCGTTGTAGACACGTGCTATTTCGGTAAGTACCTTTTTATAGTTGGTCATTACCTCTTCGAAGTTCAGTGTGTCGCTGGTCAGTACGGGGATACCTTTCACCATGACGGTACCCGTGTTTTCGCAACGTCCGCCGTTGATAGCCAGCAGCAAGGCTTTGGCCAGGTTGGCACGTGCTCCAAAGAACTGTATCTGCTTGCCGATAGCCTGATAGGATACACAGCAGGCAATGCCGTAGTCGTCGCAACCGCGAACCTCGCGCATCAGGTCGTCATTCTCGTATTGGATGGAGCTGGTGTCTACCGAAACTTTGGCACAGAAATCCTTGAAGCCTTCGGGCAGGTCGGGGCTCCACAGTACGGTGAGGTTGGGTTCGGGCGATGGACCGAGATTATAAAGTGTCTGCAAGAAGCGGAACGAAGTCTTCGTTACCTTTGTACGTCCGTCGTTGAAACGTCCTCCGATAGCTTCGGTCACCCAAGTCGGGTCGCCTGCAAAGATATCATTGTAAGACTGCATGCGCAGGTGGCGAACCATACGCAGTTTGATGACAAACTGGTCGATAAGCTCCTGGGCGAAAGTCTCGTCGATATGTTCGTGAGCCAAGTCATATTCAATGAAGATATCCAGGAAAGACGATACGTTACCCAGCGACATGGCAGCTCCATCCTGTTCTTTTACGGCAGCCAGGTAAGCCATATACACCCACTGTACAGCCTCTTGTGCCGAAGTGGCAGGGCGGCTCAGGTCAAGTCCGTAGTATTCGCCCATTACTTTGATTTCTTTCAGCGCCTTGATCTGTTCGGTTACCTCTTCGCGCAAGCGGATGCGTGCGTCAGTCATGGGGCCGGTCAGGTTGCGCTTGTCTTCTTCCTTGGCTTCAATCAGGCGGTCAATACCATAGAGGGCCAGTCGGCGATAATCACCGATGATACGTCCGCGTGCATAGTTGTCAGGCAGTCCGGTGAGGAAGCCCAGCGAGCGGAAAGAACGTATTTCGTCAGTATAGGCGTCGAACACGCCGTCATTATGTGTCTTGCGATAGTGTGTGAAGATATCCTTCACTTTGTCATCTACTTCCAAGCCGTTTTCGCGGCAAGCTTTGGCTACGACGTTGATGCCGCCGAAAGGTTTGATGGCGCGTTTCAGCAGTTCGTCAGTCTGTAAGCCGACAATCAGTTCATTTTCCTTGTCAATGTAGCCTGCTTGATGTGAAGTGATGGTGGATACTGTGGTATTGTCCAAGGAGCGGACACCGTTGTTGTTTCTCTCTTCCTCGAGTGCTTTCAGGCAAATTTCCCAGATGCGTTTGGTACGTTCGGTAGGTCCTTGCAGAAAAGATGCGTCTCCGGTGTAGGGGGTGATGTTTCTGCTGACAAAGTCAGTCACGTTGATTTCTTTGCTCCAGAGCCCGTCAATGAAAGTCTTGTTCAATTCCATAAAATTCATTCAGTTTTTGATGGGTTATAAGAAATAATTCTTTTGAGCGTGCAAAAATACATTAAATATTTCATATATATGGCATCTTTATGCGTATTTCTATGCTGAATAACATAAAAATGACAATATGTAGGTATTTTTTTTCTGAGACTATTGTATTTCAGAAAAATATTTGTACCTTTGCCCCGCCTTTGAAAAATGGAGGTACTCCCCGATGGAGTTTTGGAGAGGTGGCAGAGTGGTCGATTGCGGCGGTCTTGAAAACCGTTGTGCTGCGAGGCACCCGGGGTTCGAATCCCTGTCTCTCCGCAACAAACGCTGAAAATCAGCAAATTGCAAAACAAACACCCAGTTTTACACCCAAGAATGTAAAGTCGAGTGTTTTTGTTTTATTTAAGATAATACAACCACTACATAATAAAAGAGTAGCGATATTAAAAGAATCCGATGAGAAAAGACTAATATTTATCTATCCATTCAGTTTGATTTTTCAGGACTTTACATCGTCCTGAAAGTATTTGTTATTGTATTCCAACGTCAGGAGTGGATTATAATACAAGTTTTTTGTGTGGATAGAATTTCGTTTTGTTTAATGTACGAAAGTACTTATCTATAAACGCATGAAATATTAGCACAATGAATCATTGGAAATCAACTTTGGCCGTGATAGGAATAGGCCAACTCATATCTATTTTAACAAGTACGATTGTTGGCTTCTCCATTATTTTTTGGATTAGCAACGAATTTAAATCCCCGACAGCTTTATCTCTGGCTATTTTAGCTGGATTTTTACCACAATTTGTATTAGGCTTGTTTGCCGGGGTCTATGTTGACAGATGGAATCGAAAGAAAACGATGTTTTATTCGGACTTGTTCATCGCGTTCTGTACCCTATGTCTTTTTATTGTGATAACCAAGGGTTATAAAGACCTTTCTTTTTTTTATCTATTGACTGCTTGTCGTTCAATAGGCAGTACGTTTCATGCACCTGCTTTACAGGCAAGCATCCCTCTACTGGTTCCCAAGCACCATCTTGTCAGGGTATCAGGTTTGTACCATTCCATTCAATCCTTCAGTGAGGTGATAGCTCCCGTTGTAGGGGCAAGCCTCGTTGTTTGGCTTCCCATACAGTATATTCTGCTCATAGATGTGATCGGAGCTGTTGCTGCTTGTCTGACCTTACTTTGTGTCCAGATTCCTTCTCTTCAAAAAACGAAAGTTCTTCCAGATTTCAAAAAAGAACTGACGGAATGTTGGCATACCTTGCGGCGTACAATGGGCATTTTGCCTTTATTCGTATGCTTTACGCTGGTGACTTTTGTCCTTATGCCTGTTTTTACGTTATTTCCTTTTATGACGCTTCTGCATTTCAACGGAAACATTTTGCAAATGGGAGTTGTGGAAATGGGTTGGGGCTCAGGGGCATTGTTGGGCGGTTTAGTACTTGCCTGTAAGGCTTTGAAAAGCAAGCAAACATTAGTGATGCATACGGCTTATGTGATATTGGGATTGTATCTGATTAGCGCCAGTTATTTACCATCAAGCGCATTTATAGGTTTTGTTTGCCTAACATTTACAGGAGGCATAGCCTATTCCATTTACCATGCGCTTTTCATCGCTATTATTCAGCAGAACTTGGCTTCGGACATGCTTGGACGGACTTTTTCTCTCATCTTTAGTTTGAGTACCTTTCCATCAATGCTGGGTATCGTAGCTTCAGGATATTGGGTGGAAGCATGGGGTATCACATCCGTCTTTATGATCAGCGGATGGGTTATCTTTCTGATTGGAGTGGGTGCAAATTTTATTTCTTCAATCAAGCAGTTGGATAATTACGCATAGTATTATTTATTAAAGAATTATTATATGACAAAGAAAGAACACACTACGATTACAGAGTTATTTCAAGTTTTGGACTTGTTGGAAAGCCTGGACATGCAGTTTTGGTTGGATGGAGGCTGGGGAGTGGATGTCTTGTACGGACAGCAAACCCGCTTGCATAGAGATATTGACATTGATTTTGATGCCAATTATACAGACCAACTCCTTGATCTTTTGCAGGAGAGAGGATATCAAATTGAAACAAATTGGTTGCCCACCCGTATGGAACTGTATAGCAAAGAATTAGGCTATATTGATATCCATCCTTTTGTCTTGAATGCGGACGGCACTTCCAAACAAGCCGACTTGGATGGAGGCTGGTATGAATTTCAACCGGACTATTTTGGAACAGCAGTCTTTGAAGGCAGAAGCATCCCTTGCATTTCTGCAAAAGGGCAACAAGTATTCCATTCGGGCTACGATTTAAGAGAGAAGGATATTCACGATTTATCTATAATTAAACAATGTATAACAACAATGAGCCTAACAATTAGATAAGAACAAGAAAATGACAGAAAAACAAATTGTCTGGTATATCTTACTTACAGAAGTAAAGATAGACAGTGACACCCAGTCTGTCACATCCCTGAGTGTAGCTCCATTGGCAGTCTTGCCGGAATTCCAGCGTAAGGGAATTGGGGGGGATGTTGATTCAGTAAGCCCATCAGAGGGCAGCACTTTTGGGTTACGGCACAGCAGTCGTATTGGGGCATAAAGAGTATTATCCTCGATTTGGCTATCGCAAGGCTATCGATTTAGGAATTGAATTTCCTTTCGAAGTCTCTCATGAATATTGCATGGTGGCTGAATTAATACCTGGAGCTACTGAGAATGTGAAAGGTATGGTTTGTTATCCAACTGACTTTAAATAGTTTAACAAGTAAAATTCATTATATAACTCGGACTGGGTATTTCAATTTCCCAGTCCGTATTCTGATAGTACTTATTCAATTGGAAGATTGTGTTGCTTCAAGAATGAAAGTTTATCCCAATACCCTCTTTGAAAGACGATTTTGTTATCTTTTACATGAAAAAATCCGCATCCACGAAGTCCAAGAGAGTCTTTCCATTCCATGATAGCCCATTCGCCATCTTCAAAAATATTTTCCACCATACAAACCATTTTAGCAGTGGCAAATTCATTCACAAACATTTTGTAGATTGATTCTTTACCTATTATTGGTTCGTTTGCGACTTGATGATTTACTGCATTAGTAGCATACAGCTCTGCTATATGATAAGCATCTGCTTTGTTAAAGCAATCTATCCATTTTTCCAAAACTTCTTTAGGCTTCATTTTTTATAAATTCTTAGGATTTTGATTCTGTAATAAAAACAATCTGTTTGGATGCATAGATACTTGATTTTATTAATAATAGGCTATTCTATATTCTAAATCCTCTGGATTTTTGCTCTCTCTGCACCGAGTTACGTAGATTCTGCTGTAACTTTTCCCATTGTTCCTTAAACCATTGTACTATGGGTTGTCGGTTTATGGTCAGCATAAGCTTACCACTATCCATCGGATGTTTCTCAACCCTAAAAATATCATTCTTGATGTCAAATTTCCACCTGTGTTCTTCGGAATAAATTTTGCCACTACATTGTATGGATTCTTTCTTTGTCAAGAGGTTTTCTATCATGTCTTTGGTAAACCCGATAACAGCGCATAATTTTTCCATTCTCAACATCTCTTTGAACATGGGAAACCATTTGTGGGCTTTTTCAAGCAAGGTGCTCAATCGTGATATTTCCTTGTCTTTGGCTTCAAGTTCTTGATTATGTATTCTTTGAAGATTACGAATTTGTCTGCTATGCTGTTCCTGTATTTGTTGTATCTGAATTTTTAATTCATCAGTAGCTTTGTCCCGTTTGGTAATTTCCTGATGTAGCTGCTCGATGTGATGTTCCAGTTCTTTCAGCTTACCGCTTCCGAAAAGAGAACCTACACCGCTTGCTATGGCGGTAGCAGCATTGGTGGCTGTTTTCTTTAGTTTGTCCGTGCGTATCTCTGCTTTTACCTGTTTGAGTTCCTGTTCGGCAAGGCTTACTTGTTGTTCCTTGTGTCGCTTGGTTTCCTCTATACGTTGCAGTTCGGCTTTCTGCTTCTCAATGATGAAATCATTTCGTTCCAGATGCTCTTTACCTGTGACAGCTTTTGCCTGTCCACGTTCCATCAGGAGAATATCGGAAGCAAGGGTCTGCATGGTTGCCATATCCTCGTCATT
Organism: Caecibacteroides pullorum; assembly: GCF_019239235.1. GTDB lineage: Bacteria > Bacteroidota > Bacteroidia > Bacteroidales > Bacteroidaceae > Bacteroides > Bacteroides pullorum. The sequence goes on along the minus strand of NZ_JAAZTS010000023.1, from coordinate 15,145 downwards.
GAGCTTTCGGCTCTTTCCAGTTTCATGGTTCATCCAGTCGAATACGACATGAGCATGATAATTTGGTTTGAACCATCTGTTACCGACTTGGAAGCTCTCCTTGTCTTCTGCTTCCGGCTGACCGTTCAGCCAATGCCCTTCGTCTTTATGCAGGAAAATCTGTAGCGGAGTGATGCCCCAGCGTCTTTGGCACTCTTCACCGAATTTGCGTACATCAGCCAGTGTGGTGTCCGGTCTGATAAGCAATACTCCTTCACGGATGGGTGAGCATCCCGCCACCTTGATAATCTTTCCATTCTTTCCCTTGCGTTCCCTTTCCTTTTCCTGCATGGCACGTCCGGTCTTTTCCTTGACCATTTGCTTGATATTGTCATAATGAGTTCGCAGTTCGGGAGTGCCGAAGTCGGGATTTATCCACTGTTCGTTATCGGTGGAAAGTTCGGGAACGACATAGATTCTGGACTCCCCGATATTACGCATATACTCGGCAGTCCTTCGGTTGTGTGCCTCGCTCGATGCGATGTTGCAAGGCTTGATATGTATGCTTGATTTTGTTGCCATAGCTTCTTTCCTTTGTTTACAATTGATTTACTTTGCTCGCTTTCGCAGAGGGGTTCTTAGGGGTAACCCATAAGCGGAGATTGCAAAGAGAGGGTCACTCTTTGCTCGGGGTTCTCAGGGGTGAAACGCCCTGAGTGGGTCATTAGGGCAAAGCCCTAATCCCCTCGGGAGAGCCCACAACTACGAAAGCGAAGCGTGTAGTTATAGTGGGCTATAACTGGAAGCCGTTCTTCTTTTCCGGTGATTGGCTGCGCACCCCTTTGGCGGACTGGAGCTGCCTTTTTCTTTCAATCTGTTTCTGTAAGTATTCGTTCAAGTCCTTGCATCCTCTGTAAATCTGCGAAGCGTCCCGGAGGTACCGCTCTCTGCCGTATTCCATGCGGATTTGCCGGAGTGCTTCCAGTCCTGCATGGTCGTTGTCGAAAAAGCAGTGGATGCGTTCGTAATTGCCCAACGGATAGAGAGCCTTGTTTACATTCGATACGGAGTTCAATACAATGTAGTCCTGCCCGTCCAATTCCGGATAATTTGGGCAGCTCTCTTGTCTCAATGTCAAAAAGGAGAGGTAGTCCATAAATCCCTCGAACACATAACAGGTATTCCTCGCTTTTCCCGACTGCCTGATGTGGGAGATTTCCTTTGGGGCGATGCAGCCCTTGAAATAGCGGTTGCGGATTTCATATCCACACGAACCATTGGGAAAGGCGATGGCAAAGTACCGCTTGCCGTTGTGAGTGAAACGTGCTTCACTACATTCTCTTTTCGCCAGTTTTATGTTAATTCCTCTACCTTGTAAGTAGGCAAGCAGGGCAGTAGATGACAGCGGAACAATCTCCAACTGTTGGAAGCTCGGCTCGGAAGAGTTTTGCTTTCCAAAAGAGAAAGATACCGGGCGCACGTGCGGTGTCTGCTCTGCTATCCGTTTCAAGATGTAAGGTACATGGTCGGTAGCGTACAGGTGTGCAGCCAGTTCTATGATACCACCACCTTTACCCAAACCGAAGTCATACCATTGTTCACGTTCGGTATTTACCTTGAACGAGGCTTCGGCTTCTTCCCTTAACGGTGATTTATACCACAGATTGACACCTTGTTGCTTGACGGGAGAATATCCTAAACTATGCAGATAATCCGCTATTCTGATTTGCTTGGCTGTCTGTATATCCATAAAATGATTGTTTTAGTAGTTGGTGAATTGGTTTATTTTTCTTTTTGCCCGTACCTTTTTAGGAAGTACGGTCTATAATCACTTCACTAAATTCTCGTATATATAGGATACGGTAATAAAGTGAAGTGATTTAGTCCCATTCCCCAAGCACTTCACTATATTCCTAATATATACACCCCGAGAATAAAGTGAAGTGATTGCAGGGAAATGGGCTAATAGTGGAAGTCAGGCATGAATGTGTATTTTCTGCCTGTCTCCTGCACTATCATCCGTTTGTTGCGGAGCATGGTGATGAGCGATACCGCCTTTTTATGGTTCAGCTTTACACCCACTGACATATAGGTCTTGATTAAGGCATCTTCCAGTTCCTTGTAGCCGTATTCCTCTTTCAGCCCGAAAACGGCTTCCAATGCGATACGGTGCTGCTGCTCGGTGATATGCCTGTAAGGGTCGAACTTCTCTTCTTCGGGTCTTCCCGGCTTCTTTGTTTCAGGTTTGTATCCCTCAATGAGTTCGGGAAGGGCTTTGTCGTTGATACGGAATGCGAAAGGCTCAAAGTCCATTGCCCGGATGTGAATGGCTGAAACATGGCTGATGTCACCGTTGCCCTTGTCCTTTTCTACCTGCAATACGGTTTCCGCCTTGTTGTTCAACTCCGTACCAATGTGCCCTCTTGCGTTCTCATCCCCTTTGTTCTGATGCAGTATCGTATGGATATGTATCTGCCTGTCGTCCGTCCACTGCATCAGCTTGGATATGATGCGTGTTGATTCACTGGGGCTGTTGATGTCATACACCATATCCCGTATGCCGTCTATAATTACAAGACCGATTTCGGGTGTATTGTAAATAGCCTGTTCCACAATCCTGATACGCTGCTCAGGCGTGTATTTTCTTAAGGCAAGAAATTCAAGATTCTCATTGTCCCTATCATCTGGCAAACCAGCCATTCGCAAAATGCGCGTCATGACTTTCAGACAATGGTAAGGGCTTTGCTCTGTATCAACATAAAGCACTTTCCGCTTATCTTCAGGCAGTTCAGCCACATACCGCAGCACTGTGCCGTTCTTCAATGCAGCGGCTACGATAGCCGATACATTGAACGTTTTTTTACTTTTGGCTTTGCCGATGGATGCGCTGAAATTACCCAATGTCCCAATGACAGAATCATGTACTTTAAGGATTTCAGGTGCTTTCTCATAACTTTTCGACAGGCTCAAACGTGAGGCTTGCCAAAGGATTATGGCTTCTTCAGCCGATATTTCCTTAGTCTCTTTCATATAGTCCATAGCCATGCCTCCCGTTATTTCCGTCCTCCTGTTTTCTTTCCAGCCAGTTCAAGGGCAAGCTCAACATCCACGATAATCTTACGTCCTATCTGAGTGATTGCCTTGTCAATCTTTCCGCTTTTCTTGATACGGTTGGCGGTGGGTAGGCTGCACCCGAACAGTTTGGCTATGCCCAGTATTCCGTACACATATTTTCTTTCTGTGTCTGTAATGGGCTGTGGCTGCGTTTCCGTTTGACGGGAAGCGTGCTTACTTAGGAATATGAACTCTTCACCTGTCATCTGCCAGACGGGTTTTGATAATAATTCTTGAAGATTTTTCATCGTTCAATCTATTTAGTCGTTTAACAATCAGCCCTGCGCACTGGCTGTTATCTCTGTTCTCGAACGATGCAAAATTAGGTAGGGTTGTAAGTGGTAAGGATGTGGTTGATATAAATGGAATATCTTGTTATTTATCTGAATATCAGATAATAAAAATACCACTCAAAAATTTAATTTGAGTGGTAAAAGTGGTTGTTTCGTAAAATGTCAGGGCATATCACAGATTATCGGAATATACCATCCATTTCTTTGGCAAATTTCCGGTTGCTGTCACTGGGGAAATCGGAAACAGGCTCTTTGTACTTTGACTTGTAGTAGCTTTCCTCAATATCCAATATTTTCAGGATATTCCTCTTCCAATTCTCCCTGTCCTGTTTGGGCAGTTTTTCGCTCATCAGGAATATCAGATAGCAGGTACGTATTTTTTCTCTCGGTCTGATTTGGGGTTTGGTGTCGCTTGGTAGCAGGTTCATGCAGGTATAGAAATCATGTTCGGAAATATTCTCGAACTGTTCTCCCACGCAGGTTACATGAATGAGCGAAAGCAGTTCCATATTGAAATACTCAGTCTGTTTCGTTCCCAGCACTTCTTCCTGTATGTTGGGGGCATTTGGTTCTTGTTCGGCTGGCTCTTCCGGCTCGTTTGTTTCATCAAATACATATTTCGCCAATGTCTCTTTGAGGTGGCAGCCCAGCCGATAGATTTCATTGAAACGGCTTTTTGCATATTGCAGGGCTTTCTCTCTGGTCTGTTTTTGCAGATCGTAGAGTTCGGTCAGCTTGTTTTTTTTCTCCTCGTATTCATCTTTGCACCGTTCATATTCCATTTCCGCACGCTTTTCATCCTCTGCAGTGTGTTCCCGATAACCTATGGAATCGTATCGGTGGTATGCTTCGTTTAGCGGAGCATGGAGCTTGGTCGTCTTGTATTGCTGTTCTTCTATGGCTTCTTTATAGATTTCTGAAACTCGGAAGCAGATATTGTAAACGGTCTGTTCATCCGGCATACATCCTTTCTTGTAATAACTTATGTTTTCGCATACTTCCTTTTTCAGGCTATTCAGAATCAGTGTGTATTGCTCCTGTGGAAGATGAAACACCAGTTCAAGAATGGCTGTTTCAAGAACCGTTACATCATTGTAGTCCAGATAGAACTTGGTAATGAATTTCTGCTTTTCAAAAGAGAAACCTTTATTATCAAACCAGTCTTTATATATTCTGTTCAATTCTCCGTATCGGGGAATCAGCGTTGTAATTACATCTTTCATGGACGCAACTATTTTTGAGTGTTATTGTCTTTGTCAAGGAAAGAGGCCAGTTCTTCTTCCACTTCTTCCACGCTGGGCAACGCTGATTTCAGTTTCTCGGGAATCGCTTTGCTCAATTGGTAATCGCTGATGCCGATGGGCTGGTCATAGCCTGTCAATGCGTATTGTGCCACAACTTCGTCTTTTCCCTTGCATAGCAACAACCCGATAGTCTTGTTGTCATTCTCTCCCCTCAGTTTATCATCCACCACATTGATGTAGAAGTTCAGTTGTCCTGCATACTCCGGTTTGAATGGGGTAGCCTTTAATTCTACCACGATATATGCGTGCAACGGAATGGAATATAGAATCAGGTCGGCAAAGAAATCGCTGTTTCCGACTTGGAAGTGCTTCTGCCGGGCAACGAAGGCAAAACCGTTGCCCATTTCCAACAGGTAGCGGGTAACGTGTTTCACCAGCTGTTCTTCAATATCCCTTTCGTCTGCTTTTTCTTTGGCTCCTGCCAAATCAAAGATGTACGGGTCTTTGAGTAGGTAATTGGCAAGGTCGCTTTGTGGAGCCGGAAGTGTGGTCGTGAAATTGTTTACCTTGTTGTTGCTGATTTGTCGGCTATACAAATCACTGTCAATTTGCATTTTCAATACATTGCTGCTCCATCCCATTTCCACAGACTGCTTCATGTACCAGTAGCTTAGACCTAAAGGTAGCGAACTGTCAAGTATAGTCATTTGGCTTGTCCAGTTTATTTTGGCTATAGGAGAGGTCAAGAAAACTTCTTCTATTTCCCTGATTCCCATCCTGTAAATGGCAGACACGGTTTTTCCCACATCTTCAAATTGCGCAGGAACTTCCTGCGTAATTGCTAATGATTGACAATCAATCGATTGCATTTGCGCAGTAAGTTCCTGCGTAAATTGCTTGTCATTCAGTTTTAATACTTCATTGGTCACACTCTGTATGGTTGGGACAGACAGGCTTGCATCTGTTTCTATGAAACTTTGCAACGCTCTTAAAGGATATGCTTTTGCAAACTGGCACATATAGGTAAGGTTACGTTCCGAATAGCCTTTCTTTTCAGGGTAATGCAGTCGGATAGCCTTTGCCAACTGCTTGATGATTTTGCTTCCCCATCCGTGCAGCTGCTGGTGATAAAGGATGTAATTGCCTATCTTCCAGTAATGGAACAGCATTTGTGCATTGGCTGCAACAATCAGCCTTACTTGTGCCTGTTCTATTTCCGAACCGACCGCTTGTATGAATGCATCAAAATTCGTTTTCTCTATGTTGGATTCCTTGTTGCTCATATTGTGATGATAATTTCTACAAATATAGTCATTGGTAACTATCTATGAAACTGTTTGATACTTTTATAGTTGATTAAACTTGTTCATGGCATTTGCCTTAATATCATCCGCTATGTCAATGTAGGGTTTCATAGCTTTGTAGTCGCTGTGTCCCGTCCATTTCATGACCACCTGTGCCGGGATTCCGAGAGCCAGCGCATTGCAGATGAATGTCCTTCTTCCTGCATGGGTACTGAGCAAAGCGTATTTGGGTGTGACTTCATCAATACGTTCATTTCCCTTGTAGTAGGTTTCCCGTACAGGCTCGTTGATTTCTGCCAGTTCGCCCAGCTCTTTCAGGTAATCGTTCATCTTCTGGTTGCTGATGACGGGCAGAGCCATGTAATTCTCGAAATGGATGTCCTTGTATTTGTCCAGTATGGCTTTGCTGTATTTGTTCAGTTCAATCGTCAGGCTGTCGGCAGTCTTGACTGTGGTTATTTCGATGTGGTCGGACTTCACATCGCTTCTTTTCAGATTGCGAACATCCGAATACCGCAAACTCGTAAAGCAGCAGAACAGGAAAACATCACGCACACGTTCCAGGTATTGCTTATCCTTGGGTATCTGGTAGTCTTTCAGCTTGTTCAGTTCATCCCAAGTCAGGAAGATTACTTTTTTCGAGGTGGTTTTCAGTTTCGGTTTGAACGTATCGTATGCAATGTTCTGATGATGTCCTTTCTTGAAGCTCCAGCGCAGGAACCATTTGAGGAATCCCATTTGCTTGCCGATGGTGCTGTTTCTCATATCCTTGGTGTCACGCAGGAAGTTGACGTATTCGTTCAATCCAAACTCGTTGAAATAGTTGAACGTTGCATCCTCCTTGAACTCTTTGAGGTGGTTCCTCACTGCTGCAAATTTTTCATAGGTGGATGCCGTCCAGTTATTCTGGTTACCGCACTCTTTTACAAACTCATCGAACACCTCCCAAAAGCTGACAGGGGCTTCTTCCGGCTGTTCTTCGCTGGTGTCTTTCATTCTCATGTTGAAAGCTTCCTTCAACTGTTGGGTCGTTGGCATGACCTCCTGCACCTCAAATTCCTTGAAAATATTCTGGATTTCGGCATAGTATTTCAGCAAGTCCGTATTGATTTCGGCTGCACTTTGCTTTAGCTTGTTGGTACATCCGTTCTTTACCCGCTGCTTATCTGCATCCCATTTGGCTACGTCAATCCGGTAGCCCGTTGTAAACTCGATGCGTTGGCTGGCAAAGATGACACGCATACGGATGGGTACGTTCTCTACGATTGGCACACCGTTCTTTTTCCGGCTCTCCAATGCAAAAATGATGTTGCGCTTGATATTCATAATTGGGTGCGTTTGAAATTCTACACCCAAATATACACCCAATTATTGAGATAGCAAAAGACATTTAGAAACATTTACTTTTACTCTATATTGTAATTTACACTTGATTATCAGTCGTTTGCAGTTTTATGATATTCTGTGAAAGTATAAGTTCGAGAGCCTGTCTCTCCGCGAGTTAATTCCCGTAAAGTCAGTGCTTTACGGGAATTTTTGTTTTGATAAATTTTCGATATCTCCATTCAAAAGATAAGGCAAACTTTGCTTGATTTTCTCATAAGACCAATCCCACCATTTCAATGCTTCCAGTTTTTGAATTGTATCGTCCGTGAAACGTTTCCTTATTGGTCGAGCAGGAACACCGCCAACTATCGTATAAGGCGGTACATCTTTCGTAACAACGGCACGGGAGCCTATGATTACCCCGTTGCCGATGTGAACGCCAGCCATAATCAATGCTTCATAGCCTATCCATACATCGTTGCCTATCACGATGTCGCCTTTGTTATCCCAAGCTGTTACCACGTCCGATTTCTGCAAATCCCAATCTTCATAAAAAAGCGGAAAAGTATAGGTGGATAAGGATTTCAAGGTATGGTTGGCACAGTTGAACAGAAATTTCACACCGCAGGCAATGGAACAAAACTTGCCAATTATCAGCCGCTCATGGTTGATAGGGTAATGATAGAGCACATTGTTTCGTTCGAAAAGCAACGGATCGGACACGAAATCATTGTAGATGGTATAGTCGCCCACTTCGATAGACGGGTCTTTTACAACCGCATTCAGGTACACAGTCTGCGTGTCGCCTGTGCGTGGATATATCTTTTTCATCATGACATTCAATTTTTAATAGTGTTTATATTTAAGATAAATAACAGATTGCACCCCAAGTCCAATCACGAACAGGTATTCTACCGTCCAATAAACGGCAAGGGGTACATCCCAATGGCTCAATCCCCACAGGTAGAGCAGATAGGCGACAATGGTTGTCGCCTGAAAGATGGAAGCTGTCCGTGTTGCTCCTGTTCCCGTTACAGCATTCATATAGACATAACCGGGTAAGGCAAAGACGTAGTTAAGCAACATGACCACAAACGGCAACCATGCAGTTTGTACGATATTCGAATTATCTGTATAGACACTGACAACAGGCTGATGGAATACCAACGCAAGCGTAATCAGCGGTAAGCCGATGGCATAGCCTAATCGTATAACCCTGCTGCACAGCGGAAACACTTGTCCTCTTTCGTTTGCTCCAATCAGATTGCTTACTAACGAACCAGTTGTGGCGGCAAATGAATTGACAATGACAAAGAACAGGGCGGATATGCTTCGGAGAATGTTTGCCACTGCCAGTTGCAATTCTCCCAAATGTTCTATTGCTACGAAAAACAGAAACCAAGGGGCTACGCTGATAAACGATTGGAACATGCTCCAAACGGATACACGACAAACATGGAGTAATACACCTTTGTCGAAGCTCCAAGACAAGCCATAAAGCCTTTTATCCATTTTACGTGAAACACGAATTGCCAACACTGCCAACGAACACGCTTCGGCAAAAGACGATGCGATGGCTGCACCTGCTATTCCCATGTTCCAATGGAATATGAGCAGCCAATTACTTGGAATGTTCACTAATACAGCTGTCAGAGCCGCCATGTTCAAGGCTTTTGTACGGGTGATGCCGACCATGAACGAACGTAAAGCAAGGAATGGAAAGGAGAACAATAGTCCCCAAATTCGCCCGTCCAAATAATCAATCACAGCATGATAGACTTCCGCAGAAGCAATCAGCCTACTTAGAATAATCGGGGAAAACAGTTTGGAGAACAAATACAAAAAGACAGCAAGTCCCGACAGGAAAAACAATCCTTGAAAGAATGTCTTCCCTGTTTCGGAATAATGCTGCTCGCCATTACGCCGTGCGATAACGACCTGTAAGCCCAAACTGAAACCGAAGCCAAGCATATAGATAGCCAGATACCAAATCCCGGCAAGAGCGGATGCACCCAGTTCTATTTCTCCTACATGTCCCAAGAAAATAGCATCGGTAATATTGATAAGTTGTTCGATAAGGATGCTCATCATTACGGGAAAGTTGATGAGCCAAATATTCTTATATGTATAGTTCATTGTTCAACTTGATATGATGCGACAAGTCCTGCTGCGCAAGGCGGCATGACACATCGCATAATTATGAATTTGGAATAATGGCAAAACAAGAAAGGACAAACCTATTATAAGCCTGTCTGTTGCTGAATAACTATGACTAAAATGCTATCCGTTAAGCGTAGCTATATGCACACTTGCCATTTCATATGGGTTGAACAACTCTATTTTTTGTTAGTATTGCAAAGATAGCATTTGTTCTTGATTATCCCTTCAAGTTCCTGATTTCTTTTTGCAGATTTTCCAAAAAACGGAAAGCTCTATATTATAGTCTGAACATACAACTAAACGATGCAATCGGAATTGTTCTATCAAAATTATGCAATGTTTCAATTTCTTGGCTTTGTATTCCTTGAATTGCGTATCTGTTGCTTTGTCACTCTTGTATATGTCGTGCCCTGACTGGCAAAATATTTTTTCCTGACTAACAAAAAAGAATTTCCTGACTGGAGAAAAAATATGTGTACTGTAGTCCGTTCGAACAGAACTTTGGAGATGGAAATGCAGTATCCCTCTTTAGCTCCGTAAAGTCCCTCTTTAGCGCGCTAAAGTGCCACTTTACGGAGCTAATGTTGATGTTTAGGGTGGGTAATGTTGGCTATGGAATTTTAGTCCTCCCGGGTGTATTCCTCGATGTCGCGGATGGCCTCCTTGGCTTTGCGACGTTTATTCTTGAGATACCGCAGGCCTATGATGGCTCCGGCCACGAACCCGACACTTCCTCCGATGCAGATGGATTCTCCGCTTTCTTTGGGGTAGCTCTCAATGATGAACCAAACAATCCATAGCAGGGCGAACGGCAGTCCGAAACACAGCCATTTCAGCCCCAGACGGTTCATGCGTATCAGGGCTTTGCTGATGTCCACCAGATTGTCGGTCGATATTTCTTGGATGTTTACGCCTTTGTGGCTGTATATCTGATACAGGCAGGCGGCAATCAGAAAGAGGGAAGTGACGACACAGAACATCCATGAATAGTTCATCCAGATGAAAAACATATTGCAATAGATCAGGGCAAACGGAATTCCTATATACATGAGTCTCTTATTGCGATTGATATAGGTTAGTTTTTCCCGGGTGGATTGCATCATCATTTTTTCGCTGATAATGGTTTCTTTGGCCAGCTTGTCTTTCAATAACTGGATTTGTTGTTTCATTTCTTCCAGTTCGAAGTTATCTTGATACTTTTCCATACTGATGCGTTTTTAGCGGTTCGACATTTTTTTCAACTCCTCCTTGATGCGATACAGGCGCACGGATACGTTCTTGGTCGAGATGCCGACGATGGCACCTATCTCTTCGTAACTCATGTTTTCCAGCCATAGCAGGACGATGGCACGATCGAAAGGCTTGAGCCGGTGGATGCGGTCGTAGAGTTGCCGGATTTGCCGGGAGTCTTCGTCCTTGTCTTCAAACAGGTTGATGTCCATGGTTAGTGGGAGGGTGGCCCGCTTCTGCTTTTTCCGTTCGTAGGAGATACAGGTGTTGAAGCTCACCTTCCAAATCCAGGTGTCAACGCTGCTGCGGTTTTGGAAAGATGCGTAGCCTTTCCACAGATTGATGAGTACTTCCTGAAACAGGTCGCTGACTTCATCGGAATCTTTCGAGAACATGAAGCACACCGTGTAGATGGTGCTTTTGTGTTCCCTGATCATTTGCGCAAATGTAGTATCCAATGTTTCCATATCGAATTAAGTAGTTGTTTTTTGTCCGTTAGACGCAGGCGCCGTCGGAAAAACTACACAAAAATAGAACTTTTTGGGGAGGAATATGAGAAAGTGGTAAAGAGTGACTGGCCGATTGTAGCATGAAGGCGCGGATTACGCGGGAATTCACGGATCTTTTTTAGTCTTTTCCGTGCTCTTCCGCGTAATCCGCGCCTTAATAATGTACTTTATATATTTAAGGATGACAGTTCGTATTATTGCTTCTTCAGCGTGAATTCCAATTTTTGCAATCCTAGTTTGTAGACATTGGCAAGAATCAGTGCGTAATGCAGTTCTTCGCCTGCCTGCATGGAACCTGTGATGTGATTGAACTCGTCCTCCGGAACTACATCCTTGAACATCGGTCCCGATGAACCGTTTCTGATCAGGCGGATTTCATCAGTAAGGGGTGACAAAACATAAATATAAGTCGCCATATAGGGGATACGTTGGAGATCTATCCAATTCGGATCATCTTTAGGGAGAATGTTTTCTATCCAAAGCCGAGCCATATCATAAGATGGTAACCGATCACCGTTATTATATCTTATATTACCTTCACTGTCAACCAACAGTTCTTTTCCCATAGCAATAGCATACTTGTTGATGGGGCATGATTCTTCGTACTCGATATCTTCTTCCGATTGGATTTCTTTGTCATCCGGTATTTCAGGCTCAGTGACAAGCCGGTCCTGAAGAATGGATACAAGCGTATAGGTGCGGTCTGGGGCATCCATCGGTGGATTGGCAAGAATGGTTCTTTTGACCCGAAGTTCATATTCATGCCCTCGTTCGTAGGTGAAGCCTTCGATGGCACCGAAAGCAAGCGGTTGCCATTCTTTGAAATTGTCTTCAGTCTTGATGAGCATACATTCTATGGGGTGTTCTTTATCGGTATCGGAGGGGGCATACATGATGCCTGTTTCCGAAGAAACTGACATGGCAATCTCTTTCACGATATCTGTCGGCTTGTCGTCGTCATTGCAAGCTGTCCAAAAGAGACTGATGAACGTAAACAGGGGAATGATAAATCTGTTCATGGTTATACAATTTCTCTATGGGCTCAATAGAGGTTTAAGGTTTGGAATACAGAAACGTGAGCCGATTATGCCGTTTTTCAAGTATGAGACAGGCATAGCGTTTCTTCTTTTTCTCTCTCATGCGTATTGGTTTGGAAGGATATTCTTAACCCGATTACAAAGATAGTAAACCTGTTATAAATTTCTAGCATCGGATGTGATTTTTCCTTTTCGCTTGTTCAAAGCTGTTTGCTTTTGAAATGGAAGTGTTATCTTTGTACTGAGGTGTACCATTATTAAGCGTATGAAAAAAAGTCTGATATTTTGCCTGTTTATTCTTTGTAGTCTCTGTCGGGTACAAGGCCAGACTGAAGTTTGTCTGGTGGGGACGAAACATAATCCTTGTACGTATTTCAATAGTGATAGTGTTTATGCCATCCTGTTGCGGGTTCAGCCCGATGTGGTGTTGATGGAGCTGGATTCTACTTTCTTCGACAAAAATTTCCGCTTCGATCTGGAGAAGTATCCCGACCTTCTGTCGACTAATGAAAACATAGGAGCGCATCGCTACCAGCAGGAGCGGGGCGTAGATTTACGTCCTTTCGAAATTACGGGTCGAAATGAATGGTATCGGGAGCATCGGTACTTTGAACGGCAGGACAGCATGTGGCGCGACGCATTGTCCTTGTATCGGGCGGATAAACTGAGTCGGAAGAATCGGGAAGATATGGAGCTGATCCTCCAAGTGATGAACTATAATGATATGGAATTCGCTTCACCGCGTGACATGAATTCCAGCATGACGATGGGATATTTGTCGCTTCGTGAGTATATTCTTTATCAGAAGTTGGTGTCTATTGTGGAAACGGAGGAGATGCTCAATCATTGGCGAGGCTTTGTTCGTCCCGTTGGTATGAGCGCAACGAGGTGATGGCTGCCAATATCCGGAAGATGGCCGAAGCCTATTCAGGCAAACGTTTGTTGGTATTGGTTGGCCTGGAGCACAAACCCGGACTTCTGAAGTTGTTGAAGGAATGTGACGGGTTGGTGCTTAAAGAGTATTGGGAGTTTTAGAAGTAAGGTTGTAGGCGGATAAAAGGAAATATCTGTTGAAGTTGGGGCGTTTTTCCATGAATTTTCCGTAAATCTGTATGAGGAATATACCTCTTTGAAATCAAGAAAGTTAGAAGAATTGCCTCGTTTTCGGGTAATGAGTTGGTAACCGTTCTAATTGCCGTGGTCTGCATCGCTTTGCTTGTTCGGGAAACTCTTACGGTACAAAGGTATGAAAAATATTCAGACTGAAAGGATCATTCCAAAAATTATTTTAGTCAGAATATTGAGCATTCATCCTTATGCAGTCTTGGTTGGAAGCAATTAACGAACAAGGAAGCCACGGTAAAGGCAACTCCTACTCCTACCACGCCTGCCCATCCGTAATGTTGCCAAAACAGACCTGAAACGAACGTACCAGCAGAACCGCCCAGAAAGTAGATGGTCATATAAACGGTATTGACTCGGTTGATGGCGGATGCGTCAAGGGAGACCACGCTGGTCTGATTTGACAAATGGATGCATTGCATTCCTGCATCAATCAAAAGGATGGCGATTATCATCCACAAGTAGCTGTCATTTCCAAAAAATGCCAACAACCATGCAGCCAAGATAACACATCCCCCGACAATGGAGAAGAACCTTACGCCGTACTTCTGGATATAGCCGCTAATGAATACAACCGTAGACGCACCTGCCAATCCGCACAAACCGAGTGCCCCGATAATATCGTCATCCGCAAAGAATGGCTCTTGCTTCATCCGGAAAGCAAGGCAACTCCACAACGCAAAGAACGAGCCATAAGCCAATGCCGCCCTCAACGAAGCGATACGCAAGTACGGGTATTTGGCAAGCAGACGCAACAAGGATTTCATCAGACCCGCATAATTTTCACGTGAACGAGCAGGCAGAACGGGAAGCATCTTGTAAATCATAAGAAAGCATCCGAGCATAAACACACAAGCCACAAAATAGACGGAACGCCATCCCCACATATCAGCCAGGAAACCACTTAACACCCGTGAGCCAAGAATGCCTATGAGCAGACAGGACTGTATAATCCCCACGTTGCGTACTTTGTGTGCTGGTGCTGAATGGAAAGACACCAACGGGATGAAGAACTGCGGCATAACCGAAGATGCTCCGGCAAGCAAGGATGCGCCCCACACCCAATAGATGTTAGGGGCAAGTGCTATGGCAAGCAATGCGCACGATGAAATGATATAATTGGTCAATATCAGCTGCTTTCGTGAAACCAAATCGCCAAGCGGAATGACAAACACAAGTCCGACTACATAACCTATCTGGGTCAATGTCGCAACCATGCTGGCAGAAAAGTCGCTTACCCCAAAATCCTTTGCCATGCTGCCCAACAAAGGCTGGTTGTAGTAGCAGTTGGCAACGGAAAGCCCGGTAGCGACTGCCAGCAGAGCCAGCAGAGGTGCCGGAATGCCGTGGTTTTCTCTCAATTCATATTTCATCATTTATTCCTCCTTTCAGTATGACACAACTTTCAATCCAATCAAGGAGGCAATGAGCGTGAACAGGAAGAAAAGCCGTATGGGAGTGGCCGGCTCTTTGAAAACGAATATCCCAATCAAGACCGTGCCGACCGCTCCGATACCCGTCCAAATGGCGTATGCCGTGCCCAATGGCAAAGTCTGAACCGCTTTGGCAAGTAATGCCATACTCAATACCGTGGAAGCCAAGAAACCGCTTCCCCACAGATAAAAACCAATACCTGATGCCTCTCTCGTTTTTCCCAAGCAGAATGTAAGGCTTACCTCAAACAATCCTGCCAAAAATAAAATTATCCAATTCATACCTGGAAAAGCCAAACAAATTTGACCCCTTTGGCCAAAAAGAATCTGCCCACCTTATTTATCATACGATTGCCCCTTTAAAAGTCCTGGTGATGGGGGTCAATTTTATTTT
>NZ_JAAZTS010000022.1 GCF_019239235.1 Caecibacteroides pullorum | reverse complement strand
TCTTTAGGCTTAAAGATACAAAATCTTTAGGTAATAACAAAGCCCCAGCTTGTGAAAGTCGGGGCTTTGTGCTAAACAAAGAAGGTGTGCTTTTTGACACACCTTCATTCTATTATATAAATTAATTGCTGTTACAAATCAAAGCAAATTTTAGAAATTACCAAGCTTCTCGATTTCTTCAAATTCAGCACCCATTTGCAGATTGTAATAAACTCTGTAAAGACCGTTCAGCCACAGTTCTTTTCTTTCGGGTTGTAATTGTCTTGCTTTCTCGTAGCAAGGTTTTGCTTTTTCATAGAAGACTTTTAATGCTTCTTGATCTTCTCTATACTTCGGATCGTTTACGTCAGTTGTAGACTTCTCAGAAAAGTCTTGAGCTTGCAGACAGTAAACCAAACCTAAGTTAGAATATGCTTCTGCATAATTAGGATCAATTTCTGTGGTCTTCTGATAGAATTCAATGGCTTTCTCCAAAGCTGCAGCAGCTTCAGCATCTTTCTTCTGTTCTTTTAAAGTATTATACTGATTGTGATACAGATAACCCTTTACATACAGATAGAATGTGTTATTCGGATCCTTAGCCAGCATATCATCAGCAAACTTCATAGCTTCATCATATTTGTTATTGTTGCTGTAGTAATCAATCAGATTACCAAAGAAGAACTGATGGTCAGGATATTTTTGCACACCTTCTTGCAGTGAAGCTACCCATTTGTCTGTTTCACCTTGAGCTTTCAATGCTGAAGAGATAAATTCCATGGCATACTTACCAACTTCTTTATCTTCTTTTGCGTACGGAGCATATTTCAATACGCTGGGATAGTCTTCCAAACGAGTGGCTACCATAGCTGCGTAATATGCGATTTGCGGCAGCAAAGTGTCAGCCTTAACTGCCTCGTTTTCAGCAAACATAGGATTGCCGGCGATATCTACATATGTACCGAAGAAACTTAATGCTTTCTTTCCGTCTTCTTTGTTTTCATTTCCCAGATACATGTTGTAGTACTGAATACCACCGTTAATCAGATTACCACGTTCTGCCAAGATAGCACTTGAATTGGCTTTTCTGTACTTGTTCTTGATCTTACCCTTTTCATTGGGAATCTGTGCCAATTCATCACACTTGAAATAGTACTGGCACATGTTCAATGCGCTGTTGTACACCTGAAGTGTGTCATACGGCTTTCTCAGGTAAGCATTTTCCATTTCCTTTTCGCTTCTTCTCTTCTGGATGAAACCAGCTACATTCCAAGTTTCAGCCTGATCCTTTGTTTCAGGATTGGTTAAAGCTTGATTGATCAGTTCTTCTGCTTTGGCAAAATCAGGTTGTACTGCACTTGCCATCTTTTTAGCTTCTTTTACTGACTTCTCTTGGGCAAAGGTAAAGCCTGCAACAAGCAGCAAAGCAGCTGTAAATAATACTTTTTTCATGATTGTAGAAAAGTTTAAATTAGAACTATGTTGTCTATTCTTATTCATTATTAGTTTCATTTTCAGCGTTTTCAACGTTGTTTTCATTCTCTGGCAGGTTCTCGTCCTGTGGTTCATCTTCCTCTGTTTCTGAAGTTACCTTACAAACGGAGCCAATCTCGTCATTTCGTTTCTCCAGATTGATAAGACGTACTCCCTGCGTAGCACGGCCCATGATACGTACGTCGGCTACTTTCAGACGAATGGTGATACCAGACTTGTTGATGATCATCAGATCGTTCTCATCCGTTACAGACTTGATTGCCACAAGCTTACCTGTCTTCTCGGTGATACTGATGGTCTTCACACCCTTGCCACCACGGTTGGTCTTGCGGTAGTCCTCGATGTCCGAACGTTTGCCGTATCCCTGCTCAGAAACGACCATAATGGTTTCTGCCTCAGGGTCTTTGATGCAGATCATGCCGACAACTTCGTCCTGTCCGTCTTCGTCGAGGGTCATGCCGCGTACACCTGTTGCGGTACGGCCCATGACACGTACGGCACTTTCGTGGAAGCGGATGGCGCGTCCGTTGCGGTTGGCGATGATGATTTCATTGTCACCATTGGTCATGCGAACTTCGATGACGCGGTCGTCTTCGCGGATGGTGATGGCGTTCACACCGTTTTGGCGTGGACGAGAATACTGTTCGAGCAAGGTCTTCTTAATGACACCGTTCTTGGTGCAGAACAGCACGTAGTGGCTGTTGATGAATTCCTGATCGTTCAGGTTCTTCACGCGCAGGTAGGCATTGACAGCATCGTCGGAGTCGATGTTCAACAGATTCTGGATGGCTCGTCCCTTCGAGTTCTTCGAACCTTCGGGTATTTCGTACACTTTCAGCCAGTAGCATTTACCTTTTTGGGTAAAGAACATCATGGTGTTGTGCATCGTGGCCGGATAGATGTGCTCTACGAAGTCCTCATCGCGGGTTTCAGAACCTTTGGAGCCTACCCCACCACGGTTCTGTGCACGGAATTCGCTCAGCGGCGTACGCTTGATGTAGCCCATGTGCGAGATGGTGATAATCATCTCGTCGTCGGCGTAGAAGTCTTCGGGGTTGAATTCCTCGGAAGAATACACGATTTCGGAGCGGCGCTCGTCGCCGTATTTTTCTTTCACCTCGATGAGTTCGTCCTTGATGACCTTACGGCAAAGCTCGTCGTTCACCAGGATTTCCTCCAGGTAAGCAATCTGTTTCTTGATTTCCTCGTATTCGGCGTGCAGTTGGTCTTGCATCAGGCCTGTGAGTTGGCGCAGACGCATCTCGACGATGGCACGGCTCTGTATCTCAGTCAGTTGGAAACGCTCCATCAGGCCCGTAATAGCATCAGCTGGCGTCTTGGCGGCACGGATGATGCGGATTACTTCGTCGATATTGTCCGAAGCGATGATCAAACCTTCCAGAATGTGGGCACGTTCCTTAGCCTTGCGTAGGTCGAACTGCGTGCGGCGGATAACGACGTCGTGACGATGCTCTACGAAGTATTTGATGAGCTCTTTCAGGTTCAGCAGACGCGGACGTCCGTGTACCAGTGCCACGTTGTTCACGCCAAACGATGTCTGGAGCATAGTCATCTTGTAGAGCTTGTTCAGCACTACGCTGGCGTTGGCATCGCGCTTCACGTCGATGACGATGCGCATACCTTCGCGGTCGGATTCGTCGTTGGCGTTTGTGATGCCTTCGATTTTCTTCTCGTTGGCCAGGTCGGCGATGCTCTTGATGAGCTCAGCCTTGTTTACGCCATAAGGTATTTCGGTAACGACAATCTTGTCATGCGTCTGCCCAGTTTCAATCTCGGCCTTGGCACGCATCACTACGCGACCACGTCCCGTCAGATAGGCTTCGCGTACACCGCTCATACCATAGATGTAACCTCCTGTGGGGAAGTCAGGAGCCTTGACGTAGTTCATCAACTCCTCTATTTCGATATCGTTGTTGTCAATGTAGGCTACACAAGCGTCGATCACCTCCGAGAGGTTATGTGTAGGCATATTGGTGGCCATACCGACGGCAATACCTGAAGCACCGTTTACCAGCAGGTTCGGGATGCGTGTAGGCATCACGGTGGGCTCCTGGAGGGAGTCGTCGAAGTTGTTCTGCATGTCGACGGTTTCCTTGTCGAGGTCCTGCATCATGTCTTCACCGATCTTCTGCAGGCGGCACTCCGTGTAACGCATGGCCGCTGCATTGTCGCCGTCTACCGAGCCGTAGTTGCCCTGGCCGTCTACCAGCATGTAGCGCATGGCCCACGGTTGTGCCATACGTACCAATGCGCCATAGACGGACGAGTCGCCGTGCGGGTGGTACTTACCCAACACTTCACCTACTACTCTGGCCGATTTCTTATAAGGTTTGTCCGACGTATTTCCCAGCCCCATCATACCGAAAAGAATTCTTCGGTGAACAGGCTTAAAACCATCTCTAACATCCGGAAGGGCACGCGAAACAATGACCGACATGGAGTAGTCAATGTACGATGACTTCATTTCCTCCTCGATGTTAATCTTTATAATTCTGTCTTGTTCAAGCATTTAAAAAGATTATTAATTATACATTGCATGGTTCGTGAAAAACCACGCTAAAGTACTGCTTTTTTACGACATACGAAAACATTTCGGAAAGAAAGTTTCAAGGAGCGATGTGTCCGGGGACGGCTAGGCACGGTCTAAGGAATAGCACAAGAAAGCCCGCCTAAGGCAGAACTTCGGCAGGCCTTATATAATTAGAGGTGTGCTCACCAGAGTAATATCACCGCCATCAAGGCGAAGTTCACAACCAAGATAATCACTGCCTCCAACTTCCGCCCTTCCAACCAAACCTTATAGACTCTTCGGCCAATATATGCTGAAAAAGCCAACAGCAGTATGGCTACAATAATCCACAATGCCTCTGTAGATAATTTTTCTATGCCAGGTATGATACTTTCCGAAGCGTCCATTGTACACAGACGCACAACTACAACCAAAAAAAACGTCAAATAGATTAAAAGAATTTTCCAGTTGTAATGAATAATAGATGCTTTTCGTTCCATAATTTATTTATGAGTTTTTTACACAATCATCATATTCAGCCCAAATTTCTCTTCTTTCAATTTCTGTAACAGCTGTAATTACTGCTATGGAAATAGCTGTTCCAATACCTCCTGTAAGTGGACCAGCCAAGCATGGTCCGGTAAATTCAATTGCGTATTTGTTAGCAAGCGAGTTCAATTTTCTATCTCTTACAGATGCACAATCTTCACTTCCCTTTGTTGTTATTTCTTCAATATTGGGGAATAAGAATTTATTCAATTCCTGATAAGCTTTATTTCGTACACTCTCCGTTTTTATTTCTATTGACAAATTAGAATTTAAATGTAAAATTTGTTGTATGTCAGCATACATCTCTTCTTTTTTCGATTCGCTCGCATTTAAATAGTTAAGACATTCTTGGTGCAAGACTTGCAATTCTGATATAGAAAGTGTTCCTATATAGAGGCGCATTTCCTCTATTTCTTTCATAAACTTTTCTATTTGAACATTTTCATTTTCAGTGTTGTTAGTTGGATGATTATCTTCATCATGCAAAGATAAACAATAATGAAATGATTCCGAGTAAAGTAATTCTTTTCATAAGCCTTTTATTGAATTAGTTTTAAAAGTGTGTCATTGTAAATATAGTACTTTTTTATGAATAAACAATCTTCCTCAATTGTTTTTCTGTTTCCGGCTTGCTTATTTAACTTATTTAAACGTTTTACTTTGACTTAACCTTTTTGAACTACTTGCCTTTTCACTTTGACAATCTGACATTTTGCTTTCTTAATGCGCTGAGAATCGCTTCTTTCGCCCCAAGGTAAAGGTTGATGGCAAATTTTAAAGCGCAAAGCAGCTTATTGTCTCGCTCTCAGTGTGATAGCGAAATCTTTACATTCCAACGAGAAAAATAATAGGGCAAAAACAAGGCTTTCTACCCCTCTATCCCCTACTTTTCGAAGCCAAAGTAAGACTTTAGCGGGCTAAAGTAGATGTTTATGGATGGAAAATACGGTGTTTTTTCGCATGAAAAGCAATGTAATGCCTCGCGACATGCTCTTTTTTGCTTGCCAAGCAGCATTTTACAGGCTTTTTTCTTTCTATTTCGCGTCGATAGAAAAACGGACGAGTCAGCATGCTGCCTTTTTCTATTTCGAAAAGTATATATTTTGCAAAAATGAGTGACACTTTGTTATATGGGCAAATGAAGAAAAGACAGCTTTGCTCTTTTTGGCACAGGATTTGCTGATTATTACTTGAAACATCGTGGCAAAGCCGCTAAAAATGCGTATCTTTGCCCCGGATTATAACCCAAACAAAAGGAGTAAATCAATGAACAGTCAATTTTCACAAAGAGTTTCGGACGTACTGACCTATAGCAAGGAAGAGGCCAATCGGCTGGGTTGCAGCCTTATAGCCCCTGAACATCTGCTGCTTGGCATTTTGCGCGATGGCGGCGGAAAAGCTATGGAAGTGCTCATGAAACTTGATGCGGACGTAAATCGAATCAAAAGAAACCTGGAGGAGAGCATAGAGTCGGAAGGTGATTTCCTGCCTGAGGCAGAAGTACCCCTCTCACTTACTGCTACCCGAATCCTTAAAATATGCATGCTCGAAGCCCGCTTGCTGAAGAGCGAACTGGCCGACACGGAGCATTTGCTGCTGGCTATCCTGAAAGATGGCAACAGTGTGGCATCTACAGTGCTGGTAGACAATGGCATTACCTATCAGGATGTGTACGACGTTCTTACGATGAAATCGGCCAATCCGAATGCTGGCATGGGCTTTACCGAAGACGATGACGAAGAAGAGGAAGTCGGCCCTTCGCGCTCCGGACAGGAAAGCGGGCGTGGCAATATGGGCAGTTCGTCTGCCTCGGCACAGACGGCTACGCGCCGCCCTGCCAACGACACGCCTGTACTCGATAACTTCGGCACTGACATCACCCGTGCCGCTGCCGAGGGCAAGCTGGATCCTGTTGTAGGCCGTGAACGCGAGATTGAGCGTCTGGCACAAATTCTGAGCCGTCGCAAGAAAAACAATCCTGTGCTGATAGGCGAACCCGGCGTGGGCAAGTCGGCTATCGTCGAAGGATTGGCCCTGCGCATCACGCAGCGCAAGGTGTCGCGCATACTCTTCGACAAGCGCGTCATCATGCTCGACATGTCGTCCGTCGTGGCAGGCACCAAGTACCGCGGCCAGTTCGAAGAGCGCATCCGATCCATTATCAACGAGTTGCAGAAGAACCCCAATGTCATCCTTTTCATCGACGAGATACATACCATCGTCGGTGCAGGAGCCGCCGCAGGCACCATGGATGCCGCCAACATGCTGAAGCCCGCCCTGGCGCGTGGCGAGATACAGTGCATCGGCGCCACTACACTGGACGAGTATCGCAAGAGCATCGAAAAAGACGGTGCGCTGGAGCGTCGTTTCCAAAAGGTTATTGTGGAGCCCACTACTGCTGAAGAGACGTTGCAGATATTGAAGAACATCAAGGAGAAATACGAAGACCACCACAACGTGCGCTACACGGATGCCGCCCTCGAGGCGTGTGTCAAGTTGTCAGCCCGTTATATCAACGACCGCAACTTCCCTGACAAGGCCATCGATGCCCTCGACGAAGCCGGTTCGCGTGTACACCTGACCAACATCAGTGCCCCCAAGGAAATCGAAGAGCAGGAACGCCTGATAGAGAACGCCCGCCTGCAAAAGACCGAGGCTGTGAAGGCGCAGAATTTTGAATTGGCTGCCGGCTACCGCGACCGCGAGAAAGAGCTCACGACGCAACTGGAGCAGATGAAAGCCGACTGGGAGGCACAGCTCAAGGAGCAGCGTCAGACGGTGGACGAGGAAGAAATAGCCTCTGTGGTGTCCATGATGTCGGGTGTACCCGTACAGCGTATGGCACAGGCCGAAGGACTGAAGCTGGCCGGCATGAAGGAAGAGCTCCAGCAAAAGGTCATTGCCCAGGACGTAGCCATCGAGAAGTTGGTGAAGGCTATTGTACGCAGCCGTGTGGGCCTGAAAGACCCCAACCGTCCTATCGGCACATTCATGTTCCTGGGGCCGACAGGTGTGGGTAAAACGCATCTGGCCAAGCAGTTAGCGCGCTATATGTTCGGTTCGGACGATGCGCTGATACGTATCGATATGAGTGAATACATGGAGAAATATACCGTGTCGCGTATGATAGGTGCCGCTCCCGGCTACGTGGGCTATGAGGAAGGCGGACAGCTCACCGAGAAGGTGCGCCGCAAACCCTACTCCATTGTCCTGCTGGACGAGATCGAAAAGGCTCATCCCGACGTCTTCAACATCCTCTTGCAGGTACTCGACGAAGGTCGTTTGACCGACAATGTGGGTCGCACCATCGACTTCAAGAATACGGTCATCATCATGACCTCCAACATCGGTACGCGCCAACTCAAGGAGTTTGGCCGTGGTGTAGGCTTTGCCGCTCAGAACCGTACGGACGACAAAGAGTACTCACGTGGCGTCATCCAAAAGGCATTGAACAAGACTTTCTCGCCCGAGTTCCTGAACCGTCTGGATGAAATCATTACCTTTGACCAGTTGTCGCTTGACGCCATCACGCGCATCGTTGACATCGAGTTGAAGGGGCTGTATGAGCGTCTTGAAGGCATTGGCTACCATCTTCAGGTGGACGATGCGGCCAAGAAATTCCTTGCTACGAAGGGCTACGACGTACAGTTCGGTGCCCGTCCGCTGAAGCGTGCCATCCAGAACTACCTGGAAGACGGCCTGTCCGAACTGATTGTCTCGGGCGACGTACAGCTAGGTGATACCGTCAGCGTGACCCACGAAGACGGCAAGGACGAGTTGACGATGCAGAAACTTTGACCGTAAACCGGCCATCATACAGACAAAATGTCAGTCCCCGACGGACTGGCATTTTTTTTGTATCCCTACCGTCAGAGAAAAAATAAGTAAAACCTATAATATACTGTTTGAATTATGCAAAAAGGTAACATTGGGGTAACGACCGAAAACATCTTCCCCGTCATTAAAAAGTTTTTGTACAGTGACCACGAAATATTCCTGCGCGAACTGGTGTCCAACGCCGTTGATGCTACGCAGAAACTGAAAACTCTTGCCTCCATTGGTGAGTACAAAGGCGAGTTGGGCGACCTGACGGTCCGTGTCAGCCTGGGTAAGGACACCATTACCGTGTCCGACCGCGGTATTGGTCTGACCGCCGAAGAAATCGACAAATACATCAATCAGATAGCTTTCTCTGGCGCCAACGACTTCCTCGAGAAGTACAAGAACGACGCGAACGCCATCATCGGCCACTTCGGTCTGGGCTTCTACTCGGCCTTCATGGTGGCCAAGAAGGTGGAAATCATCACCAAGTCGTGCAAGGAAGGCGCACAGGCCGTGAAGTGGACCTGCGACGGCAGTCCTGAGTTTACTATCGAGGATTGCGACAAGGCCGACCGCGGTACCGATATTGTCCTCTACATCGACGATGATTGCAAGGAGTTCCTCGAAGAAGCCCGCATCTCTACGCTGCTGAAGAAGTACTGCAGCTTCCTGCCCGTGCCCGTAGCTTTCGGCAAGAAGAAGGAATGGAAAGACGGCAAACAGGTAGAAACCGCTGAAGACAACGTCATCAACGAAACGACTCCGCTTTGGACACGCAAGCCCAGCGAACTGAAGGACGAAGACTACAAAGCCTTCTATCGTGACCTCTATCCCATGTCCGACGAGCCTCTGTTCTGGATTCACCTGAACGTAGACTATCCGTTCCACCTCACTGGCGTGCTCTACTTCCCCAAAGTGAAGAGCAACATCGAGCTGAACAAGAACAAGATACAGCTTTACTGCAACCAGGTATACGTTACGGATTCTGTAGAAGGCATCGTGCCCGACTTCCTGACGTTGCTCCACGGCGTGCTTGATTCACCCGACATCCCGTTGAACGTATCGCGTTCGTACCTGCAAAGCGATTCCAACGTCAAGAAGATTTCGACGTACATCACCAAGAAGGTGTCCGACCGTCTGCAGTCCATCTTCAAGAACGACCGCAAACAGTTCGAAGAAAAGTGGAACGACCTGAAGATCTTCATCAACTACGGTATGCTGACGCAAGAAGATTTCTACGACCGTGCTAAGGATTTTGCCCTCTTCACCGACACCGACGGCAAGCAATATACCTTCGACGAGTACAAGACGCTCATCAAGGACAACCAGACCGATAAGGACAATACCCTGATCTATCTGTATGCCAACAACAAGGACGAGCAGTATAGCTACATCGAGGCTGCTAAAAATAAGGGCTACAATGTGTTGCTGATGGACGGCCAGCTGGACATTGCTGTTGTAAGCATGCTCGAGCAGAAGTTCGACAAAGTTCGCTTCACCCGTGTGGACAGCGATATCATCGACAACCTCATCGTGAAGGAAGACAAGAAGAACGAGGTGCTCGAAGCAGCCAAACAGGAAGCTCTTTCAGCTATGTTCAAGAGCCAGCTGCCCAAGATGGACAAGACTGAGTTCTACGTTGTGGCACAGGCTATGGGCGAAGGTGCCGCTCCGGTCATGATTACGCAGAGTGAATACATGCGCCGTATGAAGGAAATGGCCAATATTCAGGCCGGTATGAGTTTCTATGGCGACATGCCCGATATGTTCAACCTCGTACTCAATGCCGACCATCCGTTGGTTAAGGAGGTCTTGGCTGGTGAAGAACAGGCCTGCGCAGCCGACATCGTGCCCATTCAGCTCTCTATGGACGATACCAACAACCGTCGCAATGCGCTGAAGAAGAGCCACGAAGGCAAGAAGGACGAGGAAATCCCCACAGCCGAGAAGGACGAGCTCAGCGAACTGGACAAGAAATGGAACGAACTGAAGACGAAGAAGGAAGCCGTCCTGGCCGGTTATGCCGCCCAGAATCCGGTTGTCCGCCAGCTCATCGATCTGGCTCTGTTGCAAAACGGTATGCTGAAAGGCGAAGCACTCAATAACTTCGTAAAACGAAGCATCGAGCTGATTAAATAAAGCCCCTTCAACACTTTCTATACTCTCCAAAAGAGGATGTATCTTCATGGTACATCCTCTTTTTTTGCCCTTTTCATCGAAAAAATCTTTTTTTCTTCGCTAAATTGAATACAGTTCAAAACAAATTCGTATATTTGAAAAAAATCATTCGGTATTATGGGAACGTTAGGCTGTATCAATGACATGATTCAACGGGATAAGGAAAACCGTGAATTGCGGAAATTGGGAAGAGAACGTCGTAAAGATCGTCTCGACCGAATGTATTGCGGAAAGAAATTGCATTTGTCGGAAGGAGTGACAGCCGATGATATGAAACAGGCTCAGGAACAGATTGCCGACAAACAAGAACAGGACTTGAAACAAGAAGTCACTTTTGCCTATCTGGTGATGGGGATCTGTACTCTTTTGACAATCTGCGTAATACTCTTTCTGTTGAATTGAAGCATGATTATTTACAGAATATGAAAAAACTATATACCTTCCTCTTGTGTTGCTGTTGTCTGCTTTCCGCTTTGAACGCGCAGAAGGTAGGACTTGTATTGAGCGGTGGCGGTGCCAAGGGTATGACCCACATCGGTATCATCCGTGCATTGGAAGAGAACAATATCCCCATTGATTATATTGCAGGGACATCTATGGGTGCCATCATTGGATCGCTCTATGCCATGGGCTATTCACCCGACGATATGGAAGCCCTGCTTCGTTCACCAGATTTCAAAAGATGGTATTCCGGGCAGGTTGAGTCGCAATATGGATATTATTTCAAGCAGAGCAGACCGACACCAGAGTTTGCCAATATCCGTTTTTCTTTTGGCGATTCCATTCATATTCGTCCTCAAATCCTTCCGACCAATATTGTAAGCCCTATTCAGATGAATCTTGTATTTGTGGAGCTGTTTGCACAGGCTACGGCTGCTTGTCGGGGGAATTTCGATAAAATGTTTGTTCCTTTCCGCTGTGTAGCTTCCGATGTATACAACAAGCGCCCTTTGGTCATGCGTCAAGGTGATTTAGGAGATGCAGTGCGAGCCTCAATGAGTTTTCCTTTCGTATTCAAACCCATTGAGATAGACAGCGTATTGGCTTATGATGGTGGCATTTATAATAACTTCCCTACGGATGTAATGATGAAGGATTTCCATCCCGATGTCATTATCGGCAGCGTAGTTGCCGCCAATCCGGGAAAACCTCAGGAAGGCAATCTCATGAGCCAGCTTGAGAACATGATTATGCAGAAAACGGATTATTCCATTCCCGATTCGTTGGGTATTGTAATGACTTTCAAATATAACGACGTCAATCTGCTGGATTTTGACCGTCTACAGGAACTTCACGATATTGGATACAACAGGACCATCAGCCTGATGGACTCCATCAAAATGCGAATATCCCGTCGTGAAAGTGCTGAAAATGTCCGACTGAGGCGCATGACCTATCGTAACACTTTGCCTCAACTGCGTTTTCGTGATATCTATATTGAAGGAGCCAACGAACACCAGCAGTCGTATATCAGAAAGGAATTTCATAGCGACAACCATCAGATCTTCACTTATGAAGATTTAAAAAGGGGATATTTTCGACTGTTGGCAGACAATATGATTTCGGAGATTATCCCTCACGCAGTTTATGATCCTGAGTCCGATTTATACGAACTCCATCTTCAAGTCAAGATGGAGAAAGATTTCTTTGTCCGCATAGGTGGGAGCGTGTCTACCACCAGTTCCAATCAGATTTATCTGGGCATTGGATATCAAAACTTGAACTATTATTCCAAAGAAATCATGCTTGATGGGCAGCTTGGGAAAATTTACAATAACGTTCAACTAATGGGAAGGCTGGATTTGCCTACCCGTATTCCGATCTCTCTTCGTTTGCTGGGATCTATCAGCACATTTGATTATTACAAGAAAGACAAGCTTTTCTCCAAAAACGACCGCCCTTCTTTCAATTCGAAGGATGAACGGTTTGTGAAACTCATGTGCGCGTTACCCTTTTTGGCCAACAAACGTGCGGAGTTCGGATTTGGATACGGCGTATTGACAGACAATTATTATCAATCTACCACTATTGACTTCACCAAAGACCGTGCAGACAAAAGTACCCACAAACTGTTGGGGGGAAGTATTGGCTTTTATGGCAGCACGACCGATTCCCGTCAGTATGCCACACGAGGGTATCATGAAAGTCTTATAGCCCAGGTGTTTACCGGGCACGAATGGTTCAACCCCGGTACACCTTCTGAAGACGGAAGCTCGAAGGCTGTCGAAAAAAAGCATCAGGCCTGGTTGCAAATCTCGTATATGAAGGACGCCTATCATCGGCTGAGTCCTCTGTTTACGTTAGGCTGGATGACGGAATTATTGTATTCATCGAGAAATTTCTCAGAAAACTACACTGCCACCATGATGCAGGCCGGAGAATTTGCACCGACTCCTCACAGTCAGATTATGTATAACGAGGCTTTTCGGGCCAATCAGTTTATAGCTGCGGGTATAAAGCCTATTTTCGTATTCAATGACATGTTCCATCTTCGCACCGAGTTCTATGGGTTTGCACCTATTTTCCCGATAAAAAGGAACGAAAATAATCACGCTTATTATGGAAAAGCCTTTTCTGAATTCCAATATATGGGAGAAATTTCTTTAGTCTGCAAATTGTCGTTCGGGGCTGTCTCTGCGTATGTAAATCACTATAGTTCACCTAAGGGCGAGTGGAATGTTGGATTGACTTTGGGTTGGCAATTGTTTAACTATCGATTTATCGAATGATTTTTTGCGAAAAAAAACGGTGAAAAGTTTGCAGAAACAGAAAATGTCCGTATCTTTGCACCCGTAAAAAAAATAAGGCCGCGTAGCTCAACTGAATAGAGTAGCTGACTACGGATCAGCCGGTTACAGGTTTGAATCCTGTCGCGATCACACGAATCCCCTGCAAGACGCTTCTTGCGGGGGATTTCTGTTTCTGGTGTATGGCGGTCTCACGCCGTGCTTCGTCACCCTCCCATGCTGTGCTTCGTCACCTCCTCACGAAGCACTTCGTCAGGGGCTCAGGAAGCACTGTGTCAGAGGGTGACGAAGCACTGTGTTTGCCTGTGTTCAATCCTCTCGAGTATTATTATTGTTTGGAATTAAGCGTAACGTTAGGGTCCTGTGTCCAAAACATATAGATATAGTTCAGACTCTTCCCAAATGAAGTCGGGATGAACCATATATTCTTTTTCAGCTCTATTTCAATCTGACGGTATACGGAGACGGGAATGGTATGGTATTCGTCCATTCCGGGTACAGCAGGAAATTCAAATACGACATCGGCTACTTTGCCCGTTTGCGAGTCAATGAATAACTCGATAAGCAGTTCATCTCCTTGTAATTTAGCTTTCTGCTCCGGCGAAAAGGCCCGGTTGACTATATCGAATGCTTTGGGCTTACTCCAATTGTCTTTTTTGATATGGGCAGGATCTCCGGCATGAAAATCATATTGTTCCCCTGTATCTCTGTACATTTGCGTTTGCCCATAATATTTCGTATCTTTATTATAAAGAATAGCTAACACTTCATTTTCCACATCACATTGATAGGTATACCCATCTTCATAGAATGTTTTGGTCTCCGAGTAATAACCTGTTTGAGCATGCAAGGCCCAAACCCACATCCATATCCCTATAATACACACAACGGTTCTCATGATGCTTCTTTATTTGTTCTTTCCGACATCAGTACTATCTGCAGCGGTATGATCTGCCGCCTTTCTCGGATTGACCACCGTTTCGTCCTCTCTCCGAATATTGTCGTCAAAGAGGCTGTCGTTACCCGGTTTCAAGGGAGGACCGAGGGGAGTCCGTGGATTGCTCCGGAGGGTGATGTTAGGATCTTGCATCCAGCATTGATAAATGTAGCTTAAGTTTTTTCCTTCTTCAGTAGGAGTAAACCATACATTTTTCTTTAACTCTACTTCGATTTGACGGTATACTGAGACAGGAATGGTATGAAATTCGTTCATACCTGCTACAGCCGGAAAATCAAAAACGACATCGGCTATTTTTCCTGTCTGCGAGTCTATATACAGCCCTATCAACAATTCGTCCCCCTGTAGTTGGGCTTTCTGCTCCGGCGAGAAGGCCTGATTGACAATCTCGAAAGCCTTGGGCTTGCTCCAGGTCTCGTCTTCAATATGGGGAGGGTTCTCAAAATGAAACTCATATTCTTCGCCGGTACGTTTGTCTATCTTTACTTTTCCGTAATACTTGACGTCTTTGTTATAAAGCGTCGCCAATACTCCATTTTCCACATCACATTGATAGGTATACCCATCTTCATAGAATGTTTTGGTCTCTGAGTAATAACCTGTTTGGGCATGCAAGGCTGAAATTCCAAACATCATTGCGATAAAAATTCTGAATGTTCTCATACGCTTACTTACAATTTCCTACAAGTTCCTGTAATAGAGTGAGATTTTTAACTATATCACTGGTCTCTTCGTATTTATAAACTTTTCCGTCCGAATATTCCTTTACTTTTCTAAAAGCATTGATTGCTGCGTCCCAATAGCCATCTAAGAAAAATCCAAATTTATCATTACGTTGCATTTCAGGGGTTAACGTGCTTTCTATAAGCAATATTTGCCTAAGTCTATCATCATTCATATAATTTTTTTCCCACTTAATCTTATAATCCGGTTTCTTCTTAAGAAACATATATTGTGCCAAATGTGCTTCTATCTCACAGTTCAACAGGGAGTTGTACATGCCATCCCCTTTTTTCAGATATTGGAAGGCATGAAACAATTCGTGTAGCAATACATGGCTGTAGGCATCCTTAATCTTTAGAGACAAGGTATTGGTGGCTGGCGTATACTTGGAGTATCCTTCTTCGGTAAACTGGATGCTGATTTTCTCACCGCCCAATGCGTCCAATATTTCCTTGTATAGGTTCTGTCCCAAACAGGGATCCTTATCCATGTCGTTCAGCAAGGATTCAAGCCACTCCCACGTCTCCTTGATCATATTACTGTGTTCAAAGATACCTTTGGCTTTAGGAGCATTCGGTTGGCTGTTTCCCCCTCCCTCTACGGGGACATCTTGACCGGAGCCTCCACCTCCTCCGCCACCTATAGGTCCTCCTTGCCCGTCATCAATAAGACTCGAATCCACATAACTCATCCACACTTTTATGTCTTTACAAATAGTTCCGTCATACTTTGTCATGCTATTTCCATCTATTTCGATAGTAATATAAGCATCCTGGCATTCTTGTCCGACGACTACATATTCTCCATCTTCTCCCCGGGTCATTGCTTGAGAAGAAAATACCTTTCGGGAAAGATTCTTCCGGCCGAATACACGGAAACTTAAATAATCGAACTGTCCTTCCTGGCCATATTGACGGATGATTTCCGCATCCCGGCCGACAGGCCCATAGTCCAACAAACCGTTTTCCATTTTGAAGAACCACACTGTGCGAATTTCATCTGGAAAAGAAGGGTGATAAAGAGGCACCCAAAAGAAAACAGGAGCATCCGGCGATCCCTGATAGACATCCGTATCGTCCCATAAAGGTACTCCATAGCGTTCGCAGAAACCTTCCATGAAAGGCTGCTTCAGTTCCATGACACGCATTGTAGACACGATGGGAGTCAACAATGCATCCGTGTACCTAAACCATTCTTCCATTTCTCCGGCTCCAAACCGCTCGTCACGCAGGCAAGAGAACAGTAGTACTATACAGGACAAGATCGTCGAATAAAAATAACGCTTTTTCTGCATAGGTGTATTGTTTTAAGGATATGCGCCCAATATAGGAAAAAATAACGGATACACAAAACTTTTAACTGAAAAAAGAACGGAGCGTATGAGAAAAAAGCAAGAAAGGAAAGCGGATTACAAAACAAAAAGCCGATATCCGTCAGGCAAAACCTTCGGGATACCGGCTTTTATTTGTTGTTTTGACAGGAAGTGCCGTCAGCACTTGATGTTCAGCTCGCTCAATATCTTACGCATAGCCTCAAACGTGGTGATACGTGTAGGAACCAGCGGTAGGCGAAGCTTGTTCTCCACCATCCCCATGGCATTAAGCATGGCTTTCACGCCGGCAGGATTACCGTCCACGAAGAGCAGTTTGAACAGTTCGGCAAACTTGTGGTGAATGGTCAGTGCATTGGCGTAGTCGCCCTGTAGGGCCAGGCGCACCATGCGGCTGAATTCACGCGGGAAGGCATTGCCGATGACCGAGATGACACCCACGGCACCCAGTGTGATGAGGGGGAAGGTGATACCGTCGTCACCCGAAATAACGTCAAAGTTGGCCGGCTTGTTCTTAATGATATCGTCCATTTGTGTGATGTTGCCCGAAGCCTCTTTGATAGCGATCACGTTCTCGAAATCGCGGGCAATGCGCAAGGTAGTTTCGGCTGTCATGTTCACGCCTGTACGACCCGGCACGTTGTAGAGTACGATGGGTAGCTCTGTGGCTTCGGCAATGGCTTTGTAGTGCTGGTAGATGCCCTCTTGCGAAGGTTTGTTATAGTAAGGCACTACGGAGAGGATGGCGTCTACACCGGTGAAATCGTCATGTTTCAGCGTGTCGACGATGGCACGTGTGTTGTTGCCTCCTACACCCAGCAAAATGGGAACACGTCCGTTGACGCGCTCTATCACCATTTGCTTGATTTTCTTTTTTTCCTCTTCTGTCAGTGTCGGGGTTTCGGCTGTAGTTCCCAGCACGCACAGGAAATCTGCGTTGTTCTGTATCAGATAGTCTACGATACGCATCAGGGCATCGTAGTCTACACTTTCATCTTCTTTAAATGGGGTGATCAATGCAACCCCCATTCCCTTCAATCTAGTTTTTATCATGGGTCTTATGAGATAATCTGTGGTTTAGCAGTTCGCAAATGTACTATTTTTTTCGTTTTGCGCTACAAATACCCGAGATAAAAAACGTTTTTATGTGATTTTGTCAGGAAAGCAAGTCCAGGAACTCGTTTTCGGACATAATGCGGATACCCAGTTTCTGTGCTTTCTCCAACTTGGCAGGGCCCATGTTGGCACCGGCCAGGATGAAGCTCGTTTTGGACGAGATGCTTCCCACGTTCTTTCCACCGTTGCGCTCGATCATTTCCTTGTATTCGTCGCGCGAATGGTGCTCGAATACGCCGCTGATGACGATGGACTGCCCCGCCAGCTTGTCGGTGTATCCACTTAGGTCTTCCTCGCTTCGGCTGAACTGCAGGCCGGCTTCCTTCAGTCGTTCCACCAGGTTGTGGTTCAGCGGATTGCCAAAGTAGCTGACGATGCTTTGGGCTATTTTTTCGCCGATTTCATCGATACTCATCAACGTTTCGAGGCTGGCCTGCTCCACTTCGTCGATGCTCTTGAAAGAGCGGGCAATCTTCTTGGCCACTGTTTCGCCTACGAAGCGGATACCCAGGGCGAAGAGAACACGCTCGAAGGGTACACTACGGCTCGCAGCGATGCCGTTAACTATATTTTCAGCCGATTTCTGCCCCATTCGGTCCAGGTCCTTAATGTCGTCCACCGTGAGGTGGTAAAGGTCAGCAGCGTCCTTTATAAGCTTCAGACGATAGAACATGTCCACGGTCTCGGGTCCCAGTCCGTCGATGTTCATGGCCCGGCGGCTGATGAAGTGTTCTATCTTGCCCTTGATTTGCGGCGGGCAAGCCGTTTCGTTGGGGCAATAGTGGGCCGCTTCGCCTTCGAACCGCACCAGCGGTGTGCCGCACTCGGGGCAGCGGGTGATAAACTTTACCTTTTCGCCCAGCAGCATGCCGCGGGCATCGGTGTCTACACCCGTTATCTTGGGGATGATTTCACCGCCTTTCTCCACATAGACCATGTCGCCGATGTGCAAGTCGAGGCCTTCGATGATGTCGGCATTGTGGAGCGAGGCACGTTTTACGACGGTCCCCGACAACTGCACGGGGTCCAGATTGGCCACTGGCGTGATGGCACCCGTACGGCCCACTTGGTAGCTCACCTTGTTGAGCCGCGTCAGTGCCCGTTCGGCCTGGAATTTGTAGGCGATGGCCCAGCGGGGCGATTTGGCCGTGTAGCCCAGGTTCTTCTGCTGGCGCAGGCTGTTCACCTTCAGCACGATGCCGTCGGTGGCCACGGGCAGGTTCTTGCGTTCCGTGTCCCAATAGTTGATGTAGTCGAACACTTCCTCCAGGGTGCGGGCCTTCTTCATGTGCTCCGATATCTTGAAGCCCCACTGTGCTGCCTTCTGCAGGCATTCGTAGTGGCCGTCGGCGGGCAGGTCTTCGCCCAGCAGGTAGTAGAGGTAGGCATCGAGCTTGCGCGCGGCCACTACGGAGGAGTTCTGCGACTTCAGCGTACCCGAGGCGGCGTTGCGCGGATTGGCAAAGAGCGGTTCCTCGCGAGCTTCGCGTTCGCGGTTCAGGGCTTCGAACGACTCCCACGGCATCAGAATCTCGCCGCGTATCTCGAATGTAGAGGGATAGTCGCCGTGCAGCACGAGAGGGATGGTACGGATAGTTTTTACATTGTCCGTCACGTCGTCACCTTTCTCGCCGTCACCGCGGGTCACGGCGCGCACCAGCTTGCCGTCTTCGTAGGTCAGGGAGATGGACGTGCCGTCGTACTTCAGCTCGCAACAGATTTCGAAGTCCTCGTTCAGGGCCTTCTTCACCCGTTCATAGAAGTCGGTCACCTCACTTTCGGAGTAGGTGTTGCCCAACGAGAGCATGGGATATTTGTGGGCTACCTGCGTGAAGTTCTTGTTCAGGTCGCTGCCTACACGCATGGTGGGCGAATTCTCGTCCGCATATTCGGGGTGCTCCTTCTCCAGGTCCTGTAGTTCGCGCATCAGGTCGTCAAACTCCTTGTCCGTGATTTCGGGAGCGTTCATGACGTAGTAGTTGTAGTTATGGCGGTGCAGCTCGGCACGCAGCCAGTCTATTCGTTCTTTGGATGTCATAGTTCGTCTTACAGATAGTTTGCATGCAAAAATACGGGTTTCTCCGTGAAAATCCGTGTAATCCGTGCCAAAATACTATCTTTGCAGAAAAATTGCAAGAAACGTTATGCGCATAGACATTATTACCGTTCTTCCGGAGATGATTGAAGGCTTCTTCAACTGCTCCATCATGAAACGGGCACAGAACAAGGGCCTGGCCGAAATACATATCCATAACCTGCGCGACTACACCCAGGACAAGTACCGCCGCGTGGACGATTATCCCTTCGGGGGCTTTGCCGGCATGGTGATGAAGATTGAGCCCATCGAACGCTGCATCAACAGTCTGAAGGCCGAACGCCAGTACGATGAAGTCATTTTTACCACGCCCGACGGCGAGCAGTTCAACCAGCCCATGGCCAACACCCTGTCGCTGGCGCAGAACCTCATCATCCTGTGCGGCCACTTCAAGGGCATCGACTACCGCATCCGCGAGCACCTCATCACGAAAGAGGTGAGCATCGGCGACTATGTGCTGACGGGCGGCGAACTGGCAGCTGCCGTGATGGCCGACGCCATCGTGCGCATCATTCCCGGTGTGATTTCCGATGAGCAGTCGGCTCTGTCGGACTCGTTCCAGGACAATCTGCTGGCCGCTCCGGTCTATACCCGTCCGGCTGATTATAACGGCTGGAAAGTTCCGGATATTTTACTTTCCGGTCACGAGGCGAAAATTAAGGAATGGGAGTTGCAGCAGTCCATTGAACGGACCCGTCGGTTGCGTCCCGACTTGTTGGGAGAATAAAATAGACGTGTAAATATAAAAGAAAAGGACATCAGTCGGCTGATGTCCTTTTTTATTCTCTTCAGTTGCGAAGAGGGTATCTTTGTTAGACGTTATGCCTCAAGCGCACCGATAATGTCCGTTACAGACTTAAATCCGTGTCGGTTCAGGTAGTCGTCGATACCCTCGGCCACCTTGACTGTAACTGTCGGATCGATGAAGTTGGCCGTACCGATTTGGATGGCTGAAGCCCCTGCCAACAGAAATTCCACCGCATCTCGCCAGTTCATGATGCCTCCCAGACCGATGACGGGTATTTTTACCGCCTTAGCCACCTGCCACACCATACGCAGGGCAATGGGCTTTACAGCTGCCCCAGACATACCTCCGGTCACTGTGGAGAGCAACGGACGACGTTTTTCGGCGTCGATAGCCATACCCAGCAGGGTATTGATGAGCGAAACGCTGTCGGCACCACCATTTTCGGCCGCACGTGCTATTTCTGTAATGTCTGTCACGTTGGGTGACAGCTTCACGATGAGCGTTTTTTTGTACACCTGGCGTACTGCCTTGACCACTTCTTCGGCCCCTTTGGCAGTCACGCCGAAGGCCATTCCACCCTGCTTTACATTGGGGCAGGAAATGTTCAATTCGATGGCAGGAATTTTGTCAAGTTCGTTAATGATGGAGGCCGTTTCGGCATAATCTTCGATGGCCGATCCCGATACGTTCACAATCATATTGGTCCGGATGTCCTTGATGCGGGGATAGATGTGTTCAACAAAGTAATGTACGCCCTTATTTTGCAGTCCCACAGCGTTTAACATGCCCGAAGGAGTCTCCGCCATACGGGGATATGGGTTGCCTTCACGTTTGTGAAGGGTGGTTCCCTTTACAATGATACCGCCTATTCGCTCCAAATCGATGAAATCGGCAAATTCTTCGCCGTATCCGAAAGTCCCGGAAGCGGTCATCACGGGATTTTTCATTTGTAATTCACCAATCTTTACACTTAAATCTGCCATAACAGTTTGTTTATATTAAATACGGGACCTTCTTTACATACACATAGGTGGCCTTCATCGGTGTTTTCCACGCAGCAGAGGCAGGCGCCTACACCACAGGCCATCTTGTTTTCCAGAGACACTTCGCAGTCGATGCCCTTCGCCTTGGCATAGTGCGCCACGGCCATCATCATCGGCTTGGGACCACACGTATAAATGTGTTCGAACTTCACCTGCTCCAGGATGGAATGCTGCGTCACAAAGCCCTTTTCGCCGTGACTACCGTCTTCGGTCGTCGTATACACCTCGCCATAGGCGGCAAACTGGTCGAGCTGCAACAGATCCTTGTCGCTGCGGGCGCCCAGCAGGAAGGTGGGCTTGCATCCCCATTGCTTCAATTGTTCGCCCAGGTAGAGCATCGGAGCCGTACCCACGCCGCCACCTACCAAAAGCAGCTTGTCTGAAGGCTTTTCAGGCATGGTAAAGCCATTTCCCAAAGGAAGCACTACATTGATTACATCGCCGGTTTTCGCTTCGCCCAGGCGCTTTGTTCCGTCTCCTACGAGCTGGATCAGGAACCACACCTCGTTGCGTTGTCTGTCCACATAATTGATGGAAATGGGGCGGCGCAGGAATGTGGTGGGCGAGCCGTCCACACGGATTTCAGCGAACTGGCCCGGCAGCATCTCCGGCAGTTCCATCTGGGGGGACGTCAGCTTCAGCAGCACATAATGGGCATGCAGGCGGACGTTCTCCGTGACTGTCAAATCTAAGATATATTTTTTCATTACTATAAAAGAGAATGGATTTCAATCGTTGTGCAAAGATAGTGCAAACCGAGAGAAGTACAAAAGCTGAAAACAACGTTTTCAGGCTTTTTACTTCCGAGGTGTCGCCTGTCTTATCCTCTTTCACGCCGGCTTGAAAGTCTCGTACGTATTGTCGTCGAAGAAGATTCTTATTTCGGTGATTTTCCTGGGTGGTCTTTCTTTATAGATAATCTCTTGTTTTACAATCTCTTTAGGCGTGTTTAATGGCTTTGCTAATGCCATTTCCTTGCGATTTTCCGGTTCATCTGTCCCTTTGTCCGGATTTTCGGCATTCTCAGCGAATAGCGGATAGTCTGCGCCGATGTTTTCGGGGGTAGAAGCGGAAGCCTCGGCATCGTTACTCATGCTGCCTTGTCCCGTGAGCAACCACTCGAGGTTGATGTCACTATAACGCTGGTGAAGCCGGAGGATAACTTCCGTGCTGGGATATTTGTTACGGGGACCCAGAATGTGAGAGATGGTAGCTTGTGCCACTCCAATACTTTCGGCAAAAGCTCCGGCCGTCAGCTTTTCCCGTTCCATGATCATTTTAAAGCGGTCTTTGATGCTCATACAGGTAGATATTACAAAAGTATTTTCTTTTATTATTGGTTACAAAAGTAAATAATATAGTTCACAAAAGCAAATTTAAGAATGTGATTTGGCGGTTTTACAAAAGTATTCTGTATATTCCATTTTCGATTATTACATTCGTTATGTACCTGATATAAGTAAAAACAATGCATGTATTAAACTTTAGCAAAACTGAATATCTATCTGGTAATCAGTATATAATATTATACACTATTGTGCTTTACGGCTATATTTACATAAGTAAATATCCTTTTGGCGTGTTTGTGAAAGCATATTTGCATCAAATCATAGTATTTTATTGGTATATAGTTAATTGATAGATTCTATATTTACGCTTAATCATTGGGAAAGTACGAATGTAATCCCCTACTTTACCACAATAAATATACATATATTTGTATATATAACAATAGTGAATATTATATGTGTAATATAATAGTTGCAGCTATTACATCGGTGAATATACCGATATATTACATATGAAAATCTTTCTTGTTGTATTTACAACTATTTTGTCCATTTCAGTAGCCTGATATACCATTTGGATATGACAGATTTGATGAAATGGAGGGTTATGTGAGCGGATTGGTGGTACATTAATATGGATAGCTGGATATTTTCTTCTTTCCTTTTTATTATTGTAATTTCCAGCCTTTTTTTCCGTATAAATGGACTAATTGGAGGAAATATCGCATTCTCAGAGGTTTTATTTTGATATAAACGTTTGTAATATAGCGCATTAACCCCTATTTTTACATTCGTCAATTGGGAGATTCTAGAGAAAATGGCAGTCAAACATAGGTAAACAGGGGATTTTTTGCGTATAGGATGCGGCAATGGATGTGGATTGGAGCTGTAAATTAAGGCAACAAAAAAGGATGGTATCCGGATGTCTGTTCACAGCTCCGATACCATCCATATTTCTTTCTGGAAAAAACAGATTGGATTATACTCCCATTAATGCAGAATTTTAAACACCAGTTCCCGCAGGATATCGCCATCGCTCATCGAACTGTTCTCCACGCCTTTCGACTGTGCATCGGCCGTGCGTATCTCGCCGATAATCTGCAAGGTCTTCACTCCGCTGTAGCGGCGCATGGCGGCCAGGTATTCGCGAGCCTGCCAAGGCGACTTCAAATCCAGAAACGCAGCGATGCCATGCTCCGATTTTTCGGGGGCATAATAGGCCATCATCAGGTTGGAGAAGAAACTGAAAAGTAAAGATAAAGTCATCTGTATGGGGTTTCCTTTCGGATTTTCCTCAAAGTATTTTACTATCCGATTGGCTTTCAGCACATCTTTTTCGACCAAAGCGGCCCGAAGTTCGAAGTTGTTATAGTCCTTGCTGATTCCGATGTTCCGTTCCACCTGTTCGGGTGTCACTCTTGTCAAACCTTTTGGCAGCGTAATGACCAACTTTTCCAGCTCGCCCGTCAGGCGGCTCAGGTCGGTACCCACGAATTCGGCTACCATCTGCGAGGCCTTCGGTTCGATGTCCACCCCCTTGCGTTTCAGATAGGAACTGATGAAGGCAGGCAGCTGGGCTTCGCGCACTTTCTTTGATTCAAAGACTACGCCTCCTGCCTTTTCTATCTCGCCTGCCAGCTTCTTGCGCCGGTCCAGCACGCCATGCTTGTGGCAGAGGACGAGGATGGTGGACAGCAGCGGCTTTTGCAGGTAGTAAGTCAGCTCCTCCATGCCGCGCACGGCCTGGGCCTCCTTGACGATGATAACTTGGTGTTCGGCCATCATCGGATAGCGTTTGGCCGCGTTGATGACGGTCGCTATATTATCTACATCGCCCCCATACATCACCGTCTGGTTGAACTCTTTTTCCTCATCGGTCAGTACGTTCTCCTCGATGTAGTCGGCTATCAGGTCGATGTAGTAATCTTCTTCGCCCATCAGATAGTAGATGGGGCGGTATTGCTTGGCCCGAAGTTCCTTCAGAATGTCGTCGCACGTCAGTTCCTGCTTTGCCATAGTCTTACCAGTCGAACTTCAGGTGTTTTACGGTCTTCTTTTCGTCGATAATCATGCGGAGCGATTCGATGCCGATTTCCACATGCTCGGCCACGTAGTTCTGCGTCACCATGTTGTCGCTCTTGTCGGTCTTCACGCCTTCAGGAATCATGGGCTGGTCGGACACCAGCAGCAGGGCTCCTGTGGGGATGTGGTTGGCAAAGCCGCAGCTGAAGAGGGTGGCCGTCTCCATGTCCACCGCCATGGCACGTGTCTTCTTGAGGTATTCCTTGAACTGGTCGTCGTGCTCCCAGATGCGGCGGTTGGTGGTATAGACAGTTCCCGTCCAGTAATCGCGGGCATGGTCGCGGATAGCCGACGATACGGCACGCTGCAGCATGAAGGCCGGCAGTGCAGGCACTTCGGGCGGGAAGTAGTCGTTCGAGGTACCTTCACCACGGATGGCCGCGATGGGAAGAATCAGGTCCCCCAGCCTGTTTTTCCTGTCGATACCTCCACACTTGCCCAAGAACAGGCAGGCCTTGGGATGAATGGCGCTGAGCAGGTCCATGATGATGGCGGCATTGGGGCTGCCCATGCCGAAATTGATGATGGTGATGCCCTCGGCACTGGCCGATATCATGTTGGCGTCACGTCCCAGGATGGGCACATTGAACTTCCCGGCAAACAGCTCCACATACTTGTTGAAGTTGGTCAGCAGGATGTATTCGCCGAAGTCTTCCAGCGGGCGTTTGGTGTAACGTGGCAACCAGTTGGCTACAATTTCTTCTTTAGTTTTCATACGATTTCGTTAATCTATAAGGATTAGGATATGGTCTGCAGAACGGCACCCTTGCATGGGCCGCCGTTCCGCAAACGCAAAAATACAATAATTAGGGAGACGGGAAAAGAAAAAGTCGGATTTTCATTCATATCTGCGGACAAATTCAGCAGGACTCCCCTGCCCGCTCCTTTTCGGCTTTACCCGTCATGCAAGCATCCTGAAAGCATCTACCATGAGTATACGACTGATGTAGGATGAGTATACGACTCATGTAGGATCAGTCGTATACTCATGGTGGAAGAGGTTTTTCCTGCTTCAGCCAGGAAATCACCGACGATTCGGGTATCTGCAAATGGAAGTCAGAATCATTTACAAACAAATTCTATACATTTCTCGCTTGAATACTGGCTTTATAAATGGAGTTCAATGCCAGGAGACTTCTGTTTTCAGTTTGTCATGGTATCTGAAGGATATAACCCTTTTTCTTAACAGAAACAATATTTATGGTATTATCAGGAGCAAGAATGTGTCGTAAATAAGTAATCTGTACATTCAAAGACATGGAATTAGTATAGCTGATGTCGCCCCATACCTGATTCAGAATTTCATCCCGCGTCACCAGTATGCCGGCACTTCGTGACAACAGGACCAAAATATCCGTCTGACGCGCCGATAGATTACGGGTGATCCCATCGTATGTGACTGTTGAATTCTGGCTGTCAAATAATGTTTTTCCAATCATATAGCGGCATTGAACATCAACTTTCCTGTTTTCAAACCGTTCGTCAATTCTCGCAATCAGCTCTTCGGGATAAAACGGTTTGGGAATATAGTCATTGCCTTTCAAGTGGAAGCCCTTCAACCGGTCTGCCTTTTCCGTACGGTCAGTCAGGAAAAACAGGAATACCTCACTATCCGTTTCACGGATTTTCTGTGCAAGTTCGAATCCGTTCATTACAGGCATGTTCACATCCAGCAATATCAAGTCGGGATGTTGCCGGTTATACATTTCCCATGCCGCAGCCCCATCGGAAGCGTAGGTTACCGAGTATCCTTCGAGCTCCAGGAAACGTATCAAAAGCAATGAATTCTGCCTGTCATCATCGACCAGCAAAATATGTATTTCATTTTTATTCATTGTGGTAACTCTATAATAAAAGTACTTCCATGATTCAGCTCACTTTCCATGCGTATATTACCCCGGTGCGCTTCAACAAGCATGCGGACATAAGCCAGTCCGAGCCCCATGCCTGCTATATCTTTTTCAACGCCAATCCGCCCACGATAAAATTTTTCAAAAACATGTCCTTGTTCCGATTTGGGAATGCCCAATCCATTGTCTTTAACTGAGATACGGACGTGGTCATTGTCACATTTCCGGTAATCTATTTCGATTTCAACCCTTTCGCGCGAATATTTTACTGCATTCTCCAGCAGATTGTCGATAATGTTAATCATGTGCATCCTGTCAGCAGTGACAATCATATCCTCGTGAGGAAGAACAAGGATACGAACATGCTTGTCGCCTGGTACATTCAGTTTATGGATACACGCATCTAACAAATCGTGCAGACTGAACGCTGAAAGATGAAGCGGTATCTCGGTTGACTTGCTGAAAGTCAAATCTCTCAGTTTGGAAAACAAAGCAGACAGGCTATCCAATGCCGTATGGGAATCTGCAACGACCATTTGCCGGCCCGCAATGTCTTTCATAAGCCGTTCATTGCCCATATAGGAGACACACATCTTGAGCGTTGCAATCGGACGTTTCAGCTCGTGAATCATGGTTTGTATAAAGTCTGACCGGAGATTTTCTATTTTACGCTGTTTGCGGATCGTGGCAATTTGTGCAACAAGGCAAACAACCAATAAAACAGATAAGGCGAATGAAAAGAACAGAATATCCGACATTCCTCTTATAATCAGCGGCAATGCAATCTGGCAATCCATTCGTACCAGCTTCTTACCCAGAATGTCGTAGGGATAGGTTATGGAGAGTACAGGATGGAACAGCGAACCCCATTCCGTACGGGAAGATTCCCAGACTATCGAATCTGCCGTCTCGGTGAAAATGGTATCGAGCCTGATATCGTTGGACCGCATCACCGTATCGAGTTTCTCAGCTGAAAAAGGGAACCGTCTGTTCAGACAGCTGCGTTCTATCGCATCAAGCACCTCCGACTCTTTCCGATCCTGTTTGACAACAATCACTTGCACTTCTCTATCCAGCCAGTCAGGGTGTTGCGTTTCATATATCCGGGAAAACAAATCAGCCGAAAGTGAATCAATTGCCGGACACCGGCGCATATCTGCCGTATAGATATCAAACAAAAACATCTCAGTATCTCCTCTTACAAACCGTCTGGTCGTATATTCAACGGCAATTTCGTTGTTGACCGCACTCTGACGCACCCTGTTGTATTCATCAACGGATTCAAATACACGGCTGTAAAGTGTATCCGCACAGGTTTGTACCGTGTACTTGTATCGGGAATAAAGCCATTTGCCCTGCACGATGGCAAATAACACGATGACAATGACTGTCAGGTAATTCAGTATTTTGATTCTTTTTTCCATGATGCAAATATATGGCAATTTGAATAGAATGGACAGCATGGCCGGGGCAATATTGATCGGCTATAATAATTTAATAATAATTCCATAAGAATAGGATAATGATTATTTTTCCCAGTCTGTCACAGCCCCGATACCTTTGCACAAAAATAGCAATGCGAATATTCTGATGAAAATACATTCAATATAAATAACCATAAACAGATATTAACTCCATAAAACTTATTGTATATGAAACATTTTCTAATTCTCAGTGCAGGTCTGGGACTTTCCTTGTCATTGTCCGCACAACAAAACGACACGTTCCCGACAGATTATGAATGTCTTTACGAATATCGGGTGACAAATTCAAAATCCATTACGGATACCTATACGACTATTTTACAGATAGGACGTGATTGCTCCTGCTTTATGGATTACACGGCATTCCAGTCCGATTCTGTCAACGCCAGCCCCCATGCTTCCGACGAGGATATAAAAAAATACCAGATGCAGGAAATAAAAAACAGTTTGTTTTTCGACCAGACGGTATTACAGAACCATCCGCAAGGGGAAATGTCTGTTTACAGTGTAATACCGCCGGACTATTATATGTACAAGGAAAAACTTCGCCCGATACAGTGGAGCTTAGGCAATGAAACCGATACCGTCTGTGGTTACGTTTGCAAAAAAGCAACGGGTGAATACGGTGGAAGGAAATGGGTCGTATGGTACGCACCGGAAATACCGACCACTTACGGTCC
The DNA here is from genome assembly GCF_019239235.1 of Caecibacteroides pullorum. Classification (GTDB taxonomy): domain Bacteria; phylum Bacteroidota; class Bacteroidia; order Bacteroidales; family Bacteroidaceae; genus Bacteroides; species Bacteroides pullorum. Next base: position 25,314 of record NZ_JAAZTS010000022.1, on the reverse strand, counting down.
TTGGAAATTTTGCGGTCTTCCCGGCCTCGTAATGCTGGCTCATGATACGGAGAACATACACCGTTTTGAAGCCATCACTTTCCGCAAGGGCACATTGCCAATAGCTTTGCCGGATATACCCAACATCGTGACCGTAGAAAGAGACAAGTTTATCAAAAGCAAGAACAAATTTGAAGAGGACCCCATGACAAACATTCCACTGGAATCCATCAGTGATATGACGGTGCAAAAGGATGAAGAAGGGAAAAGCTCCATCCTTATCAACGGTGTTCAGTTGCGGATTCGCCCCAATGGTTACACTCCCTTGGAATTAGAATGAAAATTTGACTATGCGTTTATTATTCAGTATATTATTTTGCGTTATTACAGGCATCGCTTTTTCTCAAAGCCGGGTAGAGGGAATGCTTAGAGATGTTTCCGGCGCAGGCATCGACGGTGCGATCATCAAAATTTCTGCGGACAGCACCGTCATTGCCTATGCAATTTCTGACAAGGGACATTTTAATGTTGCCTTTCATACAGGTTCAAAAAAGGTCAAGCTGATTGCCGAGTCGATGGGATATGAATCTGTGGAAAACGAAATTTTGAATATGTCCCAGACCTGCAACATTACCATGAAAGAAAAAGCGACGGAATTGAAAGAAGTGGTCGTAAAGGCCCCGGCCATCTACCAGCGCGGCGATACCTTGTCCTTTCATCTTTCTGCATACACCACCCAAAGTGACTATACATTGAAAGACGCCCTGAAAAAACTTCCGGGCATCGACGTGGAAAAATCAGGCAACATCAAGTACCTGGGGAAAGACATCTCAAACTTTTACATTGACGGTCTGGATTTGCTTGGCGGAAAATATAACATAGCGACCACCAATATACCTGCCTCGTATGTAAATTCGGTTCAGGTGCTAAACAACCATCAGGCCGTAAACATGAATAAGGATATTTTTTCAGATAACGTGGCCATAAACATCCACATGAACAACAACGCACGTTTTAAACCCATTGGAACGTATGAAGGCTCTGTCGGGTATGGTGACGACTGGCTATATCAGGCAAGCGGGGCCGGCATGCTTTTCAAGCCCAAGTTCCAGACCATTGCCACATTAAAAATCGGAAACGTACATTCATTCACTTCAGATGAAGCGGCTTCCCTTTTCGGGGGAATCGAAGAAGAGTCCAAGGCTGAAAAACTGATGGGCAATCTATCGACTTCCACTCCACCGCTGGACCAAGACCGGTATGCCTCACCTGCCGAACGCATGTTTTCAGTCAATTTTATCCAAAAAATAACAGAAACAGCTACCTTACGGGGAAACGTCGATTACAGCTATTCCAAAAGCCAATATGATTATGACATCCAACGCAACTTTTATGACGGAGATGAGAATATAATCATCGACCAAGGTATAAATTCGCTGTCCGCCAGTCATGCCCCCAGTTTCTCCATCGTTTATAAAAACAATGCGCCGACAAGCTATCTTAATAATTCTCTATTTGGCAAGGCCACGTTCCTACGCAACGACTTGCCGACTACGGAAAACGGCCAGGCACTTATGCAGCAACAGTCCATGCGTGACTACTATATTGGAAATAATTTTTCATATAGCTGGCGCAGGAAGAAACTGCGCTGGAGACTGTCATCATCCGTACTGTTATTCAACACGCCACAAGTCAGGCTGACTGTCACAAACGAAGGAAACGACATTCATCAAAGTGCAAACAGCTTGAGCTTTCAGACCAAGAATCTCCTGTCTGCGATTTATGATTTCAAGAACTCACGTTTTTATCTTCCACTGTCACTGAACTATTCGGCAGATAAAATGCAAACAGATTTACGGTCCTACCGGGAGAATACAAACAATAAGAATGATATGACAGCCGGTCAATTGAGCGTTGCTTTTGCTCCGCGGTATGAATATACCCATCCGAAACGCATATATGTCTTTCGGGCCGACGTACCGGTGCGGATGGATTACATCTACAACAGAAACCACATACAGAATGAAAAAGATAAATTCAGCTTCTTTTCCGTATGCCCAGGAATTTATTTCAACTATAAATTCAGCAGCCGTTCTACATTCAGGACGCAAGTGGCCTATACACGAAACTTTGGGGACATCCTGGACTTCCTGACATCCCCGGTGCAGACGGACAACACAACTCAAAAAATCAGTTCCGGCATTCTGCAGGACAATCAATCGTTGATGGCAAACCTGCACTATGACTATAAGATACCATTGGACATGTGGTTTGTAAATGCTGACATCATATACCAACGTGAGCACAGCAATCTGCTGACATCCCAAAAGGTAGCATCAGACTTGATTCAGTCGACTTACCTATACATGCCCAACAATACCCATAACACAACGGCACAACTCGGCATTACCAAACAAATTGAATCCATCAAGACAAAAATTTCATTAAATGGACTATATATATGGAGACAGCAGCAGGCAGAGCAGAACAACTTGCTCACAACCTATTCTTGGCAAAGTGTCGGCATTTCCCCGACAGTGACCTCACAGCCCTGCAAATATGTCGAATTGGATTATTCCGGTGAAATAAGCAAAACTTTCTTGAGCTATGAGGACATCAAGAGAAGTTATTGGTCGCAGGTACATAAAATCTCATTAAAAATCACACCGATACACTCCCTCATCTTGTCCGCTTCATCAGACATCGTGAAAAAGGATCTAAGCGAAAATCAGAGTAAAACGACGGGCCTGCTTGATTTTGACATAACCTGGCTGTTCAAGGCTTTCAGGTTTAATCTGAGCTTGCAAAACGCGTTAAACCAAGATTCATATAGCTATACGATATACAATTCTATCAATACCTACAGCTATAATTACAAACTGCGTGGACGTGAACTACTGTTCACGCTTGCAATGACACTGTAATCCTTTATCAATGGAAAATCCATTTTTTTTGTAGAATGTAAAAGTCTTGTACAATTATAAGAACCACCGTCCGGCATTGTCTTACATCATTCATACACCCCGTTTTTATAGTCCGACAGATATTGGGAGCAGGTTTTACCGGTCTGCTGCTTGAAGAAACGCATCAGATGGCTCGGATCCGAAAAATGGAATTTGTCGGCCAGCTGGCTGACAGTGCAGTCGGTGAAAAGCAAGTCGTTCTTCAGGGCTTCCAGCAGCCGTTGTTTCAGCAGGTGGTTGGCGGAAACGCCGAACTGGGCCACCACTGCATTGTTCAGGGTAACGCGGCTGACGTGCATCATCTCGGCATATTCGGCAACCCGCTGCACGTCGTAGATATGCCGTTCGAGCAGGTCCTTGAACTGATAGGCGTAATGGTTCTTGGGTACGTCGACCGGCAGGCGGTAGGCCGAAGCATATTCACGGTTGATGACCAGCAGAAGATAATACAGGACGGCCACTATCAGATTGTAGCTATCTGCCGTGGGATGGAGCAGTTCCTGCTTGATTTTTCCCAAGAACCTCATGTATTCGTCGAAGGTTTCCTGGGAAACTGACAAATAGGGTGGCGTGTCGGTCTGATAGCAATAGAGCAGACGGTAGACAAAAAACTTGTCGGCAATAAACGTACGCATGAAGTCTTCGCGAAAGATGAGAAAGGTATAGTGCAATGCCCGTTCGTCGACATGCCACTCCTGCCGCTGGTGTGGAGAGAGAAGCAGTACCATGTCGTCATGCAGTTCTATCCGCTTGGAGTTCAGCAAAAGGAATCCGTCGGCCCGGCGGAAAAAGAAAAACTCGAAAAAATCGGTCTTGAACGTTGTATTTTCGGTCAGCACACCGCAAATTTCTTTCCCGTTACCAGTATTGATATAGAAATCCACACCACATTGTGTCTTGCTGAAAGGTACATTGACCAGTTTCGACGGATTGATATTCTTCTTTTTTTGCATAATAAATGAGATGGATGAGGTTGTCGGCAAAGATACGGAATCCATTTATCAAAATGGCATATCTTTCATATTTTAGGGCATAAAGGAATGAATGAAATTTTCCGAACTTTGCAACGGTATTAAAGAAAAAGTGAATATACCGGTCAACCAGATATAACAATAATATGACTACAGAAATTATCAGAACAATCGATGTACAGAGCATCATGACCAAGTCATCGCTGCCAGTCGGAGGATATTCGGTCAATCCGTATGTGGGCTGCCCGCACGCCTGCAAGTATTGTTACGCATCGTTCATGAAGCGCTTCACGGGGCACACCGAAGCTTGGGGAACGTTTCTGGACGTCAAGCGTTGGAAGCCCGTCGGCAATCCGCATAAGTATGACGGCCAGCGGATTGTCATCGGTTCGGTGACGGACGGGTACAATCCTTATGAAGCCGAGTTCGGCAACACGCGCCGACTGCTTGAAGAACTGAAGGGAACGCAGGCTGAAATCATGATCTGCACAAAATCCGATCTGGTCTTGCGCGATCTGGATCTGCTGAAGCGATTCCCCAAAGTGACCGTTTCGTGGTCGGTCAACACCCTCGACGAGCAGTTCCGCAGCGACATGGACCGTGCCGTGAGCATCGAACGCAGACTGACAGCCATGCGCCGGACGTACGAGGCAGGCATCCGCACCGTATGCTTTGTTTCGCCCATCTTCCCCGGCATAACCGATGTCAAGGCCATCATAGAGCGTGTAAAGGATTTTGCCGACCTCATTTGGCTGGAGAACCTCAATCTGCGCGGTCAGTTCAAAGGTGTCATCATGGACTACATCCGTGAAAAGCATCCGTCACTCGTCCCCCTGTACGAAGACATCTACAACCGGAAACGGACTGAGTATTGGCAAAGCCTGGAGAAGGAAATCTCGTCATACGCCGCCGAGCAGGGCTATCCCTACCGCGTGAACGACCTGCCCTACGGACGTTCGGAAAAGGGAAAGCCTGTACTGGTCAATTACTTCTATCACGAAAAAATACGGTTGGGGAAATGACATGCCGCACTCATTGCCCTTTCTCTTCCTTCTTCCCATACTTCCGTTCAAACAGATCCGCATTCCGGTTGCCCCACGCTATCATGGCGTCGATAATCGGGATCAGGGTCTGCCCCAACGGCGTGATGGCATATTCGGAACGTGGCGGCAGTTCGGGAAAGATGGTCTTGGATACCAGTCCGTCCTCCACCAATTCCTTCAGCTGAATGTCCAGCACACGGGGTGTAGCCTCGGGAAACAGTTTGTGGAGTTCACTGGGGCGTAAAGGACGGTGACGCAGTTCGTCCAGAATACACGATTTCCATTTGGAGTCTATCAGACTCATGGTCAGGCGTAAAGGGCAGTCCAGATCAACGGGGATTTTTCTTTCGTACATGTTTGGAGGCTCTATCATTAATTCGGATACAAAGATATGCATAACTCACTAATACTGGGATATACCGAATAATTTTTCGGTATATGAATAATTTTTCGGTACTTGCACAAGCCAGTCTTACCATGTACTTTTGCGGCAGTTACGAACCCGTTAAAACACATTTGTCATCATGAGAGCAAGTATCGAAGAGTATGAGGCTGTGGAGAAGGCAGCCATGAAGTTTGTGAAAAGTGTAGCCGAAGGCAACAGCAGTTATGCCAAAGAACTGTTCATCGACGAAGCCGTCTTGTTCGGCTATCTGGACGGAAAACTGGAGCACGGCAGTATTCAGCAATTCTATCACAACGTGGACACCGTAGGTGCAGGACAGGATTTCAAGGCGCGCATCGATGTGGTGGATGTAGAAGAAACGCTGGCCGTTGTCCGTGTGCTGGAAGAAAAATGGGGCGGACGCATCGATTTTACCGATTATCTGCTGCTGATGAAGATGGATGGAGAATGGAAGTGTGTGGCCAAAGCTTATAATCAGAATTCCAATACTGTTCGGAAATAAATAAAAAGAAACACTGACGTATTTTTCAAGGACGGAATATTGAATTCCGTCCTTTTTTGTACTTTTGTCTTCTCTACGAATAGTATATTAATGGAAAGAAACTGCCCATGCCTTCACTGAACCTACCCGTATTCGATGCCAAGATTGCCGTACGCGACGGTAAACGAGTGATATTTGACGTCATTCGCCGCCGTTATGTGGCCCTGACTCCCGAGGAGTGGGTGCGCCAGCACTTCGTTCATTTCCTGATAAATCATAAAGGATACCCTAAGGCACTAATGGCCAACGAAGTACAAGTGCAACTGAACGGCACACGAAAGCGATGCGATACCGTACTTTACCGTCGTGACCTGTCAGCACGCATGATTATAGAGTATAAGGCACCTGAAATACAGATTACTCAAGCTGTTTTCGACCAAATTACACGCTACAATATGGTATTGAAAGTCGATTATCTGATTGTCAGTAATGGTCTCCAGCACTATTGTTGTCGTATGGACTATGTTAATGGAGGATATCAGTTCCTACCCGATGTGCCTGCTTACAACGAACTTTAGCCCTATCTTCCCATGATCTGCTCCATATCTGCTCCGTACATTCTCCGTGAGAAAGTACCTATACGTGGACTTGGTACGGAGCAGGTACGGAGATGGTTTTATGTTTGCCTGTTTTTGCAGGATTTTGCAAGGAAGAACTTTTAAAAATTAGTATGAAAAACGTATGATTTGAAACAAAGAATACTAACTTTGCGCTTGTAACTATCAAAGAAAACACGTTATGGACACAAACCGTTTCTTCAGTAAGGAAGAAAAGCAGATGCTTATACCCCTCTATCGCAAGTTATTACAACTGTCAGGTGACACGTTGCTACCAGGCGACTGCCGTAAATTAAAAGCACATCTTGTGGCCTGTGCCGCTACAGAAGCCCTACAACGCGATGTATTCGGGTTGAATCCAGTCATTAAAAACATGCAGACAGCTGTGATTGTAGCTGAAGAGATAGGTATGCGACGCGCCTCTATCCTGGCTCTGATGCTTCATGAGGTCGTACGGAGTGGGCAATGTACGGCTGAAGATATTCATCGCGAATATGGTGAAGACGTGGCTGGCATTATTCGTGGCCTGATTCGTGTAAATGAACTTTATTCTAAAAGTCCTACCATTGAGTCTGAGAATTTCCGCAATTTACTCCTCTCTTTTGCCGAGGATATGCGCGTTATTCTTATCATGATAGCCGACCGTGTGAATATTATGCGGCAGATTAAAGATGCCGAGAATGACGAAGCACGTCGCCGGGCTGCCAACGAGGCTGCTTATCTGTATGCGCCGTTGGCCCATAAGCTGGGTTTATACAAACTGAAATCTGAACTGGAAGATCTTTCTCTGAAATATACGGAACACGATGTTTATTATCATATCAAGGATAAGCTGAATGCCACCAAGGCTGCACGCGACCGTTATATAGCTGCTTTCATTGCACCGGTACAGAAGAAGCTGGAGGAAGCGGGACTAAAGTTCCACATCAAAGGACGCACCAAGTCCATCCACTCCATCTACCAGAAGATGAAGAAACAGAAGTGCCCCTTCGAAGGCGTGTACGATCTGTTTGCTATCCGTGTCATCCTAGACTCTCCGCTGGAAAAGGAGAAACTGGAATGCTGGCAGGCTTACTCCATCGTGACCGACATGTATCAACCCAATCCTAAACGCCTGCGCGACTGGCTGTCCGTACCGAAAAGCAATGGCTACGAGTCACTGCACATCACCGTCATGGGCCCCGAAGGCAAATGGGTGGAGGTGCAGATACGTACCGAACGCATGGATGAAATAGCCGAACGAGGTTTGGCCGCCCACTGGCGTTACAAAGGTATCAAGGGAGAGAGCGGATTGGACGAATGGCTGACTTCGGTACGCGAAGCGCTTGAGAGTTCGGATAGCGACCTGGAGGCAATGGATCGTTTCAAGTTGGATCTGTATGAGGATGAGGTGTTTGTCTTCACGCCCAAGGGCGACCTCTTTAAGCTGGGTAAGGGTGCCACGGTACTCGATTTCGCCTTCCATATCCACACCAAGTTGGGGTGCAAGTGTATCGGTGCCAAGGTAAACGGACGCAATGTGCAGCTTAAGCAGGTGCTTCAGAGTGGTGATCAGGTAGAAATTATGACTTCGAATACGCAGACGCCCAAGCAGGATTGGCTGAATATCGTTACTACCTCAAAGGCGCGTACCAAGATACGCCAGGCCTTGAAGGAAATGGCATCCCGTCAGACAGCCTTTGCACGCGAAACGCTGGAACGTAAATTCAAAAACCGAAAGATAGAATATGATGAAGCCGTAATGATGCGGCTCATCAAGCGTATGGGTTACAAGGTAGTTACTGAGTTTTATCAGGCTATTGCCGATGGAGCATTGGACGTAAACGACATCATCGACCGATATCTGGAACTGCAGAAGCGCGAGAACGACATCCGCGAGGAAGTACAGTACCGCAGCGCCGAGGAATATAATCTGCAACCTCAGACGCCGGAAGACGGTTCGGTCAAGGAGGATGTACTCGTTATCGACCAGAACCTGAAAGGCATTGACTTCAAGCTTGCCAAGTGTTGTAATCCTATCTACGGCGATGATGTGTTTGGCTTCGTCAGCGTGACAGGTGGTATTAAGATTCACCGTTGTGACTGTCCTAATGCTGCCGAACTTCATGCCCGTTTCGGCTACCGTATCGTGAAGGCACGCTGGGCCGGCAAGGGCGAAGGCACACAATATCCCATTACCCTTCGTGTGGTAGGCCATGACGACATAGGTATTGTGACCAACATCACTTCCATCATTTCGAAGGAAACGGGTATCACGTTGCGCAGCATCGGCATCAACTCGAACGATGGTCTTTTCTCGGGCACTCTAACCGTCATGGTGGGCGATACAGGACGCCTTGAAGCACTTATCAAGAAACTGCGAACAGTAAAAGGAGTAAAACAAGTGGAGAGAAACTAACTTCTTATATGCATTACGATTACAAAAAACAGCTACGCAGCTTCGGCTATGCTTGGAAAGGTATCCGTAGTTGCGTAGGCAAAGAGCAGAACCTCAGTTTTCACCTCATTACCACTGTCTGTGTGGTAACGGCAGGTTGGTGCTTCTGCATCACACGGGGAGAGTGGATTGCTATCGTTCTTTGCATCGGTATGGTGATAGCTGCCGAGCTTTTCAATAGTGCCATCGAACGGTTGGTAGACTTTGTTTCGCCGCAACACCATCCCGTGGCAGGACAGGTAAAAGACATCGCCGCCGGAGCGGTGTTGGTGTGCGCTCTGGCGGCGATTGTCGTCGGGCTGATAATTTTTATACCTTATCTTACCCGTTTCTTCTTATAATAAGGGCGTGTAGCGAAAACGAACATAAGTATCGCCAGTACCAATGCACTTATCGCCAGCGTGTCTTCACCTATCGGCACTTTGTCTTGGCTATTCATGACGCACATAGTCCATATACCAATTATTAGTCCCCCATCCATCAGCAGGTTGAAAGTCATATTACCTGTAGCTCGCTGGCAATGGTGAGACAATTTGACAAACATTTTCACCCACAGCGGAGTCAGCAGCGGAAGTACCAGCATGGGCAACATCCATATCCAACTTATGGACGCAGAAAGGCCTGTCAAAAATGAACTAATAATACCGAATGAAAAAGCCAATATACCAACATTGAGTGCAGGCAGCCAGGCTCGCCCCAGCAGAAACCGATCCAAACTACATAGCTTCAAACCGATAGGAGCACGGAAAGATACATATACCGTAGTACATAGCAAGATGCCGATGGCACACAGCAGAGCAGATGCATACGACAGCCACGCCAGTGGATAATGGCCGATTCCCCAAGCTCCCGCTGTCAGTCCTGCAACCATACCTACTCGTCCGCAGAAGGCGAAGAGCATGTTTCCTGACGTACGATGGCCCGATAGGGTGATATCGATGCTGATGGTGGTTCCCGCTCCCGATGCCAAGGCAAAGCAGGCTCCTTGAAGCAGGGCAAGCCATGCGTAATGAGCTTCGTAGATATACGATGCCACAGCCATGGTTATGCCAACTCCTGTGTATGATAGCAACAAAATATGTTTCCGCTTAAAGGCGTCGGCCAGATAGGCATGAAAGGGACCTACGAGCAACATCCCAGCTAAAAAAGCCGGATAAATGCACGTTGCATCGTCAGCCAAAGCCATCGGAAGCACGCCAAGCAGCATGTACACCGCGGCATACAGCAGGAAATTGGCGGCACACATAGCCCTAAGCCCATGCGTCAACAAACGGCCATCAATATTGTTCTTTCTCATTGGGAAAGTCTAAGTTCTTCACATCGCTTACGTAGCGGCTAATGGCATCCGTCATCACCGTGTGCAGGTCGGCATAACGACGCAGGAAGCGTGGGCGGAAACCATTGTTCATGCCCAGCATATCCTGACATACCAATACCTGTCCATCCACCTCACCGCCGGCACCAATGCCGATAACGGGAATAGTCAGTTCGTGAGCCACGCGGGCAGCCAGTGCGGCGGGAATCTTCTCCAGTACCAGTGCGAAGCATCCTGCCTCTTCCAACAGATGGGCGTCGCGTACCAGTTTCTCGGCTTCGGCTTCGTCCTTGGCACGGACGGTGTAGGTGCCGTACTTGTTGATGCTCTGTGGCATCAGACCCAGATGTCCCATCAAGGGAATGCCTGCACTTAAGATACGTTTCACTGTGCCGATGATTTCTTCACCGCCCTCCAGCTTCAAGGCGTCGGCATGGCTCTCTTTCATGATACGAATAGCCGAGGCAAGACCTTCGAGCTCGTTGCCCTGATAGGAGCCGAAAGGCATGTCCACTACCACCATGGCACGCTTCACACCGCGTACCACTGACTTCCCGTGGTAGATCATTTGGTCCAGTGTGATAGGTAGTGTTGTTACATTACCTGCCATGACGTTAGAGGCAGAGTCACCCACCAGAATAACATCTACACCTGCACCATCTACAATCTGTGCCATGGTGTAATCGTATGATGTCAACATTGATATCTTTTCGCCTCTTTGTTTCATTTCTATGAGGCGATGAGTAGTCACTTTACGTGTGTCGTCTGAAATGTATCCAGCCATTTTTACTTAATATTTAAAGGGTTATTGTTCTGAATAATCGATTACAAAGTTACAGCTTTTTCTTATTGCTTCTTCACTTTCAGCATCTTTTCATAAGTAAAGTCACGGAAGTCATCTATAACAGCATGGCACAGCGGAGTGATGGCTTCACACGCATTGGTCGTAGCAAGCCCGATGACGTTAGCTCCTGAAGCCATTCCTGCTCGTAAACCATTGAATGAATCTTCGAAAACCCAAGTCGTATTAGGTTCGGATCCAAGTACTTGCATACCCAGCAGAAAACAGTCGGGTGCAGGTTTTGAGGCTGTAAACATTTCTGCTGTCAAAATACGGTCGAACAAACAGTCAAGGTCTGGATGAACGCGACGTACGGCTGCCATTTTCTTATCGTTGGAACTGGTGACGACAGCCATTGGTACGTTATGACGGCGCAAGTCGTCGATAAACTCAAGTACACCGGGAATAAAATCGAATGTCATCTGTTGTTCGAACTGATCGAGGGCAGCGGTAATCTCTTTTTGCCGTTCTGCCATGTTGGGTAAAAATGTTTCGTAAATGTAAGTTAAGGTCTGTCCCTTGATGCGTGTTTCGAGGTCTGCCATACCCAGATAGTCTATACCAATGCGGTGCCAAAAGACACTATATTGCGTTTCGGTATCTATCACCACGCCGTCAAAATCGAAAAGGACAGCGGTATTCGTCTTGTTGTTATCCATAAACTTTTCGTCAAAAATCGGACGCAAAGGTCTGAAAAGTATCCGTATCCTGCAAGTTTTTCTAACTTTAAATAAATAAGGCTATGTTTCAAAGGTAAGAACTCGAAAACCCATTTTCGGCTTTTTTCTTCGCTCGGTTTATACTATCTTTGTTGCGAATAACCCTTATACGACAGCATATGAACAATCCGCACATACTCGGTACCGAACACATCGGGAAGTTGCTCGTACAATATTCCATCCCCGCCATCATCAGCATGACCATCGTGTCGCTTTACAACATCATCGACAGCATCTTCATCGGTCACGGCGTAGGCCCCATGGCTATTGCGGGCTTGGCCATCACCTTCCCGCTGATGAACCTGACGGCAGCCTTCTGCAACCTTGTTTCGGCGGGTGGCTCTACCATCTCGTCCATCCGCCTGGGGCAGAAGGACATGGAGGGAGTGAACAAGGTGTTGGGCAACACGCTGATGCTTTGCCTGATCAACGCCGTAGTGTTCGGCGGACTGACGTTCATCTTTCTTGACGCCATTCTGCGCTTCTTCGGCGCCAGCGGCGAGACGCTGCCCTATGCCCGCGACTTCATGCAGGTCATCCTGCTGGGAACGCCCATCACCTTCACCATGATTGGGCTGAACCACGTGATGCGCGCCACGGGCCATCCGAAGAAAGCCATGCTGACGTCGCTCACCACCGTGGTGTGCAACATCATCCTTGCTCCCATCTTCATTTTCCAGTTTGGTTGGGGCATACGGGGCGCGGCTCTGGCCACGGTCATTTCGCAATTCATCGGAATGTTGTGGGTACTCAACCACTTTCTCCAGCGTTCCAACCCCATCCGCCTGCGACATGGTTTCCAGCGCATGGAGCGGCGCATCGTGGGCAGTATCTTCTCCATCGGCATGTCGCCGTTCCTGATGAACGTCACGGCCTGTGCCATCGTCATCATCATCAATAACAGCCTGCAACGCCACGGGGGCGACATGGCCATCGGTGCCTATGGCATCATCAACCGCCTGCTGATGCTCTACGTTATGGTGGTAATGGGGCTGACGATGGGCATGCAGCCCATTACGGGCTATAACTTCGGAGCACGGCGGCTGGACCGTGTGAAGCAGGTGCTGCGTTTGGGCATCACGGCGGGTGTGTGCATCACCTCGAGCGGTTTCCTCATCTGCGAGCTCTTTCCCCACGCGGTGGCTTCGGTCTTCACGTCGGACGAGGCGCTTATCAACATGGCCGCCCGCGGCGTGCGCATCTGTGTGGCCATCTTCCCCTTCGTGGGGGCGCAGATTGTCATCGGCAATTTCTTCCAGAGCATCGGCATGGCTAAGATCAGTATCTTCATGTCGCTCACGCGCCAGCTGCTCTACCTGCTGCCCTGCCTGCTGGTGTTCCCGCAGTTCATGGGGCTGGACGGCATTTGGACGAGCATGCCCGTGAGCGACTTCTTCGCCTTCGTCACGGCTGTGCTAATTCTTCTGTGGTACGTCCGTCGGAAACATCTGTTCCATCCGCAAACCATACAATAACACCACATTTTCGTTTTATGGGTGGGTGTCTTAGAATAAGCGAGTCCCCCTGCCCTTCCCTCATGGAGAGAAAAGCAGGGGGAACTTTTTTATTCGCTTTTACTCGCTTTTGATGCTCAGCACAGGATTCTCGTTGGCGATGCGCCAGGCCTTCAGCACTACGACGGCCACAATCAGCACCAGCAGCAGGAGGGCCAGCAGGGCGTACCAGGCGGGCGAGAGCAGGCGGCTGTCGGCAAACTGCTGCATCCACTGGCCGGAGACGTACCACGCTGCGGCCATGCCTGCCACGACGGCTGCGACGGCTATCTTGAGGATGTCCACCGAAAGCAGGCGCAGGATGTCGGACGCTTCGGCGCCGTTCACCTTGCGGATGGCTATCTCCTTGGAGCGTCGCTGCGTCTCGTCGCTGACGTAGCCGATGAGCCCCATCAGCACGATGAGGATGATGCAGGCGGTAGTGACCCACACTGTATTGCGGAAGGTGGAGACGCTGGCGTTCTGCTCGCGGCGGATGTCCTGATAGGTGGTGAACTCCAGTGCCAGGTCAGGATAGGTGGACTTGACGAAGGCGTTCAGGCGCTTCAGGTTCTCGTCCAGCGGAGCCTTCAGGCGGACGTTGAAGGTGCGGACGCGGTCGTTCAGAATGAAGGCGGTGCAGGTTTGGCTCGCGAAGAAGCCCATGTTGCGCACATTCTCCACCACGCCTGTCACGATGGCTGGTTCTTCCAGTCCTGCCCATGAGGGATCGATGGGCAGCTTGCGGCCGATGGCGGTGTCGCCCCACTTCAACGTCTCTACTGTCTTGCGGCCCACCACGGCTTCGCCCCGATGCTGCGGCCAATGGCCTTCCAGCAGTTGGAGGCCTGTCACCTGGGGGAAATCCTTCTCTATTTGCGTGAAGTGCAGGGGGCAGATGAAGTTGCCCTGGTTGTCCAGCAGCCGATAGGTGCTGAAGTGGGCCAGTAGATGGGAGCCACTGCCCGCCACGGCTTCCACATACGGTTCGCGGCGGATGGCGTCGGCCACGCCCTGCGCCCGTCGGATGTCGCCCGTCACCGTCCCCACGGCCAGCCCTTCGGCATGGAAGCCCACACTGCGGGTCATCAGGTCGTGATACTGCCACACGGTGGTCAGCAGCAGACCGCCGATGAAGGACACGCCGATGAACTGCACCGTCAGCAATCCACGCTTCCACGAACGCTTGCCGTCGGTGTAGCGGCGGAACACTTGCGTCACAGGGATGCGGGCATAGATGCGCCCTGGTACCACGCCCGCCACGAGGAAGAGCAGCAGCACCGTGCCCAGCGGCACATAGAGCGTCTGCCAGGTGAAGAGGTCGGTCAGGCGGCTGCCCAACAGCTCTTCCACCTGCTCGCGCAGCAGCCACAACAGCACGCCGCCGCAAAGGATGGAGGCCGTCACCAGCAGCCCCGTCTCCCAGAGGAACATCGAGAGGATGTGCCAGCCGTCGGCGCCGCTGCACTTGTGCACGCCCACCAGCTTGGCTCGCCGGCTCATGGCGGCCACGGCACGCAGCACGTAGTTCAGGATGGACACGAAGAAGATGGAGAAGCCCAGCACGCCGAGGATGACCAGTCGCCGCGTGCTGTCGGGATAAGAACGGTAAACCTTGTGGATGGGCAGGACGCTGTACTCCGTCACCACGTCGTCGCCCAGGTGCGGGTCAGTGTATTGCTCCACCGCCTGCTGGATGCGGCTGTTCATCGCGTCCACGTCGGCAGGCTGCTTCAGGCGGAACAGCACGCCGTAGAGGTTATTCATGTTCCACGTGCCCCGCCCGTAGGCCCAGTCCAGGGCAGCCATGGAGAGCAGCAGGTCGTGGGGCATGATGCTGTTGCGCGGCACGTCGGCATAGATGCCGCGGATGGTGACGTCGAACAGCTTCTCAACGGAAAGCACCTTGCCGATGGGGCTTTCGTCGCCATAGAGCCGGCGGGCCATGCTTTCGGAGATGAAGGCGTTGCCCTGCACCCCTAAGTCCTTGGGGTTGCCCTGCAGCAGGGGAAGGCCGGTGGTGGCGAAGTAGGCCGTGTCGGCAAAGAGGATCTGGATGTCCTCCAGCTTTTTCTCGTCCTTGTAGAAGGCAGGTTCCCAAAATAAGTTGGAAGTCAGACTGGCACTCTCCACCAGATCGGGGAAGGCCTCGCTGAGGTCGGCAGCTGCGGGACGGTAGGTGAAGTAATTGTATCCGGCTTCGGGCACTCCCTTGTTCACGTTTCTCATGCGTAGTCTGACGAGCGTATCGGGGTTCGGATAGAAGCGGTCGTAGCTCAGCTCGTAGGCTATCTGTGCGAAGAGCAGCACGCCCATCGCCAGTCCCAGCGTGAGCGAAATGATTTTCTCCGCGGTGCCTCCATGGCCGCGGAGAAGGGTCTGTAGGGTGTAGTATAGGTGTCTCATTTTAATGAAGAATTAAGAATGAAGAATTAAGAATGAAGAATTAAGAATGAAGATTGAGAAAAGAAGGATTCGTGCCGCAGGGCAAATTCTTCATTCTTCGTTCTTCATTTATTTATAAGTTTCTGTTGCTTGCCACCACACTGCCATCAAACAGATGCACCGTCCGATGGGCAAAGGAGGCGTCGTGTTGCGAGTGGGTCACCATGATGATGGTGGTGCCCTCGCCGTTCAGTTCGCTCAGCAGCTTGATGACCTCGGCGCCGTTCTTCGAGTCTAGGTTACCAGTGGGCTCATCGGCGAGGATGAGCTTGGGGTTGGTCACCACGGCACGGGCGATGGCCACACGCTGCTGCTGTCCGCCCGAGAGCTGCTGGGGGAAGTGCTGCGAGCGGTGGCTGATGGCCATGCGCTTCAGGATGTCGTTCACGCGCTGCTTGCGTTCGGCGGCACGAAGGCCCAGATAGGTCAGCGGCAGCTCCACGTTCTCGAAGACGTTCAGCTCGTCTATCAGGTTGAAACTTTGGAAGACGAAGCCTATCTTGCCCTTGCGGACGCGGGTGCGGTCCTTCTCGTGCAGGTCGGCCACCTCCTGCCCCAGCAGCTTGTAGCTGCCCGAGGTGGGGTTGTCCAGCAGGCCGAGGATGTTCAGCAGGGTGGACTTGCCACAGCCCGACGGGCCCATGATGGCTACGAATTCGCCCTCCTCTACCTGGAGGTTCACTTGGTTCAATGCGACGGTTTCTACTTCCGACGTGCGGAATACTTTGCTAAGGTTGTTGATTTCGATCATAATGGTATAAAATGAAGAATTAAGAATGAAGAATGAAGAATTGGGGATGAAGATTTAGGAAAGAAGGATTCGTGCCGCAGGGCAAATTCTTCATTTTTCGTTCTTCATTCTTCATTGAAATAAATTTTATTCGCTCTTGATGCTCAGTACAGGGTTCTCGTTAGCGATGCGCCACGACTTCCACAGCACGCAGCCGGTGATGACGGCCAGCACGGCCACGCCTATCAATAGATATACAGCGGCCGACATCGAGGCCTGCGCGCTGAACATGTCCATCCACAGGGTGTTGACGTACCACGACGCCACGACGCCTATCGCGACCGCAGGCCCCGCCACATAGAGCACGTCGCGCCCCAGCAGGCGGAGGATGGACGATGCCTCGGCGCCGTTCACCTTGCGGATGGCTATCTCCTTGCTTCGGCGCTGCACCTCGTCGGCCGTATAGCCCAGCAGGCCCATGAGCATAATGAAGAACATCACCACGCCTGCCACGGCGGTGGCGTTGCGGAACACGCGGACGGGGTTGTACAACATATTCATCCCCTCTTCCATCGAAGTGAAGTCGATGGTCTTGTCGGGGAAGGCTTCGGCGGCATCTTTCGTCAGGCGTTGCAGGTTTTCGGCGAAGGGCTCCTTCAGCAGGAAGTGCAGGCCGTTGTTGAACTGCCTGGACATGAAGCCTATGTAGGGCATCGGCTCGGCATAGAAGCCATTTATCTGAAAGTCTTTCAGCACACCCGTCACGGTAGAGGTTTCGCCCATCGTGTGGACAGTATGGCCCACGGCATCCTTCCCCCACTTCATCAGGCCGACGAAGGTTTCGTTCACCACCACCTCGCTGTTGTCGCGCGGCAGGCGGCCTTCCTTCAGGCGGATGCCCATCAAGTCGTAGTAGTTGGCCATGCAGGCGTCGAAGCGGGCGGAAAAGAGGGTATTGCCGTCTTCGCCGTTGATGAAGCAGCCGCTATATCCTTCCAGCGGATTGCCATAGGCGGCGGAGAGGTCTTCCACATAGGGCAGGCTGCGGAAGAAGTTGTAGGCGTTGTCGCACTCCCTTGCCGTCTTGAAGGGCAGGTAGGTGCCCGCGATGCGCTCGGTGCTGAAGCCCATGTCCTTGCTCATGACGAAGTGGTACTGCATCATCACCATGCACATCAGGCCGCAGATGAAGGCCACGCCCGCAAACTGCACGAACAGCAGGGGGCGTTTCCATCCCTTCTTGCCCTCCGTGTAGCGGCGGAACACCTGCGTCACAGGGATGCGCGCAAAGAGGCGGCCCGGCAGTACGCCCCCCACCAGCAGGAGCACGCCCACCGTGGCGGCAGGCACCCACAGGCGGCTGCCTTCGAAGAGGTTCGTCAGCTTGGTGGCGGCCGTATCCTCCACAAAGTCGCGGAAGCCCCACAGCAGGAGGAACATCACGCCCAGCGCCAGCGCAACCACCACCAGCGTCTCCAGCATGAACATGCCGAAGATGCCTTCGCCACTGGCTCCGCTGCACTTGTGCACACCCACCATCTTGGCTCTTCGGCTCAGCGAGGAGATGGAGATGAGGGCGTAGTTCAGGGCGGTGATGAAGAGGATGGACAGGCCCAGCGTCAGCATGATGGTGAACATGCGGCGCACGTCGTCCTGCTGGCGGAAGGTGTCGCGCAGGGGCTGTACATAGGCCGTGTAGCTCCAGCTGTCGCGGGCGGGCAGGTACTTCTTGGCCATCTTCTTCATGCGGGCGTTGAGGTCGTCCACATCCACCCCAGGGCGCAGGCGCACGTACTGGCAGTAGGAGTCGCCTCCGTCCCACGAATAGTTCATCTGCTTGGCGGCCCAGGCGGGAGGCAGCGAGATGACGGCGTCGGCCCCCACGGTCGTATTGTCGGGCAGGTCGGCAAAAGTGCCCCGCACGGTCAGGTCGCGTTCGTGGTTGTAGCTGATCACCTTTCCGATGGGCTCTTCGCCGCCGAACATCCTTTCGGCCAGGCTCTTGCTCAGATAGATGACGTTGGGCTGCTGGAGGTCCTGCACAGGGTTTCCGCTCAGCACCTCGATGCCCATCGTCTGGAAGAAGAGCGAGTCGGCGCAGAGCTTGCGCTCGTCGAAGCGGTGGTCGCCATAGTAGAGCGGCCACGAGGCCAGATAGCGGCACGTGCAGGTAGCCCCTTCCACCTCCTTGGGGAAGCTTTCGAAGATGGCGCCTGCCAGCGGTCCCATGTTCATGTTTTGCGGCTCCAGCGTCTCACCGTTCATGATGAACTGGCTCCACACCTGATAGATGCGGTCGTAGTCGCGGAAGCACGTGTCGTAACTCTGCTCGTAGGCCACGCGGGCAAAGAGCAGGATGCTCATGGCAAGTCCCAGACCGAGGGAGATGACTTTGAAGGGAATGCTCCCCTTCCCTCTGAGCAGGGTCTGGATGACGTAATGGATTTGTCTCATGCGTATAACGTTTTTTAGTTGTTTTCTACCCATTTATAATGCAGAAAGTGTGCCAAAAATGTTATACGTCTGACAATCAACAGATAAGCTTTCTTCAGCTTGGAACGGAGTGTCTAATTATTGGACACTGGTGTCTAATTATTAGACAACCCGGCCGCAAAAAACAAAAGTGCAGCAAAGCACGCTCAAAAGCGACTTGCTGCACTCTTCTCAACTATTAATTTACAAGAATGTGGTTTTCTTCTCCTTAAAGTATGCTTTTCACTGTCTCAAGCATACCTTTCTCCTGAATAGAGTTCAGGAAGGCAGTCACCATGTCGGTCAGGCCAGGGATGGTGTTCAGGTCGCCATGCTCGCCCCAGATAAGGTCCTTGGCAGCCAGTACGCCTTCGGCCACGCGGCGGGTGTCGCCTGTTGCCCAAAGGTCCTTGAGCAGCTGCATGATTTCGGGTGCGTCGTTGGGCACGATTTCAGCGCCGTCAGCACGTACACCGCCCTTGTAGTAGGTGATGATGGCGGCCAAGCCCAATACCAAGCCCTTCGGCAGTTCGCCCTTGCGCTCGAGGTAAGTCTTCAAGCCAGGCAGGTCGCGCGTCTGGAATTTTGGGAAGGAGTTCAGCATGATGCTCGTCACCTGATGATCTACGTAGGGGTTGTTGAAGCGTTCCAGCACGTCGGCGGCAAACTTCTTCAGCTCGTCCATCGGCAGGTTGAGGGTCTGCATCAGCTCGTCGAACTGTACCTTGTGGATGTAGCGTCCGATGACGGGGTGGTTGCAGGCGTCGCGCACGATGTTCACGCCGCTCAGGTAGGCCACGGGCGAGAGGACGGTGTGCGGACCGTTGAGCAACGTCACTTTTCTTTCATGGTAAGGAGCCTCGGACTTCACGAAGAGCACGTTCAAGCCGGCCTTGTTGGCGGGGAACTCTTCGGCCAGTTGGCGCAGAGAGAGGTTCTCGGCGGCCTCGATGACCCACAGGTGGAAGATTTCGGCCTGCACCACGAGGTTGTCGGCATAGCAGATCTTCTTCTGGATTTGAGCAATCTCCTTGCGAGGGAAGCCCGGCACGATGCGGTCAACGAGTGTGGCGCACACGTAGCAGTATTTCGTGAACCATGTCTTGAACTTTTCGTAGTCGGCGCCGAAATCATCTTTCCACAGCTCGATGTACTGATAAATGCACTCCTTCAGGTGGTGTCCGTTCAGGAAGATCAGCTCGCAAGGCATGATGATAAGACCCTTCGTCTTGTCGCCCTTGAAGGTCTTGAAGCGGCGGTAGAGCAGCTGGGTCAGCTTGCCTGGATAGGAAGAGGCAGGCGCGTCGGTAAACTTGCAGTTGGGGTCGAAAGCAATGCCGGCTTCGGTCGTGTTGGAGATGACGAAGCGGATTTCAGGCTGGTCGGCCAGGGCCATGAAGGCGGCGTTCTGCGTATAGGGGTTCAAGGCGCGGCTGATGCAGTCTATGCGCGTCAGGGAGTTCACAGCCTCGCCGTTCAGGCGTCCTTGCAGATTGACGTGATAGAGGCAGTCCTGGCCGTTGAGCCATTCTACCATACCCTTCTCGATGGGCTGCACGACTACGACACTGCTGTTGAAGTCGGTCTTCTGGTTCATGTTGTAGATGATCCAGTCTACAAACGCGCGGAGGAAGTTACCTTCGCCAAACTGGATGATTCTTTCGGGTGCTGCGCTCTTGGGAGCCGTCAGCTTGTTCAATGCTTTCATATTCAATGTATATTTTAAAAGTTTTGATATGTATATTTTTTATTCGAACTCGAAATAATAGTCGATGTTTTCCTTGATCAGCACATCGATGGGCATGTATTGTGTCGTCGTGACAGGCCGTTTGAACACCATGTGCGTACACAGAGCCTTCACCCCGCAATAGCCCTGCATGGCAGGTCGTTGCCCTATCAGGTAGTCTACCTCGCCTGTCTTCAGCCGCTCCACGTTCTTCTTCAGCAGGTCGTAGCCCACGAGCCCTTCCATGCGCCGGCCTGTGGCGTGCAGGTAGTCGGCCACCTGATAGACGCGCGAATTGAACACCACGCCCAGCACTGCCTGCGGGCACTGGTCGAAGAATCGGTCGAGCGTACGTCGGTTGGCGTCGGCATCTTTCTTGTCGAGCAGCACGTCGTGGACGGTAAGCCCCACATGGTTTTCAGTCAGGTATTGCATGAATCCCTCCAGCCTGCGTTGCATCTGTATCTCGGCAGGGCTCTGCTTCTGGTTGTTCAGGAAGAGGGCCAGCTCCTGCCCCTGCTTGAAGTGCTGCATCAGTATCTTGGCGGCGATGTATCCACTCATGCGCGAGTCCTGTCCGATGTAGCACAGGGCATGTGTCTGTTCGATGTTGAAGTCGATGAAGGCATAGGGCGTACCTTTCTGCTCGAGGGCAGACGTGAGCTTCAGGGTCTCTTCGCGGAAGTTGGGCGCCAGCAGCACGGCGTCACATTCCTCGCCAAGCACCTGCGTACAGGCCTGGCTGTAAGAAGCCTCGTCGGCGTGCAGGTAATGCAGGTAGCTCACCGTCACGTTGTAGGGCGCCAGCTCCTGCGCGGCGCGGTCGATGCCTCCTGCCACGGCATACCAGTAGTCGTAGGCTATATAATAAGGTATGATGCAGACAATGCTGTAGCGTTTCTTCGCCGCCAGGCCGATGGCAAACATGTTGGGCTGGTAGCTGATCTCGTCGAGCACCTTGCGTACTTTCTCCAGGCTGGCCGCCGACACGTCTCCACGATTGTGCAGCACGCGATCCACTGTTCCGGCCGATACACCCGCCATGCGGGCGATGTCTTTTATGGTATAGTTCTTGTTTCCCATCTCTGCTTCGCTTTTTATAGGAATGAAGGGCGGTTTGCCTAAAACTTAAATATTATAAATATTCGTCGCAAAGATACGAAATATTTTGTTTCTCCAAGTAAAATATCTACTTTTGTGTTCGATAACGGTTAATAAAACTAAAATCGTAATCAACCTCTATTCTATTTACAATCAGAGCTATATAAGTATATAGAGAGAAAGTAACATTTTTAGATACTTAAAACACATACGTTATGAAGAAATTTATGGATGAAAACTTCCTGTTGCAGACCGAAACTGCACAGAAGCTCTACCACGAACATGCGGCCAAGATGCCGATTATCGACTACCACTGCCACCTCATCCCCAAGATGGTGGCCGACGACTACCAGTTCCGTTCGCTGACCGAAATCTGGCTCGGAGGCGACCACTACAAGTGGCGCGCCATGCGTACCAACGGCGTAGACGAACGCTACTGCACAGGCAAGGACACTACCGACTGGGAAAAGTTCGAGAAATGGGCCGAGACCGTTCCCTATACCATGCGCAACCCGCTGTACCACTGGACCCACCTCGAGCTGAAGACCGCCTTCGGCATTGACAAGGTGCTCAATCCCCAGACCGCCCGCGAAATCTACGACGAGTGCAACGAGAAGCTGAAACAGCCCGAATACTCTGCTCGTGGCATGATGCGCCGCTACCATGTAGAGACTGTCTGCACCACAGACGACCCTGTCGACTCGCTCGAATACCACATCCAGACGCGCGAGAGCGGCTTCGAAATCAAGATGCTGCCCGCTTGGCGTCCTGATAAGGCCATGGCTGTCGAGGTGCCTGCCGACTTCCGCGCCTATGTAGAGAAGCTGGCCGAAGTGAGCGGCGTTGCCATCTCCACTTTTGACGACATGATCGCCGCCCTGCGCCGTCGTCACGACTTCTTCGCCGAGCAAGGCTGCCGTCTGTCCGATCACGGCATCGAGGAATTCTATGCCGAAGACTATACCGATGCCGAAATCAAAGCCATCTTCAACAAGGTGTATGGAGGCAAGGAATTGACGCAGGAAGAAATCCTGAAGTTCAAGTCGGCCATGCTCGTCATCTTTGCCGAGATGGACTGGGAGAAAGGCTGGGCACAGCAATACCACTACGGCGCCATCCGTAACAACAACACCAAGATGTTCAAGCTCCTGGGCCCTGACACAGGCTTCGACTCCATCGGCGAGTTCACTACCGCTAAGAAGATGGCCAAGTTCCTCGACCGCCTGAACACCGAAGGCAAGCTGACCAAGACCATCCTCTACAACCTCAACCCCTGCGCCAACGAAGTGATCGCCACCATGCTGGGCAACTTCCAGGACGGCACGTGGCCGGGCAAGATCCAGTTTGGTTCGGGCTGGTGGTTCCTCGACCAAAAGGACGGCATGGAGAAGCAGATGAACGCCCTGTCACTGCTGGGCTTGCTGAGCCGCTTCGTAGGTATGCTGACCGACTCGCGTTCGTTCCTCTCCTACCCGCGCCACGAATACTTCCGCCGCACGCTGTGCAACCTCGTAGGTCGCGATGTCGAGAATGGCGAACTGCCTGTCAGCGAAATGGATCGCATCAACCAGATGATCGAAGACATCTGCTATAACAACGCAAAGAACTACTTCCAGTTCTAAGCAGACGTTGGCCCTTTTTTCACCACCGATTACTCGGATTTTCACAGATTATCCCCCATCGTCCGAGAAGGAATCTGTGTCCATCTGTGTAATCGGTGGTGCTTTTTTCTATGAAACGCGGCTCATTTCACTCTCCATTCTCACTTCACCGTAATCCACACCCCTTCGCCCCGCTCCTTGGCTTCGACGATGAGCTGCTTCAGCAGGCGGACGTAGAGCGTGGAGCACTCCAGCTGGCGCGTTTCTTCGTTGTACTCGCCCACGAGGATACACCCCTCCGTGTCCGCAGGCAGGTTGCCCGCATGGATGCGGATGCCCTCGAAGAAGGGCACGTTCAGCAGCAGGGGCAGCCACTTGCCGAACTTGGGGCTGAGGGTGATTACCACGGGGTAGCGCCCTTCGGGGATGGCCGTGCAGCCCTTCACCTTGCGTTCTTTCTTCAGGTCGCGCCACGTGGGTTCCATCGTGTCGCACATCTCTTTTCCGTCCACGACCAGCACGCCCAGCGTGCAGCCTTTCCTTTTAGTAGTTCTTGTCAGTGTCAGTTCCATCTTTTTTGAATTTTAGTTTACTGTAATTGTAATTCGTAATTCTCGCAATATAGTTTCGGTAGCCCCACTGGTTCAACATATTTTGCGTACCTTTCTCGTCCATACCCGCCTGCAGACGTACCTCCACGGCCTCCCGATAAGAGAAGTTGTCGGGCAGCAGTTCCAGCAGGTTACGCGGCCCCTTCTGTTTGTTGGAGTTAGCCGCCTGCGCTTCTTCAATAGCGGCTCCGAAGAACTCCATCTTGCAAGCCAGGTCGTATTGCAAGGACCAGCGGATGAAGTCCTCGAACGTCTTGTCCCACTGGCAGCCGTTGGCTACATAGAGCACGCACGCCTTCAGCCAGGCGATGACGTTGGCGCGAAACGAGAGGTTCTCGTACACGCGGCTCTGCGAGAGGCGGGCGAAGTCGGCGCACTCTTCCTTGAGCTTCTGCGCAAGCTTATAGGCCTGCGGGCAGTCAATCAACCCTTGCGCCTTCACAAGGTTCTCGATGTAGGGGCGAAGTTCCTCGTCGAAGGCGGCGTCATACGTGCCATAGACAGGCATGTCCGCGCCGATTTCGCGTTCAGGGATGGTGCAGAAGTTGATGCGCGAGATGGGACCGTCTGTCAAAACTTTTGAGAAGTACCGCCGCCCTTTCTGGATGGTCGTGGCGGCATTCCAGTTGAAGCGGATAGTCACTTTCTCCGTCACGCTTTGCGCCCCCACGCGTGTCTGTCCGTAGCGGTTGCCGGGGTCGAAGGCCAGGCACATGATCTGGAATTGCTGCCCTGCACGCCCTGTGCCCTTCAGTGCGTCGAACTGGTCGATTTCGTTCAGCTTCGTGTAGAGGAAGTGCCCGTCCGCCTCGGCCATACGCATCACGAAAGCAGGGTTCGTCATGTCCGCGTCAATCTCTTGGATGATAAGGCCCTCGGGGCGTTGTCGCTTGTCCTTGTTGGCGCCCTTCGAGGTGACTTCGTTCTTCCACTCGCGTTCGCGTCGCAGGTTGTCCTCGTCGCGTCGGCGGATGTCGGCCATGATGCGGTTGATGGGCTCTGAAATACAGTCCTTGCCCGCGCCTGTGCCTGCCATGAGGACATTCATCAGCGTGGCTTCGTGCTCCACGTTGTCGATGTAGCGGAAGCGTACTTTGTGCAGGTGCGCGCCCAGCGAGGGGAAGACGGCATGTGCCACGGCAGGTTTATAGACATCAGGCGTGCGGCTCACGAGAAGCTTTATCAGGGCGGGAAGGCGCTTGGGTAATGAAGAATGAAGAATGTCGGCTTCGCCTCCGAATGAAGAATCTTCACCATCCGCAGGCAATTCTTCATTCTTCATTCTTAATTCTTCATTTCTCAAAGATTCTTCATTCTTCATTCTTCGTTCTTCATTTTCAAGGGCCTCTTTCAGCATCCGCGG
>NZ_JAAZTS010000021.1 GCF_019239235.1 Caecibacteroides pullorum | reverse complement strand
ATCTTTAGGCTTAAAGATACAAAATCTTTAGGTAATAACAAAGCCCCAGCTTGTGAAAGTCGGGGCTTTGTGCTAAACAAAGAAGGTGTGCTTTTTGACACACCTTCCTACATTCCTAAAATCTGAAATCTCATTCGTGGCGGTGCTCCTTCAGGATGCGATGGGGCAGATTGCCGTGGCCCAGCAGCTCGATGGGACAGTTGAAGTTCTGTTCCAGCCACTCGCCCGTGATGCCCGTGTCGGGGTGGTAGTGGAGCGTCTCGTTGACGCAGGCGATGGACTTCACCTGCTGGAGCACGGTGCCGATGTCGTGGCTGACGAGGATGATGGCGCAGTCGCGGTTGATTTCGGCCAGCAGTTCGTAGAGGCGGGCTTCGAAGCGGCGGTCCAGATAGGTGGCGGGCTCGTCGAGGATGACCACTTCGGGGTCGGAGACGATGGCGCGTCCCAGCAGGGCGCGTTGCAGCTGTCCGCCGCTCAGGGCGCCGATGGCCTTCTGCTCCATGCCTTCCAGTCCCATGCGGGCGATGACGCGGGCGGCTCGCTGGCGTTCCTCGGCGGTATAGCGTGCGCTGAGGCCCTTGCGGCTGCTCAGGCCGGAGAGGATTACCTCTTGGACGGTGATGGGGAACTTGCGGTCGATGCTGACATACTGGGGCAGGTAACCGATGGTGAGCGACGCGTGGCTGTCCGCAGGGCGTTGCGGATGGAAGGCAATAGTGCCGCTTTGGGGTTTCAGCAGGCCGAGGATACAACGGATGAGCGTCGTCTTTCCGCCTCCGTTGGGACCGATGATGCCCAGGAAGTCACGGTCGTAGACGGTGAGGTCGACGTCGCGCAAGACGGTGCGTCCGTCGTATCCGGCGTTGAGGTGTTGTATTTCGATGAGAGTTTGCATAATGGATAATTGATAATGGAGAATGGATAGTTGGTGATTGAGGATAATTATCCATTATCAATTATCCATTATCAATTCACGAACCGTTTTCAGTATCTCTGCTTCCCAGTCGTAGGCCAGGGGGTTGATGTCCACCACGCGGGTGCCTGTCTGCCGGGCGATGAGCTCGGCGTTGCGGCGGTCGAACTCGGGTTGCACGAAGATGACGTGGATATTCTCTTCGCGGCAGGCATTGATGAGCTCCTTCAGGTGGGCGGGCGAGGGTTCCTTGCCTCCGTCCTCGATGGAGAGCTGCAGCAGGCCGTAGTCGCGGGCCAGGTAGCTGAGGGTGGGATGGTAGATCATGAAGGCATGGTCGGCTCCGGGCTGGGCGAGCATCTGGCGGCAGAGGCTGTCGGTGCGGTCGATGACGGTGCAGAGACTGTCGTAGCGTGCCAGGTAGTCGTCGCGGTGCTTGGTGTCGAGGGTGCAGAGGGCCTTGAACACGTTGGTCGCGATGATGCGGGCATTGGCGGGCGAGTTCCAGATGTGTGGCTCAGGGCCGTGGTGGGCATGGCCGTCTTCGGCGGCGTGCGGTTCCTCTTCGGGCAGTCCGTCGGGGAAGATGAGGTCGATGCCGTGCGAGGTGTCGAAGATTTGCAGGTGCGGGGCGTTGTCCGTCAGACGGTCCATCCACGTCTGTTCGAAGCCGATGAAGCCGATGCGCAGGTAGGCCGTACTCTGCGAGAGCGACATCAGCTGGGCGGGCGTGGGGTCGTAAGTCTCGGGGCTGCTCCCTTTGGGTACCATGCTGACCACGTCGAAGCGGTCGCCGGCGATGGCTTCGGTGAAGTAGCGCAAGGGTTCGATGGTGACGGTGATGACCGGCTTGTCGTCCGGGGTGTCCGCCTTCTTTTCTCCTCCCGGTTTGCAGGCGGCGAGCAGGAGGACGAGCATCCATATCGTATGTATTCTCTTCATTTTTCTGTTAAAATCTTTTGGAAAACGCACAAAGATACGAAGAATGTGTTAATTAACGGTAAAGTTCAGGCATATTTTCTGGAACATCGTTCGGCTTCGTGGCGCGCAGTATCTCCCGCTTTCCTCCCGGAGGTCCGGGGAGGCGCTCCATGCGGAAGCCGATGTCCTGCATCAGGCGGCGCACGGCGCCCTTGGCGCAATAGGTGGTCAGGATGCCGCCGGGCGTGAGGCAGCGGTAGAGGTTGCGGAAGACGGCGGGTGTCCAGAGGGCGGGCTGTTTTTCGGGTGCGAAGGCGTCGAAGTAGACCACGTCGCAGCGCAGGGGCGGGCGTTCGTCGTCGGCCTGCCATGAGGTCAGGTCGCGGCGCAGTTTCAGCAGGCGGAAGGTGGGTGTCAGGCAGACTTCCTCTTCCCACGGCGCTTCGTGCAGGAGGCGCAGGCGCGGGTCGTCGCTGTAGTGCAGGGCTTCCACTTCAGTCCAGGCCAGCGGATAGAGCTCGATGCCCGTGTAGCGGACGGGCCGTCCGGTGCGTTCGGCCTCCTGCAGGGTGAGCAGGGCGTTCAGGCCGGTGCCGAAGCCTGCTTCGAGGATGTGCGGGCAGGGTGCGGCGGAGGCCTTCAGCCCCATGTCGATGAAGATGTGCTGCGACTCGGTGCGGGCGCCTTTCACGGAGTGGTAATGCTCGTTCAGTTCGGGCACGTAGAGCGTGGCGCTGCCGTCTTCGGTCTGTTCAATGATTCTTTGCATAGTTCTTTTTCCCTATATGAATAGTCAGATGCCTACTGCCGAAATGGCCCCTTGGAGTGCCCACAGCATGGCAATGTAGCGGAGCAGCTTTCCGGCAAACATGGAGAGGGTGGTCAGCACGAAGTTGCTGCGCATGAATCCCAAGGCGATGGCAATGGCCTCGCCCACGAACGGAAGGAAAGCGAAGAAGGCCATCAGTGCGCCTTTTCCCTGGAGGAAGCGCATCATGCGCTCCACTTTTTCCTGCTTCACCTTGAAATACTTCTCAATCCATTCCGTCTTGCCCAACCGGCCCATGTAGTAGCACGTCAGCCCGCCTACCGTATTGCCCACGGCGGCTGAGAGCACGCAGAGCGTCGGGCTCAGGCCCAGCTTGACCAGGGCGACGAGCACCAGTTCGGAACTGAAGGGCAGGATACTGCCTGCCAGCAGTGCCGACAGGAAAAGGCCTGCGTATCCCCAGTCGATGAGGAGCTGTACGAGCGAGTCTATAAAAGCATCCATACGTGATAAACAAACATAACTGAAATTCCAATCAGGGAAATAACAAAAAATGCGTTGGAAAGTTTATTGCTAGTGAGTGCAAACAGATGGCCTGCCAGCATACTGACGATAATCAGCAACAAGGGGCAGAACGCTGTCAGCAGATAGGGCTGCAGTCCGATGCCGACAAAGAGGCAGGCACCGAAGAGAATCAGAAAATATAGATAGGCCCGTGTGCGGATTTTGTCTTCGTATCCGTTGAAGAAGTAGTGGAAGGCACTGGCGGTGAAGAGTAGGAAGAGAAACCCGAATGGAAACACCATCCAGGATTCGAAACCGTAACCGACGGGACGGAACAGATGTGTTTCATCGAGCAGTTGGTGGAAGAATGTGTGGGTGCTGCCTGTCAGCACGGTACAGCTCAACAGTATCCACCACGGCAGGATGAAGCCGATGATCGAGGCAAGCAGGCTTTTCAGATTGAGCGACTGGAAACTGGCTGCACCGATCCAGAGCAGAGGGACAAGCAGCAGGCTCTGGGGAACGAACAGACTGGCGATGCCCGCAAATGCAAAGGTATTGAATAGGGCCCCCGAAGACCTTTCCTGGCGGTAACTGCCAAACAGCTGGTAGAAGGCCGTGAGAAAACTGAGGGCGACCAGTAATCCGGGCAATTCGTCGTAGAGTTGCGGGACTGCGGTGGCCAAAAGTAGGAAAAGAAAACTCTGAATGGAAGTTCGGATACGGATGATGGCGAAAATGTTGTTCAGGTTGATCAGGAAGAACGTTGTCAGGACGTACAGAACAAAGCCGAGCAACGACGGGAAGATGCCTTGGGGAAGCCAGTTGCTTGCTTCCTTGAGCCAAAGCGGCCAGTTGGGGCCTTCCGTACCTGTGCCGGGCACCAGCGTAACAATTACCGTCCAGCAGATTGCGGAAATCAACAAAGCGGCAGGCAGGATGAACCTGCCTGTGGCCACTTTATTCTGAAAACGTTGACGCCTCATGCTTTAACGAGGGGTTACAGGTCGAAGCCGATGTCGCGGCGGAAGTACTTCTTCTCAAAGCTGATCAGGTCGGCTACGTGGTAGCTCTTCTGCAGGGCTTCTTCCTTGGTGTTGCCGTACGAGCAGACGGCAATAACGCGTCCGCCGTTGGTTACCACCTGTCCGTCCTTCAGCGCCGTACCGGCGTGGAAGAGGATACTGTCCGTGGCAGCTGCCTGCTCCAGACCGGTCATCACCTTGCCCTTCTCGTAGGCTTCGGGGTATCCGCCGCTGACGAGCATCACGCAGGCGGCCGTACGTGGGTCGAGAACCAGTTCCTTGGTGTCGAGGTTGCCGTCGCGCACACCTTCGAGCAGGTCTACCAGGTCGCTCTGGATGCGCAGCATCACGCTTTCCGTCTCGGGGTCGCCCATGCGGACGTTGTATTCGATGACCATCGGCTCGCCCTTCACGTTGATGAGGCCCAGGAAGATGAAGCCTTTGTAGAGGATGCCTTCCTCGATGAGGCCGTTCACGGTGGGCTCGATGATGCGGGTGCGTACTTTCTCCATGAAGACGTCGTCGGCAAAGGGAACGGGCGTTACGCTGCCCATGCCGCCGGTGTTCAGGCCCTTGTCACCCTCACCGATGCGTTTGTAGTCCTTGGCTACGGGCAACACCTTGTAGTTCTTGCCGTCGGTCAGCACGAAGACGGAACACTCGATGCCGCTGAGGAACTCCTCGATGACTACCGTTGCGCTGGCATCGCCGAACATGCCGCCCAGCATCTCGCGCAGTTCGCGCTTGGCTTCGTTCAGTGTGGGCAAGATGAGCACGCCCTTGCCGGCGCAGAGGCCGTCGGCCTTCAGTACGTAGGGGGCTTCGAGAGTTTCGAGGAAGGCGAGGCCTTCTTCCAGATTGGCGGCGGTGATGCTCTTGTAGCGGGCGGTGGGGATGCCGTGGCGCTGCATGAAGCCTTTGGCAAACTCCTTGCTGCCTTCGAGCGTGGCTCCGGCTTTCGTAGGGCCTATTACGGCGATGTGGCGTGTAGCTTCGTCTGCGGCAAAGTAGTCGTAGATGCCTTTCACCAGCGGGTCTTCGGGACCTACTACAATCATTTCCACTCCGTTCTTCAGGACGAAGTCCTTGATGGCGGGGAAGTCCGTGGCTTTGATGTCCACGTTCTCGCCGGCGGCGTGTGTGCCTGCGTTGCCCGGGGCGATGTAGAGCTTCTCCACTTTGGGGCTTTGGGCTATTTTCCATGCCAGGGCATGTTCGCGGCCGCCCGAGCCTAAGAGTAATATTTTCATGATGGATGTTAGTTATATTATTGTTGTTTTATCTACTGCTGGATAAAGTGCTTATCTGTTCCTGGATAAAGTGCTTATCTGTTTCCGGATAAGATGCTTATCTGTTCCTAGATAAAATGTTTATCTGCTTCCGGATAAGGTGTTTATCTGCCTGGGTATTTCAGATAGTCTTCGAAGTATCTTGTTATCTTCTCGTGCAGATGCACGCGGTCGCGGCCCAGCACGTTGTGCTTGTGGCCGGGGTAGATGAAGAGGTCGGGATACGTACGTGCGTCCACACAGGCTTTCATGAACGACAGGGTG
The DNA here is from genome assembly GCF_019239235.1 of Caecibacteroides pullorum. GTDB lineage: Bacteria > Bacteroidota > Bacteroidia > Bacteroidales > Bacteroidaceae > Bacteroides > Bacteroides pullorum. The sequence goes on along the minus strand of NZ_JAAZTS010000021.1, from coordinate 51,261 downwards.
TGCTGGGGCACGCAAGTGTCGTCGTGGTCGTCGTGGATAATCATCAGGTGGCCTTTGAGGTTGGGAGCCAGATTCTTCAGGTTGCACTGCTTGTAGCCTTCGGGGTTGGTCTGCGGTGTATCCATGTAGCGCTCGCCGTACATCACCTCATAGTAGCCCCAGTCGATGACGGGTCCGCCTGCCACGCCCACCTTGAAGAGGTCAGGGTAACGCAACATCAGGGCCGTGGTCATGTGGCCGCCGAAGCTCCATCCGTGTACGCCGATGCGGTTGCCGTCCACGTAGGGCAGCGACTGGAGGAACTCGACGCCTTTCACCTGGTCCTTGCCCTCCTCGATGCCGAGGTGGCGGAAGGTGCAGTTCTCAAACTCCAGGCCGCGGTTCGAACTGCCGCGGTTGTCCACGGTGAAGAGGATGTAGCCCTTGTTGGCCATGTAGAGGTTCCAGCCGCGGGCGGCGTAGTTCCAGTTGTTGACAATCATCTGGGCGTGCGGGCCGCCGTAGACATAGACGATGGCGGGATATTTCTTGGTCGGGTCGAAGTCGGCCGGCTTGATGAGGCGGTAGTAGAGATCGGTCTTGCCGTCGGCCGCCTTGAGGGTACCTACTTCCACGCTGGGCATCTTGAAACCCTCGAAAGGATTGGCGGCGGTGAGCAGGCGTACGGTCTCCTTGCCGTTGGCGGTGGAGGCGATGTTGATGGCGCGTGGCACGTCGGGAGCCGACCAGTTGTCCAGCAGGTACGTGCCCGAGGCGGAGAGTTGCGCGTTGTGTACGCCCAGTCCGTTGTCTATCGGAGTCAGCTTGCCGTTGGCGATGCTTACCTTATACAGATTGCTCTGCAGGGGCGACTCCTTGGTGGCGGCGATGATGACTTCCTTCTTCTTGGCGTTGAAGCCGAGGATGCTCTGCACGAGCCAGGGTCCGGAGGTGAGTTGTACACCTGCGACTCTCGTGGGAGTCTTTCCCTTTCCAGCCTTCTTGATAGTGTTCCACAATTTCTCTGCCTCTTCCTTCGTGAGTTCCTGGGGTTGGATGGCGTGGAGCCGTTCCAGGTCGTACAGGTAGAGGTGGTTATAGCCGTCACGCTGGCTCTGGTAGATGAACTTGTTGCTATCCCAGGGCAGGAAGACGATGGGTTGCTGCGGCTCCACGTACTTGGGGTGTCTTTCCTCGATGAGCACCTGCATCAGCTTGCCCGTCGCGACGTCGTACTGGCAGAGCTTGCTGTGGTTCTGGTCGCGGTTCAGCTCGATGAGGAAGAGGGTCTTCTCGTCGGGTGCCCATGCGATGTTGGTGAAGTAGCGGTCGGTGGGGTCTCCCGTGTTCAGGTAGACGGTATTGCCGTTGGCAGGGTTGTAGATGCCCACCTGCACCTTGTGGCTCGTCATGCCGGCCATGGGGTAGCGGATGTTGTTCACCTCACCCACGCGTGCGGTGATGTCTACCAGCGGATATTGGGTTACCATCGACTCGTCCATGCGGTAGAAGGCCAGCAGCGTGCCTTTCGGGCTCCAGAAGGTACCTTTCGAGATGCCGAACTCGTTGCGGTGAACGCTCTGTCCGCAGACGATGCCTTCGGGCTCGTCGGTCACCTGCTTGTTGTCCACGTAGAGGTTGTTCTTCAGGGTGTAGGCCACGTGTCCGCCTGCCACAGTATAGTCCGTGTTGGCGGCTTGCTTGTCGAAGGTCAGGATGTCGGTCGTTTTTCCGGCCTTCCAGTCATAAGTGATGTATCGGCCGGGCAGGGTGATGAGAAGTTTCGTCTGGTCTTCCCACGGTAGCTGTACGTTGTAGAGGTGCGACAGCTTGCCCAGCTTTTCAGCTTCGAGTGCCTGGTTGATGCTTTCGCGGGTCGTAAGCAATGTCTCCTTACCGTTCTTGGGGTTGACGGCCACGAGGGAGTCGATGCCCGGCTTGATGCACTGGTCGCCCCACCATTGCAGGCCGTAGAGGCTCTCGGCATAGCGGTAGGTCGCTCCGCCGGGGATGAGGTCTTCCAGCGTGGGGTATTTCAGTTCGTTTGTTGCAGTTTCTTGTGCCATAAGGTGAGTACCGGTCAGGGTGGTTGCTGCCATCAGCAGGGCCACCACGTTCTTACTGATTCTTTTCATCTTTTTTACTGAGATTGTCTTTAGGGTTGTTGCGTAGTTCTCTTCTTTTCCTTTCAGGGTACGACTCGCCCGAACGCGGTTTGCGTTCGCTCTTGAAGTCTTTCTTGAACTCCTTCTTTTCACGCGGAGCGAAGTCTTTCCGTTCGCCACGGGGTCTGAACTCTTTCTTTTCGCCGTCGCCAAAGCTGCGCCGTTCGCGGGGCTTGAAGTCCTTGTGGGGGGCGGCAGGGCGGCGTTCGCGCTGTTCCTTGTCCAGCTCCTCACCCTCGGCGCGGAAGTCCTTGTACTTGCCGTCGAAGATTTCGTACTTGCGGAACTGGCATTCCAGGGCACCATTGAAGAGCGGAATGCGTGCGCTAGCCTTCAGGCCTATCTGGTCGAAGCATTCGTCGCGGTAGGAGAGTATCCAGGCAGTGTTGCCCGTAAAGGCGTGTTTCAGGCGTTCACCTATCATCTCGTAGAGGCCCAGCAGGTCGTCCGTCGAGATGCGTTCGCCGTAGGGCGGGTTGGTGATGATGATGGATTTCTCCTGCGGCTGCTCGAATTGCTGGAAGGGTTGCAGCTTCAGGACGATGTCTTTCGTGACACCCGCCGCCTTGACGTTGTGGGTGGCTATTTCGTTGGCTTTCGGATTGTTGTCGTATCCGTATATCTTGTGAGCGAACTCACGTTCCTGGCTGTCATCGTTGTAGATGGCATCGAAGAGGTCGCGGTCGAAGTCGGGCCACTTCTCGAAGGCAAATTCCTGACGGAAGACGCCGGGTGCGATGTTGCGGGCGATGAGGGCTGCTTCGATGGGGATGGTACCCGAACCGCACATGGGGTCAATGAGGTCGCATTCTCCCCTCCATCCTGTCATCAGAATCATGCCAGCGGCCAGCACTTCGTTCAGCGGAGCCTCGACGGCCTCCTGGCGATAGCCGCGGCGGTGGAGTGACTCGCCACTCGAATCGAGCGACAGAGTACAGGTATTTTCGGCAATGTGGATGTTCAGTAACACGTCGGGCTTGTTGATGCGCACGTTGGGTCGTTTGCCCGTCTTCTCGCGGAAGTAGTCGACGATGGCGTCCTTCACGCGATAGGATACGAACTTGCTATGGCGGAACTCTTCGCTAAACACGACGGCATCTACGGCAAACGACTTGTCCGTCGTCAGATAGTCTTCCCAGCGGATGGCCTTCACCTCGTTGTACACCTCGTCGGCATCGTGAGCGGTGAAGTGCTTCAGCGGCTTCAGGATGCGGATGGCGGTACGCAGGCAGAAGTTGGCTTTGTAAAGCATGGTTTTGTCACCCGTAAAAGATACCATTCTTCGGCCTATCTCTATGTTATCGGCACCTAGTTCCGTCAGTTCCTGTGCCAGTATTTCTTCCAGACCTTGGAAGGTCTTGGCTATCATCTCAAAAGAAGATTGTTCGCTCATTTCTATTTATTTCAGATTTCAGAATTCAGATTTTAATGTTTCTTTCCCTCGTGCGCCTTTATTTCTTGGCTTTGGTCTGCACGATACGTGCGCCGGCGGGTACGTCTTCGGTCACCCAGATATTGCCGCCCACGGTCGCTCCACGTCCCACGGTGATGCGTCCCAGAATGGTGGCGTTGGAGTAGACGATGACGTCGTCTTCCAGAATGGGATGGCGGGGGATACCCTTGATGGGCTTGCCGTCGGCATCGAGGGGGAAGCTCTTGGCACCCAGCGTGACGCCCTGGTAAAGCTTGACGTTGTTGCCGATGATACAGGTCTCGCCGATAACCACACCCGTGCCGTGGTCGATGGTAAAGTGGTGGCCTATCTGTGCGCCCGGATGGATGTCGATACCCGTCTCGCTATGTGCCATTTCGGTGATGATGCGGGGGATGAGGGGTACGCCGAGGCACAGCAACTGGTGGGCCATGCGATAGTTGCTGATGGCGCGGATGGCCGGATAGCAGCTGATGACTTCGCCGAAAGAGTGGGCGGCGGGGTCACCGTTGTAGGCGGCTTCGACGTCGGTGGCCAGGATGCGGCGCATTTCGGGCAGGGTGGCGATGAAGCCTGCCGCCTTCTCGGCTGCCTGCTGGCGGAGCTGCTCGGTGCAGCAGCCGTCCTCCTGCCCGTCGCCTGCAAAACAGAGGCCGGCCAATATCTGTTCGGTCAGCTGGTCGAAGAGTTGTTCGACGTAGACACCGATGTGGTATTTCAGTGTACGGCTGTTCACGTTCGAGATGCCGAAGTAGCCGGGGAAGACGATAGCGCGCGTCAGTTCGACGATTTGCTGCAATGCCTTGCCCGACGGGAGCGGATTGCCGTCCGTATGCTGGTGGAAAAGGCCTTTGTAGGACTCGCTTTCCGAAAGCTCGTCTACCGTCTGTGCCAAAATGTGGGTAAAGTTGAGTGGACTCATCCGAATATCCTTATATGGTTCGTAAAGTGGCAACAAAGGTAGCAAAAACTTGCCAAATATCCTACATCCTCTTCATTTATAGCTCGCTCGGGCGCAAACCGAACGACTTGCCGGTCATCTGCTTCACACGGACACGCCATACGACCACGTTGCGCACGGCCGGGTCGCCCATCGTGCAGGGATAGTCGGTGTAGTGCTTCATCAGGAGGGTGAGGATGCGTCGCTTCACGTCCATGTCGTCTACAAATTCGACACGTCCGCGGCAGATGACGCTACGGCTCTTCATGCTGTACGAGCAGGCCACCTGCTGGTGCATCCACACCAGTTCGTGTCCGTCGCAGAAGGTGATGCACACGTCAGGATGTTGGCGGGTCATTTCTAGTTTGCCGCCGTCGGGGCCGGAGTGTAGGTAGATGATGCCTTTTTCGTAAGCAAAGTTCATGGGGATGACGTAAGGATGGCCGTCCGCATCGGTGATGCCTACCATGCAATAAGGACATTGACGGATGATGTTTTCTATTTCTTTTGAATCGGTGATACTGATAGTTTTCATGTATTTGTTTTTTGTGGCAAAGTTACAGGTTTGCGGGGAAAAAACAAGAAGATTGTCGTGCAATCATGGGGAAAATAGTAAACATTGCTTTTCTACGCCTTTCGGTTTGCTGTTTCGGGGCTTTTCAGTATTGTGGAGCAGATGTGGCTTCTTATTTCTTTCTTTTGTCGCTTTTATACCTTAATTAAATACATGGGTTTGGGAAATTCTTTTTTTAAGAGCAGATTGCATTTTTTTGCTTGTTTGCTTTGCTTGTATATGATTTGTCTATAGGTTTGCACGCTGCACGAGAGGAAGATGGGTCATTGCGCGCAGATTCGCTTCTTTTCTGATAAAAAATTATTAAATTAAAGTTACATGAAATTAAAACCCTTTTTACCGCTAATCAGCTTGCTGATGCTGTTTGTCTTTACTTCTTGTAATGATGATGAAGAAGTCAACAGTGCATACCTGGACCTTAGCAAGCAAGTATTGACGCTGACCGAAGGCGAAGCTACGACTTCTACCTTTTCCTTCAGTGTGAAGGCATCTGATGCCAATATTCCTTACCTATGTCTTTATGTAGACAAGCAAACTATTGATCAAGTATCGAAAGGTGAACTGACAGCTTTCTTGATGGATAACCTTAAGAAACAAGCTGAAGCTAAAGACACTCCATTCGAGCAATATGTTTCTTCCATTAGTTTGAAGGGCGATCAGACAGATTTGAAGATAGAAAATCTGCTTCCTGGTCGTATTTATGAACTGGTTGTGTTTGCCGTCGACGGTACGCGTGCTGCTGAGCAGGCCGAATATCTGTTCTTCCAGACGGAAATTGCAGAACCGGTTGACTGTTCGTTCGATGTACAGGTATCTGACATTACAGATAAAACGGCACAGTTTGCCGTGAAACCTTCCAATAAGGAAGTGGATTATTATTTCTGCACCTTCCCGAAAGCTACTTACCAACAGGCAGTAGATATGGGATGGGACAATCTGCAGATTCTCAATACCTATTTCGGTGAGGAGATGAACCATCGGGTATCCGAACTGGCCCCTGACGGTAATATTACTCCTGAAGTAATAGACCAACTCCTGAAGCAACTTTTCCATCAAGGTGACTTGACATTGAATGCATCGGGTTTGCAGAACAATACCGAATACATATGGATGACGGCTGCCTTCAAGACAGTAGAAGTAGATGGAGCTTTGACTTTCGTTATTGTTTCCGAACCTGCAACCGGTTCTTACACAACAGATAAGGGAGACAGCAGCATGATCGATATGAAATTCGATATACAGGTGACAGATGTAACGGCTACATCAGCCAAAATCAAAGTAGTGCCTGAAGATCTGGAGCAGACCTACATCTGGTGTTATGACCCTTACGATGAGTCGACCAAGGATATGACTCCTATGCAGATTGCCGAACAGTTCGTAAGATCACAAGGCCCGTTCGTTGGTTTTGTGGTAAAGAGCGGTATACAGGAAGCCCCTGCTGCTACATTGACTCCTGGCGTGAAACACTATGTATTGGCTTTTGCCTACAATATAGGTACAGGTATCGTTAGCGAGCCGCAATGTTATGAGTTCAATGCCAATCCTTCTGAGGGTGATCCCTCGAAGATGACATTCTCATACAGCATTAATTCTCTTGTTCCCTATCAGGTTGATTTCAATATCATTCCTTCTGACGAGACATTGCCTTATACAAGTCTGCTGATGCCCGACGAGGACTATAACGAAGCCGAGGCAAAGGCTGCCATCGAGGAAGAAGTAAAACTGGCCTATCAGGAAAGTCTGCGTTTCGACCCCGAGAAGCCTATGAGCACCTTCCTGTATGAAAGCTATTACCGTCCGGGTTCACGTTATAGCAATGTTTATAAGAACCTTACTCCGGGCAAGTCATATACGCTGAGTTACTTTGCTTTGAACAACGAAGGAAAGGTAGCCCGTGTACAGGCTGACAAGTCGTTTATTACGGCTCCGCAATTCTCGGATGCAGAGATCAAGGGAGAATGCTTGGGTTACTTTGACGGTAACGAAGAGGCCGGCAAAATATTCGGTGATTCGGCTGCTACCGCAGGTCGTGCTATTGTCGTGATGCGTTTCACTCCTTCGGAAGGTACGAAAGATCCCCGATACATCTTAGTAGACAAGGTGTACGAACAGATGAGTGACGTGGAACTGTATACATCTTTCAACTGGACCAGCATCTCTGCCGAACGGAATTATTATGCCTATGTCCTGAGCGACTGGAATACGAACTACTCCTGCTTCATGTCTGTAAAAAATGAAGAGGGTGTTGACAGCAAGGTAGAGCGTCTGTCTATCGGCCAGCTTATTCAGGCCAATGCGGGCAACATTGAAGATCTGAAGAAAATCATCAATGATGCCAACGCCGGTACTAAGGCATTGAATCTGCCCAACCAGAAGATTGCCGCACAGACGGAAAAAGGAAACAAGAACCAGGTGCAGATACCTTACCGTCCAGCTGAAATGAAGCAGCAGGCCGTTGCTGGCCAGCCGATGACTTTCGGTCGCGAATTCTATCTGCCGGTAGTCAACTCTGTGAAGAAATAAACGTGTACAACCATTTAAACAAGAAAAAATGAAACTTAAACTGATATATCTGTTGTCATTCTTCTGCCTGCTCATGGCCGGGTGTAGCGATGACGATCCCGCATTGGTACTTTCGCAGACCGAATTCAAGGAAATCGCCAGTGAAGGAGGTGTTTGCAAGATAGAGATTTCGACCGCTGACGAATGGACTGCCACCAGCGACAACGACTGGTGCAAAGTGTCGAAGGAAGAGGGCGTGTTGAGCCACACGCTGGTCGTGGACGTTGAAGGCAACCTGGGAGAGGCTCGTACGGGCCAGGTGACCGTCAGTTCGCTGGGTGTTGACTATGTCATCACCATCAGCCAGCAGGGACTGGAAGAAGGAAAGGAACTGAAATACCGCATTCCCATCGTCTTCCACGTTATCTATGCCGATGAGAAAGATTCAACTCAGAACATTCCGGCATCGACCATTTACGCAATGCTCGACGATGTGAACCAGATGTACCTCAATGCAGGCGGTACCAATACGGTAGACCTGAACATGGAATTCGTTCTGGCTGAAACCGACCCTCAGGGCAACCTGCTGAAGGAGCCGGGAATCGACCGTGTGAAGTGGCTGACTGCCGAACTCGATCCGGCTGACGTGATGGAAGACAATACACGCAAGTATGTGCACTTCCTGTGGGAGCCCAACGACTACGTCAACGTGCTGATATACCGCTTTACGGCCAACAACATCTTGGGTATCTCTACTTTCCCTTATACGACGGCTTCGCATCCGATGGACGGAACCGATGTGCTTCCCGACATGAACATCTCGCTGGCCAACCTTACCTACGTGCGCGGCGTGTCCATCAACAGCTCTTTCGTAGGCAATGTGGACGATGCTCTGACTCCCTATGCTCCTGAAAGCTATAAGGAAATCATCACGAAGCAGGTAGACGACGGTATCACGCTGGCTCACGAGCTGGGACACTACTTCGGCCTGCGTCACGCCTTCTCCGAGGCAAACGTTGGATGCCTGGATACAGACTTCTGCGGAGACACGCCGAGCTACAACTATCAGGACTACACCATGTTTGTACAAGGCATCTACCAGCAGATGGGCGAGGAAGGCTATGCCGCCAGCTTCGACTGGGATAGCCTCTTCAAGCGTACGAACTGCCGTACCGGCGAAGAGTTCACTTCACACAACATCATGGACTATGCCTACAGCTACCTGGATGAGTTTACGGCCGACCAACGTCTGCGCGTTCGCCACGTGCTGGACTACAGCCCCATGATTCCGGGTCCGAAGCAGACACGCGCCTACCTGAACACAAAAGCCGTGTCCGATGGTCCGATGGACCTGCCGTTCTCCGTATCCGACTGCGGTCCGCGCGGCCTGATGCTGAAACACTAATCGGTCAGCTGATTTGAGGAATACAGACAAAGCAGGCGCTTCCTACGGCGGAACTTCAGTTCCCTGCGCAGGAAACGCCTGTTTCTTATACTAGGAAACGCCCGTTCCCCTTAAAGGAAACAGGCGTTCCCTTTAAATGGTAACGGTCGTTCCCTTCAATGGTAACGACCGTTACCTTATAGGGGATACAGCTCCGCCTGCCTTGGGCCGGCGGTATCTCCTTATTCTTCGAGGGCAAAGTCCAGCTGTTTCTTCTCCAGATTGGCGCGGGCCACGCGGATGGTGATGGGGTCGCCTAGGCTGTAGGTGCGGTTCTTGCGACGGCCGCGCAGGCAGTAGTTCTTCTCGTCGAACTCGTAGTAATCGTCATCGAGGTCGCGGATGGGTATCATGCCCTCGCACTTGTTCTCGTTCAGCTCCACGTAGAGGCCCCATTCGGTGACGCCTGAGATGACACCGTCGTACACCTGGCCGAGGCGTTCGGTCATGAACTCTACCTGCTTGTACTTCACGCTGGAGCGTTCGGCGCTGGCGGCCAGCTGCTCCATGGCGCTGGAGTGTTCGCACAGGGCTTCGTACTTCTTCTCGCTGACCGTGCGGCCGTGCTCGTCGAGGTACTTCGTGAGGAGGCGGTGTACCATCATGTCGGGGTAGCGGCGGATGGGCGAAGTGAAGTGCGTGTAGTAGTCGAAGGCCAGGCCGTAGTGGCCGATGTTGTGCACGGAGTAGCGTGCCTTCTGCATGGCGCGGATGGAGACGGTCTCGATGAGGTTCTCCTCCTTCTTGCCCTGTATGTCGTCCAGCAGGTGGTTGATGGATTTGGATACGTCGGTCTTCGTGCCCGTTGTGCGCAGCTTGTAGCCGAAGCGGGCGATGAACTGGGCCAGCGTGTCGAGCTTCTCGGGGTCGGGCAGGTCGTGGATGCGGTAGGGGAATACTTTGGCCTTCTTGCCCTTGGGCACGCGGCCTATCTTCTCGGCCACGGTACGGTTAGCCAGCAGCATGAACTCCTCGACCAGCTTGTTGGCGTCCTTCGACACCTTGAAGTAGACACTGATGGGTTTGCCCTTCTCGTCTATCTCGAACTTCACCTCGTAGCGGTCGAAGTTGATGGCTCCGGCGGCGAAGCGGCGTTCGCGCAGCTGCTTGGCCAGGCGGTCCAGCTGGAGCACTTCTTCCTTGTAGTCGCCTTCACCCGTCTCGATAATCTGCTGGGCCTCTTCGTAGGTGAAGCGGCGGTCGCTCTTGATGACGGTGTGTACCACGTGGGCATCCTTCACCTCAGCCTTGTCGTTCATCTGGAAGACGACGGAGTAGGCCAGTTTCTCCTCATCGGGGCGGAGGGAGCAGATGTAGTTGCAGAGGCGTTCGGGCAGCATCGGGATGGTGCGGTCCACGAGATAGACCGACGTGGCGCGCTTCTCGGCCTCCTTGTCGATGAGGCCGCCTTCCTTGACGTAGTGGGTCACGTCGGCAATGTGTACACCCACTTCCCACAAGCCGTCCTTCAGGCGGCGGATGGAGAGGGCGTCGTCGAAGTCTTTGGCGTCCTTGGGGTCGATGGTGAAGGTCGTGACGGAGCGGAAGTCCTCGCGGCGGGCTATCTCTTCGGCGGGAATCTCGTCGGGGATGCGTTCGGCTGCCTTCTCTACGGCTGTCGGATAGCTGTAGGGTAGGCCGTATTCGGCCAGGATGGCGTGCATTTCGGTAGTGTTGTCGCCCGCACGGCCCAGGATGTCGATAACCTGCCCGATGGGGTTCTTGGCCTTGTCCGGCCATTCGACGACCTTCACCACGGCCTTGTCGCCGCTTTTGCCGCCTTTCAGTTTGTCTTTGGGGATGAAGATGTCGTTGGCCAGCGTGCGGTTTTCGGTGACGAGGAAGGCATACGACTTGGTCACTTCGAGCGTGCCCACAAAGGTGTCGTTGGCCCGCTCCAATATCTCGATGACCTCACCCTCGGCGCTGCGTCCGCGGCGTTTGGCATAGAAGGCTATCTTCACGCGGTCGCCGGCCATGGCGTGGGCCGAGTTGCGTTCGGCAATGAAGATGGGGTCGCCTCCGCCGTCGGGGATGAAGGAGTTCTTGCCGTTGCTCTTGCGCTGGAAGATACCCGTCATCTCCACACCGTGGAGGTTGAGTTTGTATTTGTTCTTTTCCGTTTCGTTGATGTAGTCGTCGTCCTGCAGTTCGTGGAGCACGTCCATGCAGAGCATTTTCAGCGGATGGGTAGTCAGGTGAAGCTGGTCGAAGATGTATTTCAGGGGCAGCACTTCGCCCTGTTTTTGGTGGAAGAAGTCGAGTAGAGCTTTTACGAGCTCCTTCTTGGTCATGCGTTTGCCGGCCTTTTTCTCTTTCTTTTCTTTTTTCTTTCCCATAATGGTAGGTTGTTTTATCAGGTTTGGTGGGATGAACCCTTGCAAAGGTAACAAACTTTTGTATTCGGTAGTTCAGACAGTCTCTAAATTCTTGTCTTTGTGCAGAAATTGCAGGTCAAAAGGAGAGTGATAACAGATTTGTCGTATCTTTGCTTCTCCTTTCAGAAATAGATTTGTAAAATGAAAGAAAAAAAAGAAAAGTCTGAAGAGGCGGTTCGTGAGGCCGGTATCTATCGAGTAACCCTTGTGGGCAGCGTGGTCAATCTGTTGCTGCTCGTATTCAAGTTTGTGGCAGGCATCCTTGGGCATAGTGCCGCTATGTTGGCCGATGCCGTCCATTCGTTGTCCGACTTCGTGACGGACATCATCGTCATTGTCTTTGTGCGCATTTCGTCGAAGCCCGAGGATGAGGGGCATGACTACGGCCACGGCAAGTATGAAACACTGGCTACGGCCATCATCGGCCTGATACTGCTGTTCGTGGGCTTCGGCATCCTGTGGAACGGAGCCACGTCCATCTGGGACTTCTGGCAGGGAGGCGAACTGAAAGAACCGGGCATGCTGGCCTTGTGGGCGGCACTGGCATCCATCCTCTTCAAGGAGCTGCTCTACCAATATACCGTGCTGAAAGGCCGCCGGCTGAATTCGCAGGCCGTGGTGGCCAATGCTTGGCATCATCGGAGCGACGCGCTCTCGTCCATCGGTACGGCTGTCGGCATCGGCGGTGCCATCTTGCTGGGCGAGCAGTGGCTCGTACTGGACCCGCTGGCGGCCGTGGTGGTGAGTCTGTTCATCATGAAGGTGGCCATCCAGCTGCTGGTGCCCTGTGTCGAAGAGCTGCTGGAGAAGTCGCTCCCCGCCGAAGTCGAGGAGAAAATCAAGCAGGAAATCCTTTCTTTCCCTGGCGTAACCTCGCCTCACCACCTGCGCACGCGGCGGATAGGCAGCAGTTACGCCATCGAGGTGCACATCCGCATGGACGGGCAGATAACGCTGGAGGAGGCCCATCATACCGCCACGGCTATCGAGAACCGCCTGAAGAGCGAGTTCGGCAACCGGACTTACATTAATATACATGTAGAACCTGTAAAATAACAGAGCATGAAACAGAGTATCCTGATAACGGGCGCCAGCGGCTTCATCGGCAGTTTTCTGGTAGAAGAGGCCCTGCGCCGCGGCTTCGAGACGTGGGCAGGTGTCCGCGCGTCGAGCAGTCGCAAGTACCTGCAAGAGCCCGGCCTGCACTTTCTGGAGCTGGACTTTGCCCACACCGACCGCCTGTACGAACAGCTCAAGGCCCATCGCGAAGCGCATGGGGCCTTCGACTACGTGGTGCACTGCGCGGGCGTGACGAAGTGCATCGACCCTGCCGACTTCGACCGCGTGAACTGTGGGCAGACCTGCGCCCTGGCCAATGCCCTCCGGAGCCTCGACATGACGCCCCGCCAGTTTGCCTTCATCAGCACGCTGAGCGTCTTCGGCCCTGTTCACGAGGATACTTACAAGCCCATCCGCGAAACCGACACGCCCCAGCCCAACACGGCTTACGGTCGGAGCAAGCTGAAGGCGGAGCAGGCCTTGCTGGCCATGGACGGCTTCCCCTGCGTCATTTACCGCCCAACGGGCGTCTACGGCCCCCGCGAACGCGACTATTTCCTGATGGCCGAATCTATCAAGCGGCACGTGGATATGTCGGTGGGCTACCGGCGCCAGGACCTGACGTTTGTCTATGTGAAGGATGTGGTGCAGGCCGTGTTCCTCGGCATCGAGCGGAGTATCAAGGGACGTGCTTACTTCCTGTCCGACGGGCAGGTATATGCCAGCCGCACGTTCTCCGACCTGATACGCCGCGAATTGGGCAATCCGCTGATTATTCGCATTAAATGCCCGCTGTTTCTATTAAAAGTTGTATCTTTGCTGGCCGAACGGTGGGCTGCCCTGCGGAAGACGACGAGTACGCTCAACCGCGACAAGTATAATATAATGAAACAACGCAACTGGCAGTGTGACATCACGCCCGCCGTCCGTGAGCTGGGGTACCGGCCTGAATACGACCTGGAGCGCGGCGTGAAGGAAACCATTGCCTGGTACAAGAAAGAAGGATGGCTTTAGATATATTCAAGATGGTGGATACCCGCAAGGGGCTGTTTGCAATAGAGAAGGTGTCGCTCATCTACAACCTGCTCACGTCGATACTGATACTGTTCCTGTATCAGCGGATGGACCATCCCCTGCGGATGCTGGGCGATCGTGCGCTGATAGCTGCCGTGACCTTTCTGCTGATGTATCTCTACCGCTTGGCACCCTGCAAGTTTTCTGCCTTTGTGCGTGTCACGATACAGATGTCGCTCCTGTCCTACTGGTATCCCGACACGTATGAGTTCAACCGCCTCTTTCTCAATCTGGACCATGTGTTCGCTTCGGCCGAGCAGTGGCTCTTTGGCGGGCAGCCCGCCATCTGGTTTGCCGAACGCCTGCCCTATATCTGGGTGAGCGAACCGCTCAACATGGGTTACTTCTTCTATTATCCTATGATGCTGGTCATCGTACTGTGGTACTTCATCCGCCGTTTCGACTTGCTGGAGAAGGTATCTTTTGTTATTATCTCCTCCTTCTTCCTTTACTATTTCATCTACATCTTCGTACCCGTGGCAGGGCCCCAGTTCTACTTTCCAGCCATTGGTATGGAGAATGTTCTGAACGGTGTGTTCCCTTCCATCGGCGACTACTTCAATCACAATCAGGAACTGCTGCCGGGGCCGGGTTATGAGCATGGTTTCTTCTATAATCTGGTGGAGGGTTCGCAGCAGGTGGGTGAGCGTCCTACGGCTGCCTTCCCTTCGTCGCATGTCGGTGTGTCGACTATCCTGATGATTATGGCCTGGCGTGGCAGCCGCTGGCTTTTTGCTTGCCTCCTGCCTTTCTACGTGTTGCTCTGCTGTGCCACGGTCTATATTCAGGCGCACTACCTCATCGATGCTATAGCAGGCTTCATCACGGCTTTTGGACTGTATGTGCTCACCACGTGGATGTTCAAGCGCTGGTTTGCACAACCCATGTTCCGTTGATTGCATGCTTCCTATGAATTTGTTCGTTTCGGGCGTTCATAAAAAAAGGCCGTATCTTTTGCCTTAAAACATTGCTTTCTTTGCAGGAAAACATTGTTTCTTTCGGAGCAAAAGATACAACCTTTTCAGTGGGTAGTTCGGCTTAGAGGCCGAAGAATTTCCGTCCTATCTCGTCGAAGATGGCATAGAGCTCTTCCTTCGTCTCGGCGCGGAGCATGGCGATACGTGTGTCGCGGAAGTTGGGCAGGCCTTTGAACAGAGGGCTGGCGGCCAGATGGCGGCGTACGTGGAGGATACCGCGGCGTTCGTCCAGTAGGTTGACGCTGTCTTCCACCTCCTGGCGGAGCACGTTCATGCACCATTCGGGGGTGAGGGGAGGAAGCTCCTCGCCCGTTTTCAGATAATGTTTCACTTCTTTGAATATCCACGGCCGTCCGAAGCTGGCGCGGCCTATCATGATGGCGTCTACGCCGTAGCGTTCGAAGCACTCGAGGGCGCGTTGTGGGGTGGTGACGTCGCCGTTACCGATGATGGGGATGTGCATGCGCGGATTCCGCTTCACCTCGCCGATGAGGGTCCAGTCAGCCTCACCTGTGTACATTTGCGCGCGGGTACGACCGTGGATGGTCAGGGCGCTGATGCCGCAATCCTGCAACTGCTCGGCCAGGGTGACGATAATTTTGTGTTCGGCATCCCAGCCGAGGCGGGTTTTCACGGTGACGGGTATCTTCACCGCATCGACCACGGCGCGGGTGATTTCGAGCATTAGCGGGATGTTCTGGAGCATGCCTGCTCCGGCTCCTTTGCCCGCTACGCGCTTCACGGGGCAGCCGAAGTTCAGGTCGAGAATGTCAGGTCGTGCCTGTTCCACAATTTTGGCGGCTTCGACCATCGTAGCCGTGTCTCGTCCGTATATCTGGATGGCTACGGGACGTTCCTCGTTGCTGATGTTGAGCTTCTGTTCCGTTTTGCTGACGGAACGTATCAGGGCGTCGGCCGAAACGAACTCGGTATATACCATGTCGGCGCCGAAGCGCTTGCACATCAGGCGGAAGGCGGGGTCGGTGACGTCCTCCATCGGGGCGAGGAGCACGGGGCGCGGACCCAGGTCTATGTTGGCTATTTTCATATTCTGTTGCATTTAGGCTGCAAAAGTACGGAAAAATATCTACCTTTGCCACATAACTGATAAAAAGACATGGAACTGAAAGACTTTGAGATAATGGCCCCCGTCGGTTCGCGCGAGTCGCTGGCCGCCGCCATACAGGCCGGAGCAGACTCCATCTACTTCGGCATCGAGAACCTGAACATGCGTGCCCGCTCGGCCAATACGTTCACCATCGACGACCTGCGCGAGATAGCCCGTACGTGCGACGAGCACGGCATGAAGAGCTACCTCACCGTGAACACCATCATCTACGACCAGGACATTCCCCTGATGCGCACCATTGTGCGTGCCGCCAAGGAGGCCGGCATCTCGGCCATCATCGCTGCCGACGTGGCCGTGATGACCTACGCCCGCGAGATAGGGCAGGAAGTACACCTCAGCACCCAACTCAACATCAGTAATGTCGAGGCCCTGCGCTTCTATGCCCAGTTTGCCGATGTGGTTGTGCTGGCGCGTGAACTGAATCTGGAGCAGGTATCTGAAATCTACCGCCACATCTGCGAGGAGAACATTTGCGGCCCGTCGGGTCAACGCATCCGCATCGAGATGTTCTGCCACGGCGCCCTGTGCATGGCCGTCAGCGGCAAGTGCTACCTGTCGCTCCACCAGATGAACAACTCGGCCAACCGCGGTGCCTGCATGCAGGTGTGCCGCCGCTCCTACATTGTGCGCGACAAGGAGACCGACGCCGAGCTGGAGATTGACAACCAGTATATCATGTCGCCCAAGGACCTGAAGACCATCCACTTCATGAACAAGATGATGGATGCGGGCGTGCGTGTGTTCAAGATAGAAGGCCGTGCGCGCGGCCCCGAGTATGTGCGTACCGTGGTGGAGTGCTACAAGGAAGCCATCCGTGCCTATCTGGACAATACGTTCACGGACGAGAAGATAGAAGAGTGGAACCGCCGCCTGGCTACGGTCTTCAATCGCGGCTTCTGGGACGGCTACTACCTGGGGCAGCGTTTGGGCGAATGGACGAAGAACTACGGTTCGGCGGCCACGGAGCGCAAAATATACGTGGGCAAGGGCATCCGTTACTTCTCCAACATCGGCGTGGCAGAGTTCCTCGTGGAGGCGGCCGAAGTCAATGTGGGCGACAAGCTGCTCATCACCGGCCCTACAACCGGTGCCGAGTACGTTACGCTGGAGGAAGCGCGCGTTGATCTGAAATCTGTTCAGACCGTCCACAAAGGCGAGCATTTCTCTATGAAATCTGTTAAGATACGCCCCAGTGACAAGCTCTACAAGCTGGTCAGCCTCGAGGAACTGAAGCGTTTCAAAGGACTGGACGTGGAGCATCAGCGAGGATAATAAATTCAATATCATGGCAGAAAAATATATCTACGAGCTGGAAATGAAGGTGCGCGACTACGAGTGCGACCTGCAGGGCATTGTGAACAATGCCAACTACCAGCACTATTTGGAACATACGCGTCACGAGTTTCTCACCTCCGTGGGCATTAGCTTCGCCGCCCTCCATGAGCAGGGTGTTGACCCCGTAGTGGCACGCATCAGCATGGCCTTCAAGACGCCGTTGAAGAGTGGCGACGAGTTTGTCTCGAAGCTCTACATGAAGAAAGAAGGTATCAAATACGTCTTTTATCAGGATATCTTCCGCAAGAGCGACGGCAAGGTGTCATTGAAGGGTGTGGTCGAGGCCGTCTGTGTGGTGAACGGACGGTTGAGCGAGAGCGAGTTGTTTGATCGTGTCTTTGCTCCTTATCTGGCATCTACGGCAGACTAAGAAGCTTCTTATACTTAAATCTGAATACCATGAATACTGATGAACGACTTTGTAGTATTGCCCTGACCCTTTGTCCGGGCATTGGGCACATCGGTGCCAAACGGTTGGTGGATACCGTAGGTAGTGCAGCCGATGTGTTCCGTCTTCGTACGGAGTTGCCTGAGCGTTATCCGGGCATCCTTCATACATCTGTTGTGGCTGCGCTCGACAATCCTGCTGCTTTTCTTCAGGCCGAGAAGGAACTGGAGTGGGCCGAGAAGAACCGAGTGGACTGCCTGACGCTGTCTGATGAACGCTATCCCTCACGTTTGCGCGATTGTGAAGACGCCCCCATCGTCTTGTTTTTTAAGGGAAATGCTGACTTGAACCGCCTGAGGGTGGTCAGCATGGTAGGTACGCGTCGGGCGACAGATTACGGTAAACGCTTCTGTACCGATTTCCTCCGAGACCTTTCCGAGCTGTGTTCCGATGTGCTGGTGGTCAGTGGTCTGGCTTACGGCATTGACGTGCATGCCCATCGTGCAGCTCTGTCCAACGGGCTTTCTACTGTAGGAGTATTGGCCCATGGTCTGGATCGCATCTATCCTGCTGTTCATCGGAAAACAGCCGTGGATATGTTGGCTGAGGGCGGTTTGTTGACTGAGTTTCTTACAAATACTAATCCCGATCGTCACAATTTTGTCAGTCGCAATCGTATCGTGGCCGGCATGAGTGATGCTGTTATTGTCGTGGAGTCAGCGGCTAAAGGAGGCTCGCTCATTACGGCGGAGTTGGCCGAGGGTTACCATCGTGATTGCTTTGCTGTGCCTGGTCGGGCAACAGACGAATATTCGATGGGTTGCAATCAATTGATACGTGACAACAAAGCAGCTCTGATAAACGATGCGTCAGATTTCGTGAAGGCTATGAATTGGGGACATGGTGAGGAAAGTCGCAAGACAGCCGCTGTCCAACGTAGTCTTTTTCCTGAACTGACGGAGGAGGAGATGCGTGTGGTCAAGATTTTGAGTCGTGATGATTTGCACATTAATACGCTGGTTGTTGAGGCTAATATCCCTGTAAACCGTATGAGTGCCATTCTTTTTGAGTTGGAAATGAAAGGAGTAGTGAAGGCGCTGGTGGGTGGAGTGTATCATCTGTTGGCATAAACCCCTGCATGGGTGTCAGACAATTCTGGTAAATGGTGGTCTGACACAGTGCTTCCTGGCCTTCTGACACAGTGCTTCGTCAGGGGCTCATGAAGCACTTCCTGACACCCTCATGCAGTGCTTCGTCAGCCCCTCACGAAGCACTTCGTGAGAGACCGACGAAACGGATCATTTAGTCGTCATATTCCGTGCGTAGGATTTCGCCTGTGGGGCTGATGTACAGCTTCAGTTCGTCACGTCCTTTGCGCACTTCCACTTCGTACCAGATACTGTCAGCCGTTTCTACGTAACCGAATTCATTGTCGTCCAGCGTATATCCTTGGGCGGTGATTGTGTTCTTGACAGCATCAGGCAATTGTCGCACTTCCCATTCTGTGCGTACCCACTGATTCTGCCCGTTGAACTTAATCTCCTTTTCTATACCATCGTGTAGGATATCTATCTCCAGATAGCCATGGTCGTAATCCTTTTCCAAGATGATTGCGCCGGGGTACTTTTGGTCGATGAAGTTTTGAAGTTCGTCCTCTACGGGTACGTTGCTGTTCCCTCCATCATTTCCATTCTGTGGACGACTGATGATGCCGGTCTCGTTCACATATACTTTTACATCATCGTCGTATGCAGTTTTGAGTTCGAAGCAGTAGTAGGTTCCGTTGTCACGTGTGGTGTATTTTTCCACGTCGTCGATAGCATTATCGCTGGTGTAGTAGGGCGAGGTGCGCAGATGGTTCAGGATGCTGGTCGGAATTTGTGTCCAGTCTCTGCGCTCATATTCGGTTTTGGTGTAAACCCACTGCTGCTGGTTGTCGAACAGGATCTCGTGTTTCAGTCCATTGGCAATGATTTCCACTTCCGTGCCGTTTTGCTCACAGTCGTAATCCACGATGCGCGCGTTGGGAAAGTTCTGGTCGAGCCAGGTCTGTATGTTTCCTTCCGGTTGTTGCGGCAGGTATTCGTGGTAGTCGTTGTCAGCTTCCGCATTTATGATTTCTTTCACGAGAATACCTTCCTCTGTATAATACAGGTCGACTTCTGTTTCCACATTTCCTTCTTTTTGGCTTACTTCAATGATGTACAGCGTTTCGTTGTTGTCACTACGTTGTAACTTGTCTATTTCGTTATCCATTCGCCAACTTGCATACGGGCTTGCCTCAAAGGCTGTTTTTACGGCTTCGGGTAATTGCTGGTAACTAATCTCCGTTTCTGTCATATTCCAGTGCCCTGCCATATTGAACCAGGCTGTATTATTGGGCTCATGGCCTCCAGTACGAGTACTGGCCAAGTAGAAATTGGCAACGGCGTATGTATCTTTGGTACTCCAGGTTACGTTGGTGGCATTGGGATATTTGGCATTGAATTCTAGAATAACCTTTTCAGGAATATTTTCGGGGACAGGATTGGAGTGTAAGTCGTCGTTGTCATTGCAGGATGTCATCAGGACGAAGCTACCTGTAAGTAAAATGTGGCATAATGATAAGATTCTTTTCATAATTAATTGTTTTTGGGTTGATAATCGGTTTGCTTTAAAAAATAAGACTGTTGAGCCTATCTTTTCTCGCTACAAAGAAATAGGGCAAATTGGGAAAGAAACTGGAATTTTCTTCAAGTTGAATGATTTTTCAGAGATTTATATCTTGAAGAGAGTGCATTTGGAACATATGGATATAAAAAATGGGCTCCGCCGAGCCCAACCTTTGTTAACCTTAAATCTAATACTATGAAAAAAATCACTGCACAAATGTATAGCTTCTTTTTGTATCCTCCAAACCTATTTCCCTTTTAGACTGCTATTTTAAACTACTTTCACTATTATTTATTGTTTGCGCACACAACAATCCTATTGTTTGCTGTTTGCGCACACAAAATAAATAATCAAAGAATCTTTGGCTTGATATATGTCAAGTTGTAAATAGACGGTTTAAGTATATGGTTAAGTGTAAAGCCAGGTTGTTTTACTGGAAATATTGGATAAAATTGCTCATTATATAAAAAACTCCCCCACTAGATGTTTCCAGTAGGGGAGTTCGTGTTGATATTAATCAAATGTAGAAAGGAGTCTGATTAGTCTTTCAACTTGGCACGGATGAAGTCGCGGTTCAGGCGGGCGATGTTGCTGATGGAGACGTTCTTCGGACATTCAGCCTCGCAGGCACGAGTATTGGTACAGTTACCGAAGCCCAGTTCGTCCATCTTAGCCAACATGGCCTTGGCACGGCGCAGAGCTTCTGGCTTGCCTTGAGGAAGCAGATTGAGCTGGCTTACCTTGGCTGATACGAACAACATTGCCGAACCATTCTTACAAGCGGCTACACAGGCACCACAACCAATACAGCTGGCAGCGTCCATAGCCTCATCTGCAATGGTTTTCGGAATAAGGATAGCATTAGCGTCCTGAGGAGCACCTGTATTTACGCTTACATAGCCACCGGCCTGCATAATCTTGTCATAAGCCGTACGGTCTACCATCAAGTCCTTGATAACGGGGAAACCAGCAGAACGCCAAGGTTCTACAGTGATGGTGTCGCCATCGTTGAAGCGGCGCATGTAAATCTGGCAGGTTGTTGCACCCTGTGCAGGTCCGTGCGGATGTCCGTTGATGTAGAGTGAGCACATACCGCAGATACCTTCGCGGCAGTCGTGGTCGAATACAACCGGTTCCTTACCTTCAGAAATCAGCTGCTCGTTCAGAATGTCCAGCATTTCCAGGAAAGAAGTATCGCCGGGAATGTCTTTCATCTGATAGGTTTCGAAAGCGCCTTTGGCTTTAGGACCTGCCTGACGCCATACTTTCAGTGTAAATGATATATTTTTATCCATTTTTGTTAGTTCTTTAATTGTTCAACATTCCCGATTAGCTCTTGTAGTTACGAGTCTGTACCTTGATGGCTTCGTAAACCAGCGGCTCTTTCAGCAATACTGGAGCTTTGTCGTCGCTACCCTGGTATTCCCAGCAAGCTACGTAGAAGAAGTTTTCGTCGTCGCGCTTAGCTTCGCCTTCTTCTGTCTGGTATTCTTCACGGAAGTGGCCACCACACGATTCGTTGCGGTTCAGTGCGTCGTAGGCAATCAGCTCACCCATGGTGATGAAGTCGTTCAGACGGATGGCCTTATCGAGCTCTACGTTCATGCCTTCCTTGCTGCCCGGGATGAAGAGGTTGGTTTCGAATTCCTTGCGGATTTCTTTCAGTTTGGCCAGACCTGTCTTCAAGCCTTCGGCTGTACGACCCATACCAACGTATTCCCACATGATGTGGCCCAGTTCCTTGTGGATGGAGTCTACAGACTTCTTACCCTTGATGTTCATCAGGTGGTCAATCTTGTCCTGAACAGCTTTTTCAGCAGCTGCAAATTCGGGCAGGTCGGTAGAGAAGCGAGGAACGGTGATTTGGTCGGCCAGATAGTTCTGGATAGTGTAAGGCAATACGAAGTAACCGTCGGCCAGACCCTGCATCAGAGCCGAAGCACCCAGACGGTTGGCGCCGTGGTCAGAGAAGTTACATTCGCCGATGGCGAACAGACCCTTGATAGAGGTCATCAGTTCGTAGTCAACCCAGATACCACCCATGGTGTAGTGGATAGCCGGATAGATCATCATTGGGTTTTCGTACGGCGATACGTCGGTGATTTCTTCGTACATGTCGAACAGGTTACCATAGCGCTGTGCTACAACGTCCTTACCCAGACGGTTGATGGCTTCGGAGAAGTCGAGGAACACAGCCAAACCAGTGTTGTTTACGCCGTAGCCCTTGTCGCAACGCTCCTTGGCAGCACGGCTGGCAACGTCACGCGGAACGAGGTTACCAAAGGCCGGATAGCGGCGCTCCAAGTAGTAGTCGCGATCTTCTTCGGGGATATCTTTGCCTTGCAGTGTACCTTCCTGCAATTTCTTGGCATCTTCCAGTTTCTTCGGAACCCAAATACGACCGTCGTTACGCAGAGACTCGGACATCAGTGTCAGCTTGGACTGCTTGTCGCCGTGAACAGGGATACAGGTCGGGTGGATCTGTACGTAAGCCGGGTTGGCAAACCAAGCACCTTTGCGGTAGCAAGCCATAGCAGCTGAACAGTTACATGCCATAGCGTTGGTCGAGAGGAAATAAGTGTTTCCGTAACCGCCGGTTGCGATAACTACAGCGTGAGCGGCAAAACGCTCCAGCTTACCTGTTACCAGGTTCTTGGCGATGATACCACGAGCACGACCGTCGATGATAACGACGTCTTCCATTTCGTAGCGGGTATAGAGTTTTACAGTACCGGCATTTACCTGACGGCTCAGTGCAGAGTAGGCACCCAGCAGCAGCTGCTGTCCTGTTTGACCTTTGGCGTAGAATGTACGTGATACCTGTGCACCACCGAATGAACGGTTGGCCAGCGTACCTCCGTATTCGCGGGCGAAGGGAACGCCCTGTGCCACACATTGGTCGATGATGTTGTTCGATACCTCGGCCAGACGGTAAACGTTGGCTTCGCGGGCACGGTAGTCACCGCCCTTTACAGTATCGTAGAACAGACGGTATACAGAGTCGCCGTCGTTCTGATAGTTCTTGGCTGCATTGATACCACCCTGAGCGGCGATGGAGTGTGCGCGGCGCGGAGAGTCCTGAATGCAGAAGTTGAATACCTTGAAACCCATTTCGCCCAGCGAGGCAGCAGCACTGGCACCAGCCAGACCTGTACCAACCACGATGATGTCCAGACGACGCTTGTTGGCGGGGTTTACTAATTTCTGATGGGCTTTATAGTTCGTCCATTTCTCAGCTACCGGTCCTTCCGGTATTCTTGAATCTATCTTGGTCATAATGAATTTACAATTTAGTCATTTACAATCTACAAATTTGCAAGCTTCGCGTTTTTACATCAAAGATTTGATGAAGAACACAACCACTACCAGGGCGAAGCAGAGCACTACGATGGTAGAGTAGATGTTGGAGATGCACTGCCAGCGGCTGATCCAAGTCTTGTTGTTCCAGCCCAGTGTCTGCATGGAGCTCCAGAAACCGTGGGTCAGGTGGAACCACAGGGCACCCAGCCAGATGAGGTACAGAACGACGAATACAGGGTTGGCGAACGTGTTCTCGATGTGATAAACGCCGTTGGCGGCATAAGCCAGCGTCAGCGTGTCAGCGTGCATGCCCATGTTGTGCATCAGTTCGGGCAGCTGCATCTTTGACCAGAAGTTCACTAGGTGCAGACCCAGACCTACGATAACGATGATACCCAGAACGAGCATGTTCTGTGATGCCCATTCCACTTCCTTGCGTCGCTCCGTTACGGCGTAACGTTCCGTACCGCGTGCCTTGCGGTTCTGCATCGTCAGCCAGAAAGCGTAGATGATGTGGATGACAAACAAGGCGGCCAGACCGACTGTTGCCACCAGTGCGTACCAGTTTGCTCCCAGGAACTCACAAACCATGTTGTAGCCCTCGGCTGAGACAAGCGCAACAAGGTTCATCGCCATGTGAAACGTCAGAAACAGGACAAGGGCGATGCCGGTAACGCTCATCACCACTTTCCTTCCTACAGATGAATTACTTAACCACATAAATGATTGAATTTAAGTTATTTAATAGTTGTAAATATATCCTTTGATTGTCTGTGGACGATATTTCCTTGCAAAAATAAAGGAAATACATTGATTTAGCAAGGGATTAAAGAAATATTTCCGTAATCTACGCGGATGTTTGTGGCAGGAAGGGTGGCTTGCAACTATAGAATGAGAGGCTATGTTCTCTCTCAGAAAAGGCAATGCTTTTTGGAGAAGAAAGCATTGTTTTCCGCTAAAGAAAGCATTGCTTTGCTGGAGTCATCTCCTTATGCTTTTCTAACCATACAAATTTTGCTGGGCGGGCAGTTTTATAAGAATTTTTGTGTACCTGACGGATTTGCCTTATCTTTGGCACGGAATCTAAACTGGATGTGGTATGAAAAGACTGCTTTTAGGAATGGTAGTAATTTTGTTTGCTTCAGCTTTGGGAGCGCAGAATTGGGATATCAATGTTTTACATAAAGTGAACGGCTGGGACAACAAGTTTGTTCGTAATTATAATAAAGTAATATCAAAGTCGGAACCCTATGTGGCTATCGGGGTACCCGTAGCCATGGCCGTTGCCGGTTGGATCAGGCACGATAAGGATCTGTTGAAGGATGCTCTCTACGTGGGTACCAGCGTAGCGGGAGCCTTTGTGGTGACCTATGGAATGAAGTATCTGGTAGACCGCGAGCGCCCCTATGACCGTTGGCCTGATCGTGTGCACGCTTATAGTCGCGAAAGCAGTCCTTCTTTTCCGTCTGGGCATACGGCGACAGCTTTTGCCTTAGCCACTTCCTTGAGTATCACTTATCCCAAGTGGTATGTCATCGCTCCTTCGGCCTTATGGGCCTGTTCGGTGGGTGTGTCACGTATGAACGAAGGCGTTCATTACCCGTCAGATGTGTTGGCGGGAGCTGCCATTGGCGCAGGTTGTGCCGTAGTCAATGTTTACGTAAACCGTTGGCTGAACAAATGGTTGTTCGGTGAGCGGTAGTCTACCGCCCACCATTAAAATAGGTACTTCCCTTCTCGTAGTACCTTGAGTGCCTGCTGAACGCTCTCGTTTGTGGCATTCATCACCTGATAGTATTCGCTCATGTCCCACAGGTCGCGGGCTATGAGGGCCTTGAGCTGTGTACGGACAAGGGGCAGGGCGCGATTGTACTGCTCTTCATCGAACTTGATTTTCTCCTTGTCTGCTGCCAAACGGATATCGGCCATGAAGGCATCGTCTATCTCGAATTTGTCGTTGAAGACGTGGAAGGTCTTATATTTCTTTTTCAGTTCTTCACGATGTTGCTCGATGTAGCCCGTGGTGGCTTTGATGATGATGCCCTTGGCTACGAGCTGGCGATGCCAGTCGGTGTAGAGCGTGGTGTCTATGGGTACGAAGAAATCTGGCATGATACCACCACCACCATAAACGGTGCGGCCCAAGCGCAGCGTGCGGTACTTCAGCGAATCGGGGAAGTGGATACTATCGGCGTGCATCAGTTCGCCGTGGTCAAAGCGGTTGAGCAGGTCCTTGGCATAGGCTTCCTGCATGTCGTCCCCCTTGCCATTATAAGGCTTCTGGATACAACGGCCCGAAGGAGTGTAATAACGAGCGATGGTAAGACGTATCATGGAGCCGTCGGGTAGGTCGATAGGACGCTGTACGAGGCCCTTGCCAAAAGTGCGGCGGCCTACGACGACACCTCGGTCCCAGTCTTGTACGGCACCAGTCACGATTTCACTGGCCGAAGCCGAATATTCGTCTACCAATACCACCAGCCGTCCTTCGCGGAAACTACCGTTCCCCTTGGCGGCAAACTCAGCCCGACGTGAAGCACGCCCTTCGGTGTAGACTATCAACTCCTTTTGTCCCAAGAACTCGTTAGCTAAGTCGATGGCGGCGTTTAGGTAACCCCCGCCGTTGCCTTGGAGGTCAAGGATGAGGTCTTTCATTCCCTGTTGCTGGAGTTCTTTCAGTGCCTTGGAGAATTCTTCTGCTGTAGTGGCGGCGAAGCGGTTGACGCGGATGTAGCCTATGCGGTCATCTATCATATAAGAGGCATCGAGGCTAAAGAGTGGAATTTTGTCGCGGATGACGTCGAATTGGAGCGGATCGGTTACGCCACGGCGTACTACAGTAAGTTTTACTCGTGTGTCTTTGGGGCCTCGCAGACGTTTCATGATGTCTTCAGTACTCATTTTGACACCTGCAATAACGGTGTCGTCAACAGCAGTAATACGGTCACCTGCCAAGATACCGACTTTCTCTGAAGGGCCACCACTGACGGGCTGGATGACGAGGAGCGTGTCTTCAATCATTTGGAATTGGACGCCAATACCTTCGAAATTGCCTTGCAGAGGTTCGTTCATCTTCTTCACTTCTTCGGGATTGCTATAGGTGGAATGCGGGTCGAGGTGTTCGAGCATACCGACAATGGCATCCTCTACCAGCTTAGTTTCGTTTACAGAATCAACGTAAAGGCGGCTGATGGCAAATTCTGCCATCTGCAGCTTACGCAGGGGGCTTTCGTTCAGTTTCTGACCTACGGCTTGGGCCGCATACAAGATGGTGAACAAAAAGAGTAGTTGTATCTTTTTCATATTGTTAATGGTTGCTTACTCGTGAGATGTATTCATACCTTCGGGCAGGAACATGCTGACATCCTTTCCGTAGCCCATTAGCTCGCGAACTATCGTGGAGCTGACGCAGGAAAGTTCTGGCTCGGTGAAGAGAAGGATGGTCTCGATGCCAGTCAGTTTGCGGTTGATGTCGGCAATGGTTTCTTCGTATTCGAAGTCCTTGACCGTTCGAATGCCGCGAATGATAAGGTTTGCCCCCACTTGGCGGGCAAAGTCGATGGTCAGGCTGTCGTATGCTTGTACGCTGACGCAGGGTTCGTCTTTATACAAGTCGCGGATCATGGCTTCGCGCTCGGCAATGGGGAAATGGGTATTTTTGTTATCATTAATACCGATACCGATAACTATTTCATCGATGAATGTCAACGCACGTCTTACTACAGAATAGTGCCCGACAGTAAAGGGGTCGAATGTCCCTGGAAAGATTGCTTTGGTCATAAATGTGTCGAATACCTAAAACTTAGTTTACTCTGTCTTCTTCGATTACCAGATTGTCTATGATGAAACTTTGCCTTTCCATAGTGTTCTTGCCCATATAGAACTCAAGTAATTCTTTGACAAGATCGGTCTTGCGGAGGCTTACTTGCTCCAGACGCATGTCTTTGCCGATGAAATGGCGGAACTCGTCGGGCGAGATTTCTCCCAGTCCTTTAAAGCGGGTGATTTCAGGGTTAGGACCTAATTCCTCAATGGATTTCAGGCGTTCATCCTCTGTATAACAATAGTTGGTCTTCTTCTTGTTGCGTACACGGAAAAGAGGCGTTTGCAGGATATAAACGTGTCCCTTTTTGATGAGATCAGGGAAGAATTGCAAAAAGAAGGTTATAATGAGCAGTCGGATATGCATGCCGTCCACATCGGCATCGGTAGCTACGATGACTTTATTGTAGCGTAACCCGTCAAGGCCGTCTTCAATATTGAGGGCAGCTTGTAGAAGGTTGAATTCCTCGTTTTCATAGACGACTTTCTTAGTCAGACCGTAAGAATTGAGCGGTTTTCCACGGAGGGAAAAGACGGCTTGTGTGTTCACATCGCGACTTTTCGTAATGGAACCGCTGGCAGAGTCGCCTTCGGTGATGAAGATGCACGAATCGGCTTCCTGTTCTTTCCCTTTCCCGTCGTTCAGGTGGTAGCGACAGTCGCGTAGTTTGCGATTGTGCAGATTGGCCTTTTTGGCACGTTCGCGAGCCAGTTTGGTGACACCGGCAATAGCTTTACGCTCCTTTTCTGAGTCTTGTATCTTTTGGAGCATGACATCGGCTACCAAGGGATTTTTATGCAGGAAATTGTCTACCTCGGTTTTGATGAAGTCCCCTACATACTTGTTTACCGTAGGACCTGCGGGAATGCCTTCCTGTGGG
The DNA here is from genome assembly GCF_019239235.1 of Caecibacteroides pullorum. Taxonomy (GTDB): domain Bacteria; phylum Bacteroidota; class Bacteroidia; order Bacteroidales; family Bacteroidaceae; genus Bacteroides; species Bacteroides pullorum. Next base: position 23,230 of record NZ_JAAZTS010000021.1, on the reverse strand, counting down.
TTGGCAGGCCACATGTTATTGGAGCCAAGCTTAGTCTTGGTCTGGCTTTCGAACATGGGCTCTTCTACGTCGATTGCAATGGCAGCTACGAGTCCATTTCGTATGTCGGCATAATCCTGATTCTTGTTATAGAATTCTTTGATAGTACGAGCAATGTGTTCCTTCAAGGCACTTTGGTGTGTACCGCCTTGTGTGGTGTGTTGTCCGTTAACGAAAGAGTAGTATTCTTCGCCGTACTGGTTGGTGTGTGTGAAGGCTATCTCAATGTCTTCACCTTTTAGGTGGACGATGTCGTAAAGACCTTCACTGGTCATATTGTCTTTTAGCAGATCTTCCAGTCCATGGCGTGAAACAATGCGCTGGCCGTTGTAAATAAAGGTCAGACCTGTGTTCAGGTAAGTATAGTTACGCAATAACGTTTCCACAAATTGGTTCTGGAAACTGTAATTTACGAACAATGTGTTATCCGGTTCAAAGAAGATGTAAGTGCCTGTTTCTTCTTGCGATTCTTCGGTCGTGTCGCTCAGGAGAACGCCTCGCTCAAATACAGCCTTGCGTACTTTGCCTTCGCGATAGCTGCATACTTCGAAGCGGCTGCTCAGAGCATTTACCGCCTTGATGCCCACACCGTTCAGGCCGACACTCTTCTTGAAAGCTTTGGAGTCGTATTTACCACCTGTGTTCAATTTGCTGACAGCTTCGATGAGTTTACCTTGTGGAATACCGCGACCGTAATCGCGTATACTGACACGAAGGTTGTCTTCGATCGTTACTTCGATTTTCTTGCCGGCGCCCATCTTGAACTCATCGATAGAGTTATCCATCACTTCTTTCAGCAGCACATAGATACCGTCGTCACTTTGCGAACCATCGCCCAGACGGCCAATGTACATACCTGAACGGACACGGATATGCTCCATGTCGTCCAGATGGCGTATGTTGTCGTCAGTATATTCTACCGGCTGTTCCGCAAATTGCAAGTTGTCGTATTTTTCTTCTTCTTCCATGGTTTGACTACTCCCTTTCTATTGTTATCTTGCAAAAATAGCGGTTTTGCAGGGCATGAACAAATTTTCGTCTCTTTTATTGGGGGAATCCGTCTTATCCTATTTCCTTGATAAACGCCCGTCGCCGCTTGTGTTGCTCAGTGCGGAAGTATTCCCATTGCGCCTGTACCTTTCCGTTCAGTTCCAGCTCGGGGTTACTTTCAGCATATTCGAAGCCCAGTTGTTGGTAGACGGGGATGAGGTCAGAGAATAACAGTGCGTTGACTCCTTTGTTCTGATATTCGGGTTTCACGGCTACGAGCAGCAGATCGAGCATCTTGGCACGGCGTTTGAAAAACAGAGCCTTGAGCAGGTAGTACCAGCCGAAAGGAAGCAGACGTCCGTGCGATTTCTGCAGGGCTTCGGAGAGTGAAGGCATGGAAATGCCCACAGCTACAAGCTGGTCATCCTGGTCGGTAATGAGTGTCACCATGCGTAGGTCGAGAATAGGAAGATACATCTTGACGTACTGGTCTATCTGTCGCTGCGTCAGGGCGGAGTATCCATAGAGGGGCGTATAGGCTTCGTTGATAAGTTCGAAAATGGCTTGGCCGTAGTCGCGGGCTATTTTCCGGCTCGAGGTATATTTCTTGATTTTCAGGTTGTACTTGCGCTGGATGAGGTCGGAAATGCGTTTGTGCTTGTCAGGGATGGCGTCAGGGATATAGATCTTATATTCCACCCAGTCGGCGTCCTTCGTGAAACCCAGTCGCTCGATGTGCTGCGGGTAGTAGGGATAGTTGTAGATGGTGGCCATCGTACCCAGTTGGTCGAAACCTTCGACCAGCATACCTTCAGCATCCATGTCGGTAAAGCCCAGCGGTCCTACGATATGCGTCATGCCGCGTTCTTTGCCCCATTGCTCCACGGTGCGTATCAGGGCTTCGGACACTTCGGCGTCGTCAGTGAAGTCTATCCAGCCGAAGCGGACCTCCTTCTTGCCCCATGTCTGGTTGGCCCGATTGTTGATGATGGCGGCTACTCGGCCCACGAGTTGTCCGTCTTTGTATGCCAGGAAGTATTCAGCCTCGCAGAACTCAAAGGCAGCGTTCTTCCGGCGGTTGAACGTGTTCAGCATGTCGTCGTAGAGGTCGGGCACGGAGTAGGGATTTCCTTTGTATAGTTCATAGTTGAAGCGGATGAAGCGTTTCAATTCCCGTTTTGTGGTAACTTTTTTAATTGTAACAGCCATGTTGTCAAGTCCTTTTTCTTTTGGGGGCAAAGATAATGTTTTTTTAATGAAGAATGAAGAATGGGGATGAAGAATGCACAGCGGAAGCCGCCTTAGCCGGCGTGGCAGATAAGCCAGGCAGTGTATCCCACATAGCAGGCAATAAGCAGGCTGCCTTCAATACGTGTAATGGTGCGCTTGCCGAAGAACACGCCGAAAATCCACAACAGAATGCTGGAGGCTACAAGTACCAGCAGGTCCAAATTGTTGATGCCCGTTAGGTGCAGAGGCGTGATGGAGGCTGAGCAGCCCAATACGAAGAAGATGTTGAACAGGTTGCTGCCTACCACGTTGCCGATGGCTATTTCGGGGTTCTTTTTCAGCGCCGCTACGATGCTGGTGGCCAGTTCGGGCAATGAGGTGCCGCCGGCTACGAGTGTCAGACCTATGACCGACTCGCTGACGCCCAGCGAACGGGCTATTCCGCTGGCTCCATCCACGAAGAGCTGTCCACCCCAGATGAGGCCTGCCAGTCCGCCTATGATATAAAGCGTCGACCGCCACAGGGGCATATCCTTGATTTCCGTTCCGTCTTCTGCGGTAACGGTCGGACTGTCGTTTTCTACTTCCGCTGTTGGAGAGGGGGCGGGAGCCTGGTTCGTTTTGGCGATGGCAAACGTATAGCTCAGGAAGATGGCCATGAAGCAGAGCAGGATGAGACCGTCCGTGATGCTGACCACGTTCTCCGCCGCATGGTCCAGCAGCATGTCGTTGCCCATCACCAGCAGGGCCAGTGAGGCCAGGATGCAGAGTGGAATTTCTTTCAGCAACGTGTTGCGTTGTACTACGATGGGGACGAACATGGCTGTGCAGCCTACAATCATCAGGGCGTTGAAGATGTTGCTGCCCACGACATTTCCCACGGCGATGTCGGCACTGCCTTTCAGGGCTGAAGATACGCTGACGGCCAGTTCGGGGGCCGATGTGCCGAAAGCTACGATAGTCAGTCCGATGACGATGTTGGGGATGTGGAATCGTTTGGCTACCGCCGAAGCGCCGTCGGTCAGGCCGTTGGCGCCCAGCAGGATGAGGAGGAGACCTCCGATGAGGAAGAGTATATCCATGACGAGTCTATAATTTAAGTTTTACGGTGCAAAGATAGGAATTAATGGTGAATGATAAACGGTAAATGATAATTGGTGAATGGTTAACGGCGGGTATTTGCATGGCTATGTCAGAAACTTTCCGTAAGTTTGACCCCCTCAAACGTAAACAGATAGAAACATGAAGAAATTCCGTCTTTTCTGCCTTTGTCTGCTCTGCTTGCCTGCGGTCGGCGTGTCGGCCCAGGTCATGGACAAAGTGCTTGATATTTTGGGTACGGACAGCCAGTCCGCCGTTGCCGGAGTGAAAACCGATACGGATTCGGTAACCTTGGACAAAGTCCGCGAGGAGCTGGCCGCCGCTCGTCTGAACGAGGCCAACCTGCGCATGGAGATTGAGCAGATGAGGCTGGTGACGTATGCTGCCGACTCGGTGAAGCTGGCCCGGCAGAAACAGCGCATCGACTCCCTGCGGCACCAGACCAAGGGGATGCCCGTCGTGGTAGAGGAGGACACTCTGTTTTATTTCTACGCCAAGCGCGGGGGACTCACGCCCTAGCAGCGGGCCGAAAACGTGTCGCACGAGATTACGACCCTGGGCAAGCGCTTCAACCTGCATCCCGACTCAGTCTATATCGAAAGCACGGACATCGTGACTGACGTGATGTACGGGGACAAGGTCATTGTCTCCTTTACCGACCAGGACGGCCTGTGGGAGAGTTGCACGCGCGACCAGCTGGCTGCCGCCAAGCGCACGGTCATCGTGGAGAAGTTGAAGGTGATGAAGGAGGAACACGGCCTGTTACAGCTGTTCAAGCGCATTGCCTATTTTGTGCTGGTGCTTGTGGGCCAGTTCCTGCTGTTCAAGCTTACCAACTGGCTTTTCCGTAAGCTGAAGGTGCGCATCCTGCGGCTGAGGAACACGCGCCTGAAGGCCTTCTCCATCCAGGACTTTGAGTTACTGGACACGCAGAAGCAGGTCCGGCTGCTGGTGTTCGTCGCCAACCTGTTCCGCTACGCCTTCATGCTGCTGCAGCTGCTGCTGACGGTGCCCATGCTGTTTGCCATCTTCCCGCAGACCAAGAATCTGGCCTACCAACTCTTCTTCTACATCTGGGATCCCGTGAAGAGCATCCTCTACGGTATTCTGGCCTACATCCCCAATCTTTTCACCATCTTTGTCATCTGCCTTGCCATCAAGTACCTGGTACGCCTGTTCCGCTATCTGGCGGGCGAGGTACAGTCCGAACGACTCAAGCTGAACGGCTTCTACCCCGACTGGGCGATGCCCACTTACCACATCATCCGCTTCCTGCTCTACGCCTTCATGGTGGCGATGATTTATCCTTACCTGCCGGGTGCCGATTCGGGTGTGTTCCAGGGCATTTCGGTGTTCGTGGGTCTGATTGTCTCGCTCGGGTCGAGTACGGTTATCGGCAACATCATCGCGGGGCTGGTCATCACCTACATGCGCCCCTTCAAACTGGGCGACCGCATCCAGCTGAACGAAACGACGGGCAACGTGGTGGAGAAGACGCCGCTGGTGACCCGCATCCGTACGCCGAAGAACGAGGTGGTGACCATCCCCAACTCGTTCATCATGTCGTCGCATACGGTGAACTTCAGCCAGTCGGCGCGCGAATACGGGCTCATCATCCACTCCGAGGTGACCATCGGCTACGACGTGCCCTGGCGCCTGGTGAACAAGCTGCTGATCGAGGCGGCACTGAACACGCCGGGCGTGGTGGACGACCCGCGGCCCTTCGTCCTCTCCACCTCGCTGAGCGACTGGTATCCTGTCTACCAGGTGAACGCCTACATTAAGGAGGCCGACCGTCTGGCGCAGATTTATTCCGACCTGCACCAGAACATTCAGGACCGCTTCAACGCCGAGGGCGTGGAAATCATGTCGCCCCACTATATGGCCATGTGCGACGGCAACGACCCTGCCATGCCGAAGGACGACTTGAGCGGAAGGCCGAAGGAAAAGTAAACCGGGACGTCCTGAGAGACCTCGGACGCCCCGGCTATCGGGATTTTCTGCCCGTCCGACGTCTCGGACAGCCTGAAACTCGGGAGTTTTGCCCCGTCCGACGTCTCGGAAGGCCTGAAACTCGGGAGTTTTGCCCCGTCCGACGTCTCGGAAGGCCGAAACTCGGGAGTTTTACCCCGTCCGACGTCTCGGAAGGCCCGAAACTCGGGAGTTTTGCCCTGTCCGACATCTCGGAAGGCCCGAAACTCGGGAGTTTTGCCCTGTCGGGAAAGGGTTACTTGCTGCGCTTCACCGTGTGCAACACCCGTCCCGTCTTGTCGATCATGCGTAGCTCCAGCGTGCGGGGCGTGGCGGAGATGATGGAGAAGCCCGGTTCGGGACTGCAATACACCGTTCCGTCGATGGCGTTGACCTTACGGCTGAGCGAGCCACTGGAGTTGGTCACATAGTCGATGTCGCTGCCCTTGACGCGGACGTGCTGGAAGTTGTGGATGTGTCCGCAGACGTACATGTCCACCTTGTGGCGGCGCAGGATGGGGTCCACGCGCTGCTGCATGTTCAGGCGCTCGATGTCGTCCTTCGGCGTCTCGGCGTAGATGGGATGGTGGCCTACGACGATGATCCAGTCTTCCTTGGCGGCCGCCAGCACGCCGTCCAGCCATTGCAGCTGGGCGTCGATGTCCTGCAGGCAGGCGTCGGGATACTTGTCGCTCTCCTGGCGGTATTTGTCGATGAGCGGGGTGGTGTCCAGCCAGACGACGCGCACGGTAGTGCCCTCTTCATTGAAGGTCTTGGTGTAATAGCGGGCGGGCATCTCCCAGCGACGGCTGACGCGGGCATAGTCGAGCACGGCCTGCGTGGAGCCGCGGTACTCGTGGTTGCCGCAGATGGGGTACCAGTCGATCATCAGTTCGGGATGGCTGTAGATCAGCTCGTAGTTGGTCATCCACAGGGGGTCGTCCACGGAGCGGACGCCTTCGAAGTGGTGCACGTCGCCGGCGGCGATGACACATTCGGGGCCCACTTCCTCGGCCATCTCGCCCATCAGCTCGGCGATGGGCTTCTGGTCGTAGTATCCGTTGCGGCCCAAGTCGTTGGCCACGTAGAGGTTCAGCTTGTCTTCGTAGACAGAGTAGTCTATCTTGTTTTGGGCGATGGCCCACTGGCCCAGCAGGGCCACGGTCAGCAGTAGAAACAGTTTTTTCATCTTCATAGATCTCTTCTTTAATGTTTAAACGTTTTTCTGGCGTCAAAAGTTGATTTTAAAGCCGGCATTGACGCGCACTCCGTAGTATTCGGCCTGCATGCTGCGCTCCGGCGTACCCTGATAGTAGCGCAGGGGCTGGTTCAGCAGGTTGTTGGCCTCGGCATAGAAGGTGGTCTTGAACTTGCGGCCGAACGTGTAGCTGGCGTTCAGGTCGAGGTAGTTCACCTTGTCGTAGTAGCGGTCGTAGAAGGCTTCCTCGCCCACTTCGTCGATGAAGTCGCTGGCGAAGTTGTAGCTGAGGCGGAGGTTGAAGCCCGCCTTGTCGAAGTAGAGCGAGGCGTTGGCTGTGTGCTCGGGCGAGCCGGGCATGCGGAGGTCTTCGTGTTCGCGGCCTTCGAAGTTGAAGTTCTTCACCTTGCTGTACGTGTAGGTGTAGTTGCCGTAGAAGCCGATGCACTTCAGGGCCGGGGCGATGAAGCCGAAGTCGCGCTGATAGGCCAGTTCGACACCCAGCAGGTCGGCGTCGCCGGCGTTGCGGGGCTGCTTCATCTCTTCGTAAGTGACGCCTTTGTATTCATAGTTGTTCTGGCGGTAGTCCACGATGAAATCATTGATTTTCTTGTAGAACAGGCCGGCGCTCACCAGACCGATGCTCTTGAAGTAGTATTCGGCGCTGAGGTCGAGGTTGTAGCTGAGAGTCGGGTCCAGGTCGGGGTTACCGAAGGCGATGTCTTCCTTGTCGATGATGACGTTGGGCACGAGGTTGGCATACTTGGGTCGTGCCAGCGTGTTGGTGAACGAAGCGCGGAGTTTCAGGTCGTTGTTCACATCATACTTGACGAGCACCGACGGCAGCACGTTGATGTAGCTCTGCGACTCTTCGGGCGTCTTGGTGTAGCTCTCGTCCTTGCCGCTCTCCTTGCCGTCGTCGTAGACATAGCCGCTGTAAGTGACGTGGGTATTCTCCAGACGCAGACCAGCCATCAGGTTCCATTTCTTGCCCAACTGCTGGTCGAAGCGGATGTAACCGGCGCTGACTGTTTCGTGTGCCTCGTAGTTCTCGCACATCTCGTCGTACTTGATTTCCTGTTCGAACTTGTTGGCGTCGGTCAGGTTGAGGCCGCCAACATATTCCTTCTCCACGAAGTTTCCTACCTGATAGCGGTCGCCGCCCATGTATCCGTCGCGGTTTTCGTTTTTCAGGTGTCCGAAGGCGTCGGCGATGAAGGCATCTTCGTCAGTCGGGCTGTATTCATAGAAATCGATCCACATGTCTTTGTTCTTGTCCACCACTTTGGCGCCGAATTTCAGCTTGTTGCTGTATTTTCCCTTGGCGAGCGGCAATTCGAAGTTGGCGCTGAACTTGAGGTCTTTCTCGTTGATGTCCTCAAACTGCTCGGTCAGTTCGTCCAGCTCGAAGCCGTTGTCGTTGTTCTTGTCCAGCAAGATGTTCTGTCCGTCTACGGGCGACATGTACGGGCGGCGAATGTCGCTCCAGTCGGTGTTCATGGCCACGCCTTCCTTCTTGAAGGCCAGGTAGCGTTCGTGCGGGCGTTCTTCACCGGCCTGTGCGTAGGATGCTTTCCAGTCGAACTTCAGCTTCCCGAAAAGGTGCTCGCCGCCCAGGGTGAAGTCCATTGTGCGCTGGCGTTCCAGGCGGGCATAGCGCTGGTCGGGGCCGCCCGACTTGGTTTCGTAGATCACTTCGTATTCATTGGGTGTTTCGTCGTCCCATTTGTAGGTGTGGCGGTAGCGGTTTTCCCAGTCGTTGCGGTTGTTGAAGATACCCTTGAAGTCAATCTTGTGATTGGCGTTGATTTCCCAGTCCAGGGCCAGCGAATAGCTTTGGCGTTCGCGGGTGACGTAGTATTGGCGTACTTCGTATTCGTCGAGCACAACCTCACCGTCTTCGTTCCGTTCGTAGGCCATCTCCACGTCGTCGCTTCCTGCGGGATTGTTCTGATAAGAGGCTGATACCATCAGGCCCAGCTTGTCGTTGAAGAAGCGGTCGCCGTAGGTGAAGCCCAGGTTTAGGGCCGCCTTGCCGCTCACCCAGTTGTATCCCGTACCGGCCGTAGCGGCGATGGTGCGCTTGTAGGGCGAGTTCTTGGTGACGAGGTTGATGCTGCCTCCGATGGCATCGGCATCCATATCAGGAGTTACAACCTTGTTTACCTCGATGGTCTGGATCATGTCGGCGGGGATAAGGTCGAGCTGCACGCTGCGTGTCTCTCCCTCGGCCGAGGGGACGCGGTTTCCGTTGATGGTCACGGAGCTGAGGTCGGCACTCGTTCCGCGCACCTGTCCGAAACGCGCTTCACCCTGGTCATACTGTACGTTGATACCACTGATGCGCTTCAGGGCGTCACCGATGTTCGAGTCGGGGAACTTGCCCACTTGGTCGGCGGATACGACGTTGGTGATTCCTAAATTACTGCGTTGTGAGTTGATGGCACGGCGTTGTCCTTGGAAGGCACCGCCCACAACAACTTCCTGTAATTCGAGGCCTTCATTCAGGACAACGTCCTTGTCCAGCGTTTTGCCTTCGGGAATGGTGATTTTCAGCTCTACAGGCGAATAGCCTACGTAGGTCACCTTAACTGTATAGGTTCCCGGGTCAAGATTGGGGAAAGTGTAAAAGCCGTTGACGTCACTTGTGACGCCTGTGTGTAGTTTTTCAATGTAGATAGAAGCACCCGGGAGAGTTTGCTTGGTGTTGTCAATGATGCGGCCTCGGATAGCTCCTTTGGCCTCATTTGCAGTTTCGTCAGCCACTGCGGGAGTAGCGGTAGCGGTTAAAAATAGAAAAGAATAAATCAATACTTTTACAATCTGTTTCATACCTGTTTTTTTCTGTGATTATTTTGCCGCAAAAGTACAGGCATGGCGTTACGCAATCTTTACAGGTTTTTGAAGAAGACGTAACAAAGATGTTGCAAAGCGGTTACAAACAAAGTGGGCAGTTTGTTAGGTTTTGCTACATCTCAGGAGTATTTTCCGACCGTCATTCAAGGTTGTAGCAAAGAGATAAGTTTCTCCTCCTTCGCCTAACTTGAGCCGTTTGCGCACTTCGGCTACGGTGGCGGGGAAATTGCGTATTGTTAGATTGGCCTTTCGTATGCCGTCCAGCAGTTCCTTCACTTCGTGCTTGCCGAATCCGCACCAGCCGTCGATGCGGAACATACGGCCGGGAAAACATGGCAACGCTTCATCGGAGGTATAAAGGTGACTATTGGTATGTAGTTTCTCTATATTATATATATAGGAAAGACTTCGGAAGGCACCCGCCTTCAGCAGCGAGGCATTGGGCTCGTAGAGGTAGGAGCGGGGAGCGTCGGCATAGCGGCAGGAGGCCTCCTGTTCTTCATGGCGGGTGAAGGTGAAGGCATCGTCGGTAGTTGAGAGGTTGACGCAACGGATGGGTACGTCGTCCGCCTGCGGGACTTCGCCACGTGCCAATACCAGCAACAGCTCTTTGCATTCGCCTGCCACGGAAACCACGTGCGCCGCTACTACATGTTTCAACGTGTGCAAGGCCTGTGTCAGGTCGAGCATAGGTGACAACTTCACTAGTACATGGGCTGCCTTCTCCAGTAACAGGCTTTCGAGAGCAGCTACATCAGGTTCGCAGTCGGCAATAGCTACCGTCTTGCCTCCGTGTCCGTCCCGTCGGGCGGGGTCGAGGTAGAGCCAGTCTAAGTCGGGCATCTGCTGCAGATAATCCACTCCGTCGGCATGGATCACGCGGGTCGTGCTCAGTCCCAGCAGCGGAAAGTTATGGCGGGCTGTCTGACACAGCACTTCCTGTCGCTCCACGTAGATAGCTTGTCTGAAATGCGGGGCCAGGAAAGAGAAGTCGATACCGAAACCGCCCGTCAGGTCGGCCAGTGAGTGACATGGGCCATCATATCCACTTACAACAGAAGCCTTATAGCGAGCCGTCACCTCCGACGAGCATTGTTCCATGGATAGGTGGGGTGGATAGAGTATGCCTTCTGTAGCGGCCCACGTCGGTATTTTTGTCTCGGCCGTCTTCCTGCCCGCTATCTGTATCAGAGCAGTCGGCATATCCACGTCGGGATACTTGCCTGCTTGCAGGGCTAACACACGCACATCGTCGCGGCGGTGTTCGGCTATAAATCGGAGGGTGGCTTCGGTCAGTGTCATAAGTTATCTTAAAGTGTTCCTTCAATGCTTCGTACAAATGTACAATTAATTCGTCACATGAGGAAATGAGTCAGATATAAAGTACTTCTTTCCATTCATCAAGTCCGTAGTTACGTCTGCCAAGTTGGTGTTTAGCGGGTTAAAGTAGGTCTTTAGGAATGGCGTGTGGCTGATGAGTGATTGATTGTCTCAATCTGCTTTCAACCCTTCATCTGTAGCGTAATCCGTTGGAAGAAAAGGAAGTAGGTTGAAAGATGAAGTTTCACGGTGGGTGCTCGCTGTTTTCGTGGTCTACGGCAATATTTTATTCGGTCTTATTCGGATGTTTCAATGCAATTTGCTTGTTATCAGCGGTTTGTTGTGAATTTACATCAGGAAATCTCAGATTTTGGTATGTGTAAACAATGAAACTTTGATGTCAGTTTGCTCTATTGTATTACGCCTCCTGGGGAATTCATCGTTAAGTTGCTTTGAGTTTGTTGAAACAGGTAAGTTGGGAGAATGCTTGATGTCTACTGCATACATCTATATCGCCTTGAAGAGGGATGTGATTCTATTGATTATATCATGACTCACGAAAAAGGACAAAAAGGAAAAACGTTAACTGCTGATTTTGTGCAATTAACGCTTCTTCTTTTGTGGACCAGCCTGGGCTTGAACCAGGGACCTCCAGATTATGAGGCTCTATGCCTTTCTTAGTTAAAAGCTTTTGAATCACTAAATTAATAATCTCTTTATAGTTTTAAGTGAAACAATAGTGAAACACTTAAACTTGTACAAAGATAGGTATTCCTTGAATGAAGAGCAAACTTATTGCATTGTAATCTGATAACTGCTATAAAGTTATTTAAGTATTTAGAGGTATATGATATCGCTTTCTCTGGTATTCTTCTAAACACTCCATATTTCCCTGTTTTAGATATGGTACAACATTATATTCCTTGGGATTCATAATCTGGATATTCTCTTAAAATGTAGTAGCTTTATAAAAGAAAAACAGCATAAGGGCTTTTTGCCTCAAATGCTGTTTTATTAAAATTTAGTTTACTGATGAAACTCTTTTATAAGTATTTATTTCTTGTGAATCAATTTCACCATCATAATATTCAGTTATTTCAAACACCAATTTTTCTGCATCTAATTGAATAATTTTAGTGGTACAACCATTATAAAGACTATAATCCCACTTGAAAACGTTGTTCTCAAAAGACCAATTAAATGGATATTCACTGCCGTACTGAGATTCCATTCGTCCTGTTCCGTCTGCTTTGAAAATTAAATCTTCTCCATCATCCGCTTCATCCCATGTGTCTTTAAAACCATCACTATCGAACTCCCATCCTTTAATCCAAGTTAAAGTCCATCTTCCAATTAAATCCTGTGAAGTTCCAACAATTGGTTCATCATCATCACTACAAGCTGCAAAATTCACTGCACACAAGACCATTAATAAGGCCATTCCAAAAAATCTTAATGTTTTCATTCATTATTAATTTAGTGAGTAATTTATTTCTTTACAATAGTTGTTCTGCTCGTTGAATTAAAGACATGGCTATCTCATTTAAATCCATGATAGTCATTTTTTTATCTTTGAAATAATAAGGTGCAAGAAAAACACTTCTTCCAGAGCTTTGTAGTATATCGGTAATTTCACCCATTAGCACAGAAACAGTTCCACACTCTACCCTAAGACGCGTACTCCAAATCATATATTACGGAGTTGATAATCAAAACTTATCTTTATAATCCTTTTTCTTTGGTTTACACCTTAGTTTACACAGGTGCTTTCCACCGTTTGGATTAAACATATTCTTATCATTACAAAGATATAGTTTTTATATGGACTGGCATAGGGTTTACCGCTAATATTATGGGCAATTAATAATTAATCTAAGTATAAAAGAATATGATATATTTTGACGCAATTAATATAGTAACAGATTCTATATTCTTGTTTATTTCAGAATATTAATCATTATCCCAGCCATTTTCTAACATATAATTCACTTCTTCTTGTCCTATTTCATTGTACGATTCATATTCACGCATTTTCGCTTCTTCTTCCCTTCTCTTCCTATCTTCTTCCCTTCGCTTTATTTCCTCTTCCTTTTTCTTTAAATAGACACAATGCCCCTCTTCGCTTAGAAAGAACTGTATGGGAGTAAGGTTACCTCTTTCCGCAGGTTTCAGTTCTTTGCTTTTTTTATTAAGGTAAGCAATGATAGGATAGTAGTTATTTCCCTTTTTGTCAGTGAATGTAGCATCCACCCATTCGGGGTATTTTCTCACTCTTAAATATATTTTGTCTTTCCTCAGAAACTCTCCTATCAGGTAGAAGCACAACCGCTCATCATATCTTGAATCTCCGCTATATTTTCTAAGGGTATTGAAGCAATATTGAGGTATTCTTGAAATGATAATATCCTCACAGAAAACAAGAATATTTTCATCATTGCAGTTAATAATATTTCGTATGGGATTATTATATTTTGAATCCGTATAAATGTCTTTAACCTCAAAACATCCAGTCCATTTGCCCTTTTCATAAACAGGAATAGATATTCTTTTCAATATTTGGTTTGTTACTTTTACATAAAGGTTTTCATCTTTTTCTCCTTTCCAATCAAAATGGCATAAATTTTTATATTGTTCAATCAAGATGCTGGGACGTTCACTAAAAGGCATTGCATTGACAATTTCACCCACCTTTAATATTTCCATAAACAAAGGAAATCGCTCAGGGTTTAACCAACGTGGATTATAAAAGTATATATTCATTGTCTGCTATTCTTTAATGTTTTTACAAAGATAGTGGTTTAAATAAAAAACAGCATAAGAGTTTTAGCCTCAAATGCTGTTTTTCATAATAATTCTATAGCCCTTACTTAATCATGCTATCTACTATTTGTTTAAACACCTCACCTGCCATCATCCCACTTGCAGGAACTTCTTCCTTGTGGATAGAAACAATGATAGAATATTGAGGTTTTTCAGCAGGGAAATAGCCACAGAACTCTATTATGTAACTTCCATCTTCCAGTTGTATAGCTCCTGTTTTTCCTGCAATTTGTACCTTGTCTGATTTAGCCGATTGCCCCAGTCCATCAGTAACCACATATTTCAGCGCCTGTTTCAAGCTGTCTGTATTTGCCTTGCTTGCTATATCTCCATTCTTGGCAATTTCGTTATATAAGGTAAGCATCTTAATAGTAGTCAAACTATCTAAATCAACTCCCATTTTCTTTAATTGGGCTTGATATGCCTGTTCATTACTGAAAGCTTTTTCTATCGTTTTATAAGTAGCAACATTTGAACTGACCGCCAATCCCTGTTGGATGGTTATTGTACCATATCCACCTCTATGCCAGTTATGGTCTTTTATCTCTATTCCATTTGCAGAATAAATACCATTTCCAACATTTACCGTATCTGACAGTTTGACTTGCCCTGTTTCCAGTGCTGCCAATATGGATATAGGTTGTATCAATCCCTCTGTTTGTTTCTGGGGTAGATTCTCACTTGTCTGGTAGGTTGCACTATCCTTCCTTTCAAGCCCTACCATAGCTTTAATTTGCCCTGTCTGAACTTCCATAATGATAGCTTGTCCAGATAAGGCATTTAGTACTGATAGATTGTTCTCTACAATAGAAGTAGCTTTAGCTTGTAAAGTGTTGTCTATGGTATAAATTTGTTTTGTCTGTTGTTGTTGACACGATATAAATAATAATGTAAATATACCAATATCTAATTTATTCATAAACATTAATATTTCATTATAGACTTGTAAATAGAAGATGATTTTTCTAATCGAATATTAATAAGAAAATATTCATAAGCCAATTCACTTTCTTGTTTTAAAGATTCTAAATCAAATTCCACATTGGCGTTGTTTGCTGCCATTTGAATCAATGGAATAGCCATATCTTGATAACGATTAAGGAGTTGGAAATATTTTTCCTCATTAAGTCCGTTCTTTCCATCAAACAAAGGTGTATATGTCATTTCTACATAGTCTTTTTCTATGCAAAATTGATGTAGATAATTAAGTATGAGGAATGGTATAATAGTCAAATTTTCTTCATTTACAGTTTTCCCATATTCTCTTAGTGTATTATTCATTACATCTTGTAGCAAGGAAATATTTGAACAAATGCAGAAAAACATCCAATAGGCGAATTCGGCTTTTACATGTTTACTATTAGTTGATTGCCCTAATCCAATTCCTAAATCATGGATTGCTTGTATCATAAAAGCATATCTCATTGCAAAGCCATTATTTGAGTTTTCATTAAGTATGAAGCTTTGTATTGTGCAAGCAATGCCTTTATCTAGTAGATGTTTATCAGCATAAGACCAATAATCATCACCAAGTTTCCAGCCCTCAATATTTAAATAATTCCATAATATTTTGGAATATATAGTTAATGCTTCTTTATCTCTTTTTCTGAAAGCCCCTCTAATATTGTGGCATATATTATCTAATTCAGTCATTTTCTATCCATTTATTTCTTATTATTACAAGGATGTGGTATATTCCCATTTTTATAAATATCCATAATTGCATGAATTATAAAGTCTATCATCCATTTTCTTGTTGAATTAAGTGGATAATGATAAAGTTTACAATCCCAATAATGTACATCTACTCTCCATGCAAAAGATTTGTTTGCTAAGATATATTCATAATCTGCTTTACTTTTAAAAAATATAATTTGTATTCTATCTCCCCAATTTCTACCATACCAAATAACCATGTTTGTACATTCTTTGTAATAATCTTTTTGGTCTTGGTCTATATTGGATTTTATCCATATAAAGTATGTGGACAGGCATTGCTGATATGTATGGTGATTTAATTGCATTAAAAAGAAAGGTTTCCTTTAATTCTATGATTAGCGTATATCATTCCTATGCAAAACATAGTTGTACATGTATCTTTCCATGCCTGCCATTTGGTTTGCCCATCCGTTGCATTATAAATATAGCATAAATCATTGAAAGTATCTTCGCTACATTGGGTCAGCCAACCATTTATAATAAAATCTTCCCTCGCATCCATATTTATTGCATCTTCAACATTTTCTATTAATCTTGAAATATTGTTTATCGTAAATATTTGGAATAAGACTCTTTCATTTATAAAACCTCTTTTCTTAAATTCATAAGTGGCTAATATTCCTGCAAAAGCACAAGATTTGAAAATTAATCTTGTTTGCTGACCGTCAGACAAGCTAGAATGGACATTTTCAAAATATTGCCACATCATTTTAGTTATTTGTTCTGAAATATTGTGTTCTTTCGTAAGTAACTCTGGAATTTCCAAAACTTCGTTATTGGGAAGTTGTCCCAAATTCACACCTAAATTTATGGCATTCTTTTTAACCTCTACAAGTCCTTTGACCCTTAATAATGCGTCTATCATATTTTGCATATATTGTGCCCACCTGTTCCCTGTAGATAAGCGATAAAAAATAAGGTGTGGGAACCATATTTGTCTTACCCTACTAACTGGCTTCTCGCATGGCCTTAACTGTGGATAAAACAATAGCAACCCACACCAAGGGGTATATAGAAACCTTACAAGCATAAGGTAAGTATATATCAATGGTGTGGTGCTACTGCTATCATCTTCACAGTCTTTCAAATTTTGCGAGAATTTGTTAGTAGAAGATAATTTCAATAACACCTTTCGTTTAATTATGTCCTTTCAGTTTGCTAACACTATAACTTACTAAAATTGTTGCAAATTTAGCGAAAGGTTTTAAATAAGTCTATATGTTGTAGAGATAAATAGTAAATCTTCTGCTATCAAACATTATTTATCTTTATCCCAACATATTTTTGGATATTTACAAACAGCTATCTCCAATATGAATTATAAGAATCCAGAAAGCTCTAAAGTCTGGATTTTCATGGATTTGACCTGTTACTATAAGGCTGAAATGCCAAACACAATTAATCGGACTTTAGATCTATTTGTAGCTTAAAATTTAGGTAGGACAAACTTTGATTAGGGTATATAGAGTTAACTTTACCCTTGATTTGTCCTACCTGTAAAAGTGAATAAAAAAAGGACAACTAAACGAATAGCTGTCCTTTCTTCAATATTAATGATATGTTTCTTATTTCTTGGAATAATGGTATCTCATAGAGAATATGTAAACCTCTATTATATCATCCTGCACGGAGTAGACAATTCTATGTTCTGCGTTGATTCTTCTTGACCATTTTCCTGCCAGTTCATATTTAAGCGGCTCTGGTTTTCCTATCCCTGTATAAGGGTGTTCGGATATATCTTCCAATAAGGTTTGGATTTTATTTAAGATAGCCTTGTTTCCGCTTTGGACAAAGTATAGATATTCTTTCCGTGCCTGCTCTGACAATGTTATTCTGTACATGCTGCCCGTTTTAAAAAGTCCTCTATGCTTTCACCTTCATTCTGGGATATAGAATTTCCGTTCTTAATATCCTCTTCACCTTTATGTATGGCTTCCATTGTATCGGGTGACGACATGATGTATTCCGTTTCCTTTAGAGAGTTGTATTCATCCAAAGAAATCATTACTACTCCTTTGCCATTCCCACGATTGACAACTACAGTATCATAATCGTCAATGACCGCATCAATGTAGCTTTTCAAGTTGGCTCTTAAATCTGTGTAATTGGCTGTTTTCATAAATCCTCCTTTATTATATTGCAAAGATATGTACTTATTTACGTACTTGCAAATTTAAACGGTTAATTATTGGATATTTAAGAAAAGGACACCCGTGAAGAATGCCCTTTTCTCTCTCAATCAATAAAGCTCATTTAATCAATGAACCATTTATATTTCTCATCACCATGTAAAGCTGAATTGATTCCCAAAGCCATTTCCGTTGCATTAAGAGAACGGTCTAAGAATGAATCAATATAGCTTGACTTATTAGCTCCAGTCAACAGGTTGTAGAACTTCCACATATTAAGCTCATTTCCAAAGCTGCCAAAATTTTCATCATTGATGTATGCTTTAGCTACACTGTTTATCTGGGTATCAGTAAGCAACATTCTGGGTAGTGCTTTCTGGTAGCCTGTTGGTAAGCATTGATAAAGTCGCATCCTGCCTATTATCTGGCAAAACTGGTGTTCACTCATTGAAGTGTTACCTAACTGTTGCATCAGATAAAGATGCTTGGCTGGATTGTAGTTACTGAAAAGTTCCAGTGCTGCACGATATAATTCTGTAGTATTGCTTACCCTCAAATCATCCTTATAACCATCTGTAAAGATGCACATGTTACAGCAGACTTGATTCTTGAAACCTATAGCCAAACGGAAAAGTTCTGGAACTTTCTTTGAATATAGATTCATCTGGTTGTAAGCTCTCACACCTACGATGGAAAGATTCAACTTATTTCCACCTACTGTTTCATAAATAGTAGGAATATCAATGCTGAAAGCAGCCCTTTCATAATAGATAGTCTTGTCAGACTCCAAAAGTTGGTTAGCAGGTTTGTGGATAGCTTCTGGGATTCTTCCCTTAATAATGTGACTTGTTCTGATAGTGGCTTGTTCCACCTTTTCACCACTAAAGAAAGATTGTGCTGCATCCTGTATGGTTTCCACAAACTGCGCATGATTGATTGTTAACTCATTGTCCTTGGAAAACACTGGAGTGATGCAATCATTCTTCAAATGATTCAATGTTACTTCTTGTGTGTTGGCTTCGATAAAATGATTGGCTGGCTTTACTGGATCATCCATGATAATGGTGGCTTCTTCGGCATATTCACCCAAATTCATTCTCTCACGATTCTGTGCCATAGCTGGCATAATAACTAAATTTTTCATAATGATTAATTGTTTAAATGATTATTGATTGGTTTTAACTTTGGAATTGGGAAAGCTTTTGTCGTTTTGTATTGCTTCATTACGATTTCTGCTTTACTACAATTCACTAAGTTACATTTGAGTGTTATTACAATTAGACTATATTACGGTTATGTCTAAATTGTGTCCACCCTTAGACAGTCAATCAATGATGTGAGGTGAATAGTAAAATTTATAATGAATCTGAGGGTGGGCAGTGTCTGCCTATTTTCATTTTTCTTTTGCTTGGTGAGAGGGGGTATAAAATTGGGGTATGCCCCCTCTTGTCAAGTATTAGTTTTCACCTAAAGCATTTTTGATAGCTTTGATAGTTCGTAGACGTTTCAGCTCTTTTATTCCCAGTTGACGGTAAGCTCTTCCTAAAATAGGGTATCTGTGTTCTATTTCAATTATCCCAAGATTGAATGTCATTGGTTTTTCTTTGATTTCACAATACCGTTTATGCAACTCTCTGAATGTAGGTTCTGAAATTAAATCCTTGACAAACTTTTCTGGTGCAACGTACCATTTACCTCTGGTGACGGTCATTCCTGATTGTATGTAGGTATTTCTTAATGACTGGTCGGATTGATAAACCACAGTAGCAATATAATAACTGTAAAGCTGCAACTTGGCCACCATATCATTAACGATAAATTTATTCTCTTGATAAGATAGGTAAGATTCAACCCCAACTTTCTTAATCTCATTAACCTGTTGCTTGATTGCAGGTTCTGATAGCTTGGCATTATTAAACATATCAGCCCTTTCCTGTGCTGCTTTAACTTCCTCGTCCACTATCTGCTCCATTTCTTCAAATGTCGTGTAATGGTCAGTAGCTTTAGTATTAAAGATATGGACAACCTTATTTCTAAATGGATTGGACTTGGTTCTGATTCTCCCTACGATTTGAGGTATATCCATATCAATGCTTACCAATGTATGTCTATTTTGTACATTGCTTACAACAAAACACAATCCTGTTTCAGAATGGAAGTCCACTCCCTCAAATGATTTTGAAGTAATGAAATTGAATCTTTTGGGAGCATCGGTAGAGCCTGATATAGTATAACCCCCTAAAGTGCTCCTGTTTTTAAGATTGTCGGCACAGATAATTCTATAATCATCTTCTGTTAGCTGTGTTTGTTTTAATATGGCTTTGATTTCAGTAACGCTGTTGATAAAGAAGTATGCTTCCTTACTCTCAATGCCATTCACATTCAAACAACCTTTGGTCTGATAGGTTTTGATAAACTTGGCTGCTACCATATAAGGCTTGTCCGTATGGTAAGGATAAACGGTAATTTCATCCGATTCACTCCAATTGGCAATGTATTCTGGAATACCGTTGAAAATGGAGGGCTTCAAATCCTTTGGAATAGGGGTGGCAGATAGAAAACAGTAAGATTTAAACTCTTTGAAATGAGCCAGCACACCGTTGATGGCTTTATCTCTGAATGAATATTGCTTTAGAAAGTTATGGTACTCGTCAACCATTAGTTTGAAATCTACAGGATTGATAAATTCCATCAGCTTGTCTATCTTGTCGTAGGTACAGATAATCTTCTTTATTCCAGCAGAAGACAAATAGTCCTTTAGTTTCTTCTTTAGTTCTAAGGTGAAATTTCCATATAAGCCAAATAGGTTGGTTACAACAGGGCTTAATCCTGCTTTACGTTCATGTTTCTTCCAGAACTTCACATTACCATCTACATCTTTAGTTGGATAGCATTTGTTCTCAATAAGTTCAGTGGTTGGAACTGCGATAATATAATTCTCGCAATTAGTAAGTGCTATGGTAGTAGCACCGCAACCTGTCTTGACCTTATTAAAGATGCAGTTTGCAGGAAAGTCCTCCATGATAAGGAATCCATCTTTCTCTTGAATATCTAGTTTGGTTATCATATATTGTTGGATTAAAAAAATCTGTTAGCTGTAAACCCAATTTTGGAACTTCAAATATGCCTAAAGTCCATAAAAGGGATAAATTGAGGCAGTTCTATAGGGCTGAAATGCCAACCTGAAAAACGAGAGTAGAGAAGCCCACCTGTCACATGGGCTTCATTTTGTCAGGCAGCCTTCTTGTCCTGCATCTCACTTATGAACAGAACCAGTTCTGCAACCAGACAGCTTTCCTTTTCATGGCATTCGCTTATTTTGTAAGCTGTAACCAGTGCCGCTGGAATCTTGCTCAATGCACACAGTACGGTTTGTAAATCAAACTTGCGTATGACCGTATTAATGGAGTTGACGGCATACCTCTTACCCTTTTCCTGCTTGCCAAAGACCTGTTCAACGGCTTCAATCAGTACTTCCGCTTCTTCTTCCGTCCTTTTCAGTTCTGGAATATCCTTAACATTCAACCCCATAACCAATTGCATTGTTTGTGTCTGTTTCAGCTTAATATCAAAGAACGACATGGCAGTATTCATGGGGATACCGTGCCTCTTGGCAAAGTTGTAGATAGAGTTGTAGGTTTGATTCTTGGATGCAATGGCTGCAAAACCTAATGATTCCACATTGTTTGGTTTACGACTATAAAGGGTTGTGTTTCCTATAGCCTGTCCGTACTCCTGTAGGGACACAAACTTGTGGACTTCCACATGTTCCAGTATTTCGTCCACTTCAAACCTCCAATAGGTATCCGCAGTGTCACAAGGGACATAGACATTGGGAGTTCCTTCAGGAATCATGTTCCCGTTGGCATCCTTCAACTCTATGCCTTCCTTCCAGAAGATGTCAGCATTTGCTAAGTGAAAGATTACGTCCAACACCTTCTCCTTGTCAAGCAGGGAAATCAGACCTAGCTTGTCCTTGGGTCGTTCCATGTTATAGATGGAATATCCCAAAATGATGTTTTCTACTCCGCCATTGATATTGGCCTTTACAGTCTTGAAGTTTACATTCTGTTCCATATTCATATATTATTAATTGTTAATGAGTTGCAACCTTCAAGCCTATGCGCACTTGGCTTTCTGATTACTCTGCAAAGGTGAGAACTTTTGAGAAGATTAAGGGAGAGTAAAATTTTGAGGATTTTGGTTCTCTCTTAACTTGCTTACCTTGCAAGTCCTGTTCCTTTGACGCTACAAAGATAGAGAGATGCCATTTGGATATGAGAGGTAAAAAATAAGGGAGATGTTACTCTCCCTTAGACAAATATTTGTTTTTCAATAATTCTTGTTTTGTACATTCCAAGCAAATTTCTTGTTCTTGCTTAAATATCCTTTTAGAGTGGTCTTGTCCGTGAGGAAATTCTCATTATCTGAAATTCCTGTAAGACAGATAAGTTGTGATATTAGAAATGTGATATCGTATGCGTTCTTTGCGCCTTTTCTATAATTTGTGTCAAAAGGTGATAGGATATTGAAGAACATTTTGAATGTCTGGGCAAACAAGCAGATTCTTTTGGTGTTGCTTGCCGTGACCTGCTGCTGTTTGGGGTAAGTGCTTACCATTTCTATATTGTCATATAGGTACTCTGTGTCAAATTCGTCTTTGGGATTCAAATCATCCCAATGTTCTTGGCAGCATGAAAGAATGAACTTGATTGCATTGGCTGTTTCTATGGTATGTATGGTTTTCCCGTTCACCTGTAAGGATAATGTCAATTCTTTCTTAAATGTTATATGGTCTGTAAGAGGGTTGGCATTGGGGTGTTCTTCATATTGGGATATAGCTTGGAACAGTTCCTTTATCTCGCTTGCAGGTGTTTCCCCATATTCAAGCGCTTGCCAGCATTGACCGTCTACGTAATCCTTTATAAACAGAATAGCAAACCAAAACTTATCCTTATCTAATTGCAAAGCTGATAAGGCAGTTTGAATTTCTTTGTCCTTTTTATATTCTTCATAAGTTAGTGGCATTTCAATAAGCCTGTTGTTATACCGTTCTTTAAAAGTGGGCATAGCTTCGCTTCCCTCCAATGTCCCTCCCTGTACTTTTTTAGGCATTGCAGGGTGTACTATCATGGCAAGCTGCCAAACATAATCCAAAATAGAATCTTCCTCTTTTGCTTCTAAAGTGGGATAAACTGCATCTATATTGGTAAACTTATCTAAGGGTTGCATATTCTTGGTGTAATGGTTTATATGCAAAAGTAAAAAAGAAAATCCCACTCACAATAATTGCAAGTGGGATAATTGTAAATCTACTTACTAAACACGTATTTCACTACTTTGGCATTAGCTTTATTCTCGTTCACAAAATCACGTTCAATATAAATATCAGTTACTTTCATGGAATCGTCTATATGGTTCAAAGCCGCATGGACTATATATTTGTCTATGCCAACCTTATTTAATGCAATGGTAGCCCAACTATGGCGAGCTGCATAATATTCTAAATCATCAACTCCTAAAATAGAGCCAATCTCTTTCAATCCATAATTAATAGCCTTATTGAAACCTTTTTCGTCACAGTAATATTGATAGAAATTGAATAATCGCCTACCTGTTTTATCTCTGTACTTATCAATGATAGGTTGAATTATTTTAGGAATATCCACCATCATCTTTGCTTTATCAAGTCTGCGGGCTTTTGTCTTAGTCCTGCAATAAATGATGGTATTTCCTTTCATTTCTGTTGCATTATAAAGGTCTGCTGAATTGATGCCCATCAAACAAAATGAGAGAATAAAGCAATCTTTCGCCAAATTGTAGCGACAAGTGGCTTTATAGCCTTTTTTCATATCCT
>NZ_JAAZTS010000020.1 GCF_019239235.1 Caecibacteroides pullorum | reverse complement strand
AACAAAATATCGAGATTATCTTCAGAATATCGCTGCTTGAAAAAGTTAACAACGCTCTTATCGTTGATAAAGAAAAGAGGGTGAATCGCGTATTACGACACACCCTCATGTAATTGCTCTTCTACAACAGAAAGAGTTTTCAATTTTTCTTTTAGCATGACAATTTGCCAGAAATATTGTTCGGTTGTCAGTCGTACTTCATTTTCAGACTGGTTACGTTGCAGGCGGCTGACTTCTACATTTATGTTTGACAATTTGTTGGCGTTAATAATTTGTCCACCTGTGAAGAGAGGCATTGTGGCAGTGACACCGCCTATTACGCCGTTTTTCAGCATAGAGATTTTTTCTCCAGGCATCATTTTCATTTCAAGTAATCCCTTGTCTGACATAAATCCGCCTCCCGAAGCGCTAAACGTAGGAAAGTATTGGGTAAAGGCTTTTTGGCGTACATGCTGTGAGGCTGAAAGGTCGTTATTGGCATTTTTGATACGAACATTGTTTGAAAGAGCCTCGCGAATACATTCGTCCAATGTATATGTTTGCTGGGCAAGTGCAGGCATTATACCTGCACAGCCAATTAAAAATAGAAAAATATGTTTTGTAAAGTTCATATACGTGTTATTAATAATTGTGGATATTGTTTTTATTGTTTTTATTGTTTTTCAAGACTTGCTGCTTGCAGTCGTTTTCGGGAGCTACCTCTGAATATTAGTAAGTAAGCGCATGGAAGTACGGTGAGCAGGAATACCATCGTGATGAGTGTCCCGTAACAGATGACCGTTCCCATTGGCATCCATAGCCCGCTTTTCCCTAATATCATTGGTATTACTCCCATGGAGGCCGCTGCTGAAGTCAGGAAAATAGGTCTCATACGGCGGCGGGCTGAATGATAGATTGCATCCGAAGCTGACATCCCTTCAGTTACACGCAATTCTTCGGCATAATCTATCATGATGATTCCGTTACGGACTATAATTCCCATCAGACTGACAATACCGAGTACGCAAGTTATGCTGAAATCTACTCCTTGAATCAAGATACCAACAGCTGTCCCAAACAGGCAGAGGGTCATGTTGGAAAAGATAAGAGTTGCAATATTCACTTTGTGGAAATGGATGACTAGGATAAAGAAAATGACGACTGCCGCAACCATTAGGCCTGCCATTACCGGGGGCATTTTTTCTGCACTGTCTTCGTAATCACCTCCATAGTTCATACTTACTCCTGGAGAGAAATGGAAACTACTCATTTTCTGCTGTACAAGGCTCATTGCTTCCATGGTGTTTCTGCCACGTTCAACTTCGGCCATTATGGTAAGTGTACAGATTCCATTGCGACGAATGATTTGACTTTCCTTCCATGCTGGGATTACATCGGCTATTTGCCTAAGAGGTACATAAGATGCACCTCCTGCTACGGGAATCAATTCATTTTGTAAATCTGTCAGTGAGGCACTGTCTGATTTTTCACTTTTCAATACAACGGGGATTGCATAGTCTCCTTCCCACATATCGGTCAGAGGTATTCCTGAACCGTAACGCATGGCTAACGTTGTTTCGATATTCAGGTTGCTGATTCCCAAACGGCTGGCTTCATCTTCACGTAATATGATATCTGAAGCTGCCAATGGTTCATTTTGGTCAGTCTGAACTAGAATAAGTCCGGGTATTCCTTGTAATATCGTTTTAATACTATCTGCATCTTTTTTTATTGCTTCACGGTCGTCTCCGCTCAAGCGTATTTCGATAGGATAAACAGCTTCATTGTAACTTAATTGTTTGAAGCGGATACGAGCATTTGGGAAATAATCTGTATATCGGGGAGCATATTCGTTCAATAGTGTTACCGTTTCTTCCACGCCAGTTGTGTTGACAATGAACTGGGCAAAGTTTGTACCTGCTATCTGTGGCGCATAAGTGGTCTGAAAACGTGGTGAAGCGCAACCTTTAAACGATGCTACACTTACTACACGGTTATCTTGACGGAGGATATGTTCTAAGCTGTCGGCAATTTCTGCTGTTTATTTTACGTCTGTACCAGTCGGAAGGTATATTTCTACGGCAAATTGGTTGCGATCGGCATACGGCATCAGTTGCTGGGGAAGTTTAGCCATCAGTAATATACCTGCTATTACTGAACACAAACCAATGCCGACAGTTATTTTAGGATGCGAAAAACAACAATCAAATAATCGGTTGTAGTAATGTTGTAATAAGTCGAGAAATGAAAATGATTTTTGCTCTTTTTTCTCCATGGGTTTACGGATAAAGAAGAATTGCAGGAATGGTACAAGCAGTGTAGCTACCAGCAAGGATACGCCCAAGACGATGGTTATAGCCCATGGGAAGCTTTGCAGAAAATCATTAATCATTCCTGTTGTGGTCATCAGAAACGGAAAGAAGGTGATACTGATAGCCAACGTGGCCGAAAAAATAGATTTGAAAAAGTGTGTGGTGCTTATAATAGAAGCATGCCAGCGTGAGGTTCCTTCTCCTAATTTTTCCAAATAGCTGTCTATAATAACGATTGAGTTGTCTACAATCATTCCAAGAGTTACAATCAATGCAGCTAGTGTCACCGTATTCAACTCAATGTTGAATGCATGGAATAGACCTAAAGAAATGAAAATGGTGATTGGGATAGTCGAAGCAGCGACCAGTGCTACTCTGATTGGAAGCAGGAGCATTACTACAGCAATAACTGCTACAATAGCTATGACTAGTTCGCGCAGAAAGTTTTTTACACTATTGTCTACTACTTGGCTTTGGTCGGTGATGCGGAAAATGGTTACATCTTCTGGCAGTTCTTGTTGAAATGTGCTGATGGTTTCATTGACTGCTTCTCCCATTTTTACGATGTTTTGTCCTTTCTTCATTTCAACTGAAAGAAGCAAACATTTATGTCCGTTGTTGGTGATGTAGCTGTCTGTTTCGGGGTATTCTTTCACTACACGTGCAATGTCTTTCAGGCGTATATTATTCCCTTGCGGATCAGTGTATACTATCTGTTGTTGTACATCGAAAACAGTGTTTAATGACCGGCTGACGTAGACTGGCTGTACATAGTTACCGGTTTTGATACGACCATCTGAAGTGACGAATCCTTTTTGCATTAACGATAGGGCCAAAGTCTGTTCATTGAGTCCGTATTGTGAGAGACGGTCGTTGTCGATATAGATGGAGATTTGTTCTTTCTGGAGTCCGCTTACGCTCATGCGTCCTACGCTGGAAATGCGTCTCAGGCGGTTCTGCAACTGTTCCATGTATGTATCCAGTTCGCGATAAGTCTTGTTTTCGCTTTCCATTGTGATGAGTAGGGCAGATGTATCTCCGAAATCATCCATTACTTGCAGCGCCAATACTCCTGAAGGAAGCTGGGCTTTAAACACAGATATTCCATGTTTGAATTTACTCCAGAATTCGTCCTTATTGTTCAGTTCATCATTCAGTTGAACCTGTATATAGACAATGCCATCTTTGCTTTTGGAGAAAGTTTTCTCCTTTCGTACTTCTTTGTAAGTGAAGATATATTCTTCCAAAGGTTTGGTCACTTTTTCCATCATGTCTTCAGCTGTATATCCGGGGGCTACTGCAACGACGACACCCTGACGGATTGTGAAGTCGGGAAATTCGTTTTTTCGCATTTCCGGCAAACTGTAAATGCCGAAAGCGACAAGGCAACATACTACCAGAATGATAATCTGCCGGTAGTGCATGGCCCATTCCACAGCGTTACGCTTTTTATTGTTTTTATCCATTGTCGTATGTCCTTTATATTATCGTCAAGCTTGTTCCTTCACACACTTTTTGTTGTCCTTCCACGATTACTTGCGTTCCGTTTTGTAAACCGGATACTACAGTTACTCCTTTGGGGGTGAATTCGCCGCACTTTATGATTTGTTTGCTTGCTTTACCATCTTTCTCTATCCAAACAAAATTGTTGTTCTTTTCGTCGAGTTGAACAATATTCGCTGGAATAATATAACAGGCATCTTTTTCCGTATCCTTTCTCAGGACAACTTCTGTTATCATACCAGGCATCAGATCTTTAGCATCGTTGTCTATATGTATTTTTACTTCATATGAACGTGACAGCGGATGTGCTATTATTCCTTTTTCTTCTATTGTTCCTGTCAGTAACTTTCCTCCGAGAGCAGGTACCTTTATATCTACTCTTTGAGAGAGGCGTACATCTGTTATTTCTGTTTCAGGTACTGCTATTTTTATTTTCAGGTGATGTGCTGTAACTAGTTTGGCTACAGGGATGCCTGGAGTAACATTCTGACCAACTTCTATTGATTTTTCAGCTATTACTCCTTCAAATGGAGCAAGAAGCTTGCAATCTTTTAGGTTTTTGTTTGCAATTTCTTCTAAAGCTTGTGCTTGTTGTAATTTGCTTTGTACTTCTATCCACTGTATTTCGGGCAAACTTCCCTTGTCGTGCAATTCTTTCATTCTTTGATGGGCATCTTCTGCTTGCACTAATGAAGCTCTAGCGGCATTATAACTGCTTTGCATAGAGGTCGAATCAAGTGTAGCAAGCAATTGTCCTTTTGAGATGTGCTGCCCCAAATGAAAGTGCAGCGTTTTTACAGTTCCCATGACAGGAAAACTAAGATAAGTTCCATTGCCTTCCTCTACAGTGCCAGAGTAGCTTTTTCCTTGTCCGTCGGTACTTGCCGATACTGTTATCACTTTTACCTTGATCGGTTGTTTTTCTGTAGCTTGATTGTCATTTCTTTGGCATCCAGTCAATAGAATGGCCATCCATAATGTTGTTGTCAAATAGTTCTTTTTCATTTTATTGGGGTTATTGTTTTATTTTTTGGGGGGCAAAGGAATAGCGTTTAATCTGAAATGTGATTATTTTCATATCTCCAAAAATGTCCTATTTGAGAAGTCTGTTGAAAAATAAGACATATAGATCACTTTTAGGCTATTATAGACGGTAATTTGTTCAATATAATCCAGTTTCTTTGCAAACGAAAAATTTATGTAATTATGCAGAAAGTAGAGAATATCAAGAAAGTAAACTTAAATGCAAATGAGTTCCAGGAGCTTACCATATACAATGATGGTAAATTAGCATTTATCAGTAATTTGAAGGATATTGATGTAAGCAGTATGGTTCAGACAGAAATTTATGTCATAGCTCTTGTGCTGGAGGGAAAAGCTCAGGTAAACATAAACGGGACAACTTATGTAGCTTACAAAAATGATATTTTTATCTGTCCTCCCAATAACATAATAGAGGGTACCCTGTCAAGTGTGGATTTTCAATGTCAGTGCATTGGAATGTCGAGAGAGTATATTCATAAACTGCTTCCGATGGCTGACAATATATGGGATATTAAGCTGTTGTTTGAGAAAAATCCGTTATTTACTTTGTCTCCGAATGAAGTGATTGTCTGGAAGCAATATTATGATTTGCTGTGCTCCAAAGTTCATTTGCCGTCGGTAGTTCAGGAAAAAGTTATCAATTTACTGATGTTGGCTTTTTTTTATGACATGCAGAACCATCTGAGCAGGGTGATACAACTGCCTTCACGGTCTTATACTTCTGGTGAATGTCTTTTCAAGAAGTTTATCGATTTGTTGGAAACGTCCTATCCAAAGAACAGGGAGGTTTCTTACTATGCAGATCGCCTGAATGTCACACCTAAATATCTGTCTTCCATTTGTAAGGCTGCTAGTATGCAGACTGCTTCGAGTCTGATAGACCAATATGTCTTGAAGGATGTTGAATACCTCTTGAAATATTCTTCGAAGACGATTAAGGAGATTGTGAATGAACTAGATTTTCCAAATATATCTTTTTTTGGTCGGTATGTAAAAAAACATTTGGGAATGCCTCCTAGGGCATTGAGAGAGAAATTCTGTCAGGAGTATAATCAAAATACGATTAATAATCTGTAGGATTACGTTATGTCTTAGTTTTGATTGTTATTCGATTTGATTTATCAAGTTCCTTACATGTATTTAGTAGTTCTTTAAAATGATGGAGCAGGGTAGACAAATTGGCTGCCGAGTGGTAGTCGTGCCAGATGTCTCCTAGAAAGGCTGCACCTCCAAATCTTAGTGCGTGCAGTAGAGGCAGTTTGCTTGCAGATACGCCACCCAAAGCGATAGTTTTGTTGGTGAGAATACCTTCGGCAGAGGCTCGTCGCAACTGGGCTTCATTGAAGCCTGAGCGATAGCCTTGCTTGGAGATGCTGTCGAAAATAGGACTCAGGAAATGATAGTCGGTCTGTGGACCATAGTAGGAGACTTCTTCCAGTGTGTGGCATGAGCAGCTTATGATTCCTTTGAAGTCCTGGGGAGGCTGGGGATTACGACTGTTCAGATGGATGCCTCCCAAATGGTAGCGTGCCTGCAAGGAAAAATGGTCGTGTAGGCTGATACGTTTGTAGTATTCGGTTGGCAGTTGGCGGATAAGGGCTTCTAGCTGTGCTTCGCTACAGCCGGGTTTGCGCAAGTGCAAACGGTCAAGGCCTTTGTCCAGAAGACAGGTCAACGCTTCAGCTTCGTCTGGAAGGAATTCAGGGTGGGTCAGTACAATGATTTTCATGCAATCAGCTTTTTACAGTTTAAGGTTTGGGGGAAAATGGCACAACGGGCCGTATCCACTGCCTATTTCCCATTGGCTGGCGGCTTTGATGGTTTTGTCCATATAGGCTTTGGCCAGTCGTACGGCTTCGGGGAGGGAATTGCCTTGCCCGAGGAAGGTTGCGATGGCGGATGAGAGCGTACAGCCGGTGCCATGCAGATTGCTTGTGTTGATGCGGGCACTGCTGAAATGGTGTGTCTGTTCGTCGAAGAGGACGTCAGTCATGCGATCACCTTCCAGATGGCCACCTTTCAGTAGAAAGGCGCAGCCGTAGTGTTGGGACAGTTCAGTGGCTGCCTGCTCCATGTCTTGAAGAGTATGGAGATTTTTTCCTAAAAGAAATGAGGCCTCGTTTAAGTTGGGAGTTACCAGGCGGCATCGTGGGAACAACTCTGTTCGGAGGGCTTCGGTGGCATTAGGCTCCATCAGCGGATGACCGCTACTCGACAACATCACGGGGTCGAGCACGACAGGCGTATCGGGATATTTGCTTAGGCAGGCTGCCAAATTTACTATGATGTCGGCGCGTCCTGTCATGCCGATTTTGACGGCGGCAGGATGCAGGTCGCCCAAGACAGCTTCCGTTTGTGCGGCCACAAGCGGGCCGGGCAGGTAGTCGACGGACGTGACGCCCCGCGTGTTTTGCACGGTGATAGCGGTGATGGCCGCCGCCGCATAGCCTCCCAGCGCCGAGATGGTTTTGATGTCGGCCTGTATGCCAGCTCCACCCGAGGGATCGGAACCGGCGATGCTCAGGATAATGGTAGGCGTCTGCATGGTCAGGAGTCGGCTTGTTGTAGTTTCTCTTTCAGGAACTGACCCGTGTAGCTGGCGGCACAGGCAGCTACCTCTTCGGGCGTGCCTGCCACGACGAGGTTTCCGCCGCGGTCGCCGCCTTCGGGGCCGAGGTCTATCACGTAGTCGGCACACTTGATGACATCCAGGTTGTGCTCGATGATGACGATGCTGTGTCCGCGCCGGATGAGAGCGTCGAAGGCTTCGAGCAGCTTGCGGATGTCGTGGAAGTGGAGGCCAGTGGTGGGCTCGTCGAAGATGAAGAGTGTCGGATCGGCCTTCTCCATGCTCAGGTAGTAGGCCAGCTTGACGCGCTGGTTCTCGCCGCCCGAGAGAGTGGACGACGACTGCCCCAGCTTGATGTAGCCCAGGCCTACGTCCTGCAACGGGATGAGCTTCTTGACGATTTTCTTCTGCCCGTGCTGGCCGAAGAACTCGATGGCCTGATCGACAGTCATTTCAAGTACGTCGTAGATGTTGGCGTCGTGGAAGCGTACCTCCAGCGTGTCGGGCTTGAAGCGCTTGCCGTGGCACGACTCGCACTCCAGCACCAGGTCGGCCATGAACTGCATTTCCACGGTGATGGTACCTTCGCCCTTGCATTCCTCGCAACGGCCGCCTTCGCTGTTGAAGCTGAAGTAGCCGGCCGTGTAGCCCATCTGCTTGGCCAACGGCTGTTCGGCATAGAGCTTGCGTATCTCGTCGTAGGCCTTGAGGTAGGTCACGGGATTGCTGCGCGACGACTTACCGATGGGGTTCTGGTCGACGAACTCCACGTTGCGCAGGTTGCGCAGGTCGCCTTCGATGCTTACGAATTCGCCCGGGCGGTCACTGCATTCGTCCAACTCGCGCTTCAGGGCGCGGTAGAAGATGTCGCGCACCAGCGTACTTTTACCCGAACCGCTGACACCCGTTACTACGGTCATCACGTTCAGGGGGAAGCGCACATCGATGCCCTTCAGGTTGTTCTCGCGGGCACCTTTTATTTCGATATAGTTATTCCACGGGCGGTGTTGCGTGGGCACGGGGATGGTTTCTTCGCCCAGCAGGTAGCGCACGGTGTAGCTGTTGCTATGCTTCTGGAGGTCTTTCATGTCACCCTGATACACCACCTCGCCTCCCAGGCGTCCGGCTTTGGGGCCGATGTCGATGATGTAGTCGGCGGCGCGGATGATTTCTTCGTCGTGCTCTACGACGGCTACCGTGTTGCCCAACTGCTGGAGTTGGCGCAAGACACATATCAGCTTGTCCGTGTCGCGGCTATGGAGGCCGATGCTGGGTTCGTCCAGTATGTAGAGACTCCCCACAAGGCTGCTGCCCAGCGAGGTGGCCAGGTTGATGCGCTGGCTCTCGCCGCCCGACAGGGAGTTGCTCAGACGGTTCAGTGTCAGATAGCCCAGGCCCACGTCGACAAGGAAACGGATGCGGCTGTTTATCTCCGTCAGGATGCGGCTGGCCACTTGCATTTCGTGTTCGGTCAGCTTCAGATGGTCGAAGAATGCCTTCAGCTCGGTAATGGGCAGGTCCACCAGCTCCGAGATGTTGCGTCCGCCTACCCGTACGTAGCCCGCTTCAGGCTTCAGGCGGCTACCGTGGCAACGCGGACAGATGGTCTTGCCGCGGTAGCGGGCCAGCATCACGCGGTATTGTATCTTGTATTGGTTCTCCTGCAACATGCGGAAGAAGGCGTTGATGCCTTCGAAGTAGGGCGTACCCTCCCACAACATGCGGCGCTGCTCGTCGGTCAGCTGGTAGTAGGGGGTAAAAATGGGGAAGCCTGCCTTTTCGGCTCCGCGGATGACCATGTCGCGCCATTCGCCCATCTTCTCGCCTCGCCAGCACATCACGGCTCCGTCGTAGACGGACAGGGCACGGTTGGGCACCACCAGATGCTCGTCGATACCGATGATTCGGCCGAAGCCTTCGCACTCGGGGCAGGCGCCCATGGGCGAGTTGAAGGAGAACATCTGGTCGTTTGGCTCCTCGAAGGTGATGCCGTCGGCTTCGAACTTGGTGCTGAAGCGATAGAGGCGGGTGGTGCCGTCGGGCTGGTAGAAGCGTAGCAGGCAGGCACCGTCGCCCTCGTACATGGCCGTCTCTACGGAGTCAGTCAATCGGCTCACGGTGTCTTTGGCGGCCGAGGCCGTCAGGCGGTCTATCAGCAGGAAGACGTTGTCGCCTTCATGCGGTTCGTATTCGTCGATGCGCATGGCCTGTCCGTTCACTTCCAGGCGGGTGAAACCCTGCTTCTGGTCGATGGCCAGCTGCTCCTTCATCGTACGTCCCTGGGGCACAAGCAGAGGGGTGAGGACGGTGAAGCGGGTACCTTCGGGGTACTCCAGCATGCACTGGACGATGTCTTCGGCCGAGTGCTTCTTCACCTCCTGCCCGCTGACGGGGCTGAACGTGCGTCCGATGCGGGCGTAGAGCAGGCGCAGGTATTCGTAGATTTCGGTCGAGGTGCCCACGGTAGAGCGCGGGTTGCGGCTGTTCACCTTCTGCGCGATGGCAATGGCGGGGGGGATGCCCTTGATGTAGTCGCACTCGGGCTTGCTCATGCGTCCCAGGAACTGGCGTGCATAGCTGCTGAGGCTCTCCACATAGCGGCGTTGCCCCTCGGCGTAGAGGGTGTCGAAGGCCAGCGACGACTTGCCTGAGCCCGACAGGCCGGTGATGACTACCAGCCGGCCTCGCGGTATCTCGACGTCGATGTTCTTCAGGTTGTTGACGCGGGCGCCTTTTATGATGATGGATTTGGTTTCACTCATGTCTTTTTCTCGCTTACGGCATGCGAAGTTACGGAAAAACAAATCAAACCGCAATTTTTGACCGTATTTTGTAGAGACTTGTTGGTCAATTTTTCAGAAAAATAACGGCTTGGCAGGGATTGTGGCCGCTTCGGTGCGGATGGAGCGTCCGTTTGCCCAGCTTAAAGCATTGTTTTGTCCAGCTTAAAACATTGCTTTCCCCAGCTTAAAGCATCGCTTTTCCCAGCTTGAACAGATGCTTTTCCCAGCCCTTTCTGAGGTATAGAGTGGAGGTCTCTGGGGGCGTAAAGCGCGAAAACCGTTTGTTCACCTTGGTACTTCCCTCGCTTTGCACTATCTTTGTGGCAATTCTAAAAAAACAGATGAAAACAATGAAACTGAAAAACTTGTTCGTGTGGATGTTGTTGCTGGCTTCGTGTGCCGTATGGGCGCAGGAACTGACGGGGCAACGCTATCCCAAACGTGAATTCCGTGCCGCCTGGATTCAGGCGGTGAACGGCCAGTTCAAGGGCATGCCGGCCGCGCAGATGCAGGCCACCCTCATCGGCCAGCTCAACTCCTTGCAGAAGGCGGGCATCAATGCCATCATCTTCCAGGTGCGCCCCGAGGCCGACGCGCTCTATGCCTCGAAGCTTGAGCCCTGGAGCCGTTACCTGACGGGGGTACAGGGGCAGGCACCGCAACCCTATTGGGACCCCATGCAGTTCATGATAGACGAGTGCCACAAGCGCGGCATGGAGTTTCATGCCTGGATCAACCCTTATCGGGTGAAGACGTCGCTGGCCAACCAGCTGGCGCCGCAACACATCTACAACCGCCACCCCGAGTGGTTCCTTACCTACGGCAACCAGCTGTTCTTCGACCCTGCCTTGCCGCAGAGCCGTGATTACATCTGCCAGGTGGTGAGCGACATTGTGTCGCGCTACGATGTCGATGCCATCCACATGGACGACTACTTCTATCCCTATCCCACGAAAGGGGTGGAGTTCCCCGACTCGGCCAGCTTTGCCCGCTATGGTGGCGGCTTCGACAACATCGGCGACTGGCGGCGTAGCAACGTCAACCTGCTCATCCGCAAGATACACGAAACGGTGCGCGCTCTGAAGCCTTGGGTCAAGTTCGGCGTGTCGCCTTTCGGCATCTACCGCAACGACTCGAGCGACCCGTTGGGAAGCAAGACCCGCGGCTTGCAAAACTACGACGACCTTTACGCCGACGTGCTGCTTTGGGCACGCGAAGGTTGGATAGACTACAATATCCCGCAGATTTACTGGCAGATAGGCCATCCGGTAGCCGACTATGCCGTGCTTGTTGACTGGTGGGCCAAGCATAGCGAGGGGCGTCCGCTCTTCATCGGCCAGTCGGTGATGAACACCGTCCAAAATGCCGACCCCAAGAACCCCAACATCAACCAGCTGCCCGCCAAGATGGCCCTGCAACGTGCCTATCAGACGATTGGCGGAAGTTGCCAGTGGTATGCCGGCGCGGTGGTGGAGAATGCGGGCAAGTATCGCGACGCCCTGATAGCCGAGTATCACAAGTATCCCGCCCTGCCGCCTGTGTTCGACTTTATGGACGACAAGGCTCCCGGCAAGGTGCGCAAGCTGAAGCCCGTGTGGACAGAAGACGGCTATATTCTCTTCTGGACGGCACCAAAGTATAAGGACGAGATGGACCGTGCCGTGCGCTACGTGGTTTATCGCTTTGCCGACAAGGAAGATGTGAATATCGACGACCCGTCGCACATCGTGGCCATTACCAACCAGCCGTGGTACAAGTTGCCCTACGAAGACGGCAAGACGAAGTACCGCTACGTGGTGACCGCCCTCGACCGCCTGCACAACGAGTCGAAGTCGGTGAAGAAGAAAATCAAGCTTTAATAAAGTATCAGCCCCGCTACCCCGCAGGCCACAATCATGCCGATGGGGTTCAACTTGTACTTCCTGGTGCCCACGAAGGCCACGAGGAAGATGATACAGCTGATGACGAACGAACGCGTGTCTTCGGTGGGCGAGCCAAAGTTCTCGGCATTCATCAACACCAGGGCGGCCGAGGCGAGCAAACCCACCACCGCAGGGCGGAGGCCTGCAAATATGGCCTCTACGGCCGGATGCTTCTGATACTTCAGGAAGAACTTGCTGATAGTGAGCATCAGGATGAACGACGGGAGCACCACGGCAAAGGTGGCGATGACGGAGCCCCACACACTGCCCGTGGCCGTGAAGCCTACGTAGGTGGCTGAGTTGATGCCGATGGGGCCGGGGGTCATCTGGCTGATGGCCACGATGTCGGTAAACTCCTGCGGTGTCAGCCACTCGTAGCGCGTCACGACTTCACCCTGTATCATGGAGAGCATGGCATAGCCGCCTCCGAATCCGAACAATCCTATCTTGAAGAATGTATAGAACAGATGTAGATAGAGCATGTTTTCAGATTTTCGTTTGTTTTATGAATGAATGTTTTCTTTCTCTTGTCTTGCTTTCCATTTTCCATAGAAGAATCCGCCTACGCCTGCAGCAATGATGATCCAAATGGGTGAGAAACCCAGGAGCCAGATGAGCAGGGCCGACACAACGGGTATCCACAGGTTGTAGCGGTTGATGCGTGCCGACTTGCCCATGCTGAACGTGGGCGCGGCGATGAGCGCTACGACGGCCGGACGGATGCCCTTGAAGATGCGTTCCACCACGGTGTTCTCCTTGAAGTTGTGGAAGAAGAGGGCGATGGCCAGGATAATGAGGAACGAGGGCAGGATGGTGCCCAGTGCCGTGACGATGCTTCCACGGATGCCGCGCAGGCGGTAGCCGATGAAGATGGAGATGTTGACTGCCAGG
Source organism: Caecibacteroides pullorum (assembly GCF_019239235.1). Lineage (GTDB taxonomy): Bacteria > Bacteroidota > Bacteroidia > Bacteroidales > Bacteroidaceae > Bacteroides > Bacteroides pullorum. The sequence continues at coordinate 47,003 of NZ_JAAZTS010000020.1, read as the reverse complement.
ATGCCGGGCGACGACTGCGAGATGGCCAGCAGGTCGATGAAGTCGTCCTTGGCTATCCAGTTGCGTTTTGTTACAATCTCGTTTTCGATGAGAGGCACCATGGCATAGCCTCCCCCGATGGTAAAGGCTCCTATCTTGAAGAAGATGGAGAATGCTTCGAGGTAAATGTTCATTGTTGTCTTTCTATGTCCTTTTCGTTGGAAGGCTCGTCCCCGCCCTTGGCATATTGGCTGGGGCTCACCTTATAATACTTCTTGAAGACCTCGCGGAAATACTTCACGTCGTTGAAACCGGTCATTTCGGATATTTCCGTGATGTTGTATTGCTTTTCCCGGAGCAGCTTGGCGGCACGCTTCAGGCGGATGATGCGGATGTAGTCGGCTGGCGCCTGGTCGGTCAGTGCTTTCAGCTTGTTGTAGAAGCTGGTGCGGCTCATGTTCATCAGGGCACAGAGACTGTCCACGTTGAATTCGCTCTTCTCGATGTTGTCTTCCACGTAGCGGGTCACAGTGGTAATAAACTTCCAGTCGAGGTCGTCCGTACAATTGTTGCAGGGCGTTTCGGGCTTTTCGTCGTTTATGGCGAGGTTTGCATACTTGCTCCGCAACAGGCGTCGGTTTTGTAGCAGGTTGGCGATGGTGGCGCGCAGGATACCTACGTTGAAGGGTTTCACAAGATAGTCGTCGGCCCCTGTCTGCAAACCCTCGATGATGCTCCGTTCGGTGTTGAGGGCTGTGAGCAGGATAATGGGGATGTGCGACGTGTTGATGTCTTTCTTCAGTGTGCGGCACAATTCGTCTCCACGCATTTCGGGCATCATGATGTCCGAGATGATGAGGTCAGGCGCATAGTCCTTCACCACTTCGAGGGCTTGCCTGCCGTTGTTGCAGGTCTGCACGGTATATACGTCGGACAAGGTCTGGCGGAGGTATTCTCTCAGTTCGTCGTTATCTTCCACGACCAGTATTTTTTCGTGGTTCGAGGTCGCTTGCGGTTGTTCCTCCGTATTTTCGCGGTTGGGGGATACCGTGGCTGTCGGGCTTTCCTCCACTCGCTCTTCTGGCTGGACAGGCGGAAGTTCCGTTTCGCGATTGGGCAGGGTGTCCACAAAGGTAGCCTTGCGATAGGCTTTCCTGTTTTTGGGGAAACTGACGCGAACCGTGGAGCCTTGTCCTTCGGTACTATTGAAGCTCAGTTTTCCCTTGTGCAATCTGACAAGTTTCCATACCAGGAGCAGACCGATGCCGCTTCCTGTAATTTTAGCGTTGACGGCATTGCTTCCACGGAAGTGCATGCGGAAGAGCTTCCGTTGTTCGGCGGCAGGCACTCCGATACCCGTGTCCTTCACTTCGATTGTCCATTGTTCGGCCGTCTCCGTAGCTTCGAGCACGACGCTACCTTCTTCGGCGGTATATTTCAAGGCGTTGGACAGGAGGTTCTTCAGGATGGAGTCCATCTTGTCCTTGTCTATCCACACATTGAGGTAGTCGAAGTTCTTTTCGTAAGTCAGGGCGATACGTTTCACCTTGGCATATTCGCGGAAGATGTTGAGGGTCTCTTCCAGATAAGCTCCCAGCTCATATTCAGCCACGCGGAGCTTGCCTCCATACGTGTCGGCACGCTCAAAGTTGATGAGGTTGGTGGTTAGGCGCAGGAGCACGTGTACGTTGCGCAGGGCGGTGTGGATGTTGTTCCGTCCGCTTTCGCTCAGTTGTTCGTGGTTGGCCAGGTCTTCCAGCGGCGCCTTGATGAGGGTGAGCGGCGTACGGATGTCGTGGGCGGTATTGATGAAGAAGCGTATCTTCTCGTTCGATTCACGCTTCTGCTTGCGCAGGAGGTAGATGCGCAAGGCCGTAATCAGCGCCCCCAGCGTGAAGAGGATATAGGCCAGCCATGCCCACCAGCTGAACCAAAGGGGCTTGTCGATGACGATAGGCAGGCTTCGCTCCTCGAGCACTGTGTCGTGGTTCTCGTTGGAGATGGCCCGCACGCGCAAGGTATATTCGCCGGGGCTCAGATTGGTGAAGCTGATGATGTTGTCGCGGCTGGGTTGGCTCCATTTGTCGTAGAAGCCTTCCAGCTTCCAGGAGTAGAGCACCAGCGAAGGGTAGTCGTAGTTGATGGACGACACCTGCAGGGAGAAGATGTTCTGGTCGTATTTCAGACGGAGTAGGTCGATGTCGTCGATGTTGGTGGTCAGCGGCGAGTGCTTGTCGCCGGGGTAGACTGTTTCGTAGAGTACTTTGAAATCACTAAACACCATCTTGGTGGTATAATGGTCGGGCAATACCATGTTCTTGTCGAACTCGATGGCACCATCGGTACTTCCGAAGACCAGTTGGCCGTTACGTCTGAGAGTACCTGCTGAAGCGTTGAAATGTTCGGCTTTTAGCCCTTGTTCTTTTGTCCAGTTGTGGAAGATTTTACTATGTGGATTGAAGGTAGTCAAGGTGCTTTCGGTACTTAGGAAGAAGCCTCCCTCACCATCAGGCAGAATACAATAGATGTTGTTGGAGATGAGCGAGCTGTTGTCTTTGTCGAAGTGGTAAAACTGTTTCTCCTCCAGGTCGTATATGAGCAAGCCCGTGTTGTTGGTGCCGATGTATAGCTTCTGGTCGTCCGACTGGTAGAGGGAGTAGATGTAGTGTGACTCAACGGGCAGCTCCACATATTCGGCCTTGCCGCTCTGTTTCTCGAGGCGGTAGAGCCCGTTGACAGTGCCTACCCACAGGTGTGTGGAGTCGTTTTCTGTCAGGGCGGTGATGTCCGACAGGCCTCCGATGAGGCGCACCTGCCTGCGTGTGTAATCTATTTCCTTGAGGTTATAGTAACCGCCGGCCCATATCTTGCCGTCGCTTGTCTTCAGGATGGCACGGATGTACTTGTCGGCACGGATGCCGGCATTACCCATCGAGGCAGGCGTGAAGAATTGCACCGAACGGTTGCGCTTGTCTATCTGGTAGACGCCGGACGAGTATCCGCCTGCCCAGATGATGCCGGGTGCCACTTCGCACAGGGAGATGTAGGAATGGCTCTTGTTTTTTCCACCGGTTTCGAAAGTGCTCAGGAAGGAGGTCCATTGCTCCTGGCGGTCGTTGTAGAGGCTGATGCCGTTGTCCGTGGCAAACCACAGGTCGCCGTCGCGGTCTTCGATGACGGCATTCACACGGTTGTTCACGAGCGACTGGCGGTTGCCGATGGAGTGCTTGATCCAGTGGAAGTCGGCATAGCGGTTGTCGCGCACGGTGATGCCGATGGGGAAGTTTGCCATCCAGATGCGTTGTTCGTCGTCGATGTAGAGGTCGGTGATGCTGTTGCCGTTCATCGCGTTGTAGCGGTTGTAATCGGCCGTGATGTAGGGTTCGCACTCGTAGGTATCGGTGTTCAGCCGGTAGACACCGGCTCCGTCGGTAGCAATGAGTACCGTGTTCTTTCCGAATTCCTGTATGCTGTTGATGGTGATGTCTGTCAATTCGGTTTGTAGTTGCAGAAGTTGGTGCCTGTTCAGGTCGTAGACGAAGATACCCTTCAGGAAGGTGCCGATGAACACTTTTCGGGTACTCTTGTCGAGGTAGAGCTCGTTGACCTGCAGGTTCAGGGAGTCGAGCTTGTCGCAAGGGTTCAGTTGCAGGATGCTGTCCTTCAGTTCGGCATAGTGTATGCCCTGGTCGGTGCCGATGAAGTAGTGTGCGGTATCGGTTTGCAGGATGCAGGTGATGTTTTCGTCCAGCTGGTTGCGGATGTGCCGGGTGTGGTTGTTGCGGCTATCATACAGGTATATCTGCTTGCGGGTACAGAGCCATATCTGGCCTTTCTCGTCCACGTAACCATAGCTCACGGGCGTATTGTGTTCCTTTTCTGTCTGTTCGGGAAGCTTGTACACCAGTTGGAAACGGTCGTGCTGGCTTTCGTAGCGGAAGACGCGGCCCTTCTTGCCTATCTCCCACAACACCCCGTCGGTGTCCAGATAGAGCCAGTTCAGGTTGATGGCCGAGTTGAGTTCCTGTTCGCCGTCCATCAGCTTGTAGTGTTTGAACTCCTTTCCGTTGTAGCGGTCGATGCCTTCGGGGGTCAGGAACCACATGTAGCCTTTCCGGTCTTTTTCGATGGCATACACCTGCCGGTTGCTCAATCCGTCTTCCATACCTATATATTTATAGGTCTGCGGGCAGACGATGAGTGGTAGCAGGATGGCGATAAGGGTAGTCAGGATGTTTTTTCTCATAGCCGACACGATATTGTTTCCTTGGAAACAGAATGCTTTGAATAAGGGAAAAGACACGGATGAAACAGACATCCGGCCGTTTGGCCGTCGGGGTCCGTTTCATCCATGTCTGTATGGAGAGGGTAGAGGATATTTATCGGGTCTTCTCTTCCACCCACTTGCGGGCGTTGACGAAGGCTTCTATCCACGGCGTCACTTCGTCGTGATGCAGGCGGTCGGCCGGATAGTAGGCATTCTGCCAGGGGAAGATGGCGCGCTCCAGGTGGGGCATGATGGCCAGGTGGCGTCCGTCGGGGCTGGCGATACCTGCCACGGAGTAATCGGAACCGTTGGGGTTGCCGGGATACTCGTCGTAGGTGTACTTGGCCACGATGTTGTAGTGGTCTTCGTCGTAGGGCAGGGAGAACTTGCCTTCGCCGTGAGCCACCCAGATACCCAGCTTGCTACCGCTCAACGAACCGAACATCACGCTACGGTTGGTCGGGATAGTCAGACCCAGGAAGCGGCTCTCGAACTTGTGAGAGTCGTTGTGGAGCATCTTGACTCTCTTATCATCGTCAGGCATGATAAGGTTGAGCTCCATCATCAGCTGGCAACCATTACATACACCCAATGACAATGTGTCTTCGCGCGCGTAATACTTATCTATAGCTTCTTTGGCTTTCGGGTTGAAGAGGAAGGCACCTGCCCAGCCCTTGGCCGAGCCAAGTACGTCGGAGTTAGCAAAGCCACCGCAGAAAACAATCATGTTGACGTCTTCCAGCGTTTCGCGTCCGCTTACGAGGTCGGTCATCGTCACGTCCTTCACGTCGAAGCCGGCCAGGTAGAGCGAGTAAGCCATTTCGCGTTCGCCGTTTGTACCCTTCTCGCGGATGATGGCGGCGCGGATGCCGCTCGGCGTACGGCGGTCGGGGCTGATGCCGTATTGCGAGAGCTTGCCAGTGAAGCCCGGCATGAAGGCCAGGTCCATGGGTTGCATCTTGTAGTTCTCGAAGCGCTTCTTGGCGCAACCGTTCATCGACTGGCGACGGTCGAGCAGGTAGGAAGTGGAGTACCACACGTCGCGCATGTAGTCGATGCCGAACTGGTAGGTGGCACCGTCCTTCTCCACGAGGATGTGGCGTTCGTCGGTCGGCTTGCCGATCTTCACGAAGCCCACGCCGGCGTCTTCGAGTATCTTCTTTACTTCGTCCTTATGCTTGTCGGCCACCTGGATGACGATACCTGGGTTTTCGGCAAAGAGTATCTTGACGAGGTCGTTTTCCTTAATCTTGTCGAGGCTGATTTCCATACCTCCCTCCATGTTCGAGAAGCACATCTCGAGCAGGGTGGTGATGAGACCGCCGGCCGAGATGTCGTGTCCGGCCAGGATGAGGCCCTTGTTCACCAGCTCCTGAACGGCCAGGAAGGCGTCGCGGAAGTATTCGGGGTTCTGCACGGTAGGCACGTCGTCGCCCACCTTGCCCAGCGACTGGGAGAAGGCCGAACCGCCCAGCTTCAGGTTGTCGAAGCTGAAGTCGATGTGGTAGAGCGTCGTCTTATGGTCGTTCACCAGCACGGGCGAAACCACTTTCTTCACGTCGCTCACCTCGCCGCCGGCCGAAACGATGACTGTACCCGGAGCGATGACCTTGCTACCGTCGGGGTATTTCTGCGTCATGGAGAGGGAGTCCTTACCCGTAGGCACGTTGATTTGTAGGGCGCAGCAGAAGTCGCTCAATGCCTTGACGGCCGTGTAGAGGCGTGCATCCTCACCCTCCTGCGAGCGGCAGGGCCACATCCAGTTAGCCGAGAGCGATACGCTATCGAGCCCTTCGGCCAGCGGTGCCCATACGAGGTTGGTCAGCGCCTCGCTCACGGAGAGCACGGAACCTGCGGCCGGATTGGCCAGTGCGGCTTGCGGAGCATGACCCAGCGAAGTGGCGATACCTGCCTTGCCGCGGTAGTCGAGGGCTACGACGCCGCAATCGCTCAACGGCAACTGGAGTTCGCCCACGCATTGCTGGCGGGCAATCTTGCCCGTCACGGAGCGGTCCACCTTGTTGGTCAGCCAGTCCTTGCAGGCCACGGCTTCCAGCTGGAGCACGTTGGCCAGGTATTCATGAAGCTTGGATTGCTCGTAGGTCGGCATTTCATAGTGACGCTCTACGGTCTTGTCCACCATATATGTCTTGGGTGAGGAGCCGAACATCTGGTCGACGGCCAGGTCGAAGGGACGTACGCCGTCGGCCTGCTCGAAGCAGAAGCGGTGGTCGCCGGTCGTTTCGCCCACAACGTACATCGGGGCGCGTTCGCGTTCGGCAATCTTGCGCACGTGTTCGATGGCTTCCTCCTTGATGAGCAATCCCATGCGCTCCTGGCTCTCGTTGGCAATGATTTCCTTGGCCGAGAGGGTCTTGTCGCCGATGGGCAGCTTGCTCATGTCGATGTGTCCGCCACACTCTTCCACCAGCTCGCTGAGGCAGTTTACGTGTCCGGCCGAGCCGTGGTCGTGGATGGAAACTACGGGGTTCACCTCTTCCTCGCAAAGGGCGCGCACCACGTTGTAGGCACGCTTCTGCATCTCGGCGTTGGCGCGCTGGACGGCGTTCAGCTCGATGCCGCTACTGTATCTTCCCGTATCGACAGAAGATACAGATCCGCCGCCCAAACCGATGCGATAGTTGTCGCCACCCATTACGACGACCTTGTTGCCTGCTTCGGGTTTGCCCTTGAGGCAATCGCGCTGGGTACCGTAACCTACGCCTCCGGCCAGCATGATGACCTTGTCGTAGCCGTAAACTTCTTCTTTTTCTTTATGCTCGAAGGTCAGCACCGAACCGCAGATGAGCGGCTGGCCGAACTTGTTGCCGAAGTCGCTGGCGCCGTTCGACGCCTTGATGAGGATCTGCTCGGGTGTCTGATACAGCCATTTGCGCACGGGCAGGATTTCTTCCCACTCGCGTCCTTCCTCCGTGCGGGGGTAGGAGGTCATGTAGACGGCCGTACCTGCGATGGGCCACGAACCCTTTCCGCCACCCATACGGTCGCGGATTTCACCGCCCGTACCTGTTGATGCGCCGTTGAAAGGCTCCACGGTGGTGGGGAAGTTGTGTGTCTCGGCCTTCAGGGAGATGACGCTCTTGATGTCCTTCACCTCGAAATAATCGGGTTTGGAGTGGTCGGCGGGAGCGAACTGCTCGATGACGGGACCTTCGGCAAAGGCCACGTTATCCTTGTAGGCCGATATGATTTTGTTGGGATTTTCCTGTGTGGTCTTCTTGATCATCTGGAAGAGTGAAGATTCCTGCTCCACACCGTCGATGATGAACGTACCGCCGAAGATTTTGTGGCGGCAATGCTCGGAGTTGATTTGGGCAAAGCCGAACACTTCGGAGTCGGTCAGCGGGCGTCCGAGGTCCTTCTCCACTTTCTTCAGGTAGTCCATTTCCTCCTTCGAGAGGGCCAGACCTTCCTGCTCGTTGTAGGCTTCGAGGTCTTCGATGTGGACGATGGGTTCGGGCTTGCGGTTGGTGGTGAACACCTGCTGGTCGAGTCCCTTGTACATGCGTTGGAGCATGGGGTCGTATTCGGCGTTTTCATCGGCCACGGGGAAGTATTCCTCGATGCGCGCGATGCCCGTCAGGCCCATGTTTTGGGTAATTTCCACGGCGTTCGTGCTCCAGGGCGTGATCATTTCGCGGCGGGGGCCTACGAAACAGCCTTTCAGGTTTTCTTCACTTTCAGGGGTGGCTTCTCCAAAAAGCCAGCAGAGCTTGTCGCTGTCTGCCTTCGAGATGGCGTGTTCGCTTGCTACGGCAATTACGCTTTTCTGAGGAGTTCTGTAGAAAGAAATCATATTTTTATAGCGCTATAAATGATGATAATAATCGTTGTCGTTGCAGGCTTGGAGGTGAATGCGTATCCTCCGGCCTTACGTGTTGCAAAGATAATGTAAACGGAGAGAAATACAAAGACGAAAACAGAGTTTTTGACTTTATTGTTTTCGAGGAATTATTTACTTTTATCTAGTGGGGGATTGGACGGGTGCTTGTGGTGGTTCGATTGGTTTGAAAATCGAGTTATTTAGTTGTTTGAATTTATATGTAGGTGTTGTAAAACAAAAGCCTATAAATCATTTGATTTATAGGCTTTTACTATTGATTATTTAGCGGTGCGGACGGGACTCGAACCCGCGACCCCATGCGTGACAGGCATGTATTCTAACCAGCTGAACTACCGCACCATTTCATTGTTTTGTTGCTATCTCTCTCGATTGCGGTTGCAAAGGTAGGCATTTTTTTTATACCTGCAATAGTAATCGTGGATTTTTTTTAGAGGCTTTTGGGGACTTGTTCTTTTAGTAGTTCATATTGAATAGGTTGCGATTTGACATGTTTTTATATTTAACATTTGTTTAGTATGTGGTATGGATTGACGCATGGATGAGTTGAATGGGGATACAAATTGTGGAAAACGAAACTATTTGTATTGGGATTGAAACTTTGTGCTTGGAAAATTCGTACTTTTGCAATAAATCGTTATTTTTGCAAACCTAATACGAGAATATTGTAATTCTGATATGTTAATGAAATGTTTAGGAGTATGAAAACGGCCAAACTGTTGCTTTACTGTCCTGACAAACCAGGTATTTTGGCGGAGGTGACGGATTTTATAACGGTGAATAAGGGAAATATTATCTATTTGGATCAACATGTGGATCATGTGGAGAATATTTTTTTTATGAGAATAGAATGGGAGTTGCAGGACTTTCTGATTCCTCAAGAAAAGATAGAGGACTATTTTGCCACGTTGTATGCGCAAAAATATGCAATGAGTTTCCGGCTGTATTTTTCAGATACCAAACCACGCATGGCGATATTTGTCTCGAAGATGTCTCATTGTTTGTTTGATATGTTGGCTCGTTACACGGCGGGTGAGTGGAATGTGGATATTCCGCTCATAGTTAGTAATCACCCAGATTTGCAGCATGTGGCCGAACGTTTTGGCATTCCGTTTTATTTGTTTCCTATCACAAAAGAAAATAAGGCAGAACAAGAGCGGTTAGAGATGGATTTGTTGGCCAAGTATAATATTACATTTATTGTATTGGCTCGTTACATGCAGGTGATTTCAGAGCAGATGATAGATGCTTATCCTAATCGCATTATTAATATACATCATTCCTTTTTGCCTGCGTTTGTGGGTGCCAAACCTTATCATGCAGCTTTTGAGCGTGGCGTGAAGATTATTGGTGCCACCAGTCATTATGTGACTACGGAACTGGATGCAGGACCTATTATCGAGCAGGATATTGTACGCATTACACATAAAGATACGGTGCAGGATCTGATAAACAAGGGAAAAGATCTGGAGAAAATTGTTCTTTCGCGTGCGGTACAGAAGCATATAGAACGAAAAGTGTTGGTATATAAGAATAAGACGGTGATATTTAATTAAAAAGGAAATCTGATGAAAGTTGCAATCGTAAAATATAATGCGGGGAATATTCGTTCAGTAGATTGTGCTTTACGACGTTTGGGTGTCGAGGCTATGATTACGGCTGATGAGGCAATGCTTCGTTCGGCCGATAAAGTCATATTTCCGGGTGTAGGAGAGGCTGCTACGACGATGGACTTTTTGCATACTACGGGTTTGGATACTGTTATTAAAGGTATGGAGAAACCTTTGTTGGGCATTTGCTTAGGTATGCAATTGATGTGTCGTCATTCGGACGAAGGTAATGTGGATTGCTTGAATATTTTTGATGTAGACGTGAAACGCTTTCAGTCAGAAAGGCATGAAGATAAAGTGCCACATATGGGGTGGAATACAATAGAGCAAACCTGCAGCTCTTTGTTTCGTGGATTTACGAAGGAAGAATTTGTGTATTTTGTGCATAGCTTTTATGTGCCTGTTAATGAATATACTGCGGCGGTGACCGATTATATATTACCGTTTAGCGCAGCTTTGCATAAAGAAAATTTCTATGCAACACAGTTTCATCCAGAAAAAAGTGGTGATGTTGGTGAACGTATTTTGAAAAATTTCTTGGAGTTATGATAGAATTAATACCTGCTATTGATATTATCGGAGGTAAATGCGTGCGCTTGTCACAAGGTGATTATGAGAGCAAGAAGGTGTATAATGAAAATCCGCTTGAAGTAGCCAAAATGCTGGAAGCGGGTGGTATTAGGCGCTTACATTTGGTCGATTTAGATGGAGCGGCTTCGCATCATGTCGTGAACCATGTCATTTTGGAAAAAATAGCAACAGCTACTTCACTTGTCGTTGATTTTGGTGGTGGTGTGAAGACTGATGAGGATTTGCGAATTGCTTTTGAGTGTGGAGCTCAGATGGTGACGGGCGGAAGTGTTGCTGTGAAAGATCCAGAACTGTTCTGTCATTGGATAGAAATGTATGGGGCGGAACGAATTATTCTGGGGGCTGATGTAAAAGAACGCCGTATTGCCGTGGGAGGATGGAAAGAGGAAAGTGATATGGATTTGTTCTCTTTCTTGGACAACTATCGGCAGAGAGGTATTTCTAAAGTGGTTTGTACAGACATCAGTTGCGATGGTATGTTGCAGGGCCCTGCTTTGGGCTTGTATAAAGAAATGTTGGAACGTGATTCGAATTTGTATTTGATTGCAAGTGGCGGAGTCAGTTGTGTTGATGACATTTATCGATTGGAAGAAAATGGTGTACCTGCCGTTATATTTGGAAAGGCGTTGTATGAAGGTCGTATAACGTTGGATGATCTGCAATCTTTGCTTTGAATAATTAATTAATTGATAGTGAGTTGAAGTTGTGTTAGCTAAAAGAATTATTCCCTGTCTTGATATAAAGGACGGGCAGACTGTAAAAGGAACTAATTTTGTAAACCTGCGTCATGCTGGCGATCCGGTAGAATTGGCACGTATGTATAGTGAACAAGGTGCTGACGAACTGGTATTTTTGGATATAACAGCCAGTTTTGAAGGGCGGAAAACATTTGTAGAGCTGGTTCGTCGCATAGCTGAGAACATCAGTATCCCGTTTACGGTTGGGGGAGGAATTCACGAATTGAATGACGTGGCTCGACTGCTGGATGCTGGAGCAGATAAGGTATCCGTCAATTCGGCGGCCATCCGAAACCCAAAACTGATTGATGAGATAGCTGGTCATTTCGGTTCTCAGGTGTGTGTGTTGGCGGTGGATGCCAAGCAGGCTGCGGGTGAATGGCGGTGTTATCTGAATGGTGGTCGAGTGGTGACAGAAAGAGAATTGATGTCATGGACGAAAGAAGCTCAAGAGCGAGGTGCAGGCGAGATATTGTTTACGAGTATGGATCATGATGGTGTAAAGACAGGATATGCTAATGAGGTGTTAGCTGTTCTTTCTGAAAACCTTTCTATACCTGTCATTGCTTCAGGGGGGGCAGGAGCGAAAGAACACTTCCGTGATGCCTTTTTGCAGGGAAAAGCAGATGCAGCACTGGCTGCCAGTGTTTTTCACTTCGGAGAAATCAAAATTCCCGATTTAAAATTGTATCTTTGCAGCCAGGGTGTACCTGTAAGAATATAAAGAATAAAAGTAAGTACAGAATTATTCGTATAGATTATGGATTTGAGCATAGATTTCGATAAAATGGACGGACTTGTTCCGGCTATCATACAAGATGCAGATACGGCTAAAGTGTTGATGCTGGGTTTCATGAACCGTGAGGCGTATGACAAAACGATGGAAACGGGTAAAGTTACTTTTTATAGTCGTACGCGTAACCGTTTATGGACGAAAGGAGAAGAAAGTGGAAATTTTCTGCATGTCGTATCTGTCAAAGCAGATTGCGACCGAGATACATTGCTTATTCAAGTACATCCGGTTGGCCCAGTATGTCATACAGGGACAGATACTTGTTGGGGCGAAAAGAATGAGCAACCGGTAATGTTCCTGAAAGAGTTGCAGGATTTCATTAATGTACGTCATACGGAAATGCCAGAAGGCTCTTATACAACCAGCCTGTTCCGTTCTGGAGTAAATAAAATGGCACAGAAAGTAGGTGAAGAGGCTGTGGAGACCGTGATTGAGGCATGTAATGGAACAGATGACCGTCTGATTTATGAAAGTGCCGATTTGCTGTATCATCTCATCGTTTTACTGACTTCAAAAGGCTATAGTATCGAAGACATTGCCCGTGAACTGAAAGAACGTCATGGTGTAGGTTGGAAGAAACATTGAGAAGATGACTGAAACACTGATAAAATATAAGGATGTTGAGATACATCAGCAGGAGCTGTGTGTGTTGGAAAATGTCAATTTAGAGCTGTGCTCGGGAGAGTTTGCCTATTTAATAGGTAAGGTAGGCTCTGGTAAGACGACGTTGCTGAAAACGTTTTATGGCGAGTTGGAAATTGCCGCCGGACATGCAGAGGTGCTGGAGTATGATATGAAAAGAATCAAACGTAAGCATATTCCGCAGCTTCGTCGAAAACTGGGCATTGTTTTTCAAGATTTCCAATTGTTGACAGATCGTTCGGTATATGACAATCTGGACTTTGTGCTTTGTGCTACAGGTTGGAAACATCGTGGAGAACGAAAAGACCGTATAGAAGAGATGTTGCAGTTGGTGGGAATGAACAACAAAGGGTACAAGCTGCCTAATGAATTGTCAGGAGGAGAACAGCAGCGTATTGTTATTGCTCGTGCTATGCTGAATTCTCCCCGTATTATTTTGGCAGATGAACCTACTGGCAATTTGGATGTTGAAACAGGACGAGCTATTGTCTCCTTATTACATCAGATTAGCGAAAAGGGGGCCTTGGTGGTGATGACTACGCATAATTTGCAGTTGCTTAATGAATTTCCAGGGAAGGTGTATCGTTGTGAAGGACATCGTCTATGGAAAGTGACAGAAGAATAAATAAAAAAATAATATAATAGGTTTAACAACTTAACAAGAAGGAAAAATGAAAGTATTAAAGTTTGGAGGTACTTCGGTAGGTTCAGCTCAGCGGATGAAGGAAGTGGCCAAATTGATTACCGATGGTGAACGTAAGATTGTTGTATTGTCAGCCATGTCAGGTACGACAAATACATTGGTCGAGATTTCGGATTATCTGTACAAGAAGAATCCGGAAGGCGCCAACGAAATTATCAACCAACTGGAAAGCAAATATCGTCGTCATATCGATGAACTCTATTCGACGGATGAATATAAACAGAAATGTCTGGAGCTGGTAAGATCTCATTTTGACTATATCCGTTCTTATACGAAGGACTTGTTTACTTTGTTTGAAGAAAAAGTTGTTCTAGCCCAGGGAGAGTTGATTTCGACGGGAATGATGAATTATTATTTGCAAGAATGCGGTGTGAAATCGGTATTGTTGCCTGCTTTGGAATATATGCGTACAGATAAGAATGCCGAGCCCGATCCTGTTTATATTCGTGAGAAGCTGCAAGCTCAACTTGAATTGCATCCAGATGCAGACATTTATATTACACAGGGTTTCATTTGTCGTAATGCCTATGGAGAGATAGATAATCTGCAGCGTGGTGGAAGTGATTATACAGCTTCGTTGGTAGGTGCTGCTATTAATGCTGATGAAATTCAGATATGGACGGACATTGACGGCATGCATAATAATGATCCTCGCGTAGTAGACAAGACTTCTCCTGTTCGTCAGTTGCAGTTTGAGGAAGCAGCAGAATTGGCTTATTTTGGTGCCAAGATTTTGCATCCGACTTGTATCCAGCCGGCTAAATATGCAAATATACCCGTACGCCTGTTGAATACGATGGATCCTTCGGCTCCTGGTACGCTGATATCGAACGATACCGAGAAAGGAAAAATCAAGGCCGTAGCTGCCAAAGACAATATTACAGCTATCAAAATCAAATCAAGCCGTATGTTGTTGGCTTATGGTTTCTTGCGCAAAGTGTTCGAGATATTCGAGAGTTATCAGACTTCTATCGATATGATCTGTACATCTGAAGTGGGTGTTTCAGTATCTATTGATAATGTAAAACACTTAAACGAGATTTTAGATGATTTGAAGAAATATGGAACGGTTACAGTAGACCGTAACATGTGTATTATTTGTGTGGTTGGTGATTTGGAATGGGAAAACGTAGGCTTTGAGGCTAAAGCGCTTGATGCAATGCGTGACATTCCAGTGCGTATGATATCTTTCGGCGGAAGTAATTATAATATCTCTTTCCTGATACGTGAAGAAGATAAGAAACGTGCATTGCAGTCTTTGAGTGCAGCTTTATTTAGCGAAAACTAAAAAAATTGTAGCAGGATTTATGAAAGGACATTTTCCGATAGATAAATTCAGTTCATTGCGCACACCTTTTTATTATTATGATACAGAGGTGTTGCGCAATACACTGAATTGTATTCGTGCCGAAGTTGCGCGTTATGAGAATTTTGTAGTGCATTATGCAGTGAAGGCAAATGTCAATCCGAAGGTGTTGACTATCATTCGAGAAAACGGATTGGGTGCTGACTGTGTAAGTGGAGGTGAAATTCAGGCTGCTATCAAAGCGGGTTTTCCTGCAAATAAAATTGTGTTCGCAGGTGTAGGAAAGGCTGATTGGGAAATTAATTTGGGATTGGATTACAATATATTTTGTTTCAATGTTGAATCTGTGCCAGAATTGGAAGTAATTAATGAACTGGCGGCGGAAAGGGGAAAAATAGCTAATGTCGCTTTCCGTATAAATCCCGATGTCGGCGCTCATACTCATGCTAACATTACGACCGGTCTTGCTGAAAACAAGTTTGGTATTAGCATGCAGGATATGGAACATGTGATAGAACTAGCGGCGGAAATGCAACATGTCAACTTTGTTGGGTTGCATTTTCATATTGGTTCCCAGATATTAGATATGGGTGATTTTGTGGCTTTGTGCAATCGCATCAATGAGTTGCAGGAAAAGCTGGATGCTCGTGGTATTCGTATTGAACATATCAATGTCGGTGGTGGACTCGGTATTGATTATCATCATCCTAATCGTCAGTCTATACCTGATTTTTCTGCTTATTTCAAGACTTATGCTACCCATTTGAAACTTCGAGCTTACCAGAAATTGCATTTTGAGCTGGGACGTGCCGTGGTAGGACAATGTGGTTCACTCATTGCTCGTGTGTTATATGTTAAACAGGGAACTAATAAACAGTTTGCTATTTTGGATGCAGGTATGACAGATTTAATACGTCCGGCTTTATATCAGGCCTATCATAAGATAGAAAATATATCTTCGGAAGCTTCTGTAGAAACATATGATGTAGTTGGTCCAGTTTGTGAGTCATCTGATGTGTTTGGTAAGTCTGTAGATCTTAATGGGGTGAAACGCGGTGATTTTTTAGCTTTGCGTTCAGCTGGGGCTTATGGAGAAATTATGGCATCACAATATAATTGTCGTACCCTGCCTCAAGGATACCTTTCGGATGAGTTTATGTAAATAGTGAGTAAGTCTTTTAATTGTTGGATTAAGATTAAAAAATGTTATTAGTCGAACAATATGGCGATTATCTCGTTACATTTGTAATGTTTACAATTTTAAAAAAACGAACGAATATGATTTCAGAAAAACTACAAAACGCAATTAACGAACAGATTACTGCAGAAATGTGGTCGGCCAATCTGTATTTGGCAATGTCTTTCTTTATGGAGAAAGAAGGTTATAATGGTATGGCCAATTGGTTGAAGAAACAGTCTTTTGAGGAGCATGAACATGCTTTTGAGATGGCTTCTTATATTATCAAACGTGGAGGTACGGCAAAGGTAGATAAGATTGATGTTGTACCTAATGATTTTGGTACCCCGCTTGATGTATTTGAACAGGTTTATAAGCATGAATGCCGAGTTTCAAAGATGATTGACGAATTGGTGGATGTTGCTGCTTCCGAAAGAGATAAGGCAACCCAAGATTTCTTGTGGGGATTTGTACGTGAACAAGTAGAAGAAGAAGCTACAGCCTCAAGTATTGTGGAAATGATTAAAAGAGCAGGAAACTCTAATTTGTATTTTGTAGACTCTAAGTTGGGAGAACGTCAATAAAAGTTTGTGAGGCTATTGAAATAAGATCAGCCCGAAGATGACGGAAGTCAGACTTCGGGCTGATTGTTTTTAAGGAATGTTTATTTTAAAACTCCCAGTTCTTTGCCCACTTTGATGAAAGCTGCGATACACTTATCCAAGTGTGATTTTTCATGTCCGGCAGAAATTTGTACGCGGATACGCGCCTGACCTTTCGGAACAACTGGATAATAGAAACCTGTGACGTAGATACCTTCTTCTTGCATGCGAGCAGCGTATACTTGAGACAGCTTGGCGTCATAGAGCATAACTGCACAGATAGCGCTTTGTGTCGGCTTGATGTCGAATCCGGCAGCTGTCATCTTGTCGCGGAAGTAGTTTACGTTCTCCATCAGTTTGTCATGCAATGCATTGCTTTCTTTCAACATTTTGAAGACTTCAATGCTAGCACCGATAACTGCAGGAGCAACAGAGTTTGAGAAGAGGTAGGGGCGACTGCGCTGGCGTAATAAGTCGATGATTTCTTTGCGGCCAGTTGTAAATCCGCCCATAGCTCCACCAAAAGCTTTACCCAGGGTACCGGTATAGATGTCCACACGTCCGTAAGTATTATACAATTCGCTGACACCATGTCCTGTAGGACCTACTACACCTGCAGAATGTGATTCGTCTACCATAACTAGGGCATCGTATTTTTCTGCCAGATCGCAGATCTTGTCCATTGGGGCTACATTTCCGTCCATTGAGAATACACCGTCTGTTACGATAATACGGAAACGCTGTGCTTGAGCTTCTTGCAAGCAACGTTCCAGATCAGCCATATCAGCGTTGGCGTAACGATAACGTTTTGCTTTGCAGAGGCGTACACCGTCAATGATAGAAGCATGATTCAGTGAGTCGGAAATGATGGCATCTTCTTCGGTGAACAGGGGTTCGAATACACCACCATTAGCGTCGAAACAAGCTGCATATAAAATAGTGTCTTCTGTATGGAAGTAATCGGAGATTGCTGCTTCAAGTTCCTTGTGAATGTCTTGGGTACCACAAATGAAGCGGACGGATGACATGCCATAACCACGGCGGTCCATCATTTTTTGGGCAGCTTCAATTAAACGGGGGTGGTTGGACAATCCCAAGTAGTTGTTGGCACAGAAGTTCAATACTTCCTGGCCTTTTACTGTGATAGCGGCTTGCTGCGCGCTTTCAATCAGACGTTCTTCCTTATAGAGACCGACTTCTTTTATCTCAGCAAGTGTCTGGCTGAGAAACTCTTTCATTTTACCATACATAACGTTTTTGTTTTAGGATTTTTACAATTAGTTACACACTATGCAAAGGACATCATTTTTCTCGAAATAAACAATAACAGAATGATAGAATTTTGAAAAAAAAGTGTGTATCTTTGCGTACTCTTTAAAAAAAGGAATTCTCTAACTTTAATTTGTTCGAAATGAAAAATATTTTAGTAATTGGAGCTACCGGTCAGATCGGATCGGAACTTACGATGGAATTGCGTAAGCGTTATGGCAATGAACATGTTGTTGCGGGGTATATTACCGGAGCAGAACCCAAGGGTGAACTGAAGGAATCAGGTCCTTCTGTATTGGCAGATGTGACAGACTTCAATGCTATTGAAACAGCTGTCAAAGAGTATAGTATTGATACGATTTATAATCTGGCAGCATTGCTTTCTGTCGTTGCCGAAAGTAAACCTCGTTTGGCATGGAAAATTGGTATTGACGGTTTATGGAATGTGCTTGAAGTAGCTCGTATACATGGCTGTGCTGTATTTACACCTAGTTCAATTGGTTCGTTTGGTCTGGATACTCCGCATGTTATGACACCTCAGGATACTATCCAGCGTCCCCGTACAATGTATGGTGTTAGCAAGGTTACTACAGAATTGTTGAGTGACTATTATCATACTAAATATGGTGTTGACACCCGTGCGGTACGTTTCCCTGGTATTATTTCGAATGTAACTCCTCCGGGTGGTGGAACTACTGATTACGCGGTCGATATCTATTATGCAGCCGTAAAAGGTGAAAAATTTGTTTGTCCGGTGAAAGAAGGTACGTTGATGGACATGATGTATATGCCTGACGCTTTGAATGCGGCTATTACGCTGATGGAGGCCGATCCTGCCAGACTGAAACATCGTAATGCCTTCAATATCGCTTCCATGAGTTTTGCTCCCGAGACTATTTATGCTGCGATTAAGAAGCATGTGCCGGACTTTGAAATGGTTTATGATGTAGATCCCTTGAAGCAAAGTATTGCCGATAGCTGGCCCGATTGTATGGACGATAGCTGTGCCCGTGCGGAATGGGATTGGAAACCTCAATATGATCTGGAGTCCATGACTGTGGACATGCTGGAGAAGCTGAGGGTTAAGTTGAATAAATGATCGTTGCCGATCTGTTGGATATGAGAAAACTAATATGGGGATTATCGGTGTTTGTCTTGTTGTTCTCTTGTAAGAACCCCAAGGCGAACATCGATTCTTTCAGTGCAATTACTGCGATGGTCGATTCGATCGGTGTCAGAGAAGGAGAGTCGTTGGGTGAAGTTCCAGTAGAAGAAGCTCCTCAGCCGGTAGGCGCAGACGAACTCTTTGACGATTTTGTTTTCAATTATGCGACCGATTCTCTGTTCCAACGGCAGCGTACTATCTTCCCCTTGCCTTATTATAATGTAGATACTCCTTTAAAGATTGAAAAGAAATATTGGAAACATGATCCACTTTTTGCTGGTCAGACGTTCTATACGCTACTTTTTGATAGTGAGGACGATATGGATTTAGTTGGTGATACGACGCTTTCATCTGTTCAGGTAGAGTGGATTTTTCTTAAGACGCGGATGGTGAAGCGTTACTATTTCGAACGAGCTAAAGGGATGTGGATGCTTGAAGCCATTAACTTGCGAAAGATGGAGGAAGATAAAGAGGGAGATCCCAGTTTTGTATCCTTTTATGCCCGTTTTGCGGTAGATAGTCTCTATCAGCGGGAACATATCTCTCAACCTTTGCAGTTTATAACGATTGATCCTGATGATGAGTTTTCTATTTTGGAGACTACACTTGATGTGGATCAATGGTATGTGTTTAGGCCTACGTTGCCTGCCGATCGGCTTTCTAATATCAATTACGGGCAGAAGAATGAAGATAGTTCTTCAACTAAGATCTTGAAGGTCAATGGTCTTAGCAATGGCTATTCCAATATTTTCTATTTCAGGAAAAGAAAAGGAGAGTGGGAGTTATACAAATACGAAGATACAGGAATTTGACAGAGTGACGTGTATGATATATCATTCATTGCTACCTCATAATACCTTCGGTATCGAGGCTGAGGCAGCTGATTTTTGTGAATTTGCTTCAGGCGAGGAATTGGAGCAGTTGATTGAAAGGGGGGTATTCTTGACTCGCCCTTATTTTTGTATAGGAGGGGGGAGTAATTTGTTGTTTACGCAGAAACGTTACGATTGGACTTTTCTCCATTCAACAGTCAAGACGATAGAAGTGACCTATGAGAACCGAAACTGGGTAGAGGTACGAGTGGGAAGTGGAGTGGTTTGGGATGATTTTGTACAGTATTGTGTGGACAGTAATTGGTATGGCGCAGAAAATCTTTCTTTGATTCCCGGTGAGGTAGGTGCCGCAGCAGTACAGAACATCGGTGCCTATGGTGCTGAGGTCTGTGATTTGATAGATTCTGTGGAAACTATGGATGTAATGGGCAGAAAGAGGATCTATAAGGCTGCGGAGTGTGCATATGCTTATCGGGATAGTATTTTCAAGTGTCCGAACATGAAGTCTGTTTTTATCCTTTATGTTAATTTTCGTCTGAGTAAACATCCTTGTTTCAGGCTCGATTACGGCAATGTTCGTCAGGCGCTGTCACAATACGACGAAGTGACGCTGGCTCATGTTCGTCAGGCCATTGTCGACATTCGTCGCAGTAAATTGCCCGATCCGGCTCAGTTGGGTAATGCTGGCAGCTTCTTCAAGAATCCTGTCATTTTCAGATCGCAGTATAAGGAATTGTGCACCGTTTTTCCCGATATGCCTTGTTACGAAGTGGATGCAGACCATGTGAAAGTGCCTGCCGGATGGCTTATTGAACAGGCCGGCTGGAAGGGAAAAGCTTTGGGGTGTGCGGCTGTCCATGATCGTCAGGCGCTGGTGCTTGTCAATCTGGGCGGAGCTGAAGGAGCGGATGTTGTAGCTTTGGCACGTGCTGTGCAGAAAACTGTGGCCGACCGTTTCGGAATTGAGATTGAGCCGGAAGTAAATTTCATTTGAACGAAATACAATTAAAGAATAGAACTTGTGAAACTGAGATTCTTAGGAACTGGAACGTCTACTGGAGTACCCGAAGTGGGGTGTACATGCCCTGTCTGTACATCAACAGATTTTCGTGACAATCGTTTACGTACGTCTGCCTTGCTGCATACAGATGATGGTCATACCATTCTGATAGATTGTGGGCCCGATTTTCGAGAACAGATGATACATTCTCGCTGGTTTGGTCGGATAGACGGCGTACTCATTACGCATGAGCACTACGATCATGTAGGCGGGTTGGACGATTTGCGCCCTTATTGCCGATTTGGTGAAGTTCCAGTTTTTTCCGATGCCTATACGGCTGAACATCTTCGTATGCGTATGCCTTATTGTTTTGTAGAGCACAAGTACCCAGGCGTGCCTCGTATTTCGCTTCACGAGCTGAAGGCTGGTGTGCCTTTTAATATTGGGACGACGGAGATATTGCCTTTTGAGGTGATGCATGGTCGTCTGCCTATTCTCGGTTTCCGTATTGACAGTCGTTTGGGGTATGTGACGGATATGCTGACGATGTCCGATGATTCCTATCGTCTGTTGGAAGGGATTGAAATTCTTGTGATGAACGCCTTGCGTCCGACACCTCATGGTTCACACCAGTCTATCCCTGAGGCATTGAAAGCAGCTCGTCGTATTGGAGCACATAAAACCTATTTTGTCCACATGGGGCATCATGCGGGACTTCATGCTGCAATCAGTCGCCAATTGCCTCCGAACATTTATTTTGCATACGATGGGCTGGAGATAGAGTTCCATTAAAGCATATTGCTGGCATATTTGAACCTGCTTGTTTTTAGATGGTTTTGAGGGATGTTCACTATGTGGTCATCCTTTTTTTGTATTTCGGTGGTTGTTGCAAATATTAATATTCTGCCATTTTTCTGTTCAAATTCTATCATTATTTAGTGGGAATCAGTAACTTCTTGTCTATAAAGATTAAAAATGTTACTTTTGGCTTTGTCTTTTAGTCGTAGTTTATATGAAAACATTTTTGTTGAGTTGCTTTTGCCTTTTTTTTCATTGGTTTTGTGTGGTAAGCCAATGAATGATGTCGTATATTTCCGTTACTATTTTGATAAACTGAATTTGCCTCAGACTACGGTTTTGCAGATAGAACAGGATAAACGTGGATTTTTATGGCTGGCAACTGGGCATGGTGTTTACCGGTTCGATGGTAATGAGGCAGTGCCTTTGTACGAGATAGTTCCTGGTTATGATGAGATTCTGAAACAGTATATATCGTGGATTATGGTGGATGAAACAGACGGATTATTGTGGATGAGTAACGGCTATGTCTTTGAATTCGAAACTGGCGTCCTGCGTGAAAATCGGATTTCCACAGAATTCATGCAGAATCCCCCACTGATAGATACTCAAGGGAATTTGTGGTTTAGTTTCTTCGACCGCTATATGAAATATGCTCCTTCTCGTGATGTAGGTACTGCATTGGAAGTACCTGTTGGAGTCGGGTTTACCCAGTCGGATCATTATGTCTGGGGCATTTTCAGGACGGGCAAGTTGCAACGTATGCCGATTAGCGAGGGTAATATTTCAGCTGTACAATATGATTTGGCTTCTTGGGGGCTAGGAGAAGTAACGGTGATGTATGCCGTCCGCAATGGAACAGAACCCACAGAGCACCCGTCAGCAAACAAGTAAAGATAAAACGTAACCCGTTTGAAATGAGCGGTTTTTCACTATTCTGCCAAATGCCGGAAACGCAACGGAGTGCGGAATATTGAGCCATTTCAGTTACCAAGCCGTTAGCTGTCAGTTACCGAAGCAAGGACAGGTAACATACGGAAAATGAAATTGTTGCAAGCCCGTTCCGATTGCGCCGATACGCACCGTTCTGCAAATCAATGGACGCTTACTCATAAATTAATTTTGCGACAAAAACAGTAAGCGTATGAAAATTGAAAAATTCAAGGTGCTGCTCTACCTGAAAAAGAGCGGAACGGACAAGTCGGGCAAAGCCCCGATAATGGGAAGGATAACGGTGAACCGCACGATGGCGCAGTTCGGATGCAAGCTGTCGTGCAAGCCGGAGTTGTGGAACGCAAGGGAAAGCCGTCTGGACGGCAAGAGCCGCGAGGCGGTGGAAACCAACGCGAAACTGGACAAGTTGCTGCTTGCGGTCAATGCGGCGTTTGATACGTTGGTGGAGCGTGGGCAGGACTTTGACGCTACGGCAGTCAAGGACTTGTTCCAAGGCAGTATGGATACGCAGATGACCCTGCTGAGAATGACCGACCGCATCTGCGAGGACTTGAAGGCACGTATCGGCATCGACCGTGCCAAAGGAACGTACCCCGGCTATTACTACATGAGAAGGACATTGGGCGAATTCATCGAGTGGCAGTTCAAGACGAAGGACATCGCTTTTGGGCAACTTTCCGAACAGTTCATACACGACTACCAGAACTTCGTGATGGACGTGAAAGGCTTGGCGGTGGACACCGTGCGCCACTATCTCGCCATCTTGAAAAAGGTATGCCGCATCGCCTACAAGGAGGGGTATGCGGAAAGATGCTTCTTTGCAAATTTCACCTTACCGCAAAAGACAGAACGTACACCGAGGGCATTGAGCCGCGAGGACTTCGAGAAAATCCGTGACGTGGAGATACCCGCATGGCGTACCACGCACATCCTTGTACGTGACCTTTTTCTGTTTGCCTGCTATACCGGCACTGCCTATGCGGATGCGGTGAGCGTCACCCGTGAGAACCTCTATACGGACGATGAGGGCAACCTGTGGCTTAAATACCGCCGCCAGAAGAACGAGCTTCGGGCGAGCGTGAAGCTGCTGCCGGAAGCCCTCGCCCTAATTGAGAAATACCATGATGACAACCGCCCGACGCTGTTCCCGATGGTATACCATCCGAACCTCCGCCGGCACATGAAATCCCTTGCCGTCCTCGCAGGGGTAAGCAGCACCTTGTGCTACCATCAGGCACGCCACTCCTTCGCCTCGCTGATTACGCTGGAAGCCGGAGTGCCGATTGAAACCATCAGCCGGATGCTTGGTCACTCCGATATAACCACGACCCAAGTCTATGCCCGTGTCACTCCGAAAAAGCTGTTTGAAGACATGGACAAATACATCGAGGCGACCAAAGACTTGAAACTTGTTCTCTAACTAATAAAAACATTACAAGCATGCGCAGTACATTTTCCATATTACCGTACATCAACCGTAACAAGGTAAAGGCTGACGGCACGACCGCCGTCCTCTGCCGCATCACAATAGACGGCAAGAGTTCCACGATGGCGACGGGCATCTATTGCAGACCGGAGGACTGGAACAGCAGCAAGGGAACCATTCGCACCGTCCGCGAGAGCAACCGCTTGCAGGAGTTCAAGAAGTCCGTTGAACTTGCTTATGAGGATTCGTTAAAGAAACAGAACGTGGTGAGTGCCGAACTGCTCAAAAATGCGCTGGCAAGGAAAGCCGTCATACCCACCAAGCTGCTGCAGATGGGCGAAAGGGAGCGTGAACGGCTGCTTGCCCGTTCAAAGGAAATAAACTCCACGTCCACCTACCGCCATTCGGGATATTACCAGAAATACCTGAAAGACTATCTCACATCGTTGGGCAAGGAGGACATCGAGTTCAGCGACATTACGGAGGAGTTCGGCAGTTCCTACAAGGCTTTCATGAAGCGCAACAAGAATTTCAGCGCACAGCAAATCAACAAGTGCCTGTGCTGGCTGAGCAAGCTGATGTACCTCGCCGTGGACTACGAGATACTCCGTGCCAACCCGTTGGAGGACATGGAATACGAGAAGAAGCCCGCGCCGAAGCACAGGCATATCAGCCGTGCGGAACTGAAAGCCATCCTTGAAACGCCCATGCTCGACCCGTTGCAGGAACTTGGGCGCAGGGCATTTTTGTTTTCAACGTTCACTGGCTTGGCGTATGTGGACATCATGCTGCTCCATCCGCACCATATCGGCACGACGGCGGACGGCAGGCGTTACATCCGCATCAACCGCAAGAAGACCAACGTGGAGGCGTTCATCCCCCTGCATCCGATAGCGGAGCAGATACTCGACCTCTACAACACGACCGACGACACGAAGCCCGTGTTTCCGCTTCCGAGCCGTGACGAGATGTGGTTCGAGATACACGAGCTGGGCGTGGCGATAGGACGGAAAGAAAACTTGTCCTACCATCAAAGCAGACACTCGTTTGGAACTTTCTTGATTTCGGAGGACATACCCATTGAGAGCATCGCCAAGATGATGGGGCACTCAGGCATAAAGACCACCCAGCGGTACGCGGAGGTGACTGACAAGAAGATTTCAAAGGACATGGACACTCTGATGGCGGTCAGAATGATGTACGGAACGGGCAAATGGTACAAAAGACAAGAACTGCCAAAAGGAACAAGCATTGATAATAAATAATATGAGGCATGACAATGGAACGGGGAATAATCACAATCACAGAAAACGGGGCGGTTGCCATGCCGACCGCTCCCGTTTGGATGACGCAGCAGGAAATGTCCGATGCGTTCAACGTGTTCGGCTGCGACATCCGCAAGGCTATACACTCTATCTACAAAAACATGGAATTGTTGGAAAGCGAAACGAAGCGGTACATCAAACAGGACAACGGGATAAACTACGATGTTTACAGTCTTGAAATGGTGATAGCCGTTTCCTTCAAGTTGAGAAGTAGGGAGAGCGTGGCTTTCCGGCGGTTCATCATGGGCAGGCTGACCATGAACAACAGACAGTCCGTCAACCTTTTCTTTTCGCTCTCCCCGTCGCGTGGAAAGAGAGCGGGAAATTGAGCAGACCTCAGACGGCGTATGAGATACCCTCAAACGGCGTGTAAGGCTATCTCTTACGCCGTTTGAGGGTAACACCGTTTTACAGGGAATTCCCGTCAGCCTACCTGAACGCTTCCCGGTAATTGGCGGCAAGCATCCGTTCGATGTCCGATTCCTTGTACAGAATCTTGCCGCCCAACTGGTAATAGGCGATTATGCCGTTGTTGCGGTAGTCCTGCAAGGTGCGTCGGCTCACTTTCAGCCGTGCCGACACCTCCCTGTCCGTCAGGAAGCGTTCACCGCCCAATGTCGGACGGCTGTTTGCCATAAAGTTCTCGATGCCGTCCAGAAGACGGTCAAGGCTGTCGCCGAACTCGGCGACAAGCGCATGGTTCTTGGTAATCATTTCACTCATTGTTACGTTGGATTTAGTGGTCATTTAAATATCAAATACTTTTGGTCGCACGTTTGTTCCCCACAGGCTTGACGATGCGCAGCACATCTTCCGGTCGGTAAAACACCTTGTGGTTTATCTGCGAATAAGCCAGCGTGCCGTTGTCACGCAGCGTCTGCAAGGTGCGCGGACTGATGTTCAACTGTTGGCAGACCTCTTGGTTGTCCATCCAACGGTTTAATGACTTGCTGCCTTGCTTGGCAAGGAGTTCGTTCACACGGTCTGAGAAACGGCTGAACTTCGTCGTCATTTCCTCAAACGCCTCTTTCTGAAAAATCAATACTTCCATTGTCAATACTGTTTTTAATGTTGATACTCGATTTTGGACGCAAAGTAAATGAGCATTACGCATCAAACGATGGGTTGGCACAATCGTGGCAGCTTGTGGCAGGGAGTGGCGTTATCCGCCGACCCCGTGACGGCTGTTCCAAGCGTCCGTGATGCAAAGAAAAGCGAAGTCCGGCACAATCCAACCGCTTCGCACCTGCGTGGCAGCATTTGGCATCGGTGTGGTAGCCTGTGGCGTTCTTCAAGCTCAAATAAGCCTGCTAATAAATTAGAGCTTGTTTAGAATGAAGTATGACTTTGTTTTATGGAATACGATTGACTTAAAGAAACAGGAGTATCCATTGGGGCAAAGTTTTTATGGGAGCAGGTTTGTGTTTCGGGCGTACCGAAACGGCTTGCTCCCCATGTTTTGGAAGACGCAAAATCCCTAAAAATAGGTATTGCCCGACAATTTCAAGCCTTGTACCTTTGCAAAAAAATAAAAAACAGACATTGTTCATTATAAATGCAAGTGCTGAAAGAGGACATACGGGGTCGGATATTGACGATTGCCAGGCAGCAATTCGAGAAGAAAGGCTATTCCAAAACTTCCATGCGCGAAATAGCGGAGTTAGCTGGGGTTGGTGTCGGGAATATCTATAACTACTTCACAAGCAAAGATGAATTATTCCATGAAGTGGTCCGTCCTGTTTTGTGCGCTTTGGAAGCCATGCTGCAAGAACACCACGGCATACGGGGCGAAGATATTATGATGATGCGGTCGGAAAAATACCTGAAATCCTGCATTGACGAATATGTTTCGCTTATAGACAAACACCGTTCGCTAATGGAAATACTGTTGTTCCGTGCGCAAGGTTCTTCATTGGAACGCTTCCGTGAGAATTATACCGACCGTTCCACGGAATTGGTTAAGGCGTGGTTCGCGTCCATGCAGCGGAAACATCCCGAAATCAATACGGCTGTGTCCGATTTTATCATTCATTTGCATACGGTATGGATGTTCACGATGTTCGAGGAACTATTGATGCATTCCGTACCCCGGCAAGAAATGGAGGCTATTTTGCACGATTATATCCTGTTTGAAATCCAAGGTTGGAGGGCTATTATTAAGATATGAACAGACAACGTACATACGAACATTCAACCGCATCAGAACGGTTGGCAAGGAGGAAATCTTCACGGAGGTTTCCTCCTTTTTTTATGAACAATTCTGAATATCGTTCACTATTAAATATCCCAAAATATGAAACAGAAATACGAGTTTAAGAGCATTGTAGCGGAAACATTGCTTATTCCGCTATACATGAGAGCCAAAGAAAGCAGCCGGAATAATCCCATCCTATATGACAAGGCTGCGGAATGGCTGGCGGACAGTTTGGAATACGATTATTCCCAGTTCGACGGGGCAAAGTTGAGCGAAGTGGGATGCGTGGTGCGTGGATGGTATTTTGACTGCGCTGTGCGCCGATTTATTAAAGCACATTCGCATCCGGTCGTGGTCAATGTGGGATGTGGACTGGATACCCGTTTCCAGCGTATCGGAAGTCAGAAAGCAGTCTTTTATGATTTGGATTTGCCTGAGGTCATTGCTCTACGCCGGGAATTGATACCCGAACAGCCGGACAATGTCTATATTGAAGCGTCTTTGTTGGAGACCGACTGGATGGATGACCTGCGCCGGAAGCACCCCGAAGCAGAATTTATCTTCATCGTGGAGGGGGTACTGATGTACTTCTACGAGAAGCAAGTAAAATCCTTCCTGCATCACGTGGCAAGCCGTTTCGGGGGAGGTGAATTGTGGTTTGACGTGTGCGGCACGATAATGAGCCGACATGGTGTGAAGCCCGATTCGCTCCGCAAACACGAGGCTCAAATCCGTTCCGGCATAAGCAACGGGTATGTGGTGGAACAATGGGAACCGTCTTTAAAGCTCATTGAACAGGCTAACTATATGAAGTTCTTCCGTTCACGCTGGGGATTTTTCTTCGGGCAGATATTGGGGCGCATCCCTTGGCTTTGCTACAAATTCAGTTCATTGCTCGGATATAAAATCATTTCAAAATAGCGTAATAACAATGGAGAAATCAAAAAAGAAAAAAGGTTTGTCCCGTCTGTTCGAGATAGCGGGACAAAGGAAAGGTCTGCTTATATTAGCAGGTCTGCTGTCGGCTGGCAGCGCGGTGTGTATGCTTGTGCCTTATTGGGCAGTTTATGAAATTTTGAAAGAGTTGCTGTCGAATGGCTCCAATCTTTCCGCTTTGGACGGAACGGACATGATGCGTTGGGGATGGATTGCATTTGGAGGGCTTGTTGGCGGATTGATATTGCTCTATGCCGCCCTGATGTCCTCACATGTGGCTGCATTCCGTATCTTGTATGGGTTGCGTGTCCGTCTGTCTGAACATATCGGCAAACTGCCTTTGGGATATTTGAACAATACCTCTACGGGAGCCATCAAGAAAACAATGGACCAGAATATCGAGAAAATAGAGGGCTTCATCGCCCATACCATTCCGGATTTGGTTAATGTAATGGCAACGGTAGTGGTAATGCTGGTCATCTTTTTCTCGCTGGATGTGTGGCTGACAGTCGTGTGCCTGGCCGTTGTGGTGCTTAGCTTATTCCTGCAATTTTCCAATTTCATGGGAAAAAGGGCAAGGGAGTTCATGGCCATCTATTACGATGCGCAGGAAAAGATGAGCGCATCTGCCGTGCAGTATGTACGGGGAATGCCCGTAGTCAAGATTTTCGGGCAGAGCGTCCGTTCGTTCCGTCAGTTCAATGCCGAGATTCAGGCGTACAAGACATTCGCCTTGAAATGCTGTGACACATATCAGAACGGTATGATAGCATTTACCGTCTTGCTTAATTCGATGGTTACGTTTATTCTTCCTATGGGTATTCTGCTGTTGCAAGCCAGTCCGCAATCACTCTCATTGGCTGTGGTGTGGCTGTTTTTTATCATCATGGGACCGGGTATGGCTTCGCCCGTTTACAAACTGACTTTTTTAGGAGGGAATACGCGCGACATCAACGAAGGAGTAAACCGCATTGACCGCATACTGGAAAAGAAACCTGTGCCGGAGCCGGAACATCCGCAAGTGCCTGCCGCTTACGATGTAGAGTTCCGTCATGTGTCATTCTTCTACGAAAACACGGAACAGGGAACACGAACGGAAGCCTTGCGTGATGTCAGCTTCAAAGCTCCACAAGGAAAGATAACCGCCCTTGTCGGTCCTTCAGGAAGCGGAAAATCAACGGTTGCCAACCTAATACCCCGGTTCTGGGATGTGGAGCAAGGGGAAATTTGTATAGGAGGTATTGACATTCGTCAGATAGATACGGCAAAACTGATGGACATGGTTTCATTTGTATTTCAAGACAATTTCCTTTTTTACGACACATTATATGAGAACATTGCCGTAGGTTCTCCAGATGCTACAAAAGAAAAGGTGATAGCCGCTGCGAAAGCTGCCCAATGCCACGATTTCATAGAGCGTTTGCCGCAAGGCTACGAAACAAGGATAGGCGATAAAGGTGTATTCCTGTCCGGCGGTGAAGCCCAACGGATATGTGTGGCTCGTGCCATATTGAAGAATGCTCCGATACTGGTGTTGGACGAAGCGACTGCTTTCGCTGACCCTGAAAACGAGCATAAAATGCAGATGGCTTTGCAGTCGCTGATAAAGGACAAGACGGTCATTGTGATTGCCCATCGCCTTTCTTCCATCATCTCCGCACATCAGATTGTCGTCATGAAAGAAGGACGCATTGTGCAATGCGGAAAGCATGAACAGCTGTCCGTGACGGAGGGTGTATATAAAAATATGTGGGATGCCTATACGAGCGCATACCATTGGACATTGAACAAAAACTAAAAGCAATATGAGAAAGAAGAATTTCTTAAACAAGGTCTTGCAAAACACAAGTTGTCCGCAAGGATTTTGGGGACGGATGATTTTGCGAGGAATGAATTGTTTTCATGCATCTTTAGCTAATCGTGGCATGAAGCAAGTGGAATGGCAGCCGAATTGGAATGTTCTTGATATAGGCTGTGGCGGTGGTGCGAATTTGAAACGTTTATTGAATTTATGTCCAAAAGGAAATATCTACGGCATAGACCTGTCAGAAGAAAGTGTTTCATTCGCCCAAAAGTACAACGAAAAAGACTTGAATAAAAGATGTTTCATACAACAAGGGAATGTTTGTTCATTACCTTATGAGGATGGATTCTTTAATGCTATCACGGCTTTTGAAACGGTCTATTTCTGGTCGCCTGTAAACATAGCGTTGTCTGAAGTGGCGCGTGTTCTCCGAGAAGGAGGTTGTTTCCTTATTAGTCTGGAAGCGAGCGACCCCGAACTTGGAAAAATGTGGACGGAACGGATAGACGGTATGGTTGTCTATACTCCGGCAGAATTGGAAGAACGGTTGCATGAAGTCGGATTTTCATCCATCAGAACAATCCGTAAAAAGGAAGAAATACATATTATAGCATATAAATAAAATAAGATATGAATGCAATAAAGAATATTACAATAGGTCACACGGAAAGACTTTACAAGCCGGTGGGTTACACCATGCTTGCCAACTTAGTGAATATAGTACCGTTTTGTCTTTCTATAGAAGCGATACGTATCATTTTCAGTGCATTTGACGGGAGCGGACAGCCGCTTGACACGACCCGCCTGTGGTGGATATTCGGCATTATGGCTGTTTATATGCTGGTCATGGCTTTGGCAGAACGGGCATCCTACCGAGCCAATTTTAGAGGAGCATACGAAATGAGTGCTTCCGGGCGTTTGTCGCTGGCGGAGCACTTGCGGAAACTATCGTTGGGCTTTTTGTCGAAACGTGATCCGGGTGATTTGTCGTCTATGCTTGTTACGGACTTCATGATGGCAGAAACCGGAATTTCGCACCACCTGCCCCAACTTATGGGTGCCATAGTCATGCCCGTACTGGCTTTTGCTTCGCTTGTATGGATAGATTGGAGGATGGCGGTCAGTATGTTTGCCGCCTTGCCGCTTGCCTTGCTCGTCCTGTGGGCAAGCACAAAGGCACAGCGGAAGTTAAGCGGCAGGCAAATTCAAGCAAAAATAAATGCTGGAAATCGGTTGGAAGAATACTTACAGGGTATTCGTGTAATGAAAGCGTACAATCTGATAGGTGACCGCTTTGTCAGGTTACGCGATGCGTTTGCAGAACTTCGCCGTGCTTGCATCCGTCAGGAAGCCTTGTTAGGCCCGTTCGTCTTGTTGAGCATCACTTTGGTACGTGCCGGGCTGACAATGATGGTATTATGTGGAACTTATCTTCTGTTGGGAGGAAAACTTTCAATCCTTGTATTCGTGCTGTTCCTTGTGGTCGGTTCTCGTGTGTTCGACCCGCTGACTTCCGCCCTGACAAACTTTACCGAGTTCCGCTATTTTTCCATTGCCGGTGGACGCATCCTTTCCTTGATGAACGAGCCTGAGATGAAAGGAGAACGGCAATCCCCGGCAGCGGGCGACATCCGGTTTGAACACGTATCGTTTGCCTATCAAGACAAGGAAGTGTTGCATGATATAAACATTACGCTCCCGAAAAACTCCTTGACGGCTCTTGTCGGTCCTTCGGGAAGCGGGAAAAGTACGGTGATGAAGCTTTGCGCCCGTTTCTACGACCCACAGAAAGGACGCATTCTTTTCAATGGAGTTCCGATGAACGAGATAAATCCCGAAAGCCTAATGAGCCACATCTCTATGGTGTTCCAAGATGTCTATCTGTTTCAGGACACCATACGCAACAATATCCGTTTCGGTAAAACGGATGCGACGGAAGAGGAAATTATAGCCACAGCTAAAAAAGCCTGTTGCCATGACTTCATCATGCGCTTGCCTCAAGGCTACGACACAATGGTGGGAGAAGGGGGTTGCACCCTTTCGGGCGGAGAAAAGCAACGCATATCCATAGCCCGTGCCATGCTGAAAGACGCACAAATCATCCTGCTTGACGAAGCGACCGCCTCACTTGACCCCGAAAATGAAGTGGAAGTACAGAAAGCCATAGACACACTCATCAAAGGGCGTACTGTCATCGCCATTGCCCACAGACTTAAAACTATTAAGGACGCAGACCAAATTATCGTGTTGGATAACGGACGGATAAGGGAAAAAGGTACGCATGAAACATTGATGCAGGCTAAAGGGTTGTATGCCCAACTATGGAACATTCAGGAACAAATCTCAGGATGGAAACTGTAAAAAGCGGCATAGAAATCAATAGGATGTCTGTTTTTATAAAGCAGGCATCCTTTCAAATAATAGATTCTTAAATGAATTTACGGAATAAAGTGTTAGTAGGATATTTTATCTTAGTTGTACTTATCGGCTTTATGGCATCAATTCTGATACACGAGCGACATCGAATATCAGAAATTGATTCACAAAACAGCGAAGTACAGCAAGCTATACGTGATATTCACAATGTCCATCGATATATCACTCGGCTTACCATGTTGGGAGAGAGTGTCATTGATTGGCACAGAACAGACTGTAGTCATTACCGTATCCAACGTCTGTGTACAGATAGCCTGTTACAAGCATTGAAGTTCCATTGTGCAGCATATGTGCATCCAGCGCAGATAGACACTCTTCGCTCTCTACTGGCAAACAAGGAAGAACATCTGCGGCATATCATGTCGGTATTTGAACGGCAGGAAGAAGCCGACAGTATTTTGGTGAACCACCTGCCCGAAGTGGCGAAACGTGCGACCAGTCTGCGCACCGTACAGCAGAAGAAAAAGGGCATCGCAGGTTTCTTCGGCGGCAAAAAGACCGTACAAGTACTTCCCTCAGCCCAAGAGTTGCACGAGTTTGGCGACAGCTTGATTGCCCTGCAACGGAAACAGGCGACGGAGATGGATGCCTACACCGACAGCCTTCGCATACGTAACCGGACATTGAACACCCAACTGAACCGTCTTGTCAGCGACCTTGACAGGCAGGCATTGGGGGCGTTCATACAGAAAGAGCGGAAGATGGCGGAGGCGCAAAGCCTATCCGTCAGGCTGTTCACCGCTACCATATCGGCAGCCATCATCCTGCTGTTCCTGTCCTATCTCACCATCCATAGGGAACTGAAACGCAACGCGGACGAAAAGAAAAAGCGTGAAAAGCTTATCGGCAAATTGCAGGAGAGCAACGCCAAGAACGAGAAACTTCTACGCTTGCGGCGCAACCTCATACAGAACGTAAGCCATGAACTGCGTACACCTTTGACCGCCATCAGCGGCAACGCCGAACTTTTGCTGAACGATGACAACAAGGATAGCCGAGTGCGCCATGCGGAAACAATAAAGACTTCGGCAGGACGCATGGCATCCATGCTGAACAGCCTCTTGGACTATTTCAGGTTGGACAGCAGGAAAGTGACAATCCTATCCAAACCATTCAGGCTAAACCTGATTGATGAATCCATCTTTCCGGCACGAATGGAGATTGACTACGTACGGTATTATCAGAAAAAAGAAAATTAAGCGTTGTAAATGGGCGTTTGTTCATTGAACTTACATACTTCTGTTAGGAGGTTTTGAAAGAGTTAGATGGATAAAACGCTCGTTTTCTTTAAACTTTTTGGCTATAGTTTTGCTTTATTAGTAGAAATGTTTATTTTTGCAAAATCAAGCATCGTAAAGCCATGAAGCCGAATAATTTGATACGAGTCAGCCTGATAGTGTGCATCGTCCTTCTTTGCACGGGATTTGCTGTGTACTCTTTCATGCGTTTGGATACGGTGGAGGAACGACGAAATTTTGATTTGTTTACTTTGATTCCACAAGATGTAGAGGCCGTGTTCGAAACTGATTGTGCGGCGGAATTGGTTGAGGATATCGATAACATGGTATGTAGCCGTAACGGGCATTTTCTCTATGCTTCCGATCTTTTTTCTTCTGTAAAGAAGTATTTACGTTCGTTTATGGAAGAGGAACCTCATGGTTTAAGGTGGGAGATGAATGAATTGGTCGTCAGTTTTCATAACCCTGATCTTCAAAATGATCAGGTCCTTTATTGTCGTATGGGAACTGGTGATCGTACGTTATTGGAAAACCATCTTCGTCGTAGTGGATCAGCTACATTTCCTTCACGTACATCTAGTTATAGAGGGCAGACGATAGAAGTCTATCCTCTCGTAGATGGGCGTTTTTTGGCTGTCTGGATGAAGCGTGATTTTTTGGTTGTAAGTTTCCAAAAACGGTTGGTAGAGCAAGTGATTGATGCGTGGAAACAGAAGAAAACGCTTGCTCAGCTTGATACATTTCATTTTACAAATGAGAAAAAACGTGAAGAAAATAATACTACGGTTTATGTCCGTTGGCCGGTTCGAACCGCATCCCAGTTTGCTACTGATGCATCTCTGTGGTTGGAGTTTAATTTAAAATTTGCTGAGGAAGGAGTTTATTGTGCGGGCATTGTCCATGGTAGTGATACACTGGGAATTCCTTTGAGAGATGCTCTTTTCGATTCTTATCCGTTGGAGGGATTTTCTGGTGACAAACTACCAGCTTCTACTTTCCTATATAAGGTAGGTACCCTTTCTGCATCAAAAGCTGAGGTAGAATGTGCCTTAAAGCAGTTACAAACTGATTCTGCCATGGTTGTAGCAGCCAATGGGTCTTTTGATGCATCTCTGGCCAGTTACTTCCAGTTGGAAGCAGGATCACAGATGTTGTCTTGCGGTTTCCTTTCTGACAACACCGCAGCCAGGAAACCTTTTACCGTGCTAAACATATCTGTAAAAGATGTCGCTCACGCACAATGGGAACTACAAAAGCTTTTGTATTCCGTTTCTCAAGGACGTTATCCTTTTTATAAGAGTTTTTCGGCAGCAACAGGTGTATCCGGGTTGAGGCTTTACCGTCTACCTGATCATAGGTTGACGGCTCTGTTAGCTGGTTATACTGGTGGGCCTGCATTTACTTATGCCTGTTTTTATAAGCATAGTTTATTGCTTTCGCCTGATGAACAGAGCTTGGCTGCCTATGTGATATCGTTGGAACAGGGTGACGTGCTTGAATCTCAACTGTTTTATGAGATAGCAACTGAAAAATTGGCTCCGGATTATCAGGCGTTGGTAATGGCAGACTTGTCAGAGGTGGTACTTCATCCCGATTTGAGCCGAGATTTGCTACCACCTTTCTTCCTGGCTCATGCCGATTTTTTCCGTCATTTCCTACTTTCTATTCAGCTCTGTTGTGTCGAAAATGTAATCTATCCCAATCTGGTGCTTCTTTATGCTTACCCGGATGTGCCGGCAGAATGATGTTAGGATTCATTTCGTGGCGGATGCCGCCCATTGTGTGGTCGTGAATAAAACAGTGCTTTCTTTATGGGAAAGCATCGTTTTCCTGAAGGGAAAGCATTGCTTTGTCGAATGGTTTGTATAGATACAAAAAAGAAGAGAACTCTGTTGGCAGAGTCTCTTCTTTATTCTTGTTTTTC
This sequence comes from Caecibacteroides pullorum, assembly GCF_019239235.1. Classification (GTDB taxonomy): domain Bacteria; phylum Bacteroidota; class Bacteroidia; order Bacteroidales; family Bacteroidaceae; genus Bacteroides; species Bacteroides pullorum. Next base: position 11,432 of record NZ_JAAZTS010000020.1, on the reverse strand, counting down.
TGTTCTTGCGTGGGATCAGAAAGGCAGGTCGTCCGTCGAGTCGCTGCTCAGGAATTCTGGAGCTGCGGTCGGAGCGGGCGGGGGAGTAGGCATGTCGTAAGCTGGAGCTGCGGCAGGAGCTGCGGCGCCCACACGTTCTACCTTCCATGCACGGATACTGTTGAACCAGCGGTCTTGCCATTGGCGCGCGTCGATGTCGAACGAAACGGTCAGTTCTTCGCCCATCTGGATATTGAATTGTTCGATCTTGTCGGCTCCGAACACATCGAAGCACATTTTGCGTGGATATTGGTCGTGATTTTCGATGACATATTCCTGCACTTTCCACTCGTTGCCAGCTTTGGACGTACCGCCTCTTGGCTGCAATATGGCAATAATTTTTCCTGTAAATTCCATTGTAATTATAGTATTTTCTGGTTTTTGATGGGGCGAAGTTACGCTTTTTTAGGAAAATAGGAAGTATTATCTTTGGTTTTTTCTTTCCATATTCTTTGTCAGTAGGAAATTCTTTTGTTAACTTTGTGCTGCAAACCTCAACTTATTGATATAAAAAACTTAAATACTACGGATATATGAAATTTATTGTGTCGAGCACTGCGCTTTCCAGTCATTTACAGGCTGTTAGTCGTGTAATCAATTCGAAGAACGCGCTGCCCATTTTGGATTGCTTCCTGTTTGACCTGCAGGACGGAACTTTGTCTGTCACGGCTTCGGACAGCGAGACTACTATGGTGACTTCCCTTGAAGTGAACGAAAGTGATGCGGACGGACGTTTTGCTGTTACGGCCAAGACGTTGCTGGATGCTCTGAAGGAAATACCTGAACAGCCGCTTGCTTTCGATATCAATATCGGGACTTTGGAGATAAACGTGCAATATCAGAATGGTAAATACAGCCTGATGGGGCAGAGTGCCGACGAGTTTCCGCAACTGACGCAGTTGGGCGACAACGCAGTACGGGTGGAAATCGATGCAGAGGTCTTGCTGAATGGGATTAACCGTTCGGTGTTTGCCACGGCCGACGATGAACTTCGTCCTGTAATGAATGGTATTTATTTTGACATCACGACCGATGACATTACGATGGTGGCTTCCGACGGACACAAGCTGGTGCGTTGCAAGACTTTTGCTGCCCATGGCAACGAGCGTGCAGCTTTTATTCTTCCAAAAAAGCCTGCCAACCTGATGAAAAACTTGCTTGCCCGTGAGCAGGGGACGGTAATGATCGAGTTCGACGAACGCAACGCCGTTTTCACGTTGGAGAACTATCGCATGGTGTGCCGCCTGATTGAAGGCCGTTATCCCAACTACAATTCGGTGATTCCGCAGAACAATCCTTATAAAGTGACGGTAGACCGCCAGTCGCTGATCGGTGCCTTGCGTCGTGTATCGATCTTTTCGTCACAAGCCAGCAGCCTTATCAAGCTTCGCCTGAGCAACAATCAGATTACAATTTCTGCGCAGGACATCGACTTTTCTACATCGGCCGAAGAAACACAAACCTGCCAGTACGACGGCAATGATATGAGTATCGGCTTCAAGTCTACTTTCCTGTTGGACATTCTGAACAACATTTCGGCTGAAGAAGTGGTTATCGAACTGGCCGACCCTTCGCGCGCAGGCGTCATCATCCCTGTAGAGCAGGAAGAGAAGGAGGACTTGCTGATGTTGTTGATGCCAATGATGTTGAACGACTAAACAAGAACAGTCCGAGGATGTCGGACGGACGAGTTGACAAGTGGTAAAGTTGAGGAAACGGGCTGTTTCCGCTATGGCTTTATTGGCTTGCCAACTCGTTCGTTTGTCTCCCTCACTTTAAACAAATGATATGAAACTGAATTTGAAAAATCCACTGGTGTTCTTCGATTTGGAGACCACTGGTACTAATATCAATAGCGATCGTATCGTCGAGATTTGTTATCTCAAAGTTTATCCTAATGGAAACGAAGAGTCGAAGACGATGCGCATCAATCCGGGTATGCATATTCCCGAGGCGGCATCGGCTGTACATGGCATCTATGATGCCGATGTGGCCGACTGCCCTACGTTCAAGGAAGTAGCACGTAGCGTAGCCAACGACATCGAGGGTTGCGACTTGGCTGGCTTCAACTCCAACCGTTTCGATATCCCCCTGCTGGCCGAAGAGTTCCTCCGTGCCGAGGTGGACATCGACCTGAGCCGGCGTAAGTTTGTCGACGTGCAGGTTATCTTCCACAAGATGGAGCAGCGCACTCTTTCTGCTGCTTACAAGTTCTATTGCGGCAAGAACCTGGAGGATGCTCATACGGCTGAGGCCGACACAAGAGCTACCTATGAAGTGCTGATGGCACAGCTCGACCGTTATCCTGAAGACTTGCAGAACGACGTGAATTTCCTTTCCGACTTCTCGAGCTTCAACAAGAATGTTGACTTTGCCGGCCGCATGGTTTACGATGATAAGGGCATCGAAGTCTTCAACTTTGGCAAGTACAAGGGCATGTCTGTAGCCGAGGTGCTGAAACGTGATCCTGGCTACTACGGCTGGATATTGAACAGTGACTTTACACTGAACACCAAGGCCATGCTGACGAAAATCCGTCTGCGCGAACTGACTCAGAAATAAAAGAAAACGCTTATGGCAAATGTATTGAAAGGCAAGAAGATAGTCTTGGGCATTACGGGCAGCATTGCCGCCTATAAGGCCTGCTACATCATCCGCGGTCTCATCAAGCGCGGGGCGGAGGTGCAGGTGGTCATTACGCCTGCGGGCAAGGAGTTCATTACGCCCATTACGTTGTCCGCCCTCACCAGCAAGCCCGTCATCAGCGAGTTTTTCGCCCAACGCGACGGCACGTGGAACAGCCACGTGGACCTGGGCCTTTGGGCCGACGCCATGCTGATAGCGCCTGCTACCGCTTCGACCATCGGCAAGATGGCCAACGGCATTGCCGACAACATGCTCATCACGACCTACCTCTCGGCCAAGGCGCCTGTATTCGTGGCTCCGGCCATGGACCTCGACATGTTTGCCCATCCGTCCACTCAACAGAATCTGGAGAAGCTCCGTTCCTATGGCAACCACATCATCGAGCCGGGTACGGGCGAACTGGCCAGCCATCTGGTGGGTAAGGGCCGCATGGAAGAACCCGAAAACATCATCCGCCATCTGGAGCGATACTTTACGGCGCAGGAAGGCGACCTCAAGGGAAAGACCATCCTGATAACCACAGGGCCGACGTACGAAAAGATAGACCCCGTTCGCTTTATCGGCAACTATTCGTCGGGCAAGATGGGCTTTGCACTGGCCGACGAGTGCGCTAGCCGTGGTGCCCGTGTCCTGCTCGTGACGGGGCCTGTACAACGCACAACCCGCTATCCGATGGCCGAAAGGCGCGATGTGGAGTCGGCCGCGCAGATGTACGAAGCCGCTACTTCGCTCTTCCCCCAGGCCGATGCCGCCATCCTCTGTGCGGCCGTGGCCGACTATACGCCCGAGCATGTGGCCGACGAGAAAATCAAGCGCGAGAAGACGGGCAATATGACCCTCGCCCTGAAACCAACACAGGATATTGCCGCCGCATTGGGCCGGATGAAGGCCGATTCGACCGAACGGAAAGTCTTGGTGGGTTTTGCGCTCGAAACGCACAACGAGCAACAGAATGCAGAGGACAAGTTGAAACGCAAGAATCTGGACTTCATCGTCCTGAATTCGCTGAACGACAAAGGGGCAGGTTTCCGCTACGATACCAACAAGGTGACCATCATTGACGCCGAAGGCCGTAGGGAATATCCGCTGAAAACCAAAGACGAGGTGGCCGTCGACATCGTCGACCGGCTGGCCGAAGTATTGAACCAATAGAAACGGAGTAAGATACTATGTTGCGTTCGCTCTACATACAAAACTATGCGTTGATCGAGAAGCTGGACATTGGCTTCGATAGTGGCTTTTCAGTCATCACAGGCGAGACAGGTGCCGGCAAGTCCATCATTTTGGGAGCCATCGGCCTGTTGCTGGGTCAGCGTGCCGACGTGAAGTCCATCCGCAAGGGGGCTTCGAAATGCATCATTGAGGCGCGCTTCGACGTGTCGGCCTATGGCATGCAACCTTTCTTCGAAGCTAACGAACTGGAGTACGAAGACGAGTGCATCCTGCGCCGCGAGCTCTATGCTTCGGGTAAGAGCCGTGCCTTCATCAACGACACACCTGCCTCGCTGGCGCAGATGAAAGAGCTGGGCGAGCTGCTCATCGATGTCCACTCCCAGCATCAGAACCTCTTGCTCAACAAGGAGGGCTTCCAGTTGAACGTGCTCGACCTGCTGGCGCACGACGATGCCGAGCTGGCCGCCTATCAGAAGTTGTACAACGACTGGCGGCAGGCCCGTCAGGACCTGGAGGCGCTTGTGGCCCGTGCCGAGCAGAGTCGTGCGGACGAAGACTACATCCGCTTCCAGCTGGAGCAGCTGGAGGAAGCCAACCTTACCGACGGTGAGCAGGAAGAGTTGGAGCAGGAAGCGGAGATGCTGACTCATGCCGAAGATATCAAGGCCGGCCTCTATCGGGCCGGACAGGTGCTGAACGCCGACGAAGGCGGTGTGCTCGAAGCCTTGAAGGACTGCCAAAATACGATGATGGGCTTGCGCTCGGTCTTTGCTCCTGCGGGCGAATTGGCCGACCGTCTGGACAGTGTCTATATCGAGCTGAAGGATATCTCGCAGGAGGTGGCCGACAAGGAAGAAGAAGTCGAATTCAATCCCGCCCGCCTCGACGAAGTGAACGCCCGCCTCAATCTCATTTATTCGCTCCAGCAAAAGCATCGTGTTGATACGGTCAAAGCACTGCTTTCCTTGCAGGAAAGCTATGCTTTGCAACTTTCGGCCATCACGTCGTCCGACGAAGACATCGCTCGCCTAGAAGCGCAGGTGAAGGAACTCTTCAGTCAGGTCACCGCGCAGGCACAGGTCTTGACCGAAGCGCGCACCCGTGCCGCCCGCGAAGTGGAGCGGCAAATGGCCGCACGGCTGGTGCCGCTTGGCATGCCCAATGTCCGCTTTCAGGTGGAGATGGGCGTACGCAAGGAGCCGGGTGTGCATGGAGCCGATACAGTGAACTTCCTCTTCTCGGCCAACAAGAACGGGGTGTTGCAGAATATTTCGTCCGTGGCTTCGGGGGGTGAGATTGCGCGTGTCATGCTGTCCGTCAAGGCCATGATAGCCGGAGCCGTCAAGTTGCCCACCATCGTGTTCGACGAAATCGACACGGGCGTGTCAGGCGAGATTGCCGATCGCATGGCCGACATCATGCAGGAGATGGGCGACAACGACCGTCAGGTCATCAGCATCACCCACTTGCCGCAGATAGCCGCGCGCGGCCGCGCCCACTATAAAGTATATAAGGAAGACAACGAGGTGGAGACGAACAGCCACATCCGTCGCCTGACCGATGACGAACGGGTGGAGGAACTGGCCCACATGCTGAGTGGAGCCACCTTGACCGAGGCCGCGCTGAACAATGCCCGCGCCTTGTTGAAACTGGATAAATAAACTAATAAGATAAACGAATGACAGACAAAAGCGAAATGATTTTCGGCGTCCGTGCCGTGATAGAAGCCATACAGGCCGGTAAGGACATCGACAAGATACTGGTGAAGAGAGACATACAGAGCGACCTGTCCAAGGAACTGTTTGCCGCCCTCAAGGGGACACTGATACCCGTCCAGCGGGTACCTGTGGAGCGCATCAACAAGATTACGCGCAAGAATCATCAGGGCGTGGTGGCTTTCGTTTCGGCCGTCACCTACCAGAAGACGGAGGACCTCGTACCCTTCCTCTTCGAGCAGGGCAAGAATCCGCTCTTCGTGATGCTCGACGGCGTGACGGACGTGCGCAACTTCGGTGCCATTGCCCGTACTTGCGAGTGTGCGGCGGTCGATGCCGTCATCATCCCTGCCAGGAACAGCGTGACGGTGAATGCCGATGCCATGAAAACCTCGGCCGGCGCCCTGCATACCCTGCCCGTGTGTCGTGAGCAGAGCCTGAAGGAAACCTTGCAATACCTCAAGAACAGCGGTTTCCACATCGTAGCTGCCACTGAGAAGGGCGACTACGACTACACGAAGGCTGACTATACCGGCCCGATGTGCATCATTATGGGAGCCGAGGACAAGGGCGTTTCCTACGACAACTTGGCCCTGTGCGACGAGTGGGTGAAGATCCCGATGCTGGGTACCATCGAGTCGCTCAACGTATCCGTAGCGGCAGGCATTTTGATATATGAAGCAGTAAAACAACGAATTAACTGATTATATGCTGATGAAAAAGAAAATACTATTGCTGTTTGCCATCTCACTGGTGGCTCAATGGGCTTTCTCCCAACCCAAATGGGTGGATAAGGCCAAACGTGCCGTATTCTCTATCGTGACCTATGACAAGGACGACAAGATGCTGAACACGGGCAACGGTTTTTTTGTGAGTGAAGACGGAGTAGCCCTGTCGGACTATTCCCTGTTCAAGGGCGCGCGCCGTGCCGTTATTGTTAATTACGAAGGTAAGGAGATGCCGGTCGACGCCATTATGGGTGCTGACGATATGTATGATGTTGTGAAGTTCAAAGTAGGCATTACAGAGAAGAAAGTACCCGCTTTGGTGCTTGCAGCTTCGGCTCCTGTTGTGGGTAGTGAAGTTTATCTGTTACCATATTCCACTCAAAAAAGTCGTACCTATACAGCCGGTAAAGTGAAAGCTGTAGATAAGGTGGCCGAAAACTATTCATACTATACGCTTGATATGAAGTTGAAGGACAAGATGGTAAGTTGTCCGCTGATGACAATGGAGGGAAATGTTTTCGGTTTAGCGCAGAAAGCTTCGGGACAGGATACAGCCAGCATCTGTTATGCAGTAGATGCCAATTATGTGATGGCACAAAAAATTGCTGCTTTGTCCTATAGTGATATGGCTTTGAAGGATATTGGTATCAAGAAAGCACTGCCTGAGACAGAAGAGGAGGCGCTCATATTTTTATATATGGCATCCTCACAGCTTTCACCAGAAAAGTATATGGAAGTATTAGAGGATTTTATCCGTCAGTATCCGAATAGTTCTGATGGTTACTTACGTCGTGCATCACAACGTTTATTCGCGTCGGACGATGAGGCTTCCATGAAGCTCGTGGTTGAAGACTTGGATCAAGCTCTGAAGGTGGCAGCAAAGAAGGATGATGTTCTTTTTAGTCGTGCTAAGATAATTTACAATTATGTTCTTTCTCATTCCGAGAAACCTTATGAAGATTGGTCGTTTGACAAGGCTTTGGATGAAATCCGTCAGGCTATTGCGATTCAACCGTTGCCAGTTTATGTACAGACAGAAGGGGATATTCTTTATGCTAAAGCCGATTATGCAGGTGCTTTGCAAGCTTATGAGAAGGTGAATCAGTCCGAGCTTGGATCGGCCGCCACACTCTTTACTACAGCTAAGATAAAGGAAGCAATGGGAGCATCGCCCGAAGAGGTTCTGGCCGTGATTGACAGTTGTGTGGCTCGATTCAACAAACCTTATACACAAGAGGCTGCTCCTTATTTGTTGGAGCGTGCTCAGGCGTTGATGAAGGTTGGAAAAGCACGTAATGCCATGCTTGATTATGACGCATATTATGATGCAGTGAAGGGTAATGTGAACGATGTGTTCTATTACTATCGTGAGCAGGCAGCCTTGAAAGCACGTCAATACCAGCGTGCTCTCGATGATTTGGCGAAAGCAATCGAGCTGAATCCGAAGGATTTGACCTATCGTGCTGAGTTGGCTGTTGTCAATATACGAGTAGGACGTAATGAAGAAGCTGTAAAGATTCTGAAGGAGGCTTTGGAGATAGATCCCAAATATGCTGAAGCTTATCGCTTAATAGGTATTGCTCAAATACAAATGAAGCAGAAAGCTGCTGCTTGTGAAAGCTTTGCTAAAGCAAAAGAATTGGGTGATCCTAATGTCGATGTTTTGATTGAGAAGAATTGTAAATAGGCTAGATTGACAAGAAAAGAAAAAGGATGCGCTTTTTGCGCATCCTCTTTCGGGGCTTTTCCCCCTTCTTAGTTAAGTCTAGGTATGAAAAAAAGGTTATGAGTGAATATTGCTTTATGCATTCACTATTATAAATGCAGTTTGAGAAGAAATACTGCACAGTTAGAGAAAAATTTTTTTCTAACTGGAGAAAAATAAAGGTAAGATTAGAATTAAAAATTGAAAGCAACATGAAGAAAGTAATTTGTAGTCCGAAAGCACCTGGTGCCATCGGACCTTACAGTCAGGCTATTGAGGCCAATGGAATGGTGTTTGTATCAGGTCAGCTGCCCATTGATGCAGCTACAGGCGTAATGCCTGAAGGGGCTGCTGCGCAAGCCCGCCAGTCATTGGAGAATGTGAAGCACATTCTTGAGGAAGCAGGCTTGGGCATGGCCAATATCGTGAAGACTACCGTTTTTCTGGCCGATATGTCTCTCTTTGCTGACATGAATTCGGTATATGCCACTTATTTTGAGGGCGATTTCCCAGCCCGCTCGGCGGTAGCCGTGAAGGCATTACCCAAGGATGCTTTAGTGGAGATTGAGTGCATCGCGGTGCGTTAACAGGTCGGCCACAATGAAACTGCTGCCTCCCACGAAGATGAAGTCTTCGGGGAGGCTTTTTTCTTGTGCAGCTCTGACAGCGGCAGGTACATCGGGGTAGCACTCTCCTTGTAATCCGGCCTCTTCGGCCTGTCTTTTCACTTCTTCGGCGGACAGGGCACGCTTCACGCTGGCTTGGGTGAAATAGTAGACGGCCTCACGTGGTAGCAGTGCCAGTACGCCGCGGATATCCTTGTCGTTCACCATGCCCATGACGATGTGCAGGCGGCGGTAAGTCTGTTGTTTGAGTTGCTCCACAATGTAGCGGATGCCACCCACGTTGTGTCCTGTGTCGCAGATTAGGGTAGGAGCATCCTGCAACTTTTGCCAGCGTCCCATGAGTCCCGTCAGACGGGTGACATGCGCGAATCCGCTCCTTACGCTGGTGCCATCGATGCGGTAACCGGCCTCCTTCAGCAGGGGGAGAGCGGTAAGTATTGTCTGTTTGTTCTTCTTCTGATAGAGACCTTTTAGTTCGAATTCAATGCCTGGATAGTCTTCGCGGTCATAGTCCTCGGCAAAGTAGATGGGCGCGTGCATTGTGGTTGCTTTGGCTAGGAAAACTGGCTTTGTTTCGGGTGTAGTTTCGCCGATGACTACAGGTGTGCCTTCCTTGATGATTCCCGCCTTTTCGCTTGCTATCTGTGCCAGCGTGTGGCCTAGGAATTGCATGTGGTCGAAGCTAATGTTGGTTATGATACACAAATCGGGGCGGATGATGTTAGTACAGTCCAATCGTCCGCCCAGACCTACCTCGATGACGGCCACGTCTACCTGTTCATCTGCAAAGTAACGGAAAGCCATGGCGGTGGTCAGTTCGAAGAACGACGGGTGGAGCGGTTCGAAGAAGGCCCGTTCCTTTTCTACGAAGTCCACGACATATTCCTCTGAGATGGGTTGTCCGTTCACACGGATGCGTTCGCGAAAGTCTACCAGATGGGGCGACGTATAGAGCCCCACACGGTAGCCGCTCTCCTGCAGGATGGCAGCTAAGGTATGCGAGCAGGAACCTTTGCCATTGGTGCCCGCTACGTGGATGGTGCGGAAGCGTCGATGCGGATGTCCAAAGTGTTCGTCCAGGGTGAGGGTATTCTGCAGTCCCTCCTTGTAGGCAGCGCTTCCTACCTGCTGAAACAGGGGGGCACTGTTATATAAGTAAGATAATGTGCTCTGATAGTCCATCATTTGAAATATTTAACGGGAAACAAATCCTTTCTATTTACTAATTTGTTATCTTTAAAGGCAACAAAGATACGTACTATTTAAATCTAATGAGTATGGGAGCAAAGAAAAATTTCGTAATCGACACGAATGTGATTCTGCACGATTACAAGTGTCTGAAAAATTTTCAGGAGAATGACATTTATCTTCCCATTGTCGTGTTGGAAGAACTGGATAAGTTTAAGAAAGGCAATGAGCAGATCAATTACAATGCCCGTGAGTTTGTTCGCGAGTTAGATGAAATTACTGATGATAATCTGTTTACGAAAGGGGCTCCTTTGGGGGAAGGATTGGGAAAATTGTTTGTTGTGACTGGCAATGTAGAGTCCAAACGTGTGTACGATTCTTTCCCTGAGCACAAACCTGACCATCAGATTTTGGCTGTGACCGACTGGTTGATGACGAAGTATCCCAAGATGAAGTCTATCCTTGTCACTAAGGATGTCAACTTGAGGATGAAGGCTCGTTCTGTCGGCATTCTTTGTGAGGACTACATTACTGACAAAGTACTTAATGTGGATATCTTTGAAAAGTCCAACGAAGTGTTTGAAGGTACAGATCCTACGCTGATCGACAACATTTATTCCTCGAAAGAAGGTATCGATATCAGCGAGTTTCCTTTCAAGGACATTATTCATCCCAACGAATGCTTCGTGCTGAAAAGCGACCGAAACAGTGTTTTGGCCCGCTATAATCCGTTCAGCCATGCAGTATGTCGTGTCAACAAGTCGAAGAACTATGGCATTGAGCCGCGCAATGCCGAACAAAGCTTTGCCTTCGAGGTGCTAAATGATCCAAACATCAAGCTTGTAGCGCTGACGGGTAAGGCAGGTACGGGAAAGACTTTGCTGGCTTTGGCCGCTGCTTTACGGCAGATGAACGAATACAAACAGATTCTGTTGGCTCGTCCCATTGTGGCCCTTTCCAACAAGGACATCGGCTTTTTGCCAGGTGATGCCAATGAAAAGGTTGCTCCCTACATGCAACCTCTGTTCGATAACCTGAATGTCATCAAGCATCAGTTTGCTGCCAGCTCCAGTGAAGTGAAACGTTTGGAAGATATGCAAAAGAGCGATCAACTCGTTATTGAAGCCCTGGCATTTATTCGTGGTCGAAGCCTGAGTGAAACCTACTGTATCATCGACGAAGCACAGAATTTGACACCTCACGAGATCAAGACTATCATTACCCGTGCGGGCGAGGGGACGAAGATGGTATTTACGGGCGACATCCAGCAGATTGACCAGCCCTATTTGGACAGCCAGTCCAACGGCCTTGTGTATATGATTGACCGTATGCGTGACCAAAACCTCTTCGCCCACGTCAATCTCGTGAAAGGCGAGCGCAGCGAATTGAGCGAATTGGCCAGTAACTTGATGTAGCTTTAAATTCTACAAGAGAGTGTTAAACAATAGGCAATTTAAAATTGTAGAGTGCTCCTAAAAGTTGATATTAACTTTTAGGGCACTCCACTAGTGTCCCGTTAAAATGGGACGAGTTAAACAATTAATCAAATAGCCCCGGAATAATGGGATTATATAGATCTTTGACATCATTGAAATTAGTCTTGTCGAACAGG